>JAUNQN010000031.1:0-5018 GCA_030536145.1 Akkermansia sp.
GGCGCTGCGCCAGATTTTATGACTGGGCACATATCGGCATCAATCTTTCCCTGAACTCCTTGCAGGTGGATTCTCGTAGTTTGAGGTATAGTAGCCTGATTGACGAAATGCCCCGCACCTGAAACTGGATTTTTGCTATTTTCGAATTGAGCCCCTCGATAACACCAGAGGTTAGGCCGTGACGGAAATAGCCCGGCACCGCCCTCGCCTGGGCGCTGAGCGTCTTGGCCGGCGTGACAAACGGCTTCAAGCCGCTTTCCCCTGCCATCTTCGCCCAGTTGGCGAGGTGCCTGGCTGCCTCCTGTTCGTCTTTCAGCGTATACATGTGGCGAAGGTCTTCCTTGGGCACCTTGGAGCCGGGGTCGTTGCGCTTGAATTCTGCACGGCGGACCCTGGTCACTGCGTCGTTGAGGTTCTGGACGATGTGGAAATGGTCGTAGCAGATGTCGGCATGGGGAAGATGTTCCTCCACCGCCTTCGTGTAGGCGTTGGAACGGTCCGCGCCCACAACCTTGATCGCCGACCCCTGTTGCTCTGTCAACATGTCGAAAAAGCCCTTGAGTGCGCCTTGCCCCTTGCCTTTGCCTATGTAGAGCAGCTGCCCGTGCTTGTCGGATACCACGGTGATGAACTTGAGCCTCTTGCTATTTTTGTGTCACCATAAAATCTGACGCAGCGCCAAAAAAAGGCGCACCCGCTGGGGGTGCGCCTCGGTAAAAGTCGGAGAGAGTTGCGGTGAGGTGCTTTAGAATTCGTCATCCTCGTCGTCATCGGAGGAGGAATCGCTGTCGCTGCTGCTGCTGTCGTCGTCATCGTCGCTGGAGAAGCCGTCCTCGTCATCGTCGGAGGCGTTCTGTGCTTCCAGTGCGGCCTTGGCGGCGGCCTGCTTGCGTTCCTCGGCAGCCTTGGCGGAGGCTTCCTCCTGCTCCTGCAGGCGGCGCAGGCGCTCTGCCTGGTTGTCGGCCAGCGGCTTGGAGATGAGGTAGCGGTCCTCCAGCAGGCCGCGGCTGCGGCGTGCGTTCAGGCGGGCCTCGTCATAGCCCACGTCGGCCAGCGTCTCCATGATGGCATCGCTGATGGCCTTGCGGTTCTTGTTGGTGCAGACGTACATCTTGTAGGCGCCGCGGTAGGGCAGGTCCCAGGCGGCCACGCCGTCACGCGGGGCAAGGATACCCACCAGGTTGCCCTGGCCGTCGGAGCAGATGCCCCACACGCGCTGCTTGTTGGTGCCGGGCACCGTCATGGCGATGTAGTACTGCGGGTAGACGTAGGAGAAGCTCTTGACGGTGGACTGTCGCAGCCACATCTCAATGGCGCGGGCTGTCTCAGAGGGCAGGGGGCCGGCCACGCTGCAGCTGCGGGTGGAGGCCTTGCCGGAATCGTTGTAGCTGAAGACGGTCACGTTGCCAGCCTTCATGAACTGATTGGCCGCGGCCACGGGGCTGCGGTCGGTGGAGCAGGATGCGAGGAGCGCAGCGGCTGCGGCTCCGCATGCCAGTGCCAGGTGCCTGATAAGGGAAAAGTGTTTCATGTCGTTCGGTTTCCTAATTCTAGCCCCATTCCCCATGGGAAGACAAGCAAAAACTTGCACCCGAGCAAAAAAAATCCGTTTTTTTGGTGATTTTGGGGTTCAAAAGCGGGGTTTGGGTTTGCGCGGCATGCACCAGAATGGGCTTGACGCGCGCGGGAGCGCGCCCTAAAATGGAGGGGTATGAAGACTTTTGACCATGTGAATGCCCGCCGCGGCATGGCCGTGGCTGCCGGTTTGGCGGCCCTGGCCTGCCTGAATTCCTGCGAGGATGCCCAGAAGCAGGAACCCAAGCCGGAAGCTCCCAAGGCTGCGGAGACCACCGCTGCGGAGACCCCTGCCAAGGAAGAGCAGCGGGCCGATACGCTGGCCGAATCCCGTGATGCCCTGTTCCACGCTGCCATGGATATTATGGTGGCCGCCAGCGCGAACGACGATTTCCCCGCTTTCAACAGCAAGAGCCGCAGCGCCCTGGAGCTGCTGGAGAAGTACTACGCCGACCTGCAGGCAGGCTCCAAGGACAGCCGCGAGCGCGTGCGCACGGCCTGCGCCGTGGCCAAGGTGCTGCGCAACCTGGGCAGCGCCCATGTGCGTGCAGAGGCCGCCTACCGCCAGGCCCTGGTGGAGTACGAGACCCTGCCGGAGGCTGACCGCAAGGCCCCGGAGGGCTGCCAGCTGCTCAGCTCCATCTACAACGGCATTGCCTCCTCCATCCTGATGCAGGGCAAGCCCGCAGACGCCCTGGAGTTCTACCAGAAGGCGCTGGAGGTGGACAAGGCCCAGTTTGAGGCTGTGGACATGAAGGAGGGCGACACGCTGGAGGGCAAGGACAAGGTTTCCGCCTTCTCCCGCGCCGTGGCGGATGTGGTGGATTCCTACCGCTGCCTGGGCGACTGCCAGCGCGTGGCGGACGACCCGGAGGAGGCCATGGACACCTACAAGGCCGGCATGGAGATTGTGCAGAAGTACGGCAAGCAGTTCACCATCCAGATGGGAATCAGCTTTGCCAAGCTGGCCACGGCCTACGGCGACGAGCTGCAGCGCCGCGGCGACACGGAGAAGGCCCGCGCCGCCTGGGCAACCGCCCTGAACATGTGCCGCGTGGCCTACCAGAGCGCCGTGGACAACATGGACAAGCTGGAGATTGCCCGCGTGCATGAGCCGCTGGTGAAGGTGCTGAAGGAGACCATGCCCGCGGATGCCCCCGCCGCGGAGGAGGCCCCCGCTGCGGAGTAACCCCTACCCGGTAGCTGCACCGTGGCAGAGTTCCTGATATCACTGGAGGCGCTGGAGCGCAATGCCCGCATCCTGCACGGGGTGGGGCAGGAATCCGGCGCGCGCATGCTGGTGGCGCTCAAGGCGTTCTCCTGCACCGCCGCCCTGCAGGCCCTGCGCCCGTACACCGCCGGCTACTGCGCCAGCGGGCTGTACGAGGCGCGCCTGGCCCGCTCCCTGGGCGGGGAGGTGGCCGTGTTCTCCCCCGCCTACCGTGAGGAGGAGCTGCGGGAGCTGCTGGACTTTGCCGCGCATATAGACTTTAACAGCGTGCCCCAGTGGCTGCGCTTCCGCAGCATCTGCCTGGCCCACCCCCGCGCCAAGGCGGGGCAGGTGCTTTTCGGCCTGCGTATAAACCCCTGCCACTCCACCGGCCACACCGCCATATACGATCCCTGCGTGCCCGGCTCCCGCCTGGGTATTCCCCCGCAGGAGCTGGAAAAGGCCGGGGCGGATGCCCTGCGCGGTATCTCCGGCCTGCATATCCATACCCTGTGTGAGCAGGGCGCGCAGGAGCTGGTGGAAACCTTCCGCGCCTTTGAGCACCACTGCGCCGCCCTGCTGCAGGGCGGGCAGCTGCGCTACCTGAACCTGGGCGGCGGCCACTGGATTACCAAGCCGTTCTACGACCGCCCGGCCCTGGTGGCCCTGCTGCAGGAGATACGCGCCAAGTACGGCGTGCAGGTGTACCTGGAGCCGGGGGAGGCCTGGGCCATCCACACGGGCGTGCTGCGCGCGCGCGTGCTGGATGTTTTCGAGAGCCTGGGCTACCGCCACGCCATCCTGGATGTGAGCGCCAGCGCCCACATGCCGGATGTGCTGGAAATGCCCTACCGCCCGGATGTGTTTGCCGTGCGCGCGGGGCAGGGCGCCGCCGCGGGCCCGCAGCCCGCCGTCTGCCTGCCCGGTGAGCAGTACTCCCCCGCCGGGGAGAAGGGGGAGAAGCCCTGCGGCTACCGCCTGGGCGCCCCCACCTGCCTGGCCGGAGACGTCATCGGCGATTTCTCCTTTGACTCCCCCCTGAATGTGGGCGATACCGTGGTGCTGGATGACATGAGCCACTACACCATGGTGAAGACCACCCATTTCAACGGCGTGCCCCACCCGGATATCTGCCTGCTCCACCCGGACGGCACGCGCGAGTGCATCCGCAAGTTCGGTTTCGACGACTTTGCCAACCGCCTGGGCTGAACAGGCTATCCGTTTTTTGCGCGCATCCCGTTTCTCGGCGGGATGCGCGTTATTTGTTTATAGCTAATGGGTAGTAGAGTTTTTAGTGATGCGGTAGGGGTGGGGTTGTTGATTTTTTTTGCAGAAAATGCGAAAAAAGTCTTGACCTGTCGGCTGGTTTTGCTATAATGAGCGCACCGCAACACCGCGGATTCCTAAATAAGGAACGCGCCGGTAGCTCAATTGGATAGAGCATCTGACTACGGATCAGAAGGTTCGGGGTTCGAATCCCTGCCGGCGTGCTACACAGAACAAGCCCTATGACTCCTGCCCGGTTTTCAAAAACCGGCTTTTTTGTCCTCCAAGGTTCTGTCTGTGCACATACATGGGGGCGTCCTGGTTTCGACTGAACACTTGAGATGCCGGCTGCATGTGGAGGTTGAACGGCTGGCCTCCTTAAAAGCCGCTCAAAACATTAAGTGCCTATTCCAATAACGAATACGCCATGGCTGCCTAAATTGGCGCCTAGACCCAAGCCCCGACGCCTACTAGGGGGGCGGGTCCTAGCTTAGTAGGCTGGCTTGCAGCGGGGGAACCGCGCTGCCTGCGACATCCACAGGTTCCTGGCTTGGTGCAAGGCCGACGCAGAGCGGAGCACCGGCGAGAGCAGCTAATCTGCGTCTGAACATGGAGATGCTTGCATCAACGGTGTTTAGGACAGGGGTTCGACTCCCCTCGCCTCCAGCCTCCGTTTTTTCGGAGAAAAAACTACGGCTTGGCAAGCCCTTGGGTTTGCCAAGCCGTAGTTTTCTACAGGGGGCGCAGCACCCTGTGGAAAACGGAGGCTGCCACGCCAAAGCCCGAAGGGCGGCGGCGGGCATACCCGGCCTGCTCCAAGTTTCCCGCATCTTCATCAGCACGCTTCCTTCTCCACTTCCTCCTCATCATGTCCACGTCTCCCACCTTCCATTACGTCTATTTTTGATAAAACCACGCCAAAGCCCGAAGGGCGGCGGCGGGCATACCCGGCCTGCTCCAAGTTTCC
>JAUNQN010000031.1:5118-35607 GCA_030536145.1 Akkermansia sp.
GGCCTGCTCCAAGTTTCCCGCATCTTCATCAGCACGCTTCCTTCTCCACTTCCTCACCGTCATGTCCACGTCTCCCACCTTCCATTACGTCTATATCCTGCGGGACTGCGCCACGGGGCAGCACCACTACACGGGAGTCACCCAAAACCTGCAACATCGGCTTGAAAAACACAATGCCGGTCAAGTCCCCCATACATCAAAGTTTGCCCCTTGGTACATTGAAACCGCCATTGCCTTCCGCGATAAAAACAAGGCCTACGCCTACGAGCTCTACCTCAAATCCGGTGCAGGGCGCGCCTACGCAGCCAAACATTTTTGAGAAAGGGAAGAGGGATAACCCTTGGCTGCGGCTTTCGGCCCAGGATTAGGGTGGCCACCAGTGCCGCCGAATCACTGACTTGGGCAGCGTGCAGCTTCGCAGCAAGAAAGAAAACCCCGTCCCGGCGCATGTGCCGGGACGGGGTTTGTTGTCAGGCGGCGGAGCCGCCTGACTTTTGGATTTGAGCAACCCTATCAGAACTTCACGTTCACGCCGATGTTGCCGCCGACGGAGATGCGCTCCTTGCTGAACTCGAAGTTGCCGCCGCCGATGAGGGAGGCCGACGTCGAGACGGGCAGCACCACGGAGGCACCCAGCTCGCCGTAGATGGGCTGGCGCTCAGTGCTCTGGGTCTTCCATGTGCGGCCACCGCCAACGAAGTGGTTGTCAGCCTCGGGGCGGGTCTCGCTCAGCTCGCCGTGAATGGCGGCGGAGACCGTCAGCGCAGCAGAGGTGGTGGCGAAGGTGCGCGTGTAAGCGGCACCCAGAGCCACATCCACCTGTACGGGCTCGTCATAGTCGGTGACGACGGAGGCATCGCCCTGGCCCTTCTCGCGGAGCGTATCCATCTGGTGGATGGCCACGTCAACGGTGGCGAAGGGAGTCAGCGTGCTCGCCGTACCCAGCTTCACATCGTAGCTCAGCTCATAGCCGAGGTTCCAGGAGATGGCATCCATGCTGCCGGTGCTGTTGCCCGTGTAGCTGTGGGCAGCGGCATCAATCTGCACGTGACGCTTCACGTCGATGTCATGCATGGCCACACCTGCGGAGAAGCGGTGGGTGAGAGCACCCTTCTTCACCGTGGCATAGAGGTCTGCGAACATCGTATCGGCCTGGGCACGCGTGCGGTCCATGTGGCCAATCGAGCGCCCGTAGCCCAGGGAGAGACCCAGGGAGGCGTTGCAGTTCACGCTGTAGTCCGTGCCGATGATGACACCCTGATGCGTGCGGGTGTAGTCGCCCGTGTACTCATCGCCGCCGATGAAGTCGTGGCCGCCCGTGTAGGCTGCCCAGGCGTTGCCGCCCTTCACCGTATCCTTGCAGGTGGGCAAGCCCATGTGGGTACGCAGCGTGCCCAAGTGGTTGCGGGTGGTATCCATCATCATGTTCGTCACCACAAGGTTGCCTGCGGCGCTGAGGTGCTGCAGGGCACCGAGCGTTGCGCCCTCGCTGCGGGTGTTGTCCAGCGCATCGAGAATGTGTGCGAGGTCGGAATCAGCCTCCGCCAGCACACCCGGGTTGTGGTTCACCTCGGCGGAGAGAGCCTTCAGCGTGCCGTTGACGGCCTTCTGGTTGGGCTTGGCGTTCTCCGTGCCGCGGAAGTTGGTGGAGATGACCAGGTCCACGTGGTCACCAGCGTTGACCAGGGCCATGTTCTTGCCCTGCAGGGAGCGCTGGCCGCCCACGAGGTCGTACTTCACTTCCTCGCTCACGCCTTCGTTCACGGCGCCGTCCGCCAGCTTGATGATGGTGTGGCGCACATCACCCTCCACGGACTCCAGGGACTTCTGAGCGGTCACATGCACGGTGCGGTCGTGGGTCATAGAGATACCCTTTGTCACGGTGATGCAGTCAGCAGCCGTGGCGCTTGCATCGATGTGGAGTGTGGAATTCTCCGCCATACCGAGCGCGCTCGCGGTGGTCGTGCCGTCAATTGTGCCGGCGTTGATGGAGACTTCCGAACCTTCATGCGCACCCACGTAGCCGAGGGAGGCACCCGTGGAGGTCTCATTGAGGTCGGCACCCTCATTCAGCATGATGAAGGTATCCGCACCCACACCCTTGTCAGAGATGGTGAGCGTATGCTCGCCTGACATATCGATGCGGCCGTTGAATGCCGTGTCGTCATAGCTGAGGTTCAGGTCGTCCTCACCTGCGGAAATGCGGCCCGTGCCGGAGAGCTTGCCTTGCAGCGCATCCGCCGTCTTGGCACCCAGCACCAGGCGGGAGCCTTCAGCCAGCTCGATGGTGTCACCTGCGGTCACGGTCGCGCCGTTGGACAGCGCGTTGCCGAACGTCGTGAAGGTTACCTTGCCCTCGGTCGCCTCGATGGCGGTACCCTCACCGGCGGCAGCGATGTTCTGGTTCAGGGTGATGTCGCCCTCGGAGGAGGTCACGGTCGTGCCGTCCACCAGCGCCAGATGCAAGAAGGAGTCCTTCTCAGCATCACCGATGGTGATGTCCTCCTTGGCGGTAATCGCAGAATCCGCCAGCATGGAGATGGAGTCATCGGTCACCGTCACGCCGCCCTTCTTGCTCGTCACCGTCAGCTTGGTATTTTCCTCGGCAAGCTTGTCGATGGTGATGTCGCCGTTGGCGGCGGTCAAGGTGTTGCCGCTGCTAGCGATAATCGAGCCGATATGGATATCGCCCTCGCCCTTCGTGGTGAGCGTGTTGTCGTCACCGACGATGGCGCCTGCGACGAGAATGGAACCGTCGCCCGTCACCTTCAGCGTGTTCTCAGCGCCCGTGATGTCCTCCAGCACGGCGATGTTGCCGTCGCCCTTCACGGTCAGCTGGTTCTGCTTGCCGGTGATGGAGCCGACGCCGGGAATGGTATCGGTCACATCGCCGATGACGATGTTGCCACCCTGCGGGGTTCTGATAGCCACACCCGTGGATTCTACGTTGCCGATAATCGTCAGGCCGTAGCCGTCCGTACCCGTGGAGGTGATGGTGCCGCCGTTACCCGCGATGTCAGCCATGATGGTGTCTTCCACCTTCACCTTGCTGTCATCGTTGACAACCAGCGTCTCGGCCTCGATGGTCTGCGCCTGCAGCGTTGCCGCGTTCACGGTCACTTCCTCAGGTGCGTACACCGTGCCCTCGGCAATCAGCTTGCCGCCGTTCACGGTAATCGTTTCGTCGGCGGCCACGTCGCCCGTTACCGTCAGCTTGGAATCCGTTGTCTCAATCGTGCTTCCGGAGGTTACATCGCCCTCCACCGCCAGCGTGGAATCCGCCACCTCAATGGCGCTATCGGCGGCCACGTCGCCCGTTACCGTCAGCTTGGAATCCGTCACCTCAATCGTGCTCTCGGAGGTCACATCGCCTTCCACCGTCAGCACGGACTCCGTCACCTCAATCTTGGCAACGGGCAGGAGGTCGGCCATCTGCTCTGCTATCGCGGCGGAGAATTCATCTGCGATTGTGCTGGTTATAGCTTCGCGCAGGGCGGAAGCATCGGCAGTCAGGGAGCCGACCGTCAGCGTCGTGTCCGCGATGGAGATATCACCTGCGGCATCCACATCGCCCACGGTGCCCTCGGCCACGCCGACGACTGTCACGCCGCTAATCTCCATCTCATCGATAGCCTTTTGAAGCGCTGCCTTGTCCCCCTTGTTTTCAATGATGTGGTCCTGCATGGCAGTAATGGCATCATTGTTCTCAACGGTGATGCTGGCGGCATTCAGGGAGCTTGTCCCCTCCTCATTGCCGATGACGGTCAGGCCGGCATCGGCCACCACATCGCCCGTGGCGTCCAGCGAGCCACTCTCCACGGTGACTGCACCGTGCTCGGCAATCATGTCGCCGGAGGCAAGGTCGGCGTTGATGGCGGTGATGTCGCCGTCGGCAGCCGTCACCGTGCCCTCTGCCAGCAGAGAGGCACCGGTCTCGCCGCCCTCCACGGTAATCCCGGTCTCGGAGTACACCTCGCCCGTCACCGACACATCGGATTCCTTCACGCCGATGCTTGCCTTGGCGGGCTGGAGGTTCTCCAGCTCCTCCACGGCTTCAGAACCCAGCTTGCTCTCCGCAATGGTGTTGATGATGGTCTCGCGCGCCTCGGTGGAATCCGCCTTCAGGGAGGCGGCCTGCATCGTGGAGCCCTGAATCTGGATGTTGCCGTTGGTGCTCACATCGCCCACGACGCTCCCCTCGGCCATATCCGTGATGCTCACCCCGGCGAGATCCAGAGACCCCTCCTGAAGCTCAGCAATCGCATCCTCCTTGGTGAACGTTTTTTCGTCAACCTTCGTGCCAATCTTGTCGACAACCTCCGTGATGGTGTTTGTCGTGGCAGCGATGGCATCCTTGTTCTCAACGGTGATAGCGCCCGCCGTCAGCGTGCTGCCCTTCTCCGTATCGCCCGTCACCGTCAGGCCGGCATCAGCCGTCACATCGCCCGTGGCGTTCAGGGAACCCTTCTCCACGGTGATAGCGCCGTGCTCGGCGGTCATGGCCGCAGAGGCAAGGTCGGCGTTCGTGGCGGTGATATCGCCGTCCAGCGCTGTCACATCGCCCTTGGCCAGCAGGGATCCGTCCGTCACGGTAATTTCGGTGTCGGAGCTTACCTCGCCCTTCACCTTCACATCAGAATCCGTCACGGTGATGCTCACGGTGGGCAGTACGTCGGCCAGTTCTTTCGCAGCTTCGGCGTCAATGGCTTCCGTAATGGCGGAGCCCAAGGTCTCGCGCACGGAGGCGGCATCTGCCTTCAGGGAGTCGGCCGTCAGCTTGCTGCCGGTGATGGTGATGTCGCCGTTGGTGGAGACGGCACCCACGGTGCTCTTCTTCACGTTCTCGATGCTCACGCCGCCGAACATGTCCTTCAGCTTCTCACTCTCATTTTTGAGAGTCTCTACCGCATCATCACGGGTGAAAGGCGGCTTTGCTTCAGTATCCTTGGTCTTGGCTCCAATCTCAGCGATGTAGTCCTGTGCACGGGTGAGGGCGATGGTGTTTTCCACGGTGATGTCACCCGTGTTGATGATGTTGCGATTATCCTTCTTCTCGCTATCCTCGACAATTTTCTCTTCCCCCTTGATGGTTACGCCTGCATCGGCGATTATATTGCCGGAGTCGAAGTCGGACTTCGTCACCTCGAGGGTGGTCTCGGAGGTCACATCGCCCGTCACCGTCAGCTTGGAATCTGTCACGGTAATCTTGGCAGCGGGCAGCTTGCTGGCAAGTTCCCTCTCAAACTTCTCGCCGAAGGAGCCTGTGCGAGCAGAATCGAGGATGGCCGCGCCCATCTCAGTGGTATCCGCCGTCAGGGAGCTGATTTCCAGTGTGCTGCCCTTGATTGTGATATCACCCACAGACACGACTTCGCCCACGCTGCTGCCCTCGGCAATATTCGTCAGCTCCACGCCCTTCAGGTGGTTCTTCGTCGTCTCTACCGCATTTTTAATAGAGTTCTGCTTTTGCTCAGACGTTCCAGCTCCTACGATAATATCATGGATGCTCTTCTGCGTGTCCGCCTGCGCCACCTTGTTTTCCACGATGATGTCACCCGTCTGCAGCGTGTTGCCTACTACTTCCTCATCACCTTCCAGCTCAATACCTTCCACAGTCAGACCCTTGTCTGCAATCACATCGCCGGTGACGCTCACATCAGCTTTCGTGATGGTGATAGAGCCTTGTTTAGCGGTCATGTCGCCTGTCAGCTCCACCGCACTGGTAATCAGTTCGGGGTTCTTCTCCAGCGCCTCCAGCGTCTCATCGGTCGTCTTGATGGTGATGTCGCCCTTCACAGAGGTGAGGGAAGCACCCTCCACGGTGGAATCCACGATGGTGATGTCCTTGGGGTCGTCCTTGTGCTCCTCCCCGTCTTCCCCGCCCAAGGCGATGATGTCAGCCGTGCCCTTGATGGAGCTGTTGGTCACATTCAGTGACTTGCCCGCCTGAACAAGGGTGTCGGCAGTAAGGTCACCATTTACGATGGAAATGAAATCCTTCGCCTCCACGGAATCTGCCTCAACCGTGCTGCGGAGGTCGGGGGTGTCAGTAATAGTCACGCTGTGCTCTATTGACGTCAGAGAGCCTTCGGTTGTCAGCGTAGAACCTCCAGTCACGACCACATCACCTTCCGCGCTGATGCTTTCCTTGGCAGACACGTCTGCATTGTCTTTGATCGTAATGCCCTTTTTCCCCGCAATCAGCTTGCCGTCAGTGGTGACGATAGCGTTGGTAACCTCCACGCCCATTGCCGTGATGTTGCCGTTCGCTACCTGGAGATGCGGATCTTCCGAAGTAGCCGTGCTGCTCACGCTGAGAGTGCCGTCACTCACGGTCACATTGCCGTTTGCCACGGAGACGTGGGACCTTTCCGCAATACTCATGTTGCCGCCGGTCACTGTGATGTGGCCGCCTTCGCCCTTCACGGTCAGGTCGGTCTTCTTGGAGATGGTCAGCCCATTGCTGGATTGCAGATGGCCTTGCACGGTTGCGGTGGAATAGTCGCTGATAGTGATACCTTTTGCCGTGATGCCGCCATCCTTCAGTGTCAGGGTGGTATGGTCTAAGGCCCTGAATTCGTCTGCCGCCGTTATCGTGCCGGTTTTCACCGTCACCTGGGCACCGGTACCCACCGTCACGCTGCCGGAATAGCGTGATTCAATCGAACCTTGGCTATTTAGTGTCGCGTATTGGCCGACACTGATGCCTCCGTTGGCGGACACGCCGCCTTCCGTGGTCGTCACTTTTACGCCGTTTTTAATGGTGATGCTGTCCTCGGTGCTGATGTATTCTTCAGTCGTGTTCGAGGAGTACTCTGTGGCCTGTGCGTTGTAGGTTGCTGCGGATACCGCGAAAATTGCGGCAATCAGGGCTTTGCGAAGCCTGGCCGGGAGGTGTGTTTTCATAATGTGTGTATGACTATCTGTTTGTAATTATTCTGGAAGATAGGGGGCAAAATGTCCTCATGCGGCTACAATAAACCGCCTTCCATTGGAGTGAGTATACGGCATACTCCATGCTGAATCAAGCTAAAAATTAGAATCCGCTGTTTTTTTATGCGGCAGCTATTCGGGCGCGCCATGTGGCGGTGGGCGGCGGCAACCGTTCATACTCTTGCATTAGCCGCGGCTCCATGGATGCCATGTCCTGGCCTCCGGGGGATGAGGGGAGTATGCCATACCCGCGCCCTTTGCCCTGGTGCTGCATGGCCGTACGCATTCGGCAGCGGTGTGGGAACATCCGCCCGCCTGGCAGACGGAGGGTGTGAAGCGTACTCCCCTGTATGGTGAGCTGGGCGGCGGCATCTCCGTGCCCCTGGGCAGCTCCTGGACGGGCTCTGCCAATGTGGGCTTCGAGTTCGGCGGAGACCGCACCTCCGTGGGCGGCAACGTGGGTGTGAACTACGCGTTCTAAGGAGAGCCCGGCAGGCACCTGCCGTTCCGGCGGCGCAGCACCACGCGGTGCTGCGCCGCTTGGTGTAGTGCGACCGACGCGATATGCACTCCCACCCTCGATTTGGCACTGCCGGTGCCGGAGACCCGGAAACGCGCCGGCAGGGGCCGAGCAAAAAAATCCAACAAACTTCGTTTTTTGCTGTGCATCCCGGATTTTCGCGTGTTATAAGTAGTAAAGACCGCGCATGAAGCACACCGCCACAGCACAAAAATCAAGAAAACATCCTACTCTTTTGCCTATAAAATGAATATGAAATTCTACCGGCAATCAACCATTGCAATGACATGTTCCACGTTGTCTGCGCTTGCTGCTGCGGCGGCGGAAGGGCAATCTTCTTCGGATAACAGAGCAACGCCTGTCGGGCAAGAGACATCGAGTCAAGAAATACTGAGAAACCCTAGCTCCAACATAGCAGCACCGTCTGCCAAAAGCATGAAAAAGTGCTTGGTCGTTCTGGATTTTTCCCAGGCATCCGTCACACCAATCAACACGAAGGTAAGGTACGAGTTGAAATCCGTATGGAAAATAGATTTTTCCAAAGGCGATGTGGAATCCACGTCATTCGGTCATAGCATCGACGCACGAATGCCGTTGCGCCGCTATATCAGCAACAAGTCAAATGGAGAAGAGACTATCCCAAAGGTAACGGCATGGGCAACGTATTATGACCATGGCAGTAAGACAGGTGCGCCGGAATTATGCATTTCAGGAAACGATATTCCAGATGAGGAGGGAGGAAGCGATGATATGGAATCTTTTTCCTTAACGCTTTTGCTGTCATTTACAGACCAAACTCACGCCGTAGCCAATGGCTCCATCCAAGTAAATATTACGGATTACGGTAATTACAAGGCCAAGCTGGACAACGTGAGAGTCACAATTCAAAAGTAAAAAAATCCAACAAATTTCGCCGCCTTGTTGATACTTGCCGATTTGTATGGAAGATTCGATATTTCTCTTCCTTGGCTGAGAGGTTCTTTCTTCAATCATTCAGAGCTGTTTTTCATCCTCTGGCTTATCTGGTTTGCCCTTTATGAACTCAGGCGATTCAGGAGAAGCAAAACAACTCATTGACAGCTCGCCGGGCAGCTGCTGCCCCATATCAATCTGCGCATGCGATGAATGCGCATTCCCCCTCCTGCTGCCTGATTTGGCTTGCGCGTGCGCGCGCGACAGGTTATACTGCGCGGGATGAAACGTGCCTGCCTTCTGCTTTCCCTGCTGTTCCTGCCTGTGGTGCTGTGCCAGTGTACCAACCTGCGCTCTGAGAGCGGGCTGTACCAGGTGGACCTGCGGAAGAGCTACAAGGTGGATATGGACGGGTACTGGCTGGCAGACAAGCCGGGCGCGGTGAAGAAGGGGCGCGGCTCTATCTATATAGCGCCGCTGGATATCAGCCGCGTGAGCGCGGCGCAGCCGGAGCTGGCCCCCGTGCTGCAGCAGCACATGGGCAGCTACATGGCGGAGAGCGTTTCCGGTGCGCTGCAGAAGGGCGGTAGCAGCTGGACCCTGACAGACAGCCCCGCCGCCGCCACCGTGCGCATGGATATTGCCGTGGTGCGTTTCACTCCCCAAAGGCCTGCGCTCAGCCTGGCCGGGCAGGTGGGCAGCCTGTTCAGCCCCGTGCCTTTTGTGGGTACCGCCACAGAGGCTATTGCCGGCGGCAAGATTGTGATAGAGGGTAGCATCCGCAACGCTGCCACGGGAGAGCTGCTCATGGCGTTCAAGGACAGCAACCGCAAGAAGGGCCGCATTGTCAACGGCACCGCCTTCTCCCGCTCCGGCGCGGCGGATGCCAGCCTGAAATCCTGGGCGCGCTCCATGGGTACGCTGGTGACGGCAGCCTGCACCGCCGCCGCCCAGGGGAAGACCGTGCAGCAGCTGCTGGACGGGGAGGGCGCCGCCCACGCCCTGATGCGCGAGATGAAGAACTGACCCCGCAGGGCAGGGGAGGTGCGTGCATGACACAATCCGCGCGCATTTATTTTTCCCCTTCCCCGGGGGAGAAAGATTTTTAACTTTCCTGAAACAGTACGGAAAAATTGCAAAAAACGGCGGAAAAATTGGGAATTTCGGAAAAAAAGGCTTGCCAAATCAGGAATATAGGCTACAATGGGCGCCCCTGCATGCCGTATAGTAGAGGCGCATAATGCAGGGATTTATCGGGTCTTACGCCGGAAAACGGTATGGGTTCCTCTAGGGAGGGGAGCTTGCCGCGAACGGCAAGGGCCTGAATAACAACAAACAAGAAGGAAACATGCCGACCATCAATCAGCTCGTCCGCAAGGGACGAATCGTACCGGAAGAGAAGTCGAAGTCTCGCGCTCTTCATAGCTGCCCGCAGCGCCGTGGAGTTTGTCTCCAGGTGATGACCCGTACCCCGAAGAAGCCGAACTCCGCTCTTCGTAAGGTTGCCAAGGTCCGTCTGACCAACGGTGAAGAAGTGATCGCCTACATCGGCGGTGAAGGCCACAACCTGCAGGAGCACAGCATCGTGCTCGTTCGCGGTGGCCGTGTGAAGGACCTTCCCGGTGTCCGCTACCACATCGTCCGCGGCGCCCTGGACTGCCTTGGCGTCGACAAGCGCCGCCGTGGCCGTTCCAAGTACGGTGCCAAGCGTCCCAAGGAAGCCAAGAAGTAATTTAACCCCTTAACAGAATACACATTATGGCTCGTCGCAAACGCGTCTATAAGAAGATTGAACGTCGTGACTCCCGTTACGATTCCGTGCTCGTCGGTCGCCTCATCGGCAAGGTGATGCTTGGTGGCAAGCGCTCCCTGGCTGAGCGTATCGTCTACAAGGCCATCGACCTGGCCAACGAGGGCACCGACACCGTCAGCCCGCTGGAGGTGCTGACCCGTGCCATCGAGAATGCCAAGCCCCGTGTGGAGGTGAAGAGCCGCCGCGTGGGTGGCGCCACCTACCAGGTGCCGCTGGAGGTAGCCCCGGACCGCTCCGAGGCGCTGGCCATGCGCTGGCTGATCAACTTTGCCCGCAACCGCAAGGGCGTGCCGATGGCCAAGGCCCTCGCCAACGAAATCAAGGAAGCCGCCGCCAACCAGGGTGCCGCCGTGCGCAAGCGCGACGACGTGCACAAGATGGCCCAGGCTAACCGTGCATTCGCTCACTTCCGCTGGTAAGCATCCGCGGAAGTTTTCTCGTGACTCGTAATCTCTGAAAAAACAAACCTTCATATTACTCAATTATGGCAAGTGTAAGCAGCCCCGACCGTAAGGCCCCGCTTGAGCGCTACCGCAACTTCGGTATCGCCGCTCACATTGACGGTGGCAAAACCACACTCTCCGAGCGTATCCTCTTCTACACCGGCATGATCCACAAGATCGGCGAGGTGCATGATGGCGCCGCGACGACCGACTGGATGGAACAGGAGCAGGAGCGTGGTATTACCATTACTTCCGCCGCAGTGACGACTAACTGGAAGCAGCTTCCCAGCGAGGGCTGCGTCAAGCTTTACGAGAACGAGAATTTCCAGCTGAACGTGATTGATACCCCCGGGCACGTGGACTTCACCGCCGAGGTGGAGCGTTCCCTTCGCGTGCTCGACGGCGCCATCGTGGTGTTCTGCGGTGTGGCCGGCGTTCAGCCCCAGACGCAGACGGTGTGGCGCCAGGCCAACAAGTACAGCGTGCCCCGCATCTGCTTTGTGAACAAGATGGACCGCACCGGCGCCAACTTCGCCAACGTGCTGTCCGACATCCGCACCAAGCTGGGTGCCAATGCCGCCCCCATCCTCATCCCCATCGGTTCCGAGGACGCCCTGTGCGGCCAGATCGACGTGGTGAACCAGAAGGCCATCATGTACGCCGACAACGACCGCATGGGCTCCACCTACGAGATCAAGGAGCTTGAAGGCGAGCTCAAGGAGCAGGGCGAGCTGGCTCTGCAGGACCTGAAGGAGCACGTGGCCGACGTGGACGACGAGATTGCCGAGCTGTTCCTGATGGAGGAGCCCATCGACGCCCCGACCCTGAAGAAGGCCATCCGCCGCGCCACGATTGCCAACAAGTTCGTGCCGGTTGCCGGTGGTTCCGCTTTCAAGAACAAGGGTGTGCAGGCCCTGCTGGATGCCGTGGTGGACTACCTGCCCTCCCCGCTTGAGGCCAAGGTGGCTACCGTGACCTCCACCATCTCCAACGGTGTGGACGAGAACGGCTACGAGACCTTCGAGACCAAGGAGATCATCCCCTCCGACGAGGACAAGCCCGTGGCCCTGGCATTCAAGCTCTGGGCAGACAAGTTCGTGGGTTCCCTGGTGTTCATCCGCGTGTACACCGGCGTGATCCGCAAGGGCGACACCGTGTACAACCCCCGTACCCGCAAGCGTGAGCGCGTGGGCCGCCTGCTCCAGATCCAGGCCAATGTGCACACCGACGTGGACGCCGTGTACTCCGGCGACATCGCCGCCATCGTGGGCCTGAAGAACGCCACCACCGGCGACACCCTGGCCAGCGACGACTTCGACTACACCCTTGAGCCCCCCACCTTCCCGGACACCGTGATTTCCATGGCCGTGGAGCCCCTTACCAAGGCCGACCAGGAGAAGATGTCCAACGCCCTCCAGCGCCTCTCCGCAGAGGACCCGACCTTCCGCGTGAAGACCGACGAGGAGACCGGCCAGACCATCATCGCCGGCATGGGTGAGCTTCACCTCGACATCATCGTGGACCGCCTGAAGCGCGAGTTCAAGGTGGAGGCCAACACCGGCAAGCCCCAGATTGCCTACCGTGAGACCATCACCAAGTCTGCCGACCGCGTGCAGGGCAAGCTCGTCAAGCAGTCCGGCGGCCGTGGCCAGTACGGTGACGTGGTCATCGCCATGCGTCCGGGTGAGCGCGGCACGGGTCTCAAGATCGCCAACAAGATTGTCGGCGGTGCCATTCCCAAGGAGTACATGAACGCCGTGTACGCCGGCCTGAACGAGGCCATGAACTCCGGCTCCGTGGCCGGTTACCCTGTGGAAGACGTGGAAGTCGACGTGATCGACGGTTCCTACCACGAGGTGGACTCCAACGAAAACGCCTTCAAGATGGCTGCTATCTTCGCCATGAAGAACGCCTTCGCCAAGTGCGCCCCCGTGCTTCTGGAGCCCATCATGAGCGTGGAAGTCTCCACCCCCGCCGAGAACCAGGGCGACATCATGGGCGACCTCAACCGCCGCCGTGCCGCCGTGAACAACATGGAGCACAAGGGTGCCGAGTGTATCCTCTCCGCCAGCGTGCCGCTGTCTGAGATGTTCGGCTACTCCACGGATATCCGTACCCTCTCCAAGGGTCTGGCCTCCTACTCCATGGAACCCTCCCACTTCGAACAAGTGCCCCCGAACCTGGTCGCTCAGATCGTGAAGGCTCGTGGTGGCGATAGCAAATAAACCAACCTCATTACTAACCTCAACATAACCGCACGTTCATGCAAAGTCCCAAAATCCGCATCCGTCTCCGTGCATTTGACAGCCGCGCCATCGACCGTTCCGCTTCCGAGATCGTCGAGACCGCCAAGCGTACAGGTGCAAAAGTTGCAGGGCCGATTCCTTTGCCGACTCGTATCGAGAAGTTCTCTGTGAACCGCTCGGTCCATGTTAACAAGAAATCTGCCGACCAGTTCGAAATCCGTACCCACAAGCGTCTGCTCGACATCGTCGACCCGACCTCCCGTACCGTGGAAGAGCTCAAGAAGCTCAACCTCCCGGCCGGTGTGGACATCATGATCAAGATCTGAGCCCCCCATTACGAACTCTAACACAGATTTTTTACAAACATGTCTTTAGGACTTATTGGTAAGAAGGTTGGCATGACCCGCGTTTTCAACCAGGAAACCGGCGCCATGGTTCCTGTCACGGTTATCGACGTGGCCGGCAACACTTACGGCCAGATCAAGACCGCTGAGAAGGACGGTTACACCGCTATCCAGGTGGCGTTCGACGCCCAGAAGGAGAGCCGCCTTTCCAAGCCGGTCGCCGGCCACTTCAAGAAACTCGGCATTGCTCCCGCCAAGCTCCTCAAGGAGTTCCGCGTGGAGGCCTCCGAGCTGCCCGCAGAGGGCGCTGCACATCCCGGTTGCGAGCTCTTCGAGGAGGGCGCATGGGTGGACGTGATCGGCACCTCCAAGGGCAAGGGCTTCCAGGGTGTTATGCGCCGCCATAACTTCCATGGTTCCCCCATGGCCCACGGCTCCATGATGCACCGCCGTACCGGTGGTGTGGGCGCCTGCGCCACCCCTTCCCGCGTGTGGAAGGGCCAGAAGATGCCCGGTCACATGGGCAACGAGCGCAAGACGGTGCAGAACCTGAAGGTTGTTCAGGTGCGCAAGGATGACAACGTGATTCTCGTTTCCGGCCCCGTTCCCGGTGCCAAGGGTTCCTACGTGGTTATCCGTCCTGCCAAGAAGAAGAACGGTAAATAAACAATACGAACTAGGAGAACCTATCTATGTCCGCAACTCAAATGACTATCGAGGCCGCCAACGCCGCCAACATCGTGACGGTGGGCCCCGAGAAAGGCAGCCAGGCAGTGCATGACCTGGTGACCGCATACCGCGCCAACCGCCGCACGGGCTCCGCCAACACGAAGACCCGTGGCGAGGTTGCCGGTAACAACAAGAAGATCTACCGCCAGAAGGGCACGGGCAACGCCCGCCACGGCGACCACCAGAGCCCCATCTTTGTGGGTGGCGGCGTGGTGTTCGGCCCCCGCCCCTGCGACTACAGCAAGAAGGTGAACAAGTCCACCCGCAAGCTGGCCCTGCGCCGCGTGCTTGGTGACATCATCTCCGGCGGCAAGGTCGTGACCGTACCTTCCTTCTCCGTGGAGGATGGCAAGACCAAGAGCTTTGTTGCTGCTGTGGCCGCCATCGCCGAAGGCAAGAAGATTCTGATCATCTCCGAGAGCTTCGACGAGAAGACCAAGCTGGCCGGCCGCAACGTGGCCGAGGTGCAGCTCATGTCTGCCGCCGAGGTGAACGTGGAGCAGCTGCTTGACGCCCGCAAGGTCGTCATCGTTGAATCCGCCCTGGAAACCATCGCCAACCGCACCAAGTAACCATGAACGATATCTACGACGTTATCAAGAAGCCCCGTGTGTCCGAGAAGGCCACGGTGATGCACGACCAGAACGGCGTGTTGACGCTGGAAGTGGCTGTGAAGGCCACCAAGGTGGACATCAAGAAGGCTGTGGAAAAGGCTTTCGGCAAGAAGGTCGTTTCCGTCCGCACCGCCAATTACGACGGCAAGGAGCGCCGCAAGCGCACCAAGGACGCCGGCACTTCCCCCGCTTGGAAGAAGGCCTATGTGCGCCTGGCTGCCGGTGAGTCCCTCGACCTCGTGTAACAACCGGAACCCCTAACACAGTAAGCTATCATGTCACTCAAGTCATTCAAGCCTACCACTCCTTCCAACCGCTACAAGGTCCTGCCCTCCTTCGACGAGATCACGAAGAGCAAGCCCGAGAAGAGCCTCCTGGAGCCCATCCGCAAGAGCGGTGGCCGCAACAACAACGGCCGTATCACCACCCGCCACATCGGCGGTGGCCACAAGTACCACTACCGCTTGGTGGATTTCCGCCGCACCCGCACGGAAGCCGCTACCGTGCTCGCCATCGAGTACGATCCGAACCGCACCTGCCGTATCGCCCTCATCCAGTACCCGGACGGCGCCAAGAGCTACATCCTGGCTCCTGCCGGCCTGACCGTGGGCATGACCGTGCAGAGCGGTGAGAACGTGGCCCCCAAGGTGGGCAACGCCATGCCCCTGAAGAGCGTGCCCCTGGGTACCGCCATCCACAACATCGAGGTGCGCCCCGGCACCGGCGGCAAGATTGCCCGCTCCGCCGGCCAGCAGGCTGTGCTGTCCAACCGTGACGGCGAGTACGCCCTGGTCAAGATGCCCTCCGGTGAAATCCGCAAGTTCCGTGTGGAGTGCTACTGCACCATCGGCCAGGTGGGCAACGCCCAGCACATGAATGAGTCCTCCGGCAAGGCCGGCCGTACCCGTTGGATGGGCATCCGCCCGACCGTGCGCGGTATGTGCATGAACCCCGTAGACCACCCCAACGGCGGTGGTGAAGGTAAGTCCAAGTCCGGCGGTGGCCGCCAGCACCTGAAGTCCCCGTGGGGTCACGTGAAGGGCCAGAAGACGCGCCGCATCCGCAAGCCCTCCGACGTGTTCATCGTCCAGCGCCGCAACGCCAAGTAACATTAACCTTCAACTATAGAACAGAACTATGGGACGTTCCCTCAAAAAAGGACCCTTCGTAAGCCAGCCTCTTCTCGACAAGGTTGACGCCCAGCTGCAGAGCGGGGACCGCAAGCCGATCAAGACCTGGAGCCGTGCCTCCATGGTGATTCCGGACTTCGTGGGCCTGACTTTCCTGGTGCACACCGGCAAGGCTTTCGCCACGGTGTATGTAACGGAGAACATGGTGGGCCACAAGCTCGGTGAGTTTGCCCCCACCCGTATCTTCAAGGCACACGGCGGCATCGGCAAGAAGTAAAGTAATGCATTAAACCAGCCATGGGTACTTACCTGCGCAGCACCATCCTTGCCCTTCCGGCCATCCTTGCGGTGGCCGGCGGCCAGGCCGCTGCCCAGGATGCCCGTGGTACGGATGCCAGGATCAACCAGCTGGAACGCCAGCTGGCCAACCTCCGGGAAAGCTACGCCCTGGCCAGGGCGGATGCCGACGAGGCCCGAAAGCAGCTCCGGGAAGTCCGCTCCCGCCTTGAGGCGCTGGGCGGCACCACCCTGGGCGGCAAGGAGGAGAAGCTCATCGAGACCGCTGCACAGCTGGAGTCCGTAAGGACGGAGCTGGATGCGGTGCGCCAGGGCTCCCTGCGCCTCACCTCTGCCCTTGTTGCGTACATGCGCAGCGCCCTGGTGGAGGATGCTACCGCCCGCGAGTCGCTGGAGGCAGCCATGCGTGACCTGGACGTAGCCCTGGGGCTGCGCCGCACGAAGGCTGACGAGGTGGCCGGCGGTACCCTGGACGAGGCCAAGGTGCTCAGCATCGATTCCGAATCCGGTCTTATCGTCATCAACGCAGGCCGCACGGGAAAGGTGGAAGTGGGCATGACCATGGAAATCTCCCGCGGCGACCAGGCCATAGCCAAGGCTGTGGTGACAGACGTGCGCAAGACGGTCTCCGGGCTCCTGGTCCAGCAGCATCTCAACCCCAGCCTCTCTGTGAGCGTGGGTGACATGGTATCCGTAAAATCAAACGATTAATCCTTCAACAAATACACACACATGGAAGTGAAAGCAGTATACAAGAACGCACGCATCTCTGCGAAGAAGATGCGCGACGTAGCCGCAGCCGTCCAGGGTATGTCTGTCTCCCAGGCTACCGACGTGCTCAGCTACTCCCCCAAGAAGGGCGCTTATCTCCTGAATAAGACGCTCAAGTCCGCCGTGGCCAATGCCGAGAACAACAATGGCCTCTCCGCCGATGAGCTCGTCCTCAAGAGCGTCATGGTGGACGAGGGCGTGACCTTCCGCCGCACCATGGCCCGTGCCCGCGGTTCCGCCAACATGATCCGCAAGCGCACCGCCCACATCACCGTCATCCTCGCCAACGCCGAGGCATAACCAATTCAACACGACATAACACTATGGGACAGAAAGTAAATCCTATCGGTTTCCGCCTGGCCGTCACCAAGGACTGGCGCTCCAAGTGGTATGCTACGGGCAAGGACTATGCCACGAAGCTCCACGAGGACATCAAGATTCGCAAGTTCGTGAAGGACTTCTGCGCTAATCTCAACAAGGATCTCAAGGGATCCACGGCTGCTATCTCCCGCATCGCCATCGAGCGTGCCTGGAATAACGTCCGCGTTACCATCTCCACCGCCCGCCCCGGTCTCATCATCGGGCCCAAGGGTGAGAACATCACCAAGATGACGGAGGCTCTCACCAAGCTCTGCAAGGGTGCCCAGATCAAGCTGGACATCATGGAGATCCGCCAGCCGGAGCTGGATGCCCAGCTTGTGGCTGAGAACATCGCCACGCAGCTGGAGCGCCGTGTTTCCTTCCGCCGCGCCATGAAGCGTGCCGTGCAGGTGGCCATGGACTTCGGTGCCGAGGGTATCCGCGTGCGTTGCGCCGGCCGCCTGGGTGGTGCCGATATCGCCCGTGCCGAGCAGTACCGCGAGGGCAAGGTGCCGCTGCAGACGCTGCGCGCCCCCATCGACTACGGCTTTGCCGAGGCCCACACGCTGTACGGCCTGATCGGCATCAAGTGCTGGATCAACAAGCGCCCGGAAGTTGCCGGCGCCCCGTCCAACAACCGTCCGAACCGCGCCCCGCGCCCCCGTCGCGACCGCTCCGAATCCCAGCATCGCGAGGGCTGATACGTTTAACAAACTAACACAAGGAGATATAGACTATGCCTTTAATGCCCAAGAGAGTAAAGGGTAACCTCCGCAAGATGCACCGCGGCAACAGCGGCGGCAATGCAACGAGCGGTGATTATGTTGCCTTCGGTGAGTACGGCCTGCAGGTTCTTACCCGCGGCTGGGTCACCAACAACCAGATCGAGGCCTGCCGTGTGGCCATCAACCGCTACCTGCGCCGCCGTGGCCGCGTGTTCATCCGCATCTTCCCGCAGAAGTCCTTCACCAAGCGTCCGCCGGACACCCGTATGGGTAAGGGTAAGGGTGCCGTGGAAGGCTGGGTGGCCGTCTGCCGCCCCGGCAACATCATGTTCGAAGTCGGTGGCGTGACCGAGTCCGCCGCCCGTGAGGCTCTCCGCCTTGCTTCCAACAAGCTGGGTATCCGCACGCGTTTCGTCTATCGCCAGGGTGTCGAGCCCCAGGCCTAACCAGAAGTACAACCACTAACACTACACGATTATGCCTGTAAAGAAAGCCAAAGACTTCCGCGGTATGTCCGTCAAGGAGCTTGAAGCCCATGTGCGCGAGCTGCGCAAGGAGTACTTCGACCTCCGCATGCAGAAGGCCACCGGTCAGCTGGAGAACAACCAGCGTACCCGCATCGTCCGCAAGGAGCTCGCCTGCGCACTCACCGTGCTGGGCGAGGGTGCCAACAAGGAAGAAGCATAACCCTGAACACAACGACTTATTATGAGCGAAGAAAATACTACGACCAAGCCCCAGGGTCTCCGCAAGACCCGCGTCGGCGTTGTTGTCTCCGACAAGATGAGCAAGACCATCGTTGTGGAGTACGTGGCCCGTGTTCCCCATCCCGTCTTCAAGAAGATCGTGAAGAAGAGCAAGCGCTTCTACGCCCACGACGCCGAGGAGATTGCCAAGGTTGGCGACAAGGTCCGCATTCGTGAAACCCGCCCGCTGTCCGCGCTCAAGCGCTGGGAGCTCGTGGAAATCCTGAAACACTAAACCGGAAAGGACATTACATACCATGCTCCAGATGGAATCCCTCATTCATGTCGCCGACAACACCGGTGCCCGCACCGCCAAGATGATCGGCGTGATCGGTAAGGCTACCGACCAGGCCCACATCGGCGACATCATCACCATCCACATCCGCGAATCCATTCCCACCGCCTCCATCAAGAAGGGCTCCGTGGTGAAGGCCGTGGTCGTGCGCACCGCCGCCCCCATCCGCCGTGATGACGGCTCCGTGCTGCGCTTCGACTCCAACGCGGTTGTTTGCATCGATAAGGACAACAACCCCCGCGGTACCCGTATCTTCGGGCCGGTGGCCCGCGAGCTTCGTGAAAAAGGCTTCATGAAGATCGTGTCCCTGGCACCTGAGGTGCTGTAAATCGGGAAGGGTATTTGTTGAAGTTATCACTTCCTTTACCGGGACCGGTTGCCTAGGCAGCCGGCCCCGGTCCTTTTGTTCGTGTGGGCCTAGCGGATTGATAATCCGCTGGACCTGTGCTCTCAATCATGAAATATCAGGCAGTTGAGCCATAGTTTGGTGTAACAATATACGCGTTTTTTTGTCTTGGCTGCACGCCAGCACCCTAACATACACCGCGTATGTATTCGTGATTGACAGCGGATTATCAAGCCGCTATACTCCCGTCATGTCTGCAGTTGTTGGAAACGATGTCCAAAAGCCATCGGAGCGCATGAGCTGGGTAGATTGTTGCAGGGTGTTGGCAATGTTTTCTGTAGTGTATGGTCATACCTTAATAATCTGTTCGCCATCACAGACCAAATGGACCTCATACATAATGGGACCTTTTTGGGACGCCAGTGCCCCTTCTACTTCTGTTCTCATGTTTTTCTTTTTTTCGGGGTGGTTGCGGAGGCCGAAAGTAACGTGTCTGGATTTCAGGACCTTTCTCTTCCTCTGTATACCTGTGGTTGTATGGAATCTCATCCAGTTGATGATTGAACGAGAAGGAGTACCGAACTTCCCTGCGGATTTGGCCTATTTGGGGATTGTGCCCGGAACCGAAGATCTGGACAGGTCATTATGGTTCTTGGACATGCTCGCCTGGTTTTCCCTTTTTTTGCCGCTGGTGTTGAAAATACCTCGCCTGGTTCGTCTTTTGTTAGTTTGTGTTGCTTTTGCTGTTGTCTATGTATACCAGTTCTACATTCCACAACCATGGGATTCTGTGCCCAAGGTATCCATGGATATCTCTTTCTTCCTGCTCGGAACAGTATTGAATGGTCTTTCAAGGAATGCGATAAGCAGGTGGGCAAAGGCGTGTTCTCCGTATTTCTTGGCAATAAGCGTTTTCGCCTTTTTCTCTGCATTTATCCCCCCTCTTGCAGTTTCGCAAATCTCCTATACTCCGTTATTTTCTCTGTTGGGTTTATGTTGCATTCTTTCATACGGGGCATTCGCAGAGCGTTTTTTCCCGCCGCTTGCGCATCTGTTGGCGTGCTTGGCACCCGCAGTCTTTTTCCTCTATGCTGCGCATTGGCCGTTTTTCTATTTATGGATGGATATTGAAAAGTGTTTCATGTTGCCTCATTTTTCAGGGTATGCGTTTATCTTGTATACGGTGGTGTGTTCCTCAATATGCGTTGCACTATGGTGGTTGGCTTCGCGCTACGCGCCCGGGTGGGTGTTGTCTACCTTCTTCCTTGTCAGGAAGAGAAAATCTTGAAAATATCTGCTCCTGTGGTAGGATGTTCCCATGAGGATACCACGCTACTGGGTGCGGGAGCAGCGGGAGCTGTGCGGGATGCAGTGCCGCCTGCGCGGCTTTTCAGACGAGTCCATGACCGCTGCACAGGCCATGCTGGAGGAGCATGCCCGCGTGATGCAGGAGTTCTTCTCCGCTCCGGTGACGGCTGAGAGCCTGGAGCGCATGCGCGGCAGCGTGGCGGCATTGGCCGGGGCAGGGCAGGGGGAATACGCCGCCGACCTGCTGGAGCCTGTCTGCCGTGAGCTGGATGGGCGGAACATCATTACCCGCAACCGCTACGGTGCCCTGGTGCTGAACAGTACGGAGATTTGCTTTGTGGATGTGGACGACCCGCCCGCCGGGTTTATGGATTCCCTGCTGGGACTGGTAGGCCTGGGCGCAAGCCCGGAGCAGCTGATGCTGCGCGCCCTGCACAAGCTGCATGCCGACTACCCGGAGCTGGGAATGCGCCTGTATGAGACAGCCGCCGGCTGGCGCGTGGCGCTCACGGGGCAGCGCCTGGCGCCGGGCAATGCGCTGCAGCGCGCGCTGTTCACCCGCCTGCATGCGGATGAGTTGTACACCCGCCTGTGTGCCGCGCAGCAGTGCTGGCGCGCACGCCTTACCCCCAAGCCCGCCCGCCTGGGAATGGCGCAGAAATACCCCGGGCAGTTCAGCTCTGCCGCTGCCACCCCGCAGGCGGAGGCCTGGGTGCAGGACTACCTGCAGCGCTGCGCGGGCCGTGCCGTGTGCCGCCTGGTGGAGGTGTTGGGGCCGCAGCAGGAGAGCCCCGCGCTGTCCCTGCACGACGAGTTGACAGGTGCCGCCTCCCGCTGCGCACTCGCTTAGTCGGGCATGGGGGTTGACATGCCGCGCCGCGGTGGTACAATGGCATGGATGAGAATGTTCCCCCAGCTTGGCCGCACGCTGCTTTTTGCCGCAGTGCTGGCCGCCGTGTCCGGCTGCTCCGCCCCGCTGCTCCCCCCGCCTGATGCCCCGCGCGCCACCGCCGCGCAGGCAGTGCGCAGCAATGCGGATTTGCTGGCGGCCATGCGCGGCTGCTGGGAGCGGCTGAAGAACCCCAAGCTCACGGATGACCAGCGCCTGGATATCATTCGCGAGTACAATGCGGACCTGCTGTACCTGTTGCGGCGCCTGCGCCATGAGCTGGACGCGGTGGACAGCATGGACCAGATTGCCTTCCTGAAAGAAATCGAGGTGGCGTACGATGGGCAGGTGTCTCCCCATGCCCTGGCGCGCGTGTATGATGACGTGGTGCCCGCCGTAGACGTGCGCTTGGAGCAGCTGAAGGAGCGCTACGACGTGCGCGGCCTGGGCGTGCCCATGGTGGGCGTGGTGCCGGCGGAGAAGGTGGCCAACTCCGGGAACAAGTTCAACATCCGCACCAAGGGTACGGTGAGCACCATCACTGCAGTCATGCAGTTCCCGGAGCAGGGGCGCCCGCGGCTGGACATGGTGCTGCGCCAGCGGCATGAGACCGCCCGCGTGGGGCGGCTGGACTACAGCCTGGCTGCGGATTTCTCCGCCCCGCTGGAGGTGTACTGGCGGCTCACCAAGCTGGACGATTCCCGTTTCCTGGGCCTGCTGCGCCCGCAGAAGCTGCGCGACCTGACCGGCCTTTCCTCCGTGGAGGAGTACAACCCGGAGAAGATACCCGTCATCCTGACGCACGGGCTGCTCTCCGATGCCGGAACCTTCGACAACCTGGTGAACCGCCTGAACTCCTGCCCGGAGATACGCCGCCACTTCCAGTTCTGGTACTTCAACTACCCCACCGGCAACGCCTGGGTGCAGACGGCAGAGAAGTACCGGGAATCCCTGGAGGGGGTGCGCAACACGCTGGACCCGCAGCACACCAATGCCAACTGGGACCGCCTGGTGGCCGTGGGGCATTCCATGGGCGGGCTCATCACCCACTACAGCCAGTGCACGGAGCCGTGGAAGCTGCTGGAGAACTCCGGCAGCATCCGGCACGAGGTCATGCGCGGCGTGGGCGCGCAGTACATCCACCGCCGGTTCGAGGACACCGAGGTGGAGAAATTCCGCAAGCAGTACTTCTTTGAGCCCGTGCAGGCGGGCATGGTGGTGTACATGGCCACGCCGCATCGCGGGGCGCCGCTGGCATCGTACCGCATCACGCGCGCCATTGCCAAGCTGGTGCACCTGCCGGAGAACCTGGTGAAGGAGGCCGTGAACCTGCTCACCCTGCAGGAGGATATCTTCCTGCTGCGCCCGCAGGAGCTCACGGACTGGTTTACCAGCGTGAACCAGCTTTCCCCCACCAGCTATTCCATCCGCGGCCTGCAGGGCTTGCAGGTGCGCGGCGTGCCCACCTACTCCGTGATTGGGGACAGGGGGCAGGGGGATTCCCCGCGCAGCTCAGACGGCGTGGTGCCCTACTGGTCCAGCCACATTCCCTGGGGGCAGGAGAAGATAGTGCCGGCAGACCACTCTGTGCAGGATGTGAAGGAAACCGCAGACTACATGCGCCAAATCCTGCTGGATTACCTGCACAGCCAAAAGCCTGCCGCCCGCAGGGCAGGGAAGTAACCAAAAACCTTGACATTCACGCCCCGCTGCGCTATATACCGCAGGCAACAACACACTCCTCCGCTATCATGACGAACCGCAACAACACCATCAAGCGCAAGGTGCGCAACTGGACGGCCGCTGATTCCTCCGACCTCTACGCCGTGGAGGACTGGAGCAACGGCTATTTTGGCGTCTCCAAGAACGGTGAGGTGACCGTGAACCTGCGCGATACCGACGGCGAGACCCGCCCCGTTTCCCTGCGCACCATCATGGACGACCTGGCGGAGCGCGGCACGGATGCCCCCGTGCTGCTGCGTTTCCGGGACCTCCTGCGCGCCCGCGTGGAGGAGCTGAACAAGAGCTTTACCAAGGCTATCCGAGAGATGGGCTACCAGGGCGCGTACCGCGGCGTGTACCCCATCAAGGTGAACCAGCAGCGCCACATTGTGGAGGAAATCGTCTCCTGCGGTGAGAAGTACCACTACGGCTTGGAGGCCGGCTCCAAGCCGGAGCTCTTTGCCGCCATGGCTCAGATGCGTGATACAGAGGCTTTCCTGATGTGCAACGGGTACAAGGACGACGAATTCATCGACCTGGCGCTCATGGGCCAGCAGATGGGGCTGAACATCTACCTGATATTGGAGATGCCCAATGAGCTGCCCGCCATCCTGAAACGTGCGGAGAAACTGGGCATAGAGCCCAACCTGGGCGTGCGCGTGCGACTGGCTGCCAAGGGCTCCGGCCACTGGAGCGAGTCCGCAGGAGACAAATCCGTCTTCGGCCTGAATGCCGCCCAGGTCATCGACGTGGTGGACCACCTGAAGGAAGCCGGCAAGCTGCACTGCCTGAAGGTGCTGCACTACCACCAGGGCTCCCAGATTCCCAACATCTCCGTCATCCGTGAGAGCCTGACGGAGGCCGCCCGCATCTACATAGACCTGGTGCGGGAGGGCGCCCCCATGGGCACGCTGGACATGGGCGGCGGCCTGGCGGTGGACTATGACGGCTCCCAGACCAATTTCCATTCCTCCTGCAACTACACCATAGAGGAGTACGCCAGGGACGTGGTGGAGGTGGTGGGAGAGATGTGCACCAAGAGCGGGGTGCCGCACCCCACGCTGGTGACGGAGAGCGGCCGCGCCGTGACCGCCTACCATGCCGTGCTGGCCTTCAACGTGCTGGATGTGACCAGCGCCCCCGGGTTCGACCGCTCCCTGCCCCCGCTGCCGGAGGACGCCAGCGAGACGCTCAAGTCCCTGGACGAGACGCGCCGCATGCTCACCCGCAAGAACATCCAGGAGTGCTACAACGATGCCAACTACTACCGTGACCAGCTGCGCATGCAGTTCTTCTACGGCAATGCCTCCCTGCGCGAGCGCGGCATGGCAGAGGCCATCTACTGGCACATCATGGGCCTCATCGCCCAGCGCCTTTCCGCCATGAGCGAGATCCCGGAGGACCTGAAGGAGGTCTCCGACAACATGGTGGACTTCTACTACGCCAACTTCTCCCTCTTCCAGAGCCTGCCGGATTCCTGGGCCATTGACCAGCTCTTCCCCGTCATGCCCATCCAGCGCCTGTGCGAGCGCCCCACCCAGAAGACCGTGCTGGTGGATATCACCTGCGACTGCGACGGCAAGGTGGACAAGTTCATCGACCGCGAGGACGTGGCCAAATCCCTGCCGCTGCATGAGGTGGACGGCCAGGAGAACTACTACATCGCCGCTTTCCTGGTGGGTGCCTACCAGGAGACCCTGGGGGATATCCACAACCTGCTGGGGGATACGAACGTGGTGAGCGTGCACCTGGAGAATGGCCGCCCCGTGTACACCAACGAGGAGGAGGGCGACAGCGTGGCGGACGTGCTCTCCTATGTGAAGTACGATGCCAAGGACCTGGTGGCCAAGTTCCGCACCCTGGCGGAGCATGCCGTGGCCACCGGCCGCATTACCCCCAGGCAGCGCCGCGCCGCGCTGGATGCCTACCGCGACGGCCTGAACGGCTACACCTACTACGAGCTGTAAGCCGCCCGGCGGGCGGCCCCGGCTCTTATTGTGTCATCTGGCAGGCTTGACGTGAGCGCGGGCTTGCCAATCGCCCCGCGCCGTGGTATCATCCTGCACCCGCGCCATGTACGCGCGTGCGGGCAGTACTGTCACCAGACCTTCAGCATTATGATCAAGTGGATTCTGAACAAAATCGTGGGCTCCAAGAACCAGCGCGAGGTGCGCAAACTCCGGCCTGTCGTCAAGAAGATTCTCGATAACGAGGCCAAGTGGGGCAACGTGGACCAGGAATTCCTGGTGGCCAAGACCCGCGAGTGGCAGAAGAACCTGCACCGCTACACCCCGCTTTCCCTCCCCACCCGCAACCACATCGCCGCGGCCTCCCCGGAGCAGCTTGCAGAGTTTGCAGAGGTGCTGAACACCCGTTTCCGCAGCCTGGCGGCAGAGTTCCCCAAGCTGCCGGAGGTGCAGCCCACCCCGGAATCCATCGAGGAAGGCAAGGCCGCCTGGACGGAGATTGAGCCCAAGTTCCCCAAGATCCGCGCCAAGTACCTGGAGAGCATCCTGCCGGAGGCATTCGCCGCCGTGAAATGCGCCGCCCGCTACATGACGGACAACGCGCAGGTGGTGGACGTGTGCGGCACGCCCATTCCCTGGGCCATGGTGCACTTTGACGTGCAGCTGCTGGGCGGCATTGCGCTGCACCGCGGCTTTATCGCAGAGATGGCCACGGGTGAGGGCAAGACCCTGGTGGCCACCCTCCCCGTCTACCTGAATGCCCTTACCGGCCTGGGCGTGCACGTGGTGACCGTGAACGACTACCTGGCCAGGCGAGACTCCATGTGGATGGGCGCCCTCTTCCAGTTCCTGGGCCTTACCGTGGGCTGCATCCAGAGCATGATGCCCAGCGAGCTGCGCCGCCAGCAGTACAACTGCGACATCACCTACGGCACCAATGCCGAATTCGGTTTCGACTACCTGCGAGACAACGGCATGGCCAGCTCCAAGGAAACCCAGGTGCAGCGCGGCCACTACTTCGCCATCATCGACGAGGTGGACTCCATCCTCATCGACGAGGCGCGCACGCCCCTCATCATTTCCGGCCCCGCCGTGCTGGAGCATGAGCAGCAGTACGACAGCCTGAAACCCCTCATCGAGATGGTGGTGCGCAAGCAGATAGAGCTGTGCAACAACCTGATGACGGAGGCCGTGGAGGCCGCCAAGGCCGGCGACACGGACCGGGCGGGCCGCTGCCTGTACAAGGTGAAGCTGGGCCAGCCCCGCAACCGCGCCTTCATGCGCACCCAGCAGGACCCGGAATACCGCCGCATGGTGGAGAAGTATGAGCTGTTCCTGTACCAGGACCCCCGCAAGCTGGAGCTCTTCAAGCTCAAGGAGGAACTCTACTTCTGCGTGGATGAGAAGACCCATGACGCCGACCTGATGGAGATGGGCCGCGAGCTCATCAGCCCCGGGCACCCGGAGCACTTCGTGCTGCCGGACATCGGCACGGAGTTCGTCAACATCGACGAGGACGAGACCCTTTCCGAGCGTGAGAAGGAGGCCCGCAAGGGCGCGCTCATGAAACGCCTGGACGAGACAGGCGTGCGCCTGCACACCACCAGCCAGCTGCTGAAGGCCTACACCATCTATGAAAAGGATGTGGAGTACGTGGTGAAGGATGACAAGGTGGTTATCATCGACCAGAACACCGGCCGAGAGATGCCGGGCCGCCGCTGGAGCGATGGCCTGCACCAGGCTGTGGAGGCCAAGGAAGGCGTGGAGGTGGAGGCGGAGAACATGACCTACGCCACCATCACCATCCAGAACTACTTCCGCCTGTACCAGCGCCTGGGCGGCATGACCGGTACCGCAGAGACGGAGGCCGCAGAGTTCCATGACATCTACAAGCTGGACGTGCTGCCCATTCCCACCAACCGCCCCTGCATCCGCGAGGACCTGAACGACCTCATCTTCCGCAGCCGCCGTGAGAAGTACAACGCCGTGGTGGCCAAGATTCAGGAGCTGCACGCCAAGGGCCAGCCCGTACTCATCGGCACCGCCAGCGTGGAGGCCTCTGAGACGCTCTCCCGCATGCTGCGCTACGTGAACATTCCCCACCAGGTGCTGAATGCCAAGAACCACCAGCGCGAGGCTGAAATCGTCTCCATGGCCGGCCAGATGGGCGCCGTCACCGTTTCCACCAACATGGCAGGCCGCGGTACGGACATCAAGCTGGGCGAGGGCGTGGCAGAGGTGGGCGGTCTCTTCGTGCTGGGCACGGAGCGTTATGAGAGCCGCCGTATCGACCGCCAGCTGCGCGGCCGCTGCTCCCGTCAGGGCGATCCCGGCGCATCCCAGTTCTTCCTCTCCTTTGAGGATGACCTGATGCGCAACTTCGGCGGCAGCGAGCGCATGACCAAGATGATGGACCGCTTCGGCATGGAGGAGGGCGAGGCCGTGGAAAACCGCCTCATGAACCGCGTTATCGAGGGCGCACAGAAGCGCGTGGAGCAGCGCAACTACATGTGGCGCAAGCACGTGCTGGACTATGACAACGTCATGAACCAGCAGCGCACCATCGTGTACGCCATGCGAAACGAGGCCCTGCTGTGCGAGGACCCCCGCCAGATGCTCTGGGACGCCCTGGCAGAGGGCACCCGCCACAAGTGCGAGACCTACTTGGAGGTGGACGACGCCGGCCAGATGCACTACACCGACCTCCTGCAGTGGATCAACGCCACCTTCCCCATGGGCTGGAGCGAGAAGGAGGAAGCCCTGCGGGGCAAGTCCGAGGAGGAGGTCGCGGAAACCATCATCGCCAAGGTGCAGGAGATGTACCTGAAGAAGATTGAGGGTGAGCGCCCGGACCGCGTGGACCAGATGGAGCGCTCCATCATCCTGCAGGCCATCGACAAGCTCTGGCAGCGCCACATCACGGATATGGACGCCCTGCGCGAGGGCGTGCGCCTGCGTGCCCAGGGCCAGCGCGACCCGCTGGTGGAGTACAAGCGCGAGGCTTACGAGATGTTCGAGGTGCTGATGCACAACATCGACTTCGAGATTCTCAACGGCCTCTTCCGCAGCACCACCAACCTCTCCGCCTTCGAGGACTTCCTGGCCTCCCTTCCCTCCAGCAATGCAGAGGAGGAGGACTCCGACATCACCGATATCCTGGGCAGCGGGGACCTGCTCTCCGCGCTGCGTGAGCACATGAGCCGCATCCGTGAACGGCAGCAGGCCGCCGGTATCATGCCGGATGAGGAGGACGACGACATGCCTGCCGCCCCCGGCCTCACCGAATCCATGCCCGCACCCGCCCCGGAGCCCGCCGGCGACATCGCGGAAAGCGGTTCCATGGTGGCCCCGCTCCCCTACCAGGAGAAGAAGATGGTGCTGCCCAAGAAGAAGATTTCCCTGCGCAGCCTGAAGAGCCCGTCCGGCTCCCGGGAATTCGTGCTGGAGGCTCCCGTGGCAGCCCACGGGGAAGAGGACGGCGCCACCATCGGCTCCGTGGATTCCGGCTCCCTCTTTGAGTCCGCCCCGCAGGAGGACGGCGACGAGGACCGCGCCTGACACATCCCCCGTACACCCCGCCCGCCGGCATGAACGTCCGCTCCGTACTGGAATACGTGCCGTACTTCCGCGGCCGCCTCTTCGTGGTGCATATAGATGCCACGCTGCTGGCGGCCGGGGAGCTGGTGGACGCCCTGCTGGATGCGGATGCCCTGCATGAGATAGGCGTGCGCCTGGTGCTGGTGGCAGAGGGCACGGATACCGCCCTGCTGGCCCACCAGGCCGGCGCGTGTGAAATGCACACCGCCGTGGCGGAGCTGCCGCTCACCGCAGGGGAACCCGCCCGCGCCCGCGTGCAGGAGATTCTGGCCCGCCGCCAGGTCGCCATCGTGGCCTCCGGCACCGCGGGCCGCTTTGCAGAACCCGTGCAGGCCCTGGCCACCGCGCTGGAGGCCTCCAAGTACATCTGCCTGCAGCACGGGCAGGTGCCCACCCGCCGGGGGCAGCCCATCTTTGCCATCCTGGAGCAGGAGGTGGCCGCCGCCGCGGATTGCACCTACCACGCGGAGCTCATGCAGGCTGCCGCACTCTGCCGCCGCGGCGTGCCCCGTGTCCACCTGTTGGACGGCCTGCACCGCGGCGTGCTGCTGGATGAGATTTTTTCAGAGGAAGGCGTGGGCACCATGGTGCATACGGACTCCTACCGGGAAATACGCCCCCTCCACCAGGATGACATCCCGGAGCTCCTTTCCATGATTGCGCGCAGCATGGCAGATGCCAAGCTTGTCCACCGCACGTATGAGGACATCATGGACAACATCAGCAGCTACTACGTCTACACGCTGGATGATACCATCGTGGGCTGCGTGGCGCTCTACCCCTACCCGCAGGAATCCTGCGCGGAGCTGGGCTGCCTGTTTATCAAGAAAAACTATGAGGGCCACGGCTATGGCCGCGCCATGTGCCGCTTCATAGAGGACAAGGCACGTGAGCTGGGTTTCCACAGCATCTTTGCCATCTCCCAGAGTGCCGTCGCCTACTTCCGTGACCGCCTGAACTACTCCCCCCTTTCCAGGGATGTCCTGCCGCCCTCCCGCCGCGCTGCGCTGGAGGCCAGCGGCCGCGCATCGGAGGTTTTCGGCCGTACCCTGTGATTCCGCCTGCCCATGGCCGGGAAACATCGCAAACGCCGCAAGGCCGGAACCCGCAGCAAGGGCAAGACCCTCGGCAAGCACTATGAGCGGAACATCCGCCTTGCGGGACTCGTATTCGCCGCCGTCCTCCTCGTTGTCGCGGGTATCGTTTTCCAACTCGTCACCACGCCGCAGGCGGCTCCGGCTCACCCCACCGTTGCGCCGTCATTTCCTCATCTCCCTCCCTCCTCCAAGGGGCAAACCTATCCCCGCCGCAGTCTCCCTGTATATACCCCTGCGCAGCCGGCACGCTCCATATCGGTACCCCGCTCCTTCCGGGGCGGTGCCGCCCATTGACTGTCTCCGCAGGGGCGGTGCAAATAAAATTCAAAAAAGTTTGAACGCTTTTGCCCGGTCCGGTGTCTTACCTTCATAGCCCGTGAGTGCGGGTGCTAGTATAAGCTAAGCGTTTTTTCATGTAGTTTCAGAGTTGGAGCGCGGCGGATGTTGGGAAACATCCGCCGTTTCTCTTTTTGCCTGATTCTGTGCCCGGATATGCGTGCGCAGTGCATCTGGGTAGGGCAGGGCCGCTCCCCTTCAGCCCTGGCAGCTTTGCGCGCCCTGCCGAAAATCCTTGATTTTTAAGGGTTTTTGGGGCAAGTTGAAACTTTTTTGCAAAAAAAATGCAAAAATTTCAAAAAATGAGCTTGACGTTCGGGCTGCGTTCGTGTATACTGACGTCACGCCC
>JAUNQN010000004.1 GCA_030536145.1 Akkermansia sp.
TGGAGGAAATGCTGCCAGTGTGTGGAGGAAATGCTGCTATGGTATGGCGGAAAATCCGCCATGGCGTGGCGGATTTGTCCGGATTTTAATTTAAGTTATTGATAGTAAAAGGATGCGAAAAGTGCCATTTTAGGCATCCATGGCGTTCTGGTCGTCCAGTATACCGGATTTCTCCAGGTAGTAGTCGTAGCCGCCGGCGTAGGGAGTAACCGTGCCGTTGTTGATGTGGAGGGTTTTCTCTGCCAGGGCGCGGATGAAATGCACATCATGGGAGATGAAGACCAGCGTGCCTTCATACCGCTTGAGCGCCTGGGAGAGGGCCTCCACGCTCATGAGGTCCAGGTGGGTGGTGGGCTCGTCCATGAGCAGCAGGTTGGGCGGGTTCACCAGGAATTTCACCAGGCTGAGGCGTGATTTCTCACCGCCGGAGAGCACTTCCACGCGCTTTTCCACATCCAGGCGGCGGAAGAGGAAGGAACCGAGGATGCCGCGGGCTTCTTCCTCCCGCAGTTCGGGGTCTGCCTTCATGATTTCCTCCAGCACGGTGTAGTTGGGGGTCAGGTTTTCAGAGCGCATCTGGGAGAAGTAGCCGATGCGGGTGGTGGTGCCCAGGGTGCGCTTGCCTTCGTCGATGGGCAGCACGCCGGCCAGGATCTTGAGCAGGGTGGACTTGCCGGCGCCGTTGGGGCCGACGAGGACGATGCGGTCTCCGCGCTCGATAAGGAGGTCCAGGTTCTTGTAGATACGCTTGTCGCCGTAGCTCTGGCCCACCTTTTCCAGCTCAATGACGCGCTGCATGCTGCGCGGGGGCTGGGGGAAGATGAACTTGAAGATTTTGCGGCTCTGCTTGGGCTTCTCGATAATCTTCATCTTCTCCAGCTGCTTCACGCGGCTCTGCACCTGGGCGGCCTTGGAGGCCACGGAGCGGAAACGGTCCACGAAAGCCTCGATATGGGCGATTTCCCTCTGCTGGTTGCGCCAGGCTGCCAGCTGCTGCTCAAAGCGCTCCTCCTTGAGCTCCAGGAAGCGGGTGTAGTTGCCGGAGTAGCGCACCAGCTCGGAGTTCTCGATGTCGTACACCGTCTCCACCAGGGAATCCATGAAATCACGGTCATGGGAAATCATGAAGATGGCGCCGGGGTAGTTCATCAGGTAGCGCTGGAACCACAGCAGGCTCATCAGGTCCAGGTGGTTGGTGGGCTCGTCCAGCATCAGCAGGTCCGGCTCTGCGCAGAGCAGCTGGGCCAGGTGCGCGCGCATCACCCAGCCGCCGCTCATCTCGCGCGCGGGGCGGTGGAAATCCGTGTCCTTGAACGCCAGGCCCTTCAGGATGCGCTTGGCCTTGGGCTCCAGCTGGTAGCCGCTGTTGGCAATGTAGGTGTCCATGGCATGGGCGTAGGCATCGCTGGTGTTGTCTCCCTTGGCCTCGCACTCCTGCAGGGTGCGTATGGCCTCGCCCATTTCCGGGTTGATGCTCATGGCAATCTCCAGCACGGTGCGGTCGGAGGGGTCGCCGGCCTCCTGCGGCAGGTAGCCCACCACGCCGTAGTCGTCCATTACTATCTCGCCCTCGTCCGGGCTGTCCTCTCCCAGGATCATGCGGAACAGGGTGGACTTGCCGGCGCCGTTCGGCCCCACCAGGGCAATGCGCTCACCCCAGTTCACGGTGAGTTCTGTGTTGTAGAAAAGGGTGCGTCCGGAGTGTGCCTTGGTGAGTTTCTTGATGGTGAGCATGGATTCTGTGCAGTGGTATGGGTGGGGCAGGGGGGGGAGAGTTTATTTGGCGGGGGTGCCGCCGGCCAGGGCGGTGGTGAGCTTGATCAGCCCGTGTACCACCTCGCTGAACTGCTTGTAGTCCAGCTTGTCGGCGGTGTCGCTCGTCTCATGGTAGTCGTCGCAGCGCATGTAGGCGGTATCCGTGATGGCGAAGGAGGGTATGCCCTCCTTCATGTACGACCAGTCGTCTGACCAGGCAATGCCGCGGGTCAGGTAGCCGAAGGTGACGGCACGCACGGGGAAACGGTTGAGCGCGGCAAATGTCTTGGCGCAGGAATGGGCGTACTTCTTGCCGGTAAGGGTGCTCATGAAGGCCACGTAGTCGCAGCGGTCCAGTATGCCCACCAGGCTGCCGGCCAGGCGGGTGTTGCGCTTCTTGTTCTGGCGGGGGGAGTACACGCCCAGGGTTTCCGGGGTCATCATTCCGGCTATCTTGTCCTTGCCCAGTTCCTTCACAATGCGGCGGGCGTGCTGGCGGGAGCCCATCTGGTCCGTCTGGAAAAAGGGCGGCTCTTCGTTGGCGTATGCCACAAAGATGATGCCGTTCCTGGTGGGCACGTCCTTCATGGCGCGGGCAATGGTGAGCACGGTGGCAATGCCGCTGGCGTTGTCGTTGGCGCCGGGGGTGCCGGTCTTGCCGCTGATGACCGGGCCGTGGCAGTGCCAGTTCTTCATGCCCACGCGGGTGTCATAGTGCGCGCCGATGATCAGCCAGGGGGCATCAGGGTCCGTGCCGGGCTTGCGTACCTCCAGGTTGGTGGCCGTCTTGCCGGCGGCCCCGGCAAAATCCTTCTCGTCCGGAATGGTGAATGTCTGCTCGTCCACCGTGTAGCCGGCCTTCTCGAACTCGCGCTTGATGTAGTCCCGCGCGCGGTCGTACGCCGCCTGGTGGTAGTGGTTGCGCTCCCCTATGCCCTCTGCCAGCGCGTACACGTCCTGCCGCAGCATCTTGCTGATGCCGGCAGTATCGGGAATCTCCCCGCTGCCCGTGGGCTGGTACAGCTTGGTGCAGGCCGCCATGGCCAATGTCAAGGATGTAAGGATGAGGTGTCGCGCGTTCACGCGCGAGATACTACCACCGAATCCCCCCGCTGGCAAGCCGTTTTTGCTTTCCAAGGGATGGTGGATTTGGTATGCTGGCGGGCATGAAGACAATACGGCAGCTTACGGTGGAGAGCCTGGCGCACATGGCGGCGCAGGGCAGCCCCCGTGCCGTGGTGGATGAGAGCGCCCGCGCTATCCTGCGGGAGTGGATGCTCCACCCGCGGAAAGCAGCCGAGCCTGCGCCGCCCGCACCCGCGCCGCCCGTGCAGCCCAAGTCCGCCGCTGCGGAGATGGGGGTGGAGGAGAAGCTGGCCTACCTGCGGGAGCGCGCGCTGCACTGGAAACCGGCGCTGGCGCTGGGCACGCTGCGGGAGAAGATGGTGTTTGCCACCGGGGACCCGCACGCGCGGCTGATGCTGGTGGGGGAGGCTCCCGGGTATGACGAGGAGCGCCTGGGGGAGCCTTTTGTGGGGCGCGCCGGGCAGAAGCTCAACCAGGTGCTGGCCGCCATGGGGCTGGAGCGCGGCGCGGTGTACATTTCCAATATCTGCAAGTGGCGCCCCGCCATGGGGCCGCAGCAGGGCATGGCCAACCGCCCGCCCACGGCGGAGGAGATAGCCGCCTGCGTGCAGCTGGTGCTGGCGGAAATCCGTGCCATCCGCCCGCAGTGCATCGTGTGCCTGGGCGGCACGGCGGCCAAGGGGCTGCTGGGGGTGGAGAACGCCTCCGTGGGCTCCCTGCGCGGCAAGTGGCATGATTGCCAGGGCGTGCCGGTGCGGGTGACGTACCACCCCAGCTACCTGCTGCGGAACGAGTCCCTTTCCGCGCGCCGCGCCGTGTGGGAGGACATGCTGGCCGCCATGGAGGCGCTGGGCATGCCCGTATCAGAGAAGCAGCGCCGCTATTTCCTGCCGTCATGAAACGCCTGCTTGCCATCACCCTAGCCCTGCTGCTGGCGGGCGGCTGCTCCTGGCGGTATGAGCCGCTGGCAGACCGCGCCGCCGCCGGGGATGCGGATGCGCAGTTCGAGTACGGCCGCAGCCTGCTGACGGGCAAGTTCGGCCTGAAATCCAACCCGCGCCAGGCCGCCCTGTGGCTGAAAGCCGCCGCCTTGCGCGGGCATGTGCGCGCCCAGTCCATCCTGGGCTGGTGCTATGAGAAGGGCATGGGCGTGGAGAAATCAGAGCGGGAGGCGCGCGACTGGTATGCGCGGGCCGCGGGGCAGGGGGATTACATTGCCTGCTCCTACCTGGCCAAGATGGCCGTGCGGAACCATGACCAGGAGGAGGCCGTGCGCTGGATACGCCCGCTGGCGGAGGCCGGTTTCCCCGGTCCGCAGATGGTGCTGGGCAAGATGTGCCTGACGGGGCGCTCCGGCAGCATGCCGCGCACGGAGGCCCCGCGCTACCTGCGCTTTGCCGCCATGCAGGGGGATGCGGAGAGCTGTTTCCTGATGGCGCTGTGCTATGCGGAGGGCGTGGGCGTGCCCCGGAACGCGCTGCTGATGGAGGGGTGGGTGCGCCAGGCGGCGGAGCTGGGCCACCCCCTGGCGCGCGCACTGGTGGCGGGGCGGTGATTTTGCAATTACCGCTTTCCCGCCTGCGCTTTTGGGTTGCTTTCAGGGGCGGGCAGGGGTAGAATGGGGGCGTTATGAGTGACCCCAAGAAAGAACTTCTCGATATCCTGCTGGCCAAGTCCATCAAGACGGGCCATTTCATCCTGGCCTCCGGCAAGGAGAGCGACCTGTACTGCGACTGCCGCGTGACCACGCTGGATGCCAAGGGCGCCAACCTGATCGGCCAGGTGGGCTGGCAGCTGGTGCAGGATGAAATCCTGCCCAAGTACCCGGAGGCGGTGGCCATCGGCGGTATGACGATGGGCGCAGACCCCATCTCCCTGGCGGTGGGCATGTACTCCGCGCAGTCGGAGCGCCCGCTGAAGGTGTTCACCGTGCGCAAGGAGGCCAAGGACCACGGCCGCGGCAAGCGCATCGAGGGCAATTTCGAGTCCGGGCAGCAGATTATCGTGGTGGATGATGTCATCACCACGGGCGGCTCCACCATCAAGGCCATCGACGCCATCGAGGCGGAGGGCGGCAAGGTGGTGGCGGCGCTGGTGCTGGTGGACCGCGAGGAAGGCGGGCGCGAGGCCATCGAGGGCCGCGGCGTGCCGGTGTACCCGCTGTTCACGCGCAAGAGCATCTTCGGCGACAAGTAAAACGCCCGCAGGCGCACAGGATATATGCTGCCGGTGGTGGTAGGCGTGGAAGGACCCGTGCTCACGGAGCGTGAGCGCGCCCTCTTTGCGCGCCTGCAGCCGGCGGGCTATATCCTCTTTACGCGCAATATCACGGATTACGAGCTCACCCGCGAGCTGACGGACGAGCTGCGGCGGCTGACGGCGGGGCCGGATGCGCCGGTGATAGCCATTGACCAGGAGGGCGGCCGCGTGGTGCGCACGGCGGATATAGGCGTGCAGCTGCCCTCTGCCGCGGCGCTTGCCGCCGCGGATGATGCGCACCTGATTACGCAGGCGGCGCTGTACACCGCCGCCACGCTGCAGACACTGGGGGTGAACACGGATTTTGCCCCGGTGCTGGATTTGGCATCCCCGCATGCCAATGCGCTGCCCAGCCGCTGCTGGGGGAGCGGGCCGCAGCAGGTCATCTCCCGCGCAGGGGTGTGGAACCGCACGCTGTGCCGCCGCGGTATTATGACCTGCGGCAAGCATTTCCCCGGCATGGGGGATGCGGAGTGCGACCCGCACCATGACCTGCCCGTGCTGCACGGCACGCGGGAGAGCTTCATGGAGCGCGCGGCGCTGCCCTTCCATGCGCTCATGCCGGAGCTGCCGTCGCTCATGATAGCGCACCTGCTGATACCGGAGATGGATGCGGAGCTGCCTACCTCCCTTTCCCCGGAGCTGGTGGGCGGGTTCCTGCGCACGCAGCTGGGGTATGACGGCGTGGTGTTCACGGATGACCTGTGCATGGGAGCCATTGCCAAGCGGTACAGCCCTGCGGAATCCGCGGCGCTGGCGCTGCGCGCCGGCTGTGACCTGCCGCTGGTGTGCCACGGCGTGTGTGATGTGCTGGAGGATGTGGCCGCCGCCGTGCAGGCGCTGCCGCAGCAGGTGCTCCAGCCTGCGTATGAGCGCATCGGCCGTTTCCGCATGCTGCTTACCCACACCCCGCCCATGCCCTTCATTGCATGGAACGACCACCTGTCCAACCTGGCCGCCTTCTGTGCCGGGGTGGAGGAGGTTTCCGCCGCACCGGGCTCCCCGGTGCAGGATTATTGATTGGAAGAAAAAAGCCCCGCCCTTGCGGGGCGGGGTATTTTGGGTGCGGCGTTTTTGCCGTGCGGCCCTTACTTGGCGGTATCAGGCTTGCGGAAGAAGTTGAACACCGCGTTGCAGAGCGGGGTGCAGGGTTTTTCCACCACCAGGTGGAACACCAGGCTCACCAGGTAGATAATGGGCAGGCTGGCTGCCAGGGTGAGCGCTATGGCTGCTGCGCGCCCCATGCCGCCGCCCGTGAGCTGCAGGAACAGCCAGGAGGCAAAGTACAGCAGCACCGGGAAATGCGTGAGGATGAGCGCAAAGGAGAGCTTGCCCAGGTGCTTGGCAAACCCGCAGGTGAAGATGCGGGTCATGATGCGGGAGCGCACAAAGCCCATCAGGAAGAAGAAGTTGCCCACGCCGTACATCAGGAAGGGCGGCACCCAGGCGGCATAGTGCGCGCTGGGCCATTTGCCGATGAGCAGGGCCAGCAGCATCAGGCAGAGGCAGCAGGGCTCGCACGCCTTCTTCTCAGCCGTACCGGCGCAGTAGTCCGCAGCCGCTATGCCCGCCAGGAAGGGCGTGTACTGCGGCGTGGCGAAGCACACCGCCAGCAGGGCCAGGTAGATGATCCAGCGGCGGCGCAGGCGGCCGAACATATAGAGCACGCCGTAGGTGAGGTAGGAGCCCACAAAGACGATGCACATGCACCACAGCACGCTGTTGTACTGCCCGTCTGCAAAGAAGAGGCTGCCGACGAGGCCGCTGTACAAGGCGCCGCAGAAGCTCAGGTCCGTGACGTACAGCGCCTGCATCCAGGGCAGGTGCATGGCATCGTTGAACGCGGCGTGCAGCGGGTGGCACAGGCAGAAGGCGGCATAGCCCCACAGGGCGGCTGCCAGCGTGGCCGGGGCCAGGCGGAAATAGCGCGTGATGGCCTGCTTGGCCAGGAACTCCGCGTTCTGGCGCTGGATGACCAGGTACGCCGGGATGAAGGAGATGAGCGCAAAGAAGGTGAACAGCACAAAGGGCCCTTCCATGAGGATGGAGTACGGGAAGCTGCCGAAGTAGACCTGCGCCGCATCCGCCGCATCCACGCCGGAGCCGTAGCCCGTGTAGCCGAAGGGGGCGAATGCCAGCAGGAAGTGGAAGATGACCACCCATACGCCGCAAAGGCCTTTCAGGCCGTCCAGGTTTTCCAGGCGCGGTTTCTTGTTGGGGGCGGGGGGGGCTTGTGTTTCAGGTGTTTCTGCCATGTTGTCTCAGAGTTTGGTTCAGCCCGCAAGGCGTGGGGCGGGGAACATATAACACGCGCACGTGTAATTGTCAATGCCGCAGGGCGCGGGAAATGGCATGAAATGGTGTTGCCAAACGGGGAGAAGGCGGGTAGAATGGGGCACGCATGAAAGCTTTCACCCCCTGCCGAACCCTGACTGCCGGCCTGGCCCTGCTGGCCCTGGCCGCCTGTACCCACCACACGGAAACTGCCACCACCACCACGCCGCGCGTGCCCGGCAAGCCCGCCGTGCCGCAGGCCCCGCAGCAGCCCGGAACCACTGCGGAGCAGCCGCGCGCGGCTGCCCCGGTGACCCGCGCCGTGGCCCCCGGCCGCCGCGTTTCCCGCGTGGAGGTGCCCGGAAACTACGTGGCGCTCACCTTTGACGACGGCCCCTCCGCCACGCTCACGCCGAAGGTGCTGGATATCCTGAAGCGCCACAATGCCCACGGCACCTTCTTTATGCTGGGTGAGAACGTGAACCGCAACAGCTCCATTGTGGCCCGCGCCGCCGCAGAGGGCAACGAGGTGGGCGTGCACACCTGGAGCCATATCAAGATGACCGGCAGCAGCGCGGAGAAGATTGACAGCGAGATTTCCCGCACCAGGAACGCCATACAGGCCGCCACCGGCTCCGCCCCCGTGGTGATGCGCCCGCCCTACGGCGCGGTGAACGCCGACATCGTGAACAGCATGTACGACACCTACGGCATGAGCACCATCCTGTGGGATGTGGACACGCGCGACTGGCAGCACCCCGGTGTGGATGTGGTGGTGAACCGCGCGGTGGGCGGCGCCCGCTCCGGCTCCATCATCCTGGTGCATGATATCCACGCCTCCACCCTGGCGGCGCTGGAGGGCATCGTGACCGGGCTGCAGGCCCGCGGGTTCAAGCTGGTCACCGTATCCCAGCTCATGGCGCTGGCCAAGCGCGCCTCCGCCAATCCCGCCCTGGCACAGGCCATGGGCAGCAACACGGGCAGCGGCCCCGTCTCCGTGCCCGGTGCGGCGCAGCAGCTGCCGGATATTCCCGCTCCGCGCCTGGTGCAGCGCTCCGTGCATCCTGCCGCCACCGGATCTGCGGGCATAGGCACCGCCCCGGTGCAGGATGCCCCCGCCGCCCCGGTGCAGGCCGGCGGCGCTTCCGCCATCTCCGGGCAGTAATTTTATCCGTATCCCTTATTCCCCGACCTACACGCAAACCCTGATAATCCCCATGGCTGGCAAGAAGAAGAACGGCAAGGTGGCGCTGGTGGGCGCCGGACCCGGCGACCCCGGCTTGATGACCCTGCGCGGGCGTGACCTGGTTTCCCAGGCGGATTGCCTGGTGTATGATGCGCTTTCCTCCCCGGAGATGCTCACCTGGACCAAGCCCGGCTGTGAGCTGGTGTACGTGGGCAAGCGCGCGGGCAGCCACGCCCTGCCGCAGGAGGAGATTTGCCGCCTGCTGGTGGATTGCGCCGCCCGGCACGCTCTGACCGTGCGCCTGAAGGGCGGCGATCCCTACGTGTTCGGCCGCGGGGGAGAGGAGGCGGAGGTGCTGGCCGCCGCCAAGGTGGATTTCGAGGTGGTGCCGGGTATCTCTTCCGCCATTGCCGGGCCTGCCTTTGCCGGTATACCGGTGACCCACCGGGACTGCTGCTCCCAGTTCACCGTGTTCACGGGCCACAAGGGCGCGGATTCCACGGAGGGGCTGGACCTGGCCGGGCTGGCCGCGGTGCAGGGCACCAAGGTGATGCTGATGGGCATGGGCCGCCTGCGCGGGAACCTGGCCGCCCTGGTCGCCGCCGGGCAGGCTGCGGATACCCCCGCCGCCGCCATCCAGTGGGCTGCCACAGGCCGCCAGCGCAGCGTGCGCGCCACCGTGGGCACCCTGGCGGATGCCGTGGAGCAGGCCGGTATCTCATCCCCTGCCGTGGTGGTGATGGGTGATGTGGTGAACCTGGCCCCGCAGCTGGACTGGTACGGCCGCCTGCCCCTCTCCGGGCAGCGCATCGTGATTACCCGCACGCGTGAGCAGGCCAGCGGCCTGGCCGCGCAGCTGCGCTCCCTGGGCGCGGATATCCTGGAGCTTCCCACCATCCGTATCACGGATCCCACCAACCGCCAGGACTTTGCAGAGGCCGTGGTGGACGCCCCGCACTACGACTGGCTGGTATTCTCCAGCCCGAACGGCGTGAAACGCTTCTTCCGCGCCTTCTTTGTCGTGTATGAGGACATACGCGAGATTGGCGGCGCACGCATTGCCGCCGTGGGCCCCGGCACCGCCGCAGAGCTCCGCAAGGTGGGGCTGATGGTGGACGTGATGCCCAAGAAGGCCGTGGCGGAGGAGCTGGTGGCGGAGTTCGACCGCAAGGCCGACGACTTCGGCGGCGTGGCCAATTCCACCATGCTCTGGGTGCACGGGGAGAAGGGGCGGGATGTCATCTACAAGGAGCTCATGAAGCGCCAGGCCATTGTGGACGAGTGCCTGGCCTACAACACCGTGCCGGAGACGGAGGACCCCACCGGCGCCCGCGCACGCCTGCAGGCGGAGGGCGCGGATATCATCACCTTCACCAGCTCCAGCACCGTCAAGCACTTCATGGCCCTGGGCCTGCCCCTGCCGCCGGAGTGCCGCATCGTCAGCATCGGCCCCGTGACCACCGCCACCCTGGCGGAATACGGCCTGAAACCCCATGCGGAGGCCGCCACGCATGATATACCCAGCCTGGTGCAGGCCATCCTGGAGCTCAGCAAGGCATGACCGCCCCCGCCACAGCACCGCAGATGCTCTGCCTGGGGGTGAATTTCCGCACCTCCCCGGTATCCGTGCGTGAAAAGTTTGCCGTGCTGAAAGGCCGGCTGGTGCAGGCCAACCAGGCGCTCTGCGCCCTGCCGGGCGTGCAGGAGTGCGTGCTGCTCTCCACCTGCAACCGCACGGAAATCTACCTGTGGGCCACGGACTGCGCCCTGGCGCTGGATTCCGTGGCCGCCTACCTGCTGGGTTCCCCCGGCCACGGCGCGCGGGATTGCTTCTACTCCCACCGCGGCACCGCTGCCCTGCAGCACCTGGCCACCGTGGCCGCCGGCATGGATTCCATGGTCATCGGTGAAACGGAAATCTTCGGCCAGCTGAAGGATGCCTACCGCGCCGCGCAAGAGGCCGGCACCACCGCCGCCCACGCCAACCGCACCTTCCAGCACATCTTCACCATCGGCAAGCGCGTGCGCTCCTCCACCCGCATCACCTCCGGCCCCACCTCCGTGGGCGCCGCATCCGTGCAGCTGGCCCAGCAGGTGCTGGGCTCCCTGGCCGGCAGCCGCGTGCTGCTGGTGGGCGCGGGTGAGGTGGCCCGCACCACCGCCCGCAGCCTGGCCTCCCGCGGCGCGGAGCATATCTTTGTGGCCAACCGCTCGTACGACCGCGCCGTGGACCTGGCCGCGCAGGTGGGCGGTCGCGTCATCCGCTTCTCGGAGTGGATTCCCTACCTGGAGAATATCGACATCGTCATCGTCTCCACCGCCTCCCCCGTGTACGTGGTCTCCCCCGCCGTGCTGGAGCAGGTGCAGGCCGTGCGGCAGCGCCCCCTGTTCCTCATTGACCTTTCCGTGCCCCGCAACGTGGATCCCGCCTGCGCCCTGGTGCAGGATGTGCATGTGTATGATATGGATGCCATGCAGGCCATGGCCGCGCAGACCCTGGAGGTCCGCAGCCGGGAGATTGAGCGCGGCGCGCAGATGATTGCCGACTGGGTGCAGGAGGAGGCTCCCCTCCTGCTCGGTGAACTTTCTTCTCCATCTGTAAGCGCTGATAATGAGCCGTTAGCGGGGTTAAGCGAAAAAATGTGAATTTTTTGTGCTTTTTTTTGAACAAAAAGCGGTTATCATACGTCTATCAGTTATAAACAGAGTGCAGGAAAATATGAAGGAGAGCGATACAGACAGTCGTGAGGCTCAACTGTTGGCCCTGTTGGCCACCATGAAGGTGGAGGCAACGCCGGAGGCCGATTTCGAGGAGCGTTTCCTCTACCACTTCCATGAGCGCGTCACCCAGGAAATCGTCTGCGCTCCCGCCCACCGCCGCGCGTTCGACCACATTCTCCAGGCTCTCCGCAACTTCGGCTTCGGCAAGATTGCCTTCGGTTCCTCTGCACTCGGAATCGGTGCCCTTGCCATCGGCCTGTTCACGGTGCCGGACGTGCAGGAGGCCCATGTGGCGGATGCCCCTGTGGTGAAAAGCCGCCACCTGGAATCCAGCCTGGCATCCTTGGCACCCGCGCTGGCATCTGACCTGGCTGCCTGCACCTGCGTGCGCATTTCCCGCGCCCCCAAGCGCTACGCCAACACGGAGGGCCTGATGGCCACCCACCATGCCACCGGTGACAGGCAGTCCAACGGCTACACCAGCAGCATGGACAAGGGCTGGGAAGCGGAGTTTGAGCTGCCCCCCTATGAGGAGACGGCCGAGTTCAGCTTTGCCTACTGATTGACGTACAGCGTGCGGGGAAAAGTGCCTGCCTGCCGCCGCTGTGCCGGAAAATTGCATTTCCTGTGCTTTACATTGCCGCCCGCGCGGGTTAAAATGCGCTGCATCATGAAACGCCGCCGCCGTTCCCTGCTTCCCGTCCTGCGCCGCTGCGTGGCTGCTGCCATGCTGCTACTGTTTGCCGTGTCCTTCAGCGGGCTGGCGGTGCAGGGGGGCGCCGCCACGTGGCAGAACCTGCCGGCTGCGGTGCAGTTTGTGCCGGGGCTGCTGGGCACGCTGGCCGGCAAGCCCTGGGCCTGGGCGGTGCCGGTGGTGCTGCTGGGCCTCACCCTGGTGTGGGGGCGCGTGTACTGCTCCTGGATTTGCCCGCTGGGCATGCTGCAGGACCTGGTGCGCCGCATCCATCCCGCGCGCTGGGGGCGCTACACGCCCAACCGCTGGATAGTCCGCTGCATCTTCGGCCTGCTGGGATTCGGCTCCCTGGCGTGCGGCAGCGTGGCCGTGCTCACCTGGCTGGACCCGTACACCATCACCGCCCGCGCCGCCACGGCTTTCTGGCGCCCGCTGGCGGGCTGGGTGGGCGGCGCGGGTGCGGATATGGCGCGCTATTCCCCCTGGCTGTGGCTGCTGGCCGCCGCCGGACTGCTGCTTCCGCTGGCCATGGCCTTTTTCCGCGGGCGCCTGTACTGCAACACCGTGTGTCCCGTGGGGGCGCTGCTGGGGCTGGTTTCCCGCTGTGCGCCCTGCACCCCGCGCATTGATATGGAGGACTGCGTGCACTGCGGCGCCTGCATGCGCGCCTGCAAGGCAAACGCCATCGACATACGCAACGGCCGCGTGGATTCCACCCGCTGCGTGGCGTGCTACAACTGCCTTTCCGGCTGCGGCACCGGGGCCATGAACCTGTACCCGCGCAACCCCTTTGCCAAGCCTGCGCCCAAGCGCAAGGCACACCCCGCCGCCAAGAAGCCCCGCCCCGCCGTGAAAAAGAACTTTGTGGACCTGAAAGCCCGCGCCGCCGCCCCTGCCGCTGAAGCTCCCGCCGCCGCAGGGCAGGGGGCGGATGCCGCGCCCTCCGTCTCCCGCCGCGCCGTGCTGGGGCTGGGCCTGCTGGGTGCCGCCACCGCCGTGCTGCCCGCCCGCGCCGCTGCCCCCGCGCAGCTTACGGACAACCCCGCAGAGCCGGGCAACAACACCGCCCCCGCCGCCATTCCCCCCGGCGGCCGGGATGTGGACCGCTTCCTGGACCGCTGCACCGGCTGCGGCCTCTGCATGGCCAACTGCCCCACCGGGGTGCTCCGCCCCTCCTACCTGGCCCACGGCCTGGGCGGGTTCATGAAACCCTACATGAACCTTACGGACTACCGGTGCGACGACTCCTGCACCCGCTGCTCCACCATCTGCCCGGAGGGCGCGCTGCTGCCCCTGGACCTGGCGGAGAAGCGCACCACGCAAATTGGCCTCTGCGCGTACACCCAGGCCCGCTGTGATATCTGGACGCAGGGCAAGGAATGCGGCCGCTGCGCCAAGGCCTGCCCCACCGGTGCCCTGCAGCTGGAGACCCTGCTCATCCCCGTGATGCTGAGCGACAAGTGCGTGGGCTGCAAGCGCTGCATGCGCGTGTGCCCCCACCAGGCCATCCACATGGAGCAGCGTGCAGACGGCTCCGCCTACGCCGTGGTGGATTTCAACCTCTGCATAGGCTGCGGCGCCTGCTCCCAGGCCTGCGGCCGGCACAAGGCCATCGAATCCCGCCCCATCGACACCCCCTATCTCAAGCCCGCCCGCTGCATAGGCTGCGGCGCCTGCGCCGCCGCATGCCCCGCCACCCCGCAAAAGGCCATGCAAATCACCCCCCGCCGCCGCCATCTCCAGGCCAAGCCGCGGAAAAAATGATACGTTGTTTCTACACCCCTGATTGCAATTGCCATGAAAACCGATAACGAGATAGCAGCCCTGGTGGCGGAGGAGGTGTTCTCCCTGCTGCAGGTGTGCGGCACCGCCGAGGATTTGGAGAAGTGGAGCATCATTGTTTCCGGCGGCCGCATTGTGAAAACCCGGGAGACCACGGCGGATTCCCTGATGGTCTTTGATTCCGCCTGCCTGTACAACCAGTGGGATATGGAAAACTACGGCTTTGTGCCCAGGGAGAACTGGGATGACCCCCGTTTTGTGCGTGAGGTGGTGCGCGGCATGCTGGACGATACGCCCGGCCTGGTGGACAAAATACGCGCGGCACTGCGCTGAAACCCGCGCCGATTGCGTATTTGCGGCTTGAAAAATCCGCCGGAAATGTTTTAATAGTGGGGTTATGCCTACTATATACGAAGAGATTACCGAACAGATGAAGGCGGCCATGCGCTCCAAGGATACGGATGCGCTGGGCGCACTGCGCGGGCTGAAGACCGCGCTCATGAATGCCCAGGTGGCCAAGGGCAACGTGCATGAAGAGCTTCCCCTTGCCGAGGCTCAGGCCGTGGTCCGCAAGCAGATCAAGCAGCGTGAGGATTCCATCGCCATGTATGAGCAGGCCGGCCGCGCGGATGCCGCCGCCAAGGAAAAGGCGGAGATTGCCGTGCTGGCCGCTTTCCTGCCCAAGGAGATGACGGAGGAGGAGATTATGCCCGTGCTGGAGGCCGTGATTGCAGAGCTGGGCGCCACCGGCAAGAAGGATATGGGCCGCGTGATGAAGGAGATGCAGGCCCGCACGGAGGGCCGCGCGCCCGGCAAGGTGCTCTCCCGCCTGGTGGGTGCCAAACTTTCCTGATTTCCCTGCCATGCTCTGTGCCGTGATTGTGGCGGCGGGCAGCTCCCGCCGCGCCGGATTCGACAAGCTGGCCGCGCCGCTGGACGGCGTGCCGGTGCTGCGCCGCAGTGTGGATGCCTTTGTGGCTGCAGGCTGCGGGGCGGTGGTGGTGGTCTGCCCGGCGGAGCGCTGGGAGCAGACCGGCCTGGCCGCCGCCCGGTTCCCCGTGCCGGTGGTGCGGGTGGATGGCGGCGCGGAGCGCCAGGATTCCGTGGCGGCCGGCCTGGCCGCCCTGCCGCCGGGTACGGAGCTGGTGGCCGTGCATGACGGCGCCCGCCCGCTGGTTACCCCGGCGGGCATACGCCGCTGTGCGGATGCTGCCGCGGCCACGGGTGCCGCCGCCTGCGCCCACCCCGTGGTGGATACGCTCAAGCGCGCGGATGCCGCTGCCCGCTCCCTGCCGGAGGTGGTGAGCCGTGACAACCTGTGGGGTATGGAAACGCCGCAGGTGTTCCGCCTTTCCCTGCTGCGGCAGGCGTATGCCGCCGTGCAGGAGCGCGGCCTGGTGGTCACGGACGAGGTTTCCGCCGTGGAGGCCCTGGGCGTGCAGACCGCCCTGGTGCAGGTGGGCGCCAATATGAAGATTACGCTGCCCGGTGACCTGGAGCTGGCGGAGCTGATCTGGAAACACCGCGCATGATTTCCCCCGGCCAGCGCGCCGCGGCGCAGCCCGCATGGGTGGTGGGAACCGGGTTCCTGGGTTCCGCCCTGTGCCGCGCCCTGCCGCTGTGCCTGGGCATAGATTCCGCCGCCCCGGCGGATGTCTGCGGTGATGCCGCAGACCCCGCCGTGCTGGCGCGGGCCGCCGCGCGGCTGGAGCCGCAGGTGGTTTTCTGCTGCATGGCCACGCACGGGGGAGATGCCGCCGCATACCGCCATGCGTACCTGGATGTGGTGGCCGCCCTGCCGCGCGGGCCGCGCGTGGTGTTCTGCTCCTCCACCTCCGCCGGGCACGGGGCAGGGGAGCGGAAGGATATCCTGCGTGCCGCAGAGCAGGCCGTGCTGGAGCGCGGCGGCGTGGTGGCGCGCCTGGCCCCGCTGTACGGCCCCGGCCGCTGTGAGCTGCTGCGCCGCCACCTGGCGGGGGAGCCCCGGCTGCCCGGCCCGCCCGCACGCCCGCTGAACTACCTGCATGTGCAGGATGCCGCCGCCGCCCTGCTGCTGCTGGCCGCGGCCCCCGCCGCCGTGTACCCCGTGTGCGGTGAATCCCTTTCCAAATCCGCCGCGTACGCCCTGCTGGAGCGCCTGACCGGCGTGCCCGCCGCTGCGGCGGATGCGCCCGCCTCCCACCGCGGCCTGGCGGAGCAGGCGGTGGATTCCGCCGCCATCCGCGCCCTGGGCTGGGCCCCGCGCCATTCCCTGGCTGATTTTATCTCCCTTTCCTGCCATGCCTGACAACTACTACCAGATACTTGACGTGAGCCCGGAGGCCACGCCGGAGGAAATTAAGCTGGCCTACCGCCGCCAGGCCATGAAACACCACCCGGACCGCAACGCCGACGACCCCGCCGCCGCAGAGCGGTTCAAGGCCGTGGCAGAGGCCTACCGTATCCTGAGCGACCCGGACGAACGCGCTGCCTATGACGACAAGCAGACCTTCGACCGCGTGTATGCGGATGCCCCGGAGCTGGCCGCCATGCGCCGCCATGTGCGTGTTTCCGCACGCCGCGGGCGTGACCGCCGCGATGAGCGCGCCGCCCGCCGCGACGAGCGCCGCAAGAAGCGGGAGGGCTTCGAGTCCTACCGCCCGCGCTTCTTCTACATAGGCCGCAGGCGCAAGGTGAGCATGTGGTACCTGCTGGTGTTCTACGGCGCGGTCGTCGCACTCTTTGCCCCCGTGCTTTTCAAGCTGTACGGCGGCGAGGAGAAGGCGGAGAGCGTGTTCGACAACCGGGAAATCGGCAGCAACCTCCCCCCGGAGGAGATGAAGGCCCGCCTGCAGGATGCCGTGCAGGAGCTCCGCCTGAAGGCGGAGGACGGCCATGCGGATTCCCAGTTCCAGCTCGGCCTGATCCTGTACACCGGCATGGGCGTGGAGCCGGACCGCGTGCAGGGCCGTGAATGGTGGCAGAAGGCCGCCGGCCAGGGCCACGCCAAGGCCGCCCGCTTCCTCAAGCTCTACACCAACACCACACCCCCGCCCAAGGATGACGCTGAACCGGAGGTCATCCGCGTGCAGCAGGAGGATGCGGAACAACAAGGACCCCCGCTTGCGGGTGACGGTGAAGATAATTAGGGTTTAAGATTAAGAATTTGGCAGTGCGCTGCCCGTGTGTTGGTTTCTCCAAATGATGCGCGGGTGCAGTATCCCCGCTGCGTATACATTTCCCTTGTAATCGTTCAAAAATAAGCCTCTTGTGATATTTCTCCTTGCCATGGGCGGGGGGGATATGTTAGATTGGCGCCGTGCCACCTGTTAGATGGCACGGCTTCCTTTCTTGTTTCAACAAGGGACATAACCGTTATTTTATGGCAGAGCATTTAGAACAGACGTCAGCATCCCGTATGGTGGATTCCGCCGGTAGCGACCAGTGGACGGAGAACGGTTTGCCGCGCGCCGTGGTAGACCCGGCCCTGCATCATGAGCATGTGAAAGCCGGCAAGCGCATGTCCGGGAAGTTTGTGCGCACGGTCCGGCGCCGCTGGCTGCATGGCCTGTGCCTGGTGCTTGCCCTGGTGGCTGCCGGTTTGCTGTATGCCGTCACACACCCCCACTACAAGGTGAAACCGACCCCTGTGCCGTATGCCCAGCGCATGATCCAGCAGGGCTACCACCCCCATGCGCACGCAGAGACGCCCGCACAGGAATCCGCCGCCGATTCCCCGGAGACGAAGTCTGCCCCGGCGGATGAGATGGCAGAGAACCCCTGATGCCCCTTTTCCTGCGCTGGGTTCTCTCGTAAATCCCGGTTCCGTAATATCAAAGAAAACACCCCTGCATCGTCAAACGGTGCAGGGGTGTTTTGGGTAAAGGGTATGTGCGCGGTGCGCCTTACAGCGGGCAGTGCTGCTTCCAGTCTGCCACCAGCTTGCCGTGGCCTTCCGTAATCACCTTGCCGGAGGCATCCATGATGATGGCGTGGGGAATGCCGTCTGCCGGCTTGAAACCGGGGATGACCTTGGCCTCTGCGGACTTGGCGATGATGAAGGGGAAATTGCCGTGGTACTTCTTCATGAATGCCTTGGCGGCGGCAGGCTCGTTGTCGTGGCTCATCAGGATAAGCTCCACCTGCTTGGTCTTGGCCATCTCCTTGTAGGCCTTCACCACGTGGGGCATCTCCTGGTTGCAGGGGCCGCACCAGCTGGCGGATTCCAGCAGCACGTAGTACTTGGCCTTCATGTTCGGCTTCTTGCCCGGGAATTTCTTGATGGTCTTCAGCGCATTGCCGATGACGTTCTCCACGGCCGGGGCGGCGGCGGAATCACCGTCGGTATCGGCCGCGTATGCCGCAGGCACGGCCACCAGGGCACCCAGGGCGAGAAGGATGCTGAAAAGAGTCTTTTTCATGGCCGCAGAGTATAGTGCCACAGCGCCTCCCTGTCAATATTTTCTGCTCTCTTTTCAGTGAAATTTACCCGTTTTTCGTGTGGTGAAACCGCTGTGGCGGAGCGGGGCCGGGAATGGGGCAATGATGCGCGGTCGGGCAGGGCGTGTGGGTGGGGTATGTTGTGGAGGGACGGGGTGGTAATGCGGTGCATGCAGGGGACCACCCCGCCCCGTCTCCGCCAAGGCTACGCCGAGGCCTTCGGGAAGCGGGGTTCCCCTCTAAAGACTGCAAAGCGGGTCACCACCACGGTTTGCACCGTGGCCTGTTAATGGTGTCGTCGCTGAAGCGACTAAGAGGTGCGCGCCCGTAGGGCGCGGGAATTTTGCCATGCAATTGAAATTGCAAGAAGGGCGCAGTGCCCACTGGTACTGCGCCCTTGCAAATCTCTTGGAACAGGAATGATTACTTCTTGGTGTACTTCTTCCAGTTCTTGATCACCTCGCCGGCGTGGGTGTTCACAATCTCCTTGCCCTCGGCATCCACCACGGCGGCGTTCGGGATGCCGCTGGCGGGCTTGAAACCGGGCAGCTTGCGGGCCTGCGGGTCGCTCTTCAGGATGCAGGGGAAATCTGCCTTGTACTTCTTCATGAAGCCCTTGGCCTCGTCCTCCGTCTTGTCGGACCCCACCAGGATGAGCTCCACCTTCTTGCCCTTCATGGCTTTGTAGGCCTTCACCACGTGGGGCATCTCTGCATTGCAGGGGCCGCACCAGGAGGCGGACTGCAGGTAGATGTAGTACTTGGCGGAGGTGCTGGGGCGCTTGTCGGTAATGAAGGTAATCTCCTCAATGGCCTTGCCCACGGCGCTGGTGGCGGGGGCGGCTTCCTCGGTCTTGTCCTTGCTGTCGGCAGAGTACGCGGCGGGGGTGGCCAGGCACAGGCCCAAGGCCATCATGAGATAGAAAAACGTGTGCTTTTTCATGGGGCGGAATGGTATATTGTCCGGGGGCTAATGTCAATACCGGGTTTAGCCTTTTTTGTAATTTCTCACCGGGGCGCCGGTCTCGGAAATGCCTTTCCAGTCCTGCATGATGAATCCGGCTATGTTGCCCTGTATCTCCTTGCCTCCGGCATTCAGCATGCTGGCCCACGGGGTGCTCTGGGTGGACTCGAAGGCGGGTAGCTTCTTGGCGTCCTCGGAATCCGCCAGCACGCAGGGGAAATCCGCCTTGTACTTCTGCATGAAGGCAATGGCCGTCTCCGCGTCCGGGTCATGGCTTACAAAGATAAGCTCCACCTTGTGCTTGGCCATCTCCTTGTACTGCTTCACCACGTTGGGCATTTCCTGGTTGCACTTGGCGCAGGTGGAGGAGGCTTGCAGGTAGATGTAGTACTTGGCGGCGGGGTTGGGCTTCTTCTCCGTAATGAAGGTGATTTCCTTCAGGGCGTTCTTCATCACGGTCTTGTCTATCTTCTCCTTCTTGGCGGGCTTTTCCTTCTTGGCCTGCAGGGTGCGGTGGGCGGCGGGTGCCGCCACCAGGGCAGGGGCGGCCAGCGCCAGGGTGAGCGCCAGGGTAAGGCGGAATATGTTCTTCATCATCGGTCTGTTAGGTTAAGGGGGGATAAAAGGGTTACTTGGATTCCGGCTGCGCGGCAAACTCCTGCCAGCGGGCCAGCACGGCGGGGGCGCTGCCCAGCGGCACCAGCACCTTGCCCTGCGCATCCACCATGGTGGCGCTGGGTATGGCCTTGGGCAGCTCATGGCCGGGCAGGGGGTGCGCCTGCACGGTCTTCACCGGCACGCAGGGCATCTGCGCGCCGTACTGCTGCAGGAACTTCACGGCATCCTCCTTCTTCTGGTCACAGCTCACCAGCACAAGCTCCACCCCGCGGGCGCGCAGCTCCTTGTACAGCTCCACCACATGCGGCATTTCACGGTTGCAGGGGCCGCACCAGCTGGCGGAATACAGGTAGATGTACTGCGCGGCATCCGCAGCGGGGCGGGCATCCGTCCAGTACTCCGGAAAATCCGCCAGCGCAGGGGCCACCGGGGCTGGCGCGGCAGGCTTCTCCTCCTCCTGCGCAGGCTGCCCCTGCTGCTCCGCGGCAGGGACCTGGATGAGCTTCTGCCAGTTCTTCATGATATAGGGGCCGTAGTTGGCCGGGGCCACCACCGTGCCGTCCTGCGCCACTATGGTGGCGCGCGGTATGCTGCGCTGGCGGTCGAACCCGGGCAGGGTCTTGGCCTGGTCGGACTTGAAGGAGATGCAGGGCAGGTCCGCCCCGTACTTCTGCATGAACTCCACCGCGCCCTCGCGGTTGTGGTCACAGCTCAGGAAAATGATTTCCACACCCTGCTCCCGCATCATCTTGTACTGCTCCACCACGTGCGGCATCTCCTGGTTGCACGGGCCGCACCAGCCGGCGGACTGCAGGTACACATAATACTTGGCATGCAGGTCCGGGCGCTTCTCCGTCCAGTAGTCCGTAACGGCTGCCAGCGCACTGCCCACGGCACCCGTGCCCTCCTGCACCGGGGCGGCGGCCTCTGCCCGGTCCTCTGCCGCCGCCACCGCAGTACCCAGCTTGGCCAGCGCACCCTGTACCGTCTCATCCCCCGCCTGCTGCGGCGGCTTCTGAGCTGCGGGTGCACCCTGCTGCTCCTGCGGGGCCGGGTGCTGTTTCTGCCCTTGCGGTTGCTGCGGCTTGCACGCTGCCAGCACCAGTACCGCCACTGCCGGAATCATGGAACTTCTGCGGAAAAATTTCATCGCCACGTAGCCTACCCCACGCGCGCGCGAATGTCAATCCTGCGTTGCAGAAAAATCCCTTGTCACGCCGTAGCCGTGACGAAGGCGGATCCTAATCCGGAATTCAAAAGCGCCCACCCGCATACGCAGGTGGGCGCTGTAAATGGCATTCAGGCCGTGTGCCTTACTTGCGGCGGCGGCGGGCCATCAGCCCGGCCAGCGCCAGCAGGCTCAGCGTGCCCGTCGTCGGCTCAGGTACGGAGCCGGCCTTCTTGATGGAGAAGGAACCCGTATCGGCTACAATGGTGTAACCGTCTCCCAGGCCGGTAAAGTACGTGGCCGCATCGGCACCGTTGTATACGGCTCCGTAGGTCAGTTCCTTGCCGTTGGCAGTCTGAATCAGTGTCACGGATCCTCCCTCCTCCAGGGCGGATATGTCAGCCGCAAGAGCGCCGTCCAGCTTAATGTCGCTGCCAAGCGTCAGGGTGCTGCCCAACGTCAGGATGCCGTCAAGCGCCAGCGTGGAACCGCTTGCGAGCGTCAGGTTCGCGTACAGCGTGCCGTCCGTGTTGGCGTACAGCGTACCATCCGTACCAATGCTGATGGTGCTTTCTGCGCTGTTGGTGCCGTCGGTGTATACTCCCACCATCTGGCTACCAACGGAGAGGTTGCTAAGCTCGATGGCGGCGGCAACCTTGTTGAGGGTGATATCACCGGATTCTGCGGTGATAGACTGCACGCCGGTAACCTCGCCGTCAATCACCAGGGTATCCGTTCCCTTGTTGACAATGCTGCCCACAGCCAACTGGTTCTTCACCGTCGCACCGGCGGTAGCCTCCAGCGTGTCGGCTGTCACCTGAATGGCTGATTCGGTGACAGAATACTGGGTGGCTTCGCTGCCCGTGTTGAGTACCTTCACGCCGCCATCTTCCTTGGAGAAGGTGATGGCGCCGGCTTCCAAGCCATCAGTCATGGTAGCGGTTTTGCCTGCGTCAATCTTCACCTTGTCGGCATCAATCTTACCGGTCACCGTAGCGTTCTCGGCAACTTCCAGGTTTCCGGTCACTTTCTTGCCCTCTGCAATGTCTACCGTGCCGCCCTTGGCTATAACGTTGGCAATGTCCGCATTCACAGTCAGGGAGCCGCCGCTCATTTCCACCGTGTTCAACGTTGCACTGTGCGCTGTTGATGCATTGGCAATATCCTCGACGTTCAGGCTGGAGCTGCCCATGTAGAACGTGGTGTAGTCTGCCTGGGTTGCGGCTGATACCGCTGTGCCGTTGTCCTGAAGCGTGTAGACAACGTCATTCTGGGTCACAGTGGCTCCGTTCGGCGTAAGAGTGCCGCTGTTGTCTACCAACGTAATGGTGTCGCCGCCCTTGCCGCCGGAGAAGTAGTTGTCTCCCGTGGTCACATTTCCGTCCAGACCCACGTTGAAGCTCTCACCCTCGGTTACCTGGAATCCGGAGGCCGTGAGGTTGCCGGAAATATTGAGCGTGCCCTTGTTGGTGATAAGGTTTGCCACATGGCCGCTGAGTTGCACGGTCTTGCCGCTGTTGATTGTCAGGCCGCCGGCAGTATCCACGCCCGTCAGGGTGGCATCACTGTTGATGTTTACCATGTTGCTGCCTTCTGCCTTTATAGTCACATGATCCAGTATGGTAGATACTGTCACGGCGGCATTGGCGTTGTTCACGGTCAGCTCTGCATTGCGGATAGTGACGGATGCCTGGCCCAAGTCGTTGAACTTGCCGTCGGCGCTCGCATTGTTCCAGACAACCTGCCCGCGGGAGTCAGCCTCTTCTGTCACGGCAGAGGACAGCCCCTTCACCGTAAACAGGTCCATGCGGCTGAAAGAGGCCCCTTCCTCCAGCAAAATGCCGGCGTTGGTGTTGCACATCCACAGGTTTTCACCGCTGTGGGCCAGGGAGCCGCCTTCTTTCACCACTATGTCGGCCCCCGTCTTGGAACCGCGGGAGAGGTCCAGCAGACCATACACGCTATTGGTGCCGCTCAAGTTCACATCATAGGTGCCGGCCTTTGCGGTATCCACATCGGCGTACTGCTTGAAATCCAGGTCCTGAACTGTCAGGTTGCTGATATTCGCAGCACCCTCCATACGCAGGTTCCTGTTGCTGCCCTCTGTACGCAGGCTCAGGGAGGAACCCTCACCCATAACCAGGGAAGAGACGGTCAGGTTCTGCTTCATGGTGACCGCCTTGCCGGCATTGATGGTAATCTCGGTGGCGTTGTTGATGGACTGGTTGAAGGTCACATCTGTATCTACGGCTACTTTCAAGATACCGCTGTCTCGCTGGATAACGGCATTTACCACATGGGCATTTCCGCCTACTTCAAAGATGCCGACAGAATTGGCGTTGGTTGCGCTGACCTTGAAAGCACCTGTCCAGCCGCTGATATCGCCTGTAAACTTGTAACGCATGCCGCGAACATTACCATTGTCAATATTGGTCATGAAGTTGCCGTCGCCGCTCCATGTGCCGCTGAAAGTGGTGGCACTTGTATTGTATTGGCCTGTGTTGTCAGTATAGTATGCCCCGTATACCCAAGCTGCGCTATTGCCGTTGTTTGTCAGTTTGAGATTCTGGCTGATGTTGCCGTTCCAATTGCTGGTCCATTTGTTTACACCCTTGAGTTCGATGGTGGAGCCGGTTTTGCCTGCGGTGGCGAAGAAGTTTGCTGACGTGTTAAGGTTGCCAGTGAGCTGCACCGTGCCGGTCCAGTTGTCATCCAAGGAAATGTTGTCTCCCAGTGTGGTGGCGGAGTTGGCAATATAGGTGCCGCTGCCGCCCAGCTTGGTGGCGGCGTTTGCCGTCAGGTCGCTCTTGTTGATTGTGGTGCCGCTGCCCATATTGATTGTGGTGTCCGCAGCGTTCACTACAATGCCCGTGGTGGCAGTAGAGGCAATGGCGGAACCCGTTGTATAATCGATAGTAACACCGGTATTGATAGTGTACACGCCGGCTGCCTGGGAATTGGTGATGGTTAGTTCGCCTTTTGCCCTGTCATACTCCCCTGTGCCCTCGGAAACGCTCGTCGTCGTGAAAGTCGAACCCTCGGCAAAGCTGATATCGGTACCATCTGCTCCCAGCTTGTACACAAAGGTGCCGAAAGAATAGCCGTTGCCATTCTCCGTGGCTCCTTCTGCCGTTTCGCCGTAGCGGACTGATGACCCGGTGGCCTGCAGGGCACTCACATCCGTGTTGCCGCTGAATGTGAATGAACCACCCTCGGCAGTTGCCAGGGTGCCGCCCAGCTTGGCATTAGCCAGGCCTACGGAGTTTGTGGCAGTAACTGTGCCTACCCAGGTGGTGGCGGCGGCGCTTGCGGCCGTCTTGGTCACGGTCACCGTTGTACTCACGTCGCTGTAGTCTATATCGCCCAGCCCCTTGTTGGAGAGGGTGGAATAGTTGTAGGAGCTCACCAGGTTGGCATCGTTGATCAGGTAGCCGGATGCCTCTTGCAGGTCGCTGCCTCCGCTCATGTCCACGCGAAGCCGCTTCGTGCCATTATCGTTCACAAAGCCAACGGAAACACCTACGGTTTTGACGCTGTCTTTCTCCTCTGTCAACTTCAGGGTGGCAACGTTGTAGGCCCACCAGTTGTTTATCCATGTCTTGCCCTGGTAGGAACCGTCCTCTGCCTTGGTGACGCGCACGGTGAAAGCATTGCCGCCTGATGGTGAGCCGCTGGTGGCAGTGCAGGCAACCACCATGCCGTTTCCTACATCGCCGGTCGGAATGTTCCAGCCGCTTTCCTTGGTGGTCTGCACATCTATGCTGTACAGCTCGTCCTTGCCCGTGGTGATGGCCGCAGCCCCCAGGGATACATCGTACTGCCCTGTAAGCGTGGTTGTAAACACGATGTTGCCGGTCGAGTCTGTGGCAACATTCCAGTTCGTCATGTCTGCTGCCCAAGCTGTGCCGCAAATGGCGGCCACCACGGCGGCAAACAGTCGCTTCGGTAAGTGTAATTTCATGTCTGTGTGTATTGTGTTTGTTTAATGTCGGCAGGGGAACATGCGTCCTTGCGCAATGGAGGCCACGCTTCCCCGCCTTGCCCGTGAGGATACAGCATTCCCGATGCTGTAGCAAGCCAAAAGTTGGCGGAAAGCCATTTTTTTGCGCATTTTCACTCTCGATAAACACCCGGCAACTGGCTCGGTGAAACTCGACAGACAATGAAAGACCCTTCATATCCAATCTGTTGTATTTATTTCATGGCCTACAGCATCGGGAATACTGTATCCTCACGTGTGGAGCACTCCGGCCATGCGCCATTGCGCAAGGTCTATGGCAGGCTTGCTCCCCGTTTAACCACAAACACATACATTATATGAAATTACACTTACCGAAGCTTTTGCTGGCAGCCGTGGTGGCAGCCTTGGCTTTTGCTGGCAGCACAGCGTGGGCCGTTACATCGACTACTACGCAGTACGGAGATACCACATACAATGGTGATATCTGGACATGGAACAATGCCGGAGATGGAACAAACGTTTCGGCTGGAGGCTCTGTGTACACAAAGTATGGCACAGACCCGACGGAGACTAGCGCAGGCAATGCGGATATCGCCAATGTCGGCAAGTTCTACAATTACTTCTTCAATCAGAATGAGTCTGCTTATGTAGGCAATACAATCCGCTTTGACGGCAGCTCTTCCAACATTCGCTTGAACACGGATTGGTCTTCCTATGTGTGGCTGGGCGGTGTTATCACCACTGCCTCAGAACAGGACGTGACCTACACTATGGGGCGCACGGGCAATACAAGTAACTTTATCTTGACTGGCACCGGTGCCGTGAATATGGACATTGATTCCAACTTTACCATGCAGGCAGGAGGTGGGAGCATTCAAATCCGCAAGGGCGGCACGTGGAATGTAGCTTCCGGGAAAACGCTCACCCTTGCCGGCATTGCTGGAATCAATATTTCCGGGGAGAACCAGACTATAGTGGTGACGGGAGGTGGCAATGTCCTGTTCACCAGCAATACGACTGTTGGCAAGGGAACTACGTTCAACGTTGCTGCCGGTTCCACGCTGGCGCTTACCGGCACGGTGAACGCCATTTCCGACAATTTCACGGAAAAACAGCCGACCGAAGGCAACGGTTATAGTCAGGTTGTGGGATCTGCGACCATCTTCAGCGGTGACGGCACGGTGAATGCCGATGGCGTGACATGGCTGTTCAACGGCCTCGATGCTTCTTATAGCAATGGTACGGTGAGCGTTTCCGGTGAGGGCACCAAGTACTATGTGAACGAGACGGCAGATTTGAGCACGGCCTTGGATTCCAAGACTACTGATGTGACGATTCAGAATGGTGCCACGCTGAACATTACAGCCAAGACTGGTAATTCCAATGGCATGATTAAGGGTAACGTGCTCGTGAAGAGAGGCAGCACGCTGCAGTTGCAGAGTAATGATGCCATGGGCTGGAGCGGCAACAATGTGAAGGTGCTTACCGTGGAGGACGACGCTACCGTGAGACTGACCCACAGCAGCAACGAGACTTTTGGTGGCCAGCTTGTATTGAACGGCACGGCGGCGATTACGGGAGAAAATGCTCGCTGGGATATGTTTGCTGGGTCTTCCATGAACGTGGCAGCCGGAGCCAATGCCTCTATTTCCGTAAAGGATTTCCGAATCCGCAGGAATGATGCCACCATTTCCCTGGGCGACGGCGCTACGCTGACCATTTCTGCCGCACTTTCCCGGGGCTCTGAAGGCAACGGAACTCTCATTATCAATGGAAGCAATGCTGAAAGCAAAACTGTGCTTTCCGGTGGCGGTACAATCGCCACGCTGGCTGTAACAAAGGGCAGCATGGATATTACCAAGGATTTGACGGTTACGCAGCTCATGCTGAGCAAGACGGGCGCTCATGCCACTACTGTGAACGTGGCGGCCGGTGCCACATTGAATATAACCGGCAATACTACAGACCAAGGCGGCGGCTCTTTCGAACTCTGCAACTGGGCTGCAAACAACGTGCTGAATATCAATGGTACGGTGCAGTCCAACGCCGGTATTACGATGGAAGGCAATGGTGCGCCGACGGTCAACGTCAATAATGGCGGTTTGCTTGTCATGAATGCCGGCCTGATTGCCGCCAAGCGTGAAGGTGGCAATGCCGCTGTCATCAACGTCAACTCCGGAGCCACGCTCAAGACCGCCGGCAGTGATGCCGATACCGCCCTGATTACCGTGAACCTGAAAGATGGTTCAAAACTGGAGGCCGTGTACGGAGCAGATGCAGCCAGCGCCACCATTGCCAAGAACTTCAACTTGGAAGCTGATGCCACCGTCACCCTGGTAACGGCCGAGGGTAAGGATATGGTAATCAACGGTGCGCTGGGCAACGCAAGCGGCAGTATCTCCGTGACTGGTCCCGGCACCGCCACGCTGGGTAACACCGCAGAGATTGCCGGTCTGGCAGCCGGGGAGAACAGCACCATCGTCCTCGTCGGCACCACGGCTGTGGGAACCTCTGTGACCATGGGTACGGGTTCCGCCATTGTGAACAATGGCAACCTGACCATGAGCGGCACCGCCAATCTGTATGCTGCCGATGGCATTGCCACAGTGACAGGAGAGAAAGCCCGCACGGAGGGCAACGGATTCGGTACTACCATCATGTCTGCCAGCCTGTCTGATATCATTACCGGTACTGGCACCACCACTGCAACCGGTGTGACAGCCTGGACGGTGAACGGTAATGCCGCTACGTATGACAACGGCACTCTGAGCTATGAGGGCGGCGCATCTGATAAATATTACATCAACGATGCCAACTCTGCGCTGAGCGTGACAGGGGATGGTGAATTGGTAAAAGTTGTTGATAACTTCAACCAGTTTATCGATGTTGCCGCCGGCAAGCACCTGACCGTTTCGGAAGGTTCTCAGGTCAATATGGTCAACAATGCCTCCAACATGGGCGTGTGGATGAAGAAGGATTCCACTATCACCGTAAAGGATACTTCCACGCTTTCCGTGGCGGGTGATGTGAGCATTGCCGCAGCAGACGAGAACGGAGCCGTGATTACGGCTACCGGAGACAACAACCAGATTGGTACCAACAGTTCCTACCATGATTCTGTGATTATCAGCAATGCCGATATCACCGTGGATGGCAATACCATGCGCAGCTACAAGGTGGAGGGCGGCACCGTGATCCTGAAGGATGCAGAAAGCGCCACGACAACGACCATCAACGCTACGCTGAGCGCCAACGGCCAGCTCACCAACCTGAATGTGGGCCGGAATGAGGAGGCCAAGCTCGGCAACGTGGAGCTTGTGCTGAATAACCTGACCATGGCCGGCGGCTCTCAGGTGACCCTGGGTGACAACCATGATGGTGCCCTGAAGCTCACTAAGCTGACGGTGACGGACGATGGTGCCGCCATCAACGCCAACCTGAACCTGACCGGTGCTACCGTGGTGCTGAACGGCCACCAGGTGGAGCTTGGCTGCTCCCTTACCTTGGGCAATACAACCCTGGAGGCTGAGCTGCCGCAGGAAGATACGCCCCTGGTGCTGTTCACGGGTGTCGATAGCCTGACCTTGGGAACCACGGCAGGTACCGGTGCCACCACGGTGGATGCAAGCCAGTACTTCACGAATCTGGCCGCCGATACCTACAACCTGGTGTACTCCGGTGTGGATGCCGGCGGTGAGGTATCCATCCAGAAGGCCGGCTCCGTACCTGAGCCGACGACGGGTACGCTGAGCCTGCTGGCGCTGGCCGGGCTGATGGCCCGCAGCCGCCGCAAGTAAGGCGCACGGCCTGAAGGTAATTTACAGCGCCCACCTGCGTATGCGGGTGGGCGCTTTTGAATTCCGGGTTAAGAAGAAACATTAGGATTGAGAGCCGCCGCCCTGCGGATAATGATGGTGGTTTGAATCCCGGTTCTCCAAACACCCGGATGCAGGGCGGTCAGCGGTGATTGACGGGGTGGCGGTTTGGGCGTATACAAGAAAAAACTGCCTGATGTTAGCGTGGCATAATCCCAACCGGGGCCAAAGCGGGAGGTGAGCGGGGCAGACAAGTCCTAGAAAAGCCGCGACTGCAAGCAAAAATGCCGCGGCGTACCAAGCGGAATTATATTGATTGGTTATCAATGGATAATGTTTTTTGAATTCTCTAGACAGCGTCTAGAGAATTCAGGCACCCAAAGAAAGCCGCCCTGCGGCGGGAAATACAGAAAGGCTGGCTGGAGACCCCCGATATCCCCATAGACAACAACATGGCGGAGCGCGCTGCGCGGCCTGTGACGGTGGGGCGTAAGAATAGCCTGTTCATCGGCCCGCCGCCAGCCAAAAGCGGCGGAGGAGGACAAGAGCACGCAAATCTGACGTACCTGCCCGTCATCTGTCCACCGCATGCCAGCAGGGCACTCGTTGCGCCTGTTGTTTACCCGGATGAACCCCAAAAAAGCGGCGGCTGCAGGGTGCAGCCGCCGCGGGAAAGTCCTGGGCCAGAACCTTACGGGGTGGGGAACTGGGCGTTGAAGGCGGAGACCTCTGCGCGGAGGGCGGCGAAGGCTTCCTCGCTGCCGCCGGCGGCGAGGATATCCAGGCCGCGGGAGATGAACTCTGCCACCTGGCACACGTCCTGCTCCTTCATGCCGCGGGTGGTGACGGCGGGGGTGCCGATGCGGATGCCGGAGGGCTTGTTGGTGGTGCCCTTGTCGTAGGGGATGGCGTTCTTGTTCACGGTGATGCCGACCTTGTCAAGGGCCACCTGGGCATCTGCGCCGTTCAGGCCCTTCACGCTCAGGTCCACCAGGAAGCAGTGGTTGTCCGTTCCGCCGGCCACGATGCGGTAGCCGAGCTCCGTGAGCTTGGCGGCCATGGCCTTGGAGTTGGCGACGACCTGTGCGGCGTACTGCTTGAACTCCGGCTTGAGGGCCTCGCCCAGGCAGGCGGCCTTGGCGGCGATGACGTGCATGAGGGGACCGCCCTGCAGGCCGGGGAAGGTGGCGCTGTTGAGCTTCTTCACCCACTTTTCCTTGCACATGACGATGCCGCCGCGCGGGCCGCGCAGGCTCTTGTGCGTGGTGGTGGATACAAAGTCCGCATAGGGCACGGGGGAGGGGTGTGCGCCGCCTGCCACCAGGCCGGCAATGTGGGCCATGTCCACGAACATGATGGCGCCCACCTCATCACAAATCTGGCGGATGCGGGCAAAGTCGATGGTGCGGGAGTAGGCGGAGGCGCCGGCCAGGATGAGCTTGGGCTTCACCTCCTTGGCGGTGGCTTCCAGAGCATCGTAGTCGATGCATTCCGTCTCCGGGTTCACGCCGTAGTGGACCACCTTGTAGAGCTTGCCGGAGAAGTTGGCGAAGAAGCCGTGGGAGAGGTGGCCGCCACAGGCGAGGTCCATGGTCAGGATGGTATCGCCGGGCTCAATGCAGGCGAAGTAGACGGACATGTTGGCCTGGGAGCCGGAGTGGGCCTGCACGTTGGCGTGGTCGCAGCCGAAGAGGGCCTTGGCACGGTCGATGGCGAGCTGCTCCACCTTGTCCACCACCTCACAGCCGCCGTACCAGCGGCGGCCGGGGTAGCCCTCGGCATACTTGTTGGTCAGGCAGGAGCCCTGGGCCTCCATCACGGCGGGGGAGGTGAAGTTCTCAGAGGCGATGAGCTCAATGTTGTTGAGCTGGCGGCAGTGTTCCTCCTCGATGATGGCGGCGAGTGCGGGATCGCTCACGGCCAGCTTGGAGCCGCCGCCCACGCACAGGCGGTCCTCATGGCGGCCGCCCTCGAAGTCGGACTCCAGCCAGGTGCGCAGCAGCTCCGGCAGGTCGTCAGAGGTGAGGGCAGCGGCGGAAAGGCAGAGCACGTTGGAATTGTTGTGCTGGCGGGAAAGGCCGGCCACCTGCGGCGTGGCGCAGAGCGTGGCGCGCACGCCGGTCCAGCGGTTGGCGGCAATGCTCATGCCCAGGCCCGTAAAGCAGATGAGGATACCGCGCTCTGCGCGCTTGTCCACAATGCGCTTGCACACGGAGTTGGCGTATTCGGCATAATTGCAGGATTCCTTGCCGGCGGGTCCCACGTCTGTCACGTCGTAGCCCCAGCCTTTCAGCAGGTCAACAGCGGCTTCCTTCAGATCCACACCCTTGTGGTCTGAACCAATGGCGATGCGAAGTTGCGTGTTCATAAAGAAACGGTTTCACGGCGACTCTACCATACAGCCGCCGCACTATCAAGCAAAAAGCATGTCCTCCGCGCGGCGCATGCGCGGCAGGGGGCGCGTGAAAAACGCCTTTCTGGGGAAAAAGGGGTGCGCTTTGCCTTGACATTCCGCGCCGGGCCGCTATCATACCCGCATGTCAATTATTTTCGCGCGCAATGAGGAACGCCGTGACACCGGCAATATCAAGTGGGACCTCCAGGGGCCCCTTCCGTTCGGAATCGCTGATATGGACATCGAGTCCCCGCCCTGTGTCATCGAGGCCCTCAAGGCCCGCATGGACCACCATTTCTACGGCTATGCCTTCATGACGGACCACATGGCCCAGGCTATCGTGGATTACCTGAAGGCCCGCCACGGCGTGGAGGCCAGGAAGGAGTGGCTGCATGAGCTGCCGGGCTGCGTGCCGGCATTCACCCTGGTGGCCCGCGCCATCTGCGGTGAGAACCACGGTGCCATCATGACCTGCTCCCCCGCGTACCCGCCCATGCTGCACTGCCACGAGGCGGCCGGCGCCTCCCTTGTGGATGTGCCGCACAAGTGGGTGGACGGCTATGCCCAGTTCGACTGGGAGGCCATGGAGGCGGCGGTGACGCCGGAGACCAAGCTGTTCCTGCTGTGCAACCCGCACAACCCGTCCGGCCGCTGCTGGAGCCCGGAGGACCTGCAGCGCGTGGGTGATTTCTGCGTGAGGCACGACCTGATTCTCTGCTCTGATGAAATCCACTGCGACCTGGTGCTGGAGCAGGGGCTGAGGCACACCTCTGCGCTGACGCTCTCCGACGAGGTGAAGCAGCGCCTGGTGATGCTGAGCGCCCCCAGCAAGACGTTCAACATTGCCGGTATCTGTTTCTCCTACATGTGTGTGCCGAACGCGGAGCTGAAGGCCCGCATCGAACAGGTACAGGGCGGCAGCCTGCCCACACTGAACGTGTTTGCCTACGCCGCCGCAGAGGCCGCCTACCGCCAGGGCTGGGAGTGGCATGCCGAGCTGCTGGAGACCCTGCGCGCCAACCGCGATTTTGTGGTGAACTACATCACCAACCAGATTCCCAAGCTCCAGATCCGCCCGAACGAGGCCACCTACCTGGCCTGGATTGAGTGCCGCAACCTGGGCGTGGAGAGCCCCCACAAGTTCTTCCGTGAGAAGGCCGGCGTGTTCCTGGACGATGGTGCCAACTTTGGCGCCCCCTCCTGCGTGCGCCTGAACTACGCTACCTCCCCGGAGCAGCTGCGCCAGGGACTGGTGGCCATGAAGAAGGCCGTGGACGAGCTGGGCTAAGGCCCCGGTGCTTCCCAAGAATACAAACAGGAAACCCCTGCCCGGCAGTAGCGGGCAGGGGTTCCTTGTATGGTTGAAACGGGGGCGGCGGCTCAGGCCAGCAGGGTGCGCTCCAGCATTTCCACGGAGCCTACCACGGGAACATCCGGGTTCCATTCCACCAGGTCCCGCACGCGGGCATAGCCCCAGGCTACCAGGATGCAGGCGCAGCCGGCATTGGCGGCGGTGCGGGCATCATACAGGGAATCACCCACCAGGGTGAGCTCCTGCGCGGGGATGCCCCACCCTGCGGCTATGTGGAGCAGGGCGGCGGGGTCCGGCTTGCGGGGAAACTCCCCGATGAAGCCCATGAGCGGGTTGAAATTGATGGTGGGGAAGAGGGTCTGCACCATGGGTTCCGTGACCATGTGCGGCTTGTTGGAGAGCACGGCCATGCGCGCGCCCTCTGCGGCCATGCGGTCCAGCATGACGGGGATGCCGGGGTACACGCGCGTGTTTTCCCCCTGCCAGCAGTTGCGGTATTCCTGCTGGAAGGCGGAGAGCAGGGCCTGCTGCCGCTCCTGCGGGGCGCTGGCGGCATCCGGGTAGCCCAGGGCGGCGGCGCACAGGTTGGCGGCGCCGCGGCCTATCATGTGGCGCACGGCCTGCTGGGGGTGGCCGGGCAGGCCCAGGCGCTCCAGCGCGCGGTTCAGCCCGGTGGTGATGCCGGGCAGGGAGTGGACCAGCGTGCCGTCCAGGTCAAAGACGAGGTGCTTTTTCATTTAGTGGATGAAGCCGCGCTGGGAGGTTTGCAGGAACTCGACGAGCTGCTTGACGTTGGCGTTGCTGCCGTATTTCTCATCTGCCAGCACGGTGGCAATCTCTTCCTCCAGGTTGCCGCCCTTGTTCAGGAAAATCTTGCGGTAGGCGAACTTGAGCGCGCGGATGTCCTCCTCTGAGAACCCGCGGCGCTGCAGGCCGATGATGTTGATGGCGCGCACGGCGGCGGGGGCACCCTCTATGATGGTGAAGGGCGGCACATCCATGGGCACGCGGGCGCAGCCGCCAATCATGGCGTGGGCACCCACGCGCACAAACTGGTGCAGGGCGGCAAAGCCGCTCACGATGGCCCAGTCCCCGATCTGGCAGTGGCCTGCAATGCCGGCATAGCCGGAGACGATGCAGTGGTTGCCCACCACGCACTCATGGCCGCAGTGGCTGTTGATGAGGAAGTTGTTGTAGGAGCCGATGACGGTCTTGGTCTCCGGGGTGGTGGAGCGGTTGATGTTGCAGTTCTCACGGAAGCAGTTGTGGTCTCCCACCTCCAGGAAGGTGGGTTCCCCCTTGTACTTCAGGTCCTGGCTCTGCAGGCCGATGACGGAGAAGGGGAAGAAGACGTTACCCTCACCGAAGGTGGAGGGGCCACCCAGCACCACGTGGCTGTGGAGCACGCAGCCGCGGCCCAGTTTCACATGCGGCCCTACCACGCAGTAGGGCCCAATTTTCACGTCCTCCGCAATTTCTGCGGTGGGGTCGATGACAGCGGTGGGGTGTATCTCAGCCATAACAGGCATATTCTACGCCACGTCAGCCGCGGTTTCAAGCCAAAAATCGCCAATCAATACTCGGGAGCCTCCACAAACTTGATGCAGAATACCTCCTCTCCCCCGGAGTACAGGTGGATATCGATGCAGCTGGTGCGGTGGCGCACCACGTAGGCATCATGGTCCTCCGGCGGGCGGGGGGAGAAGCGGCCGATGCGGTCCGGCGCCAGCACGGCGCTGCGCAGCACGCCCACCAGGTGGCGGTTGCTCATGTCCTGCATCTGCCCGTAATCCGTGGTGGGCAGGGTGAGGGAAGGTATCTTCTTGTGATTCACGGGGCGGGAATATACACAATGGGCAGGGTGTTTGTCAAGCGCGATATGATACGGTTACGCTTGCAAACCCGCGCCGCGTGTGGTAGAATCCGCGCGCTATGTTCTACATTACGACAGCAATCGACTACACGAACGGTGCCCCGCACATCGGGCACGCCTACGAGAAGGTGTTGGCAGACGTATTGGCCCGCTGGCACCGAATGTGCGGCGAGGACGTGTATTTCCTGACGGGTGTGGACCAGCACGGCCAGAAAGTGCAGCAGAAGGCAGAGGCCGCCGGCATGGAGCCCAAGGAGTACGCGGATGCGGTGATGCAGAAGTTCATCGCCCTGTGGGAGCGCCTGGGGATTCAGTATGACGGCTGGGCCGCCACCTCTGAGCCGCTGCATGAGCGCTGCGTGCAGAAGATTCTCAGCAACCTGAAGGAGAAGGGCTGCCTGTACAAGAAGGCCTACAAGGGCTTCTATTCCGTGCGCCAGGAGCAGTTCCTCACGGAGAAGGAGCGCGGCGAGGACGGCAATTTCGGCCCGGAATGGGGTGAGGTCATCGAGCTGGAGGAGGAGAACTGGTACTTCAATCTCAGTCAGCACATCGCCTGGCTCAAGGAGTATGTGGAGACCCACCCGGAGGTGGTGACCCCGGAGTTCCGCCGCAAGAACCTGCTCAACGCCATAGAGCGCTCCGAGGGCGTGGATCTGTGCATCTCCCGCCCCAAGTCCCGCCTCTCCTGGGGCATTCCGCTGCCTTTCGACCCGGAGTTTGTGACCTATGTGTGGTTTGATGCTCTGGTGAACTACATCTCCTTTGCCGGCTACCTGGCGGAGGAAGGCTCCGGCCTGCCGGATTTCTCCAAGCTCTGGCCCGCCGCATGCGAGGTCATCGGCAAGGATATCCTGGTGCCCGCCCACGGCATCTACTGGCTGTGCATGCTGCATGCCATGGGGTTCGAGGACTGCGACATCCCCCGCCTGCTGGTACACGGCTGGCTGAACATCAACGGCGAGAAGATGAGCAAGAGCCTGGGCAACATCGTGGACCCGAACGACCTGTGCGACGCTTTCGGCGCGGAGGCCGTGCGCTACTACCTGGTGCGCGACACCAAGACCGGCTACGACAGCGACTTTGACCCGGAGCGCCTGAAGATGATTTACAACACGGAGCTGGCCAACGACCTGGGCAACCTGTGCAACCGCTCCCTGAACATGTGCCTGCGCTACTGCGGCGGCACCGTGACCGTGGGCGCGGAGGACGACGAGCTTTCTGCCAACCTGCGCAAGAGCCTGGCGGATACCGTGGCCCGCTTCCGCGAGCTGATGGACGCCTACAACACCGCCGATGCCCTGGGCGCGCTTAACGCCCACGTGGCCCTGTGCAATGCCTACATTGAGCAGAAGCAGCCCTGGGTGCTGGCCAAGGACGAGACCAAGCTGCCGGAGCTGCAGCGCACGCTGGCCCACCTGCTGGAGAGCTGCGCGCAGATAGGCTACCTGCTGGGCTGCGTGCTGCCGGATGCCTCCGCCCGTATCCTGGAGCAGCTGCAGGTGGATGCCGCCGGCCTGCTGCCGCAGCACCTGGCCTGGGGTATCATCCGTGATGGCCACACCATCCAGGCTCCCAGCCCGGTGTTCCCCCGCATCCTCTCTGAGGAGGAGAAGGCCAAGATGGCTGCCAAGGCTGCCAAGGCCGCGGAGAAGGCCGCCAAGAAGGCCCAGCAGTAAGGCCGGGTGCAACAATTCAATCCCACCCTGCGGGCGGTGCGCCTGCAGGGTGTTTTTTCAGGGAAGGGTGAAAAAACGCTTGACTCCCCCTGTGGCGGTGTTACAATGCAGCCAAGCTTAACAAGCTGACTATGTTATTATACTTTGTATAACCAAAACCCCGCAGCCGGTTGCCGCCGGCTGCGGGGTGATTCGTCTATATCATTTCAACGAATCTGGCGGCAATCAATGCGCACAAGTCGCATATCTGAGGCCACCATAGGACTATGTTATACATTTGGTATAACCGCCGCTGTTTTACGGCGGCAATGCAACCATAACACAACCGGGCGTGGCCTAACAAGAAAAAAGAGCTGCAGGGAGCCTACAGGTGGATGACCTGGGGGATGGGCAGGTCATGCCTGTCCACGGGTACAAAGGGTATGATTTGCTCCGCAAAGGCGGCGGCGCAGAGGCGGGCGCAGGTGCAGCGGGGCAGGTAGCGGTCATAGTAGCCGCCGCCGTAGCCCAGGCGTGCGCCGGCGGTGGTGAAGGCCACGCCCGGAACGATGACCAGGTCCAGCTCCTGCGGGGGGATGACCGGCAAGTGGGCGTGCGGGGCGGGTATGCCCATGGCGGCGGGTGCCATATCCGCTGCGGGATCCTGCACGGGGTGGAACTCCATGCGGTGCTCCCGCCCGCAGCGGGGAAAGCAGAAGGTGTGCTGCGGGTATTCCTGCAGCAGGGGCAGCAGGTCCACCTCATGCGGCAGCGGCGCATAGATGGCCACGCGGAGCGGCTGCGGTACCGCCATCAGGGGCGCCAGCAAACGGCGCAGGGCGGCTGAGCGCCGCCCCGCGGGGTCGTTTGCCGCCGCATCCTTCAGCCTTAGCAGCATGGTGCGGCGCAGTTCCTGCTTGCCGGTGGGGAGCATCAGGCTTGCGGTGTCTCCGGCAGGCGGCCGAAGAGGGCGAGCATGCGCCCGGTGTTGCCCTTCTCCATGCGGTAGGAGTAGAAGGTTTCCAGGTCTGAGGCGGTGTCCAGTCCGCAGTCGGTAATGTTCTCCGGCAGCAGGCCGGCTTCCGTCAGCTCCTCCTTGATGCGGGTCACGATGTCCACCTCGTAATGCGGGGGGCGGATGCAGGGGGAGATGACGGCCACGCAATTGATGGGCTGCACGCCCAGGATCTTGTGCATGGCGGCCAGGGCCTCTCCCACAATGTTCTGCTGGGTGCCCAGCTTGCCGGAGTGGAGCAGGGCGCGGCTGCCCGTCACCGTATCGTAGATCCACACGGCGGCGCAGTCTGCCACATAGATACCCAGGCAGCAGTCTGCCTTGCTGCCGCAGAACAGGCCGTCCACGCCCTCCACGGGGTACGAGCAGCCTATATCGCCCACCAGGGCCACCTTGTTGCCGTGTACCTGCTGGGCGCGGCGGAGCATCTTGGGGTCCAGTCCGGCCTCGCGCAGCACTTCCTCATGGGTGGGGGAAAGGGCGGTGATGACGGCGGCGCGGTCCGTGGTGGTGGCCACGCCGGGAATGCGGGTGACAAAGCGTGCAAAGTTCTCCGGGTAGGAGTTGAGCTTGTCCAGGTATGCGGGGGAATACTTGTTCATCGTCTTGGTATGAAAGGGGGTGGGGTCAGTCCTTGGTTGCGGCGTGGCGGGTGATGAGGCGGCGGGCGGGGGCCAGCTTTTCCGCGCGGTCGTCGCTGGCCATCAGCTGGGCCAGCTCCTCGGCTATGTTGTTGCGCATCTGAGCCACCAGCTCACGTCCCTGGTCCGTGATGCGCACCATAATCTTGCGGCGGTCTGCCGCGGCGGTGTAGCGCTTCAGGTGCCCCAGGGTCTGCAGCTTGTCCACCATGCCGGTGGCGGCTGCGGTGGAGTGGCCCATCATGCGGGCTATGTTGCTCATGGACAGGCAGTCCTCCTCCGCCAGGTAGGTGAGCAGGAAAAACTGCGGGTAGGAGACCTTGCCGCGGTTCAGCTCCGGGGAAAGGCTCAGGATGCAGCTGCGCTGTGAGAAAAGGACAAAGTCTGCAAGATGTTGTACCTCGTCTGTCGTCAATGCGTGGTTGTGACTTGTATCTGGTTTCATAAGTTTGACCTTTCCGTGTGAGTGATATTAAGGTTTTGCTGACCTTTTGCAAGCTTAAAATTTGCGGGCTTCCGAAGCTGCGAAGCCTCTTTTTCCACCGCTCAAATGATGTGGGGTGAAGAGAAAAGGGACACCACAATATCTTGTGGTGTCCCTAAAATGCATTTTTTTCGTCAGCCAGGGAAGGCGGGGGCTATTCCAGCCCGGCTTGCAGGATTTGGCGCAGCTCGTCCGTCATCAGCCCGTCCTTTTCCAGGCGGTCCCGGTGGGAGCGGATGGTGCGCCAGATGTGCAGGAACTGCACGGCCAGGCTCTGGGATGCCAGGTAATCCTGCACGGTGGGTTCCGGCAGGGCTTTCTGCGCCTCGGAGAGGTTGCGGGCCTCCTTGGCCAGCTCACGGAGCTTGGGCATGGCAGCCTGTACGGATTCCGCATCCGTGCAGGAGCGCAGGCAGAGCTCCGTGCGGGAAAGGAAATCCGTGATGGCGCGCGCCAGGTCGCTGTGGCTTTCCGGCAGGGCGGGTGCGGTTTCCGCAGCCGGGGCGGTGGCGGCCAGGGCGCAGGGGAGGATGGCGGCAGCGCGGAGCATGGCAGGGGGCGGTGGGTTAGTTGTTCTCGTCCAGCTCTTCTTCCACTATCTCCTCCACATATTCCTCATGGTAGTGCTCGCGGTGGCCCAGGCGGAGCTTGGTGCCGCAGGCGGGGCAAGTGAACTTGCCGGTGAAGACAATGCGCAGGGCCAGTGTGAAGGTGTACCCCAGCAGCGGCAGGTAGTGCGCGTATTTGTTGCGCGGGTAGTTGCGGAAGCTGAACAGGTGGATGTGGCACACCGTGCACTTGGCGTGGTAGTTGTAGATGAAGTAGATAATGAGCACCGCTGCCATGATGCCCATGTAGAGCAGAATCTCATCCCTGGATATGCCGTTGCCCAGGATGGCGACCGGCAGGTAGATGGCCATGGCAATGCAGGGAATCAGCAGCAGGGTGACCAGGGCCCCGAAGAATACCAGGGTGGAGTGGCCGCAGCGGATGGTGCTGAAACGCTTGCTCTTGCCCTTTTCCTCCTGCGCCTGTCCCAGCCCGGAGTTGGGAATAGCCATTTGCGGGAGGTCGTCGAAAAACTGGGACTCCGTGGGCTGGCGGCGCACGATGAAATCGTCCACCATGGTTACTTCCGGTTCCTCCTTCTTGGGCGCGGGGGCTGCATGGCGGAAAGCTGCAGGAGCCTCCTGTCCCCCTTCCTGCGGCTCAATGCCCAGGTGGGCGCATGCCTCGCGGTACAGGTACTCCAGGCGGGCATTTGAGAAAGTGCCGTCGTTGATATCCAGCGGGAAGAAGGACCTGGCCTGGTCCAGCTCCCGCCGCAGGGCTGCCGGCGTAATCTTGGCCAGCAGTTCCACAGAGGTAATGCCGCAGCATTTCAGCTCGCGGCGCTCATCCTTGCTGACGAGACTCTCGAAGAAATCCTCGCTCATGGTTGACTGCGTGTGTTAGCTGTGTGGCGTATCAGGAGAGTGCGGAAAGCATGCTTTCCAGCTGGGCCTTCTTGGCTTCCCAGTCGGCCAGGCGGGCGCGTTCCTGCTCCACCACCTCGGCGGGGGCGCGGTCCACAAAGGAGGCGTTGCCCAGCTTGGCGCTGCACTTGGCTATCTCCTTGGTCATCTTCTCCAGCTCCTTGGTAATGCGGGCGCGCTCCGCCGCCACATCCACTAGGCCTTCCAGCGGCAGGAACAGCTCACCAAAGGGCGTGAGCGCCGTGGGCGTGCCCTTGGGCGCATCATACGCGGCATCCGCCGTGGCGGATTGGGCGCCGGCCAGCAGGGCCAGGCGGTCGCACAGGTCGGCATCCACGGGCAGGGCGGGCTTCAGGACCAGGCGCACCTTCTTGTTGGTGGCCAGGTTGTATTCCGCCTTCAGGTTGCGGGCTCGGTTGGCCGTCTCATACAGGGCTGCGGCCAGCACGCCTGCCTTGGAAACGGCGGTCTCGTCCAGCCCGGAGAGCAGGGCCTCCGCCTTGGGCAGCGGGGTGCTCATGAGCGGCAGGCCGTTCTCCCTGGCGGCAAATCCCAGGCTGGCCCACAGTTCCTCTGCAATGTGGGGCATGATGGGTGCCAGCAGCGCCAGGTAGTGGCGCAGCACGGTGTCCATGGTGTGCAGGGTGGCGTTGCGCACGGCGGGGTCGCCCTCGCGCAGGTCGTTCTTCACCGCCTCCAGGAACAGGGAGCAGTACTCGTTCCAGAAGAAGGAGTAGAGCGCCTGGGTGTAGGTGTTGAACTCGTATTTGGCAAAGGCATCCGCCACCTCTGCATGCAGCTTCTTGAGCTTGGCCAGGATATCGATGTGCACCGGGGTGAACCTGGGTGCCGGGTCCGTGGTGGCCTCTCCCTGCATCATGCGGAAGCGCGCGGCGTTGTACAGCTTGTTGGCAAAGTTCTTGCCTTCCTCAATCTGTTTTTCGTCAAACTTCACGTCCGTGCCGGTGGGGGCAATGCGCATCAGGCCGAAGCGCAGGCCGTCTGCGCCGTACTTGGCGATGAGGTCCAGCGGGTCCGGGCTGTTGCCCAGGCTCTTGCTCATCTTGCGGCCCTGCAGGTCACGCACAATGGAGGTGAAGAACACGTTGGAGAACGGCTTGCGGCCGCCGGCAAAGCGGTAGCCGGCCATAATCATGCGCGCCACCCAGAAGAAGATGATATCCGGGCCGGTCACCAGGTCGCTGGTGGGGTAGAACTTGGCCAGGCAGTCCGCATCCATGGTGGCAAAGGGCCACAGCCAGCTGCTGAACCAGGTGTCCAGGGCGTCCTCGTCCTGCACCCAGTTCTCCGGGTCTGCGGGGGGCTCCACGCCCACGTAGATATCGCCGGCCTCGGCATCGGTCTCGTCCAGCTTGGTGGCCTCCTGCAGCTCCTGTGCCTTGTCCTTGCGGTACCACACGGGGATGCGGTGGCCCCACCAGAGCTGGCGGCTGATGCACCAGTCCTGGATGCCCTCCAGCCAGTGGGCGTAGGTCTTGGCCCAGCGGGCGGGGCGGAAGGTGATGTCGCCGTTGGCCACGGCGTCCGCGGCCTCCTGCACGCAGGGGTATTTCAGGAACCACTGCATGCTCAGGCGCGGCTCGATGGGAGCGTCGGAGCGCTGGCTCACACCCACGTTGTTGTCGTAGTTCTCCACCTTCTCCAGCAGGCCCTTGGCCTCTATGAGCTCAATGGACTTGTCACGCGCCACAAAGCGGTCCAGGCCGTGCAGCTCCGGGCACTGCGGGCAGTTGATGTGGCCGTCTGCGGTGAGCACGTCGATGATTTCCAGGTTGTTCTTCATGCCCACCTCAAAGTCCGTGCGGTCATGGGCGGGGGTGATCTTGAGCGCGCCGGTGCCGAACTCGATCTCCACGTGGTCGTCTGCAATGATGGGGATTTCCGTCTCCACCAGCGGGCGGATGACGGTCTTGCCGATGAGGTGGGAGAAGCGGGGGTCCTTGGGGTTCACGGCCACGGCCACGTCCGCCATGATGGTTTCCGGACGGGTGGTGGAAACCAGGAGCTGGCCGGAGCCGTCCGCCAGCTTGTAGCGGATGGTGTAGAGCTTGCTGTGGGTGGGGGTCATGATGACCTCCTCGTCGGAGAGGGCGGTGCGGAGCACGGGGTCCCAGTTCACCATGCGGCGGCCGCGGTAGATGAGGCCCTGCTTGAAAAGCTCCGTGAAGGCGCGTGCCACCTCCGGGGCAAACACGTCGTCCATGGTAAAGCGCTCGCGGTCCCAGTCGCAGGAGCAGCCCAGTTTCTTGAGCTGCTTGATGATGATGCCGCCGTGCTTCTGCTTCCAATCCCAGACCATCTTCACAAAATCCTCTCGGCCCACGTCATAGCGGGTGCGGGGCGGGTTCTCCTTGGCCAGTTCCTTTTCCACGCGGGCCTGGGTGGCAATGCCGGCGTGGTCCGTGCCGGGCAGCCAGAGCACTTCCTTGCCCTCCTGGCGGGCGCGGCGGGCCAGGATATCCTGGATGGTGTTGTTGAGCACGTGGCCCATGTGGAGTACGCCCGTCACGTTGGGCGGGGGGATGACGATGCTGTATGCGGGCTTGGAGGAGTGGGGGTCTGCGTGGAAGCAGCCTTCACCCATCCAGCGGGCCTGCCATTTGTCTTCAACCAGTGTCGGATCGTACGCCTTGGGTAACTCAGTCATTTTGTGCTAAAGTTGTCTTGCGGGGGAGGGTAGCACATACGCGCGCGCATGGCAAGCCAAATGTGCGGCTGCGGGCGCGGCGGGAGGAAAAGCAACGCGCCCCGTGCAGCACATGGCAGCGCGGGGCGGGGAAGGGAGCGGTGCCCTGCCTTACATGGCGGCGGCTGCGGTGCGCAGCAGGCCTGCCAGGTGGCGGTAGTAGGCGGCCATGGCGGTGCGCTGCCCCTTGCGGGTGAGTTCCGGGTGGGCCATGATATGGTCCGTGGCCTGCTGCAGGAGCTCCAGCTTGGCCATGAGCTGGTGGGCCAGCATGTTCATGCGGCGCTCACTGAGCACGGCTGCGGCCTCCGGGTGCTCGGAATCCAGCACGGCCATCTCCCGGCGGGTGGTTTTCACCATGGCGGAAACGGTGGCGTCCTTGGCATCTTCCAAGGCGGAAATCTCATCCGCCATGCGGGTCAGGCGGGCGTTCTTTGCCTGCAGGTACCTGCGGTGGTTTTCCGGCAGGGCGGTTGCGGGCTCCCCTGCGGTGGCGCGCGCCGTGTTCACGGCCAGCGTCTTGGGCTCGGCGGCCTTGTCCTGCTCGTACACCTCTGCGGTCTGTTCCATGCCGGCGGCGGTGGCGTTCAGGATGTAGGCCTGCACGGGGGCGGGCAGGGTGTCAAGCTCCGGCACGGGGGGCAGGGGCGGCAGGGCGGGTTCCGCAGGCTCTGCCGGGGCAGGCTGCACCGCCGGGGCGGCCGGCTTGGCGGGAGCCGCAGGTTTGGCAGGTTTGGCAGGTGCCTTGGTTGTCTTCGCGGCGGGCTTGGCGGGTGCCTTGGCCGCAGCGGCGCAGGGCAGGGCCGCGCAGAGCACGGCTGTGCAGAGTATGGCGGGCAGTCCGTTCATGTCATGAAATCCGGCGGCGGCTCACATGCCCAGTTCCTTCTTGGTCTCGGCCACGTTGGCTTCGCGCTTCACCGTGTCACGGGAGTCCTGGAGCTTCTGGATGTATTCCTCCGGCTTCATGTTGGGGTTGTAGCTCAGGTTGCAGAGGTGCTTGCCCTCCGGGGAGACCACGGCACCCGTGGGCATGCCCTTGTTGCAGTTGTACTTGGGGATGGGGGAGGTGGAGCGGTAGCCGATGAATAGCCCCTTCTCACGCTTGAGCTGGCGGGAGTTGATGATGTTGGAATCCAGCGCGCGGCACATGCCGCAGGTGGCGGGGTTGGAGTACAGCACCCACACGGGCAGGTTGTACTTCTTTGCCTCGTCGAAGGCTTCCTTCTCCGTGTTGTACCACTTGATTTTCAGCTTCTCTCCCTGCTTCTTGATACGCTCCGCCTTCAGCTCCTCCTTGGTAGGCTTGGCCTTGGGTGCGGTTTCGGTGTCGTCTTGGGAGAAGGCAAGGCCGCCGGCCATTGCCACTGTCAAAAGCATTGCGAGGGAAAGAGACTTCATCGAAGTTACCTTATGCGCAAAGGTGGGTTATGTCAAGCAGATATGCGCGGCGGGCAAGAAAAAAGTTCGCAGTGGGCGCGCTTTTGTGGTAGAGTGGGCTCATGCAGAAAGATGTGGTGGAAAAGAGCCTGGGCTATGTGTTTACGGATATCACCTGGCTGGAGCAGGCGCTCACCCACCCCAGCGTGGACCAGAAGCGCAGTACCAACCTGAACTACGAGCGCCTGGAGTACCTGGGGGATGCCGTGCTGGAACTGGCGGTGAGCCGTGAGCTGTTTTCCCGCTACCCGAAGGCGGACGAGGGGCTGCTGACCAAGATGCGCGCCGCGCTGGTGAGCCGCCAGCACCTGGCCGGCCTGTGCCGTGAGCTGGGCTGGGGGGAGCAGCTGGCCATGAGCCCCCAGCTGGAAAAGACGGGCGGACGCACCACGCTCTCCATCCTGGCAAACACCTTTGAATCCGTAGTCGGCGCGGTGATGATGGATTCCAACTACAACGCCGCGCGCAAGGTGTCCCTGATGCTGCTGGGGCCCAGCCTGGAGAAGGCGGAGGCCATGGTGGCGGTGAATTCCAAGGGCGAGCTGCTGGAAACCCTGCAGGCTGTGAACGGCCAGGGGCCGGATTACACGGTGAGCCTGGTGGACCCGGAGAAGGTGGCAGGGCCTTTCCGCGCGGTGGTTTCCTGGGGCGGCATGGAGCTGGGCTCAGCAGAGGGCACCAGCAAGCACAAGGCGCAAATGGCCGCCGCCGCCGTGGCGCTCAAGCAGCGCCTGTGGGAAAAGGCCTGAACCCTCCCTTGTCTTTGAATATGCAAAAAGGCGGGCAGCATGTGCTGCCCGCCTTGCAAGTTTTCCGGTGCAGGGGTGTTTACTTTTCTGCGTAGGCGCGGATGGCGGCGGCGATGCGGGCGGAAACGTCCGCGGGCTCGCCCTCTTCCGTCACCTTGATTTCCACCACCTTGCCCTGGGCCTGGTAGTGCTCGATGACCGGCACCGTCAGGCTCTCGTAGTCCTTCCAGCGCTTGGCGAAAGCCTCCGGGTTGTCGTCGGAGCGCACAATCATCTCCGTGCCGCACTTCGGGCAGGTCTCCTCGCCGTTGCGGGTGGTCTCGCCGCACTTCGGGCAGGCCTTGCGCTTCAGCATGCGGGCCTGGATGAGCTCCAGGGCCACGTTCAGGTAGACCACGATGTCGACCTCCATGCCCATCTGGGAGAGGTTGGCATCCAGCGTCTCGGCCTGGGACACGGTGCGGGGATAGCCGTCAAGCAGGCAGCCGCAGTCCTTGTTCTCGCCGAGCCACTTGGCCACGATGCCGTTCACCACCTCGTCCGGCACGAACATGGCGGCATCCATGTACTTCTTGGCCTCCATGCCCAGCTCGGAGCCGGCGGCAATCTCTGCACGCAGCAGGGCACCCGTGCTCAGGGGCTTCAGGTCATACGTATCAGACAGGAAAGAAGACTGGGTACCCTTGCCGGAGGCCGGGGCACCCACCAACACAAATCGCTTGAGCGTTTTCATGATGTTTGACTTGGTAACGAGCCGCCCCCATGGGCACAGCTCCGCAGGCATTATCCTCCATCTGCGCGGGAATTGCAATGAAAAGTTGCCGCAGTGGGGGAAAAAGTGTGCCATCCACCGCAGCGGTGCGGGCAAAAGAAAAGGCAGGGAGGATGAATCCTCCCTGCCCGGTGAAAGGGGTGTGGCCTTACTTCTTCCTTTTCTTGGGCTGCGGGGTGCCGGTGGTCTGGCGCCAGTCGTTGAACACCTTGTCCGCGCGGGCACTCTGCAGCACGTTGCCGTCCGCATCCACTACAATGGCCCAGGGGAAGTTCATGATGCGCTTGAAACCCGGGAGCTTCTGCGTATCCTGTGAGGCGATGAGGATGCAGGGGAAATCCGCCTTGTACTTCTTCATGAAGGCGGTGGCCTCTTCCGGGGTCTTGTCGCCGTTCACGTACACAATCTCCACCTTCTTCTTGGCCATGTCCTTGTACTCCTGCACCACGTGGGGCATCTCCACATTGCAGGCGGCACACCAGCTGGCGGACATGAGGTATACGTAGTACTTGGCCTTCAGGTTGGGCTTTTTCTCCGTGATGAAGGGAATGTCCTTCAGCGCCTCTGCCACGGCTCCGCTGCATTTCACGGCGGCGGGGTCTTTCTTGGCTGCATCCGCAGCGTGGGCGGCAGGAAGGGAGGCGGGCAGGCAGCATGCTGCCAGAAGCAGGGAAAGGATGGTCTTGCTCATGGTATCCCGGTAAGCGGTTATTTGCCGCAGGTCTGCTTCCAGTTGCCGATAACCTGCCCGGCGCGGCCGCTGGCCAGGGAGTTGCCCTCGGCATCCACAATGTTGGCAAAGGGAATGGAGTTGCCGTCTTTCCAGCCGGGCAGCTTGCCGCGCTCCGTGTCACCCATGGCGCAGGGGAACTCCGCACCGTACTTGCTCACGAAACCCTTGGCTGCGCCCTGGTCGTGGTCGGCACTCACCAGGATAAGCTCCACGCCGCACTGGCGCATCTCCTTGTACTGCTGCACCACGTGCGGCATCTCCTGGTTGCAGGGGCCGCACCAGCTGGCGGATACCAGGTAGATGTAGTGCGTGGCCTTGAGGTCAGCCTTCTTGGCGGTCACATACTTCACGGTCTTCAGTCCCTTGGCCACGGCGGAAAGGGGAGACTTGTCCTCCTTTTCCTTCTTGTCTGCCTTCTTGGCGGTCTTCTGCCCGTCCTGCTCGCCGGCAGCCCCGTCATCCTTGGCCTCTGCCTTCTTTTCAGCCTTCTTCTTGCCGGATTTCTTCTTGCCGTCCGCCTTCTTGGCAGCGTGGGCGGAATCCGGGGCGTTCTGGGAATAGGCGGGCGCACCGGCAAATGCCAGTGCCATCACAAGGCTGAGAGAAAGCAGCGCAGATTTCATAACAGGGTGGAGTCTACACGTTTGCCGGGGCAATGTCAATTCCTGTCAGCGCCGCAAATTGAAAAAATGCCCGTGCGCGGCGCGCACGGGCATTGGGGGAATGCTGAATGGGGGGTTACTTGATGTTCACCGTCTTGGATTCGCCCTTGCCGAGCTCCAGCTCGTCGAAGAGGATGAAGTCGTTGGTGAAGACGGCCTCCGGGGCATCGCAGCCCTTGGCACCCTTGCCCACGTTCACATTGGGGAACCACACGCCGCAGCGGCCCTTGTGGGCGCGGTTGGCGGTGATGGTGAACTGCTTGTCACCGTTCCAGGTCACCTTGAAGGGGGACTGGGTGTGGGACTCGTCCAGCGTGGCGCGCCAGGCGGGGTCGCCGTAGAAGGCGAACACGTCGCGGTCATGCACCAGGCCCAGGTAGTCCTTGGCCTTCTCGTCGTTCTGCAGGTCGCTCATGGGCACCTTGGCGCGCTGGATGAGCTCCATGGCCAGCTTGTTCGGGTTGAAGCTCTCGTCGTTGTACTCTATTTCCATGAGCTTGGGATTGAGCTTCATGGTCTTGTCCAGGATGTACTGGTTGTTGAGCACGGCGGCTTCCGCCAGGCTGATGCCCTCCACCGTGTTGGTGAAGGTGCCGTTGGTGCCCCAGCCGCTGGCGCCGTACCAGGAGGGCACGGTGTAGCCGGCCACCTGGTTGCAGGTGTAGGCGGAGAGGGCGGTGATGGCCATGCTGGTATCGCTGCCGCGGGCATTGCCGAAGAGGCAGTTGCCGGCGGGCAGCCAGATGCGGGTCACGCCGTCCGGCTCGATTGACTTGAACTTGTTCTCCTTGGCAAACTTGGAGAGAGCCTCCGTCTTGCCCTGCATGGCGCTGCCGAGCACGCGGCCGAAGTCGCGCATGCGGTCGGCGGGCAGCATGTAGAAGCGGCCGTCTGCCGGGAAGATGAGCCCCTTGCCGAAGGGCATCTCCAGGTTGAACTCCGTGGCGTGGCTGGAGGTCACAATCATCTGCGGCTTCTGGGTGGCCAGCTGGTTGCCGAAGAGCTCCTGCACGCCATGCTTGTAGATTTCCTTGCCTTCCGGGGTGTTCTCGTCGTACTTGGTCTCCTTGGTGGCGGTATAGCCGGTCTGCTCATGGATGGGGAACCCGGTCCAGTCCGTGATGACATAGCTGTGCTCAAAGCGGGAGTGGTCCAGGTTGGTGGTGCCCAGCACGCGCTTGATGACCAGGGGCTTCTTGGCCTTGGCAATGCGCAGGGCATCCTGCGCGGTGCGGCCGGTCACCATGCCCCACAGGCAGTCGCCCCAGGGGTCGTCGTCTATCTGGCGCGCCACGCGGTTCAGGATGTCCACCTGCGCGCGGTCGATCTCCTTGGGCTGCATCACGTAGGCCACGTAGTAGGCATCCGTGCCTTTCAGGGCCTTCTTCAGGGTCTCCTGCTTCAGGTCCGGCACGGTGTGGACGATGGCACCGCGGTGCTTGTTCTTGAGAGCCTTCACCACTGCCTTCCAGTCCTCCTTGCCGGCGGTCTCCTTGCTCACCACAATGTGGTAGGGCTGGGTGGTGGCGGCAGCGGCCTTGTCCTCGGCGGCGGCCTGCGGCGTCACCGGGGCTGCGGCGGGGGCGGCGGTGTCCTTGTCAAAGTCCTTGGGAACGGCAAAGTAGTAGTTCACGTTCTCGTTGCCGAATACTTCCTTGGACAGGGCCTGGATTTCCTCCAGGGTGATGGCCTTGATGTCCGGCAGCACCTCGCGGATGGTCACCAGGGAATCCGGGTCGCTCTGGAGCTTGGCCAGCACCATGCCCCAGAAACCGGGGTCGCGGAAGGCCTTCTCCGTGCTGGATACCAGCGGGCGCACGGCGCGGTCCACGTCCTCCTGGGTAATCTGGCCCTGGCCCAGGCGGTTGAAAATCATGTCCATGGCGGCGGTCACCTTCTCACGGTTGCCCTTCACGCCGGCGCTGCTGGCCATGATGAAGGCGGCGTTGTCGAACTGGCGGTTGGTGGCCACGTTCACGCTGGGGGAGTAGGTCTCGCCCAGCTCGGCGCGGATACCGTCGAAGAGCTTCTCGCGGGTGATGTCGGAGAGGACCTCCAGGCGGCGGTTGTGCTTCAGGTCGCGGCCGTTGCCGGCGGGGCGCACCTGGGCCACGATGGTCTTGTCCAGCTCCGTGTCATAGCGCAGGAACTCCCGCTGGCCCCAGGGCTGGAACTTCACGGTGCGCTCCGCGTCCGTGAGCGGCTTGAACTCTGCGGCGCGCTGCGGCATGGCACCGAAGGTGCGCTCCAGCACGGGCAGCACGTCCGCCACCTTGAAATCACCCACGATGGTGACCTCCATGGCGCCGTTCTGCAGGTAGGGGGTGAGCGCCTGCTTCACCATCTCCGTGGTGCAGGCTTCCACCTGCTCCTGCTCCGGCACCACAAAGCGCGGGTCGTCGCCGAAGAGCTTGCGCATGGACTGCATGGAGAATGCGCCCTGCGGGGTGGTCTTGAACTTCTTGTACTGGGAGGGCAGGGCGCGGCGCAGCAGTACCTCGCCGTCCGGGCGGTAGCCGGGATGCAGGATGCTGGCCACAATCAGCTTGCACTGCAGCTCCAGGTCTGCGGCGGTGGTGCCGCCCGCAAAGGTGAAGCGGTCGCGGGAGCTGTCGAAGCTCACCCCGGCCACGTGGCCGCTGAGCAGGCGGTCCAGGTCCGTGCGGGTGTGGGCCTCCAGGCCGCCCATGTTCATCACGGCACCGGCCACGGTATCCAGGCCGGGGGCGGGCATGCGCAGGCTGCCGCCATCCACCGCGGCGGAAACGGAGATGCTGCCCTTCTTGAAGTCGATGGGCTTGAGGTTGACCTTCACGCCGTTGGAGAGGGTGATGGTGGTCACGCCGATGTCCTCGATGGTGTTCTGGAGGACGATGGAGCCGGGCTCGCCCACCTTGTCGTAGGCAAAGGCCACTTCCTGCTGCTCGGCGGGCTTGGCCACCTCGGTCTTCAGCGCGGCATCATAGGCGGTGCGGAGCTGTTCGGCGGTCATGCCCTCCGGCACGTTGCCGCCCATGATGAGCTTGGCGCGGTCCGTCTCAAAGTCCTTGGCGAGCTGGCGGCGGCACTGGTCCGGGTCTGCCAGCAGGCTCTTCACGCTGGCCTCGAAGGCGCGCATGTCTTCCGCCGGGTCGGTGAACACGTCTTCCTCGTCCAGGCTGTCGATGATGCTGGAGGCGATGTCCTTGGCGGAGATGGTGTCCCAGGTGTTGGCCAGCTGGGTCAGGCTGGTGCGGTGGGAGGTAAGCACCTCCTCCAGCTCAGACTTGCTGAATCCGTACCGGCAGGCGCGGCGCACCTCGTCCAGCACGGCCTGCATGGCCTGCTGCCACTTGCCGGGCTCTGCGGAAAGGTCCACGCTGAAACCCTCCATCACGTTGAAATTGCTGCCGTATGACACGCGGGCGCCAGCGAACGGGCAGTCCGGCTGGCGGGTCATGCGGGCCAGGCGCTGGTTGAGCATGGCGCGGGCCACGGAGCCGGGGAATTCCTTGATGCGCTGCTCAATGGTGTCATGCTTCTCCGTGTAGTGCTTCACCACGTTCACGGAGACGGTGGTCATGGCGTTCTCCGGGTTGGGGATGATGGTCTGGGAGGGGCCCAGGTCCGCCAGCTTGCCGCGGTCTGCCGCAGGCTGGTTCGGCACGTCGCGCATGTCGCCAAAGTACTTCTCCACCAGGGCCTTGCCCTGCTCGGCGGTCATGTCGCCGGTCACCACCACGGTCATGCGGCGGGGCAGGTACGCATTGCGGTACAGGTTGCGGATGGTCTCGTAGCTGGCGTGGCGCACCACGTCCTCCTTGCCGATGGGCATGTAGTCCGCTATCTTGGTGCCCTCCATCAGCGCGCGGATGGTCTGGATGCTGGCGCGGTAGCTTGCGGAGTCGCGGGCCTTCAGCTCGCTCACAATGATGCCGCGCTCGTGGTCGATGGCGTCGTCCTCCAGCAGGGCGCCGTCACCGAAGTCGCGCAGGATGGTGAAGGCAAAATCCACCGTCTCGTCGTTCAGGTTGGGCAGGTCCAGCATGTACACGGTCTGCTCCAGGCCGGTGTAGGCATTGGCGTCTCCGCCGAATCCCAGGCCCAGCTTCTGCATGGTGGGTATGAGCTCGCCGCGCTTGAAATGCTTGCTGCCGTTGAACACCATGTGCTCCAGGAAGTGGGACAGGCCGGAGGTGGAGGGATCCTCGTTCAGGGAGCCGTGCTTCACATACAGGCGGATGCAGGCGCGCCCGGCGGGCTCCTTGGTGGGGCGCACAAAGTAGTGCAGGCCGTTGGCCAGTTCTCCGGTCAGGGCCAGCGGATCCTGCTGCAGGGCCTTCAGCTCCTGGGGCTGGGCAGCCGGGGTGGCTGCGGCTTCCGGGGCCGCCGGTGCGGCGGGGGCTGCCGTTTGAGCCTGCATGACAGGCACCGTGAGCGCCAATGCTATGATTGGGGTGATGAGACGGTTCATGTTGTGTGTTGTTTGGAAGTTTGAATGCGGCTCTACCGGAGCGCACTGCGCTACGCGCGCGCACGCCCGAACCACATTGCTGCAAAACTAACATTTCACCGCAGGGGTGTCAAGCATGCAGCGCGTAATGATTTTATGCAATGCGCGCACCCCGCAGGGCGGGGTTCCCGGGCTGGTGGTTCCCTGCATACATTGCATGACCTGTTCCAAAATCCAAAATCCTAAATCCTTACTCCATCCCCATCAGTTTCCTTGCCTCTGCATGCCCTGCCTCTGCGGCCTGGCGGAACAGTTCTATTGCCGCGTCCTGGTCCTTCAGGATGCCGTCGCCCTTGTAGAGCATCACCGCATACTGGAACAGCGCGTTGATGTGGCCCTTTTCCCCCGCTATGCGGAACCATTCCGCCGCGCGGGCGGGGTCGCGCTTCAGGCCGCTGCCGGAGGCATACAGCACGCCCATGTTGTACATGGCCGTCAGGTCTCCCTGCGCCGCTGCTTTGCCGAACCATGCCGCCGCCTTCGCCACGTCCTTCTTCACGCCTATGCCGCCCGCATACATGGCACCCAGGCGCTTCTGCGCCTCCGGGTCATCCTGCGCGGCGGCCAGGGCATAGCACTGCGCCGCCTTGGCCATGTCCTTCGGCACGCCGTCCCCTGCGGCAAAGAGCGCGCCCAGGTTGAATTGCGCGGGCGCATAGTGCTGGATTGCAGACCGGTGGTACAGCTTGGCCGCCTTGTTGCCGTTCCGTGGCACGCCGCGCCCCTCCGCATACAGCACGCCCAGGTTGAACAGGGCGCGCGCGTGGTTCTTCTCCGTGGCCTTGGCATACCAGTCTGCGGCGGCCTTGTCGTCCTTGTCCAGCAGCTCGCCCTCCTCCAGCAGCTCGCCCATCAGGCACTCCGCTTCCGCATCCCCCAGCGCGGATGCGCGGGTGAGCCAGTGCCCCGCCTGCTCCGCAGATTTCTCCACGCCCAGCCCGGTGACGTATGCCAGCCCCAGCTCTAGGCACGCGGCGGAGCAGTCCTGCTCCGCAGAGCGCTGCAGCCATTCGGCGGACTTGGCATCATCCTGCGGCAGGCGCATGCCGCGGCGGTACTGCATGGCCAGGTTGAACTGGGCAATGGGGTCTCCCAGCTCTGCGGCGTTGCGCAGCTCGGTCATGCGGCGCAGCTCCTCTGCGTCCTTGGCGTTCAGGTGCTCCTGCTCGCGGGTCAGCAGCGGGCCGTCCTTGCCGCGTTCCTCCGTGTCCTTGTCCGGCAGGTCGGCGGGGGTGTCCGGCTCGTCCGCCACATCGGGCACGTCCGGCAGGTCGGGTACGTCCGGCACGCCCTCCAGGTCCGGTACATCCGGCAGGTCCGTTATGTCCACCGCCCCCTGCTGCCTGGCGCGGGATATGGCGGAAAAATCCCGCGGCCCCCGCGGCTTCTGCACGCCCTCCTCCGCACGGCGGGCGGCGGCGCGGCGCGCCTGTTCCGCCCAGGGCAGCCGCGCCTCTATCCGCGCGGCGGTATCGTCGCCCTGCGATCCGTAGTACCATATACCCGCAGAGCCGCCGACTGCCACCACGCCCGCCAGCGCCAGCAGCATGATTTTCCTGCGCCACGCGCTGCGGTAGCGCTCGTTCGCCTGCTCTCGTCCCTCGCGGTCCTCGTCCGTCAGGTACAGGTGCGGTTCCCCCACCCGGGTGGTTACGGATTCAGGGCGTATGGGTGTCCAGTCGGCGTCCAGGTGGTCGTTCGGGACCATGCGGTCGGGTTTAAGGTCGGCTGATTCGGGTTCGGACATGGGAAAGTAAGGTGTACGAAGTAAGAGATGCCCCGTCTACGCTCCGTTGGAGTTTCGGCGTTACAAGCCTAATCTAACATAGGCCGGCGGCAGAGTCAAGCGTGAGCTTGGCGGGTTCGTAGCCTTGCGCGGCGGATAGGGTGAGCCAGCGGGTGGCCTCGGTGTCGTCCTGCGGTACGCCCTTGCCTTGGCCGTAGCAGGAGGCCAGGCCGTACTGGGCTTCCGGCATACCCTGTTCCGCCGCACGGCGGTACCACAGGGAGGCTTGCGGAAGGTCCTGCTGGGTGCCGGTGCCGTGCTCGCAGCACACGGCCAGGTCATACTGAGCCAGCGCCATGCCCTGTTCCGCCGCCAGCCGCAGCCAGCGAACCGCCTCCGGCAGGTCCTGCGGGGTTCCCGCGCCATCCAGCATGCAGAGCGCCAGGTTGTACTCGGCGGGGGCAAGCCCCTGTTCCGCCGCCACGGCGTACCAGCGGGCGGCTTGCGCCATATCCAGCGGCACACCCCGCCCCAGCTGGTAGCATGCGCCCAGGTTGCAGGCCGCCTTGCCGTGCCCCTGCTTGGCTGCCAGCCGATACCAATGGGCGGCTTTCTTCATGTCCTTGCGCAAGCCCAGACCGTACTGGTGCCCCACGCCGTAGCGGAACTGCGCATCCGCATGGCCCATGGCCGCTGCCACCGCAAAGCAGTGCGCCGCCAGCCGCAGGTCCTTCGGCACGCCGTAGCCGTCTGCATAGCACAGCCCCAGCAGGCAGAGCGCGGAGGCATTGCCGCTGCGCGCGGCCTCTTTGATGCTTTGCATCATGGGGAAGTAAGATGTGAGAAGATAGCGCCCTTCGGGCGCAGGTGAATTTTGGATATTCCCGGGCAGCCGAAGCCCCGTCCGCCTTTCGGCGGGCGGGGCCTGGGGGGTACCCGTACAGGGCTTGGGTTAGTGCTTCCTGCGGCGGCGGGCGCACAGGCCGGCCAGCGCCAGCAGGGACAGCGTGCCGGTGGTCGGCTCGGGAACACGGGTGGTGGAAAGCACCGCCTTGTCTCCCACTGTCTGGAAATAGACCGTGGGCTTCGGATCCCCGCTGCCTTCGCTTGCAGTCACAAGCTCGCAGAAGACATAGTCGGTGACATCCATGCAGAAGCTGTTGTCCACCCCGTTGAACAGGGTGACCATACCGCCATCCTGCAGCTTGGCAAAGTCTGCACTATTGATCACGATGTTGGTGCCCTTGCCCATGTTCACATCGCAGCCCATGGTGAGTGCAACACCGGCGGTGAAGTTCAAGGTGGAACCGCCTTCAGTGGTCAGGTTGGCCTCCAGCGTACCGCCTTTCTGGCCAATGACAATCATGCTGCCGTTGGCCAGGGTCAGGCCGACCACGTTGCTCTCGACCGCATCCGTACCGCTGTACACGCCAAAGGTGCCGCCATCTATGGTCAATTCGGTCATGGTAACATCTGCACCGTGTTCCATGCCAACCAGGTTGACGGTGGCACCGCCGGAAACGGAAACCTTGCGCTTGGAATCTATCGTACCCGTCAAGGCCACCTTCTCCAGTTCCAGCGTACCGGCGGATGCATTAATCTCACCCGTGAAGCCGGAAGCATCCTTTACAGTCAGCTTGCCTGCGCCCGTCTTGGACAGGTCGCCGGAACCGCTCAGGGACTTGATGGAATCGTTGCCAGCCTGCTTGCTTACCAGCTTGGATTCTGCGCCCAGCTCCACGGAGCTGAAGGAGGCGATAGAGGCTTTGTTTTCCAGATTCAGGGTTTGTCCACCATCCACCACCAGCTTGCCCTCCATCTTGGCCTCGGTGGAGAAGGTGGTGGAAGCATCGCTCAACTTCATGGTGGCATCACCCGCCAGCTGGGAGAGCTTGTCTGCGTTATCCAGCAGCACGGTGCCGGCACCGGTCACGTGAACCTCGTTCGCCTCGCCCTTGATTTCGGTCTTGGATGCATCCAGAACCACGTTTTCTGCGACCGATACCTTGGCGTGGTCGGACGCGGAGGTAATCGTGACACTATTGTCCCAAGAGCTGTCCAGCGTCAACTGGTGCTTGTCACCGGTACCATCGTTACCGATGGCAATCTTCTTCAACACCTGGTCGTCTGCCTCCTTGATTTTCGCGTAGGTCACCTCGCCCTCGCGGACGAAATAGGTTCCCTGTACAAGCTCTGCAAAACCGCTGATGCTGAGTGTGTCTCCATCTGTCGACAGCCCCAACTTGTCAGATTTAACCCCGTCGAGAGTCAGGTTTACGTCTTCCTTGACGACGCTGTAGTTATTACCCGTTGTCAGGCTAATCTCTGAGTCTGCAAAGAAGCCGTTCTTCGCCGTTTTATCACCATTATGCACAAAATGGCCATTGCGAATCAGGCTTTCCTCGTCGATGTTGATGGTGGAGCCGCTGGCAATGGTAAGCGCGCCGTTCCCATTATTCACGGCACCCTCAAACGTGATGTTGCCGGACAGGTTGGCCCCATCTTCCCCCACGGCGGTGTTCTTCAGGATCAGGTGGCCCTTGGTGGCATCAATCTCGCCGGACATGGTGACCACTGCGTCATTGTTGACCTCAGAGCCGAAGGATACATTATGATTGCCGGAGATGGCGACATTGCTCACGGAAGCAGACTTGTTCAGCGTCCAGTTGCCGTCGTCAGCCCTCAGGGTGGTGTCGGACAGGGAGATTTCGCCGGTAGTCCCGGAGAAGAGGTCGCCTTCCTTGACGGACAAGACGGCACCATTGGCCATCTTCAGGGAAGAAGCAGCGGATGCTCCGCTCAGGTGCAGCTCACCGCCCTTCACATCAAGCGTGCCGGTAAAGCCCGTAGCTTCCCCGATGGTGAGCTTGCCCGCACCGGTCTTTGCCAGCGTGCCTTCACCGCCCAGGGTCTTGCTGCTCAAATCCCAGTTTTGCCCGGTGCCGTTCTGCAAGGACAGGGTGGAGCCGGAATCAATGGTGACGGAGGAAACATCGCCGAGGGTTGCGTTCGTGTCCTGGGTAAGCGTCAGGTCGGAACCTCCCGTCACTTGCATGGAGGAGAACTGGGAGAGCTGGGCAACGATGGTGGCATCGACATGGTTCATTACCAGTGCGCTTGTCTGCTGGCCACCCATCACCTTGAGCTGATTGTTTGTAGCCAGGCTGCTGGCGCCTGTCAGGTTGGCAAGTGTGACCGTGCTGCTTGTTACACCGCTGAGATCAGCAGAACCATTCGGGTGATATCCTGCCGAAATGGTGTAAGCACCTTTTGTGGTGTCAAACTGGACCTTGTCGCTGTTGATGGTCAGATTAATATCGCCGTTTACCTTGCCGTTGGCACCGGCTGCATATAAGCCATAGCCTGCCGCATCAGGACTTGCAAACCTGCCGCCATCGATAAAAACTTCTACGCCGCCTTCGACAACATTGCTTGTGGAGCCGTAGCTGCCACCATAGACATTGTGGTTGAATGTACCGCCCTTGATGAGCAGGTGGGTACCGTCCTTGATAGTTGCGGTGCCGGAGGAAGCAGCATTGCCTGCAACGACATGCCTATTAAAGGTGCCACCGTCGATTTGGAGGTACGTGCCCCCGCCGATGGTGCCGCCAGTGGCGCTGGTGCTGCTACCTGCTGCAACAAGCGCGTTGAATGTTCCGCCTTTGATGACGATGGTATTGTTTTTGCCTATCTTTCCAGCACTAGATGTGATACCACTCACGGAAGAATAAGTTGCGTCGCCTGACAACTCCATGTACGCGTTGCCAGTTGTCTGCGAACCTCCTACGACTTGCACCGTGCCGACCGTGCCATTTCCGCTTCTGCGGAAGAATATATCTCCGGTCCTAACGTGGTCGCCATTATCTGCATACACGGTGATGGCCGGAAGTGAGACGTTATTCATCTCAATATATGTTTTTGTAGTATCATAGGCCACATTAGACCCGCCGCTTTTATTATAATGTATTGCATAGGTAACCGATTTTGCCGGGTCCACGCCTGTAATTCCTGAGTAATAGTATTTGTCTCCGAAGTAGTATGTTCCATTGGCTTCTTTCCACCCGTTGTACTGTTTAACGTTCACTCTGCCCATATTTGTTGCCGAGGGCCAGGCAACCGTCCAATCCGTGTTTTCATTTATAGCGCTTGCGCCATAGGCCGCAGTGATAGAAACGGAAGCGAGTGCTGCCATGAGGGCAGCACGCAATCCCTTTGGAAGATGCGTTTTCATGATGCTTGTATCTTGTGTAAGTGTTGTTTCTGAATTGAAGGCGAGGAGAAGGGGCAAAAGGCTCCGGACGCGGCAAAACGAATAGTCGTGCTCCTCTAACGGGTAGAGTACAGCATTCCCAATGCTGTAGATCAAAACCGCGCCGTAGGTCGTTTGTTATCAAGAAGTAGCGTTTTTGTCCGGTGCGTCTTTCTGCGCTGGTCGGCAGGGGCTCACCTCCTCTAACTCAAGAAAAATCAATCTTTCTAACATTTAGACTTGACTACAGCATTGGGAAAGCTGTATGACACAATGGAGTGCCGGGAGGGTGGCATGTTTTTAATGATAACGCAGGTTTCACTGGAAGTTGCCTTGTAAAATCCGGGAAAGGAGGCACCTTTCCCGGCTCATTCAGCAGGAAATTATCGACTTGGCCCGGCAGGAAGGGCAGAGGCAGGGGGCACTTTCCCGGGAGAAGCGGAAAGCGTGCGCGTAATGCCCGGCTTATTTATTGTAAAAATTCCAAAACGTGATGGTTCGTCACTCAGTCCACTTTCACGCCGGTGATTTGGGGATTGCCGGAGATGGTGGCGTTCCTGATACAGGCGGCGGGGGAGGTGCCGCGGATTTCCGTGGCGGAGATGGTGACATCCTTCAGCACGGCGGGAGCCTTGGCGGATGAGGTGATGGAGCAGGACTTTCCGTCTGCTGCGGTGAAGGTGATGGTGGTGGGGCTGGCACCTGCGGAATCCTGCCCCAGGATGACGGTGCCGCCGGTGGAATCCAGTGTAGTATCCCGGAAGGCGGCGGGGAACTTGCCGCAGATGAGCAGGGTGCCGGAATTGCGCAGGGAGCCTTTCAGCACGGTGGACTTGCAGCCGTGCAGGGCCATGCGGCCCGCATTGGCTACCCCGGTGAGCGCCACGCTGCCGCCCTGCATGATTTCCAAGTAGCCGTGGTTCTGCAGGCCTTTCAGTTTCACGTCCCCATGGTGCAGGCACAGGCGGCCGTGGTTCTGCACGCTGCACTTGCCGCCGCCGGAGAGGGCGGAGATGCTGGCCAGGCTGCCTGCCGCCACGGAGAGTGCGGGGGAATCCCCCTTGGGGGATTTCAGTTTCAGCGTATCTGCAGAGAAGATGACGAGGTCCCTGCCGTTGCCCACCTGTATGGGGGCTGCGGCGGAGATGCTGCCGGTGAGGGCTGTGTTCACCCGGTCCGCCTTGGCGGGGTCCGCATTCGGCGCGGCGGCGGGCTTGGCCATGTCCTTGGGCGTGGAGATGGCGGCCAGGGAGTGCAGGTTCGGCTCGTACTCGCCGGGGGAGTAGCCGTCGATGTCGTCGTCCGTATACAGGGTGATGGAGGCGAAACGGCGGCCGGTGAAGGGGTCTGCCGTGGTGCGGGTGGCCACGTGCACCTTGAACACGCCGTACGCGCAGTCGTCTGAATCTGCCAGGAACAGCGCGGTGAGCCTGCCGGCGGCATCTGTTTCATACCCCCAGCAGGTGATGGCGTGGAAGCGGGTCTTGGAGGGGAAGGTGCCCGGTTTTTCCGTGCGGCAGATTTGCCAGATGTTCAGCCCGGCGGCCTGGCCCTGCACGGCAAAGGCCTGCTCCAGGTCCTTGCGGAATTTCTCCAGGGTGGGGTTCTCGAAAAGGTAATCTGCGGTGAAGGCGGGGGAGGAGAAGCCGGGGTAGTAGGCTTTCCTGGCGTCTTTCAGCTCTTCCGTGTGCTTGTCCATGAACCACCAGTCGAACGCGAGGGCCTGGCCGCCGCCCTCGTCCTGCGCGGATTCCTGCAGGAATTTCTCATACACCTGCAGGTAGCGGGTTCCCGCGGGCTTGCCGTAGGTGGTGCCGTTCAGCCCGTTGGGCGTGCCGGGGGCGGCGTGGCCCTTGTAGTGGGAGTCCTGCCAGTACTGGATGAGGTTTGATGCGGATGCCGCCCAGCACAGCACGGTGTCTGCCGTGCCCCGGGCGGCGGGGTCCTGGCTGAAGGAGCCCTTGCCCACGTCATAGCACACGCCGGGGCCGGTGATGGTGGCGGCACCGGCGGCAAGCGCGGTGCAGAGGAGCAGGGGAATCGAGTGGCGGAACATGGTGGCGGATGGCGGTAAGTGGTTATTTCCTGCGGCGGCGTGTGACCAGGGCGGCCAGGGCCAGCAGGGTGAGTGTGCCCGTGGCGGGTTCCGGCGCGCTGCCTGCGCGGCTCAGGTACACGCTCCGGTTGGCGTATTCCAGCCGGTATTCCCCTGCCGCCAGGTTGGTGAAGTATTGCTGCGCATCCACGGAGCCCGTGTAGGTGTCTTCCCCCAGGTACAGGGTATCCACGCTGCTGAACAGCGCGTAATCCGTCTCCCCCAGCTGCGCCAGGTCGGCCTCGGAGAGCAGCATGCCGCTTGCCAGGTGGACATCACTGCCCATGGTGATGCCCATCCCCTGCGTGGCGGATACATCCAGAACGGCTCCTTTGCCGAGCCACAGGTTGGCATTCAGCCGGGAACCCTGCATGCCCGCCAGGCTGCCGGTGATGTGCAGGTTGCCCTCTGTGGCCTCTGTCTGCCCGGTGCCCACGTACACGCTTACGATGAGGTCTTGCCCGATGGCGAGGTTGGAGAGGGTGAGGGATTTCTCCGTGTTCAGGAAGGTGATGCCGCCGGCCTGCGCCACGGCATCGGCAAAGGTGTCGGCGGCATTGTCTACCGTGAGCTTGCCTTTGCCGGCATTCACCATGGTTACATTTTTCAGGCGGTTGCTGATGGTTTTGTCCTCGTCTGCCGTCACGGTAATCGTGGCATTCTCAATCTCACAGGTGGTGGTGCCCAGTGTGTAGGAGGATTGTGCCGCGCCCTCTGTGAGCGCCACGCTGCCCGTCTTGCCCTGCGCTGCGGTCAGCTTTACGGTGGTGCCGTAGTTTAGGGAAGATTCACCCTCAAGGGTAACCTTGCCAGCGCCGCTGAGCAGGATGCCGCCCGCATCCAGCTGCGTGCTGCCCGTGAGCGCCAGGGCACCCTCCGCCACCTCCACCTCTGTGGCGGTGATGGCCAGGCCGCTCAGCTCCATGGCGCCGCTGCCTGTCTTTTCCAGTATGCTCAGCTCCTGTTTGCCTTGCATACCGTCCAGGGAAAGCGTGCCACCGTTCAGCTGCAAGTCGTCGGACCGCGTGGAGAGATTGTCCCGGTAGGCTGTTTTCAGCGCATCCGGGGTCTCGATGGCGGTAATCTCACGGAGGTTCCAGTTGCAGCCGTCGCTCATCCAATCCCTGGTGAATTCCCTGTCCAGGTACAGGTGGATGTTCACGTCGCCTTCCAGGCGCAGGAAAACCTGCTGCAGCCGGTAGGCTCCGTCCTGGTTGTCTGCTATGTAGATGGATTCCAACTGTCCTCCTGCATCAAGGGTGAAACCGTAGCAGGTGATTTCATGCCCGGCGTTCAGGGCCAAGTTATACAGGGAAATGGAGGCTATTTGCCCGGCCGTGCCGCTATCCACGCCAAAGGCGTGTTTGAAATCCTCTGCCGCCAAGGTCATGTCCCGGCGGTATTCTCCGCTGACAAAGAAGTTATGGTTGAAGCAGGTCTTCTTGCCCTGGAAGCCGGTGGAGTAGAACCCGGCCCGGCCCTGGGCCTCCGGCTTGAAGACGCGCTCGTCACAGGTGCCTTTCAGGTACCATTCGAACGCATCGTCGTAGGTGCCGCCCGGGCCGTGGGTGTTCTCGTAAAACAGCATGTCAATCTGCAGGGATTGCGTGCCGCCCAGCGGCCCCAGGAGGGATGGGGAGTACGTGTAGCCGTCCGGTGCAGCCGTGCCCGGGTCCTGGGCAAACCCGTAGTAGTTCTGCCAGTACTGCAGCACGTTGGAGGCGGAGTTGTACCAGCAGGTGTCGCGGTCGGAGACCAGGTTGGCAAAGGCATCTGCGCTCACCACGTTGCCCACCACCTTGTCCTGCAAATCTCCCATGAAACTGAAGCTGTTGCCGGATTCCCGGTAGAGCTGCCCCACCATATCCAGGTTCCCTTTCCAGAAATAGGCCCCCTTGCCGTTGTCGTAGAATGCGGAGGAGGCCGCAGGGTTGTCCACATTCACCCCGGGGGCAATGTAGGTGTAGGCAGTTTCCGCCGCAGACGGTACGGCCAGCAGGGCGGTGAAGAGGGAGACGGAGAAACCGAAGCGTTTCATGGACGGATGCACAATTCTTCTGCCGCCATTGTATAACAATTGGCGGAAAATGCACGCAGAAAGATGCTGAGTGACGTAAAAAACATCGACCCCTGCGGCGTGTGCCGCAGGGGCCGGTAACGGGAATGTTGCGGGGGGGACTTAGTCCAGTCCTTCCTCGCCGCAGATGATTTCCTCCAGCGTCTGGCGGCGGCGGATGACCTGCCACTTGTCGCCGTCCACCAGCACCTCTGCCGCCAGGGGGCGGGAGTTGTACGTGGAGGACATGCTGAAGCCGTATGCGCCGGCGCTCATCTCAGCCAGCACCTCGCCGGGCTTCACATCTGCAATCTCACGGTTCTGGGCCTGGAAATCACCGGATTCGCACACGGGGCCCACTACATCTGCGGTGATGGTGTCGCCATGGTGCTGCTGCACGGGCCAGATTTCATGGTAGCCCTCGTACAGGGCGGGGCGGATGATGTCGTTCATGCCGGCATCGATAATCTTGAAGCACTTGGCCTCACCCTTTTTCTCATACAGGCAGGTGGTGAGCATGGCGGCGGCATTGCCGACGATGCGGCGGCCGGGCTCTACGAGGATGCGCAGGCCCAGGGGCTGGAGCAGGGGGATGATGGCTGCGGCGTAGCTCTCGATGGTCATCTGCTCCGGGTGCTGCTGCCACCACTCCGGGGAGCCGGAGGCCAGGCAGCCGTCGTAGATGATGCCCACGCCGCCGCCGATGGACCAGAACTCTATGCCGTAGAGCTCCTTGAATTTCTTGGCGATGGGGGCCACCTTCTCAATGGCCATCACGAAGGGCTGCACCTCCGTGAGCTGGGAGCCGATGTGCATCTGCAGGCCCTTGATGTGCAGGTTGGGCATCTCTGCGGCCATGGTGGCGTACAGCTGCTCAATGCGGGTGATATCCACGCCGAACTTGTTCTCGTTCGTGCCGGTGGTGATGTACTTGTGCGTGTGGGCGTCCACGTTGGGATTCACGCGCACGGCCACGGGGGCTTTCATGCCCATGGAGCCGGCAATGCGGTCGATGGCGCGCAGCTCCTCCTCGCTCTCGCAGTTGAAGCAGTAGATGCCCTTTTCCAGCGCGTAGCGGATTTCCGCCTCCGTCTTGCCCACGCCGGCGTACGTGCACAGGGTGGGGTCTCCGCCGGCGTTGATGATGCGCCAGAGCTCACCGCCGGATACGATGTCGAACCCGGCGCCCTGCTGCGCCATGAGCTGCAGGATGGCCTTGCTGGAGCAGGCTTTCACCGCGTATGCCACGTGGGCATCCAGCGGGGCCAGCGCCTTGCGGAAGGCGGCCAGGTTGTCGGTGATGGTCTTCTTGCTGTAGACAAAGGTGGGGGTACCCACGGCCCGGGCGATGTCCGCCAGGTTTACGTTCTCACAGTGCAGGGATTCGTTCCGGTAGGCGAAGCTGTGCATGGTGCTAGTCGTTGTTGTTAGTAGTGGTTGGTGTTGAAGGCTTCTTGGGGTGGTCGTCGATGATGTGGGCCACCCAGGACAGGTCACGGGAGTTCTCCAGGGCCAGCTTGATAAGCACGGTCACGGGCACGGCCAGCAGCATGCCGCACGGCCCCCACACCCAGCCCCAGAACAGCACGGAGAGCAGCACCACGGAGGTGGCTATGCCGAACTGCTTGCCCAGGAACAGAGGCTCCACGCCGTTGCCTATGGCGCAGTTGATGGCCAGGTAGCCCAGGCCCACCGCAGCGGCGTCTCCCCAGCCGCCCATCAGCAGCGCCATGAGCGTGCCCGGTATGGCCGCCGCTATGGAGCCGATGGTGGGAATGTAGTTCAGCACGTAGGCCAGCACGCCCCACAGGAAGGCGAAGGGCACGTTCATGGCCACGCACAGCACCCACACCAGCAGGCCCGTGCACAGGCTGGCTATGGTTTTGATGAAAAGGTACTTCTGGATGCCGCGCAGGGCGTTCAGCAGGTCTCCCTTGGCCTGCGGGTTGTGGGAGATGGCACGCAGGTTGCGCAGGAACAGCGGGGCTTCCCCCAGCAGGAAAGTCATCAGGATGAGTACCAGCGTGCTGGTGCTCATCAGGGAGAGGATATGCCCGGTGGCGGTTTGCAGGATATCCTGCACTGCTCTGAGCTGGAACAGGTCCTGCGGGGAGGAGAACATGGCGCGCGCCTGGTCCTCCATGCCGAACTTGCCCAGCCACTGCATGGTTTCCGCGTACAGCTCGTTGAACCGCCCGGCAAACTCCCCCTGCAGCGTGGCGCGCATGTCCAGCGCCAGGTAGTTGATCAGGCAGCCCACCGCTATCAGGATGCCGAAGTCCACCAGCACGGTGAACGCCACCGCCAGCCAGTGCGGGAACCGCAGGTAGCGCCGCAGCAGCCCCGTGATGGAATAGCTGATGATGGCCAGGAACGCCGCCATCATGATGGGCACCACCATATCGCGCGCCATCTTGAGCCCGAAGACGACGATAAGTGCAGCGGCAGCAAGCACGATGGTGCGCCTGCCGTCTCCCTGTGCCCCGTTTTTCTCCGGCGTCTTGTCGTTCTCGGTTTCCATCGCGGGCTATTATACACTTGCACCCCTGGTTTTCAAGCCGCCAGCGCGGCATGCCGGAAAAAAGTGCGCAGCACGGCGGGGAGGAGGAAGGGGACGGGTAAGGCAAGATAATGTATCATATATGAAACAAAAAGCTTGATTATGTTTCAGGTATAGTACATAATCAAGCGCATGAATGAGAAATGGCCCATACCGTTCAATGTGGTGAACGCAGCCAGGAAACTGGGTTCTGATATCCGGGATGCCCGCCGCCGCCGCCGCCTGACCATGGAGCTGGTGGCCGGGCGCGCCATGATATCCCGCGCCACACTGGGCCGCATAGAGCGCGGGGATGCCGCCGTGAGCATGGGCAGTTACGCCAAGGTTCTCTTCGCCCTAGGCATGCTGCCGCTGTTCCGTGACATGGCAGGCCTGAGCCGTGACCCGGTGGGGCAGGCCCTGGATGTGGAGCGCCTGCCCAAACGCGTACGTATGAAGGATTGATATGAGTGAGAAGGAGATAGGAGTCTATGTGGATATACCCGGGGACGTTGCGTTTCTGTGTGGAGGGCGGAGGCTTCCCGGTACCATATTCCCCCGGCGGAGCAGGAGCGTATGGCCGGGGCGTTCTCCCCGCTGTGAGAAGGCGGTGGAGCCATGCTCCCGCCGCGGCGGCGGCGCTTTTTTTCCGCTGGCGGGCGGGGATGGTGAAAATTCGCTTGCGCCGGGCGGGATGATAGGGTAGGATAGGCGCGCAGCAATGCTCCGGTAGCTCAGTTGGATAGAGCACGAGCCTTCTAAGCTTGGGGTCCCGCGTTCGAGTCGCGGCCGGAGCGTGTGAAAGAAAAGGGCGCAACCGTTTCCGCGGTTGCGCCCTTCCTGTCCCTGCCCGCAAGTGGGCGGGGGATTAGTCCTCGAAGAGCTCCTTGATGCGGCGGATGAGCGCGAAGGCGTGGCTCACCAGGGCGCGGGTCTCGTTCAGCAGGGTGAGGTAGAGGATGCTGTTGCGCATGCCGCTCTCGTCCTCGCCGCTGAGCACCAGGTGGCGGGTGATGCAGTCCGCAAAGTCGTCGCTGAGCTTGTCGGTGGTCTCCAGCATGGCCTCGATGCCCGCCAGGTTGCCCTCCTTGAGCATATCTGTCAGGCTGGGGAAGAAGCGGTCGATCTTGTCCACCAGGGCCAGCAGGTCCTTGCCCTGGGCCTCGTTGAGCCCGGCGTGGTTGTTGTCGATGTGGTTGTAGGCGGCCTTCACCAGGGTGAGCAGGCGCTCGTTTGCGGCCATGGAGATTTGGGAGATGCGGTAGATGAGCTGGCCGCGCTCCGCGTATTCCCTGGGCAGCTGGGCCAGGGTGGGCTGCACCTCGTTCTCGTCGGTGTTCTCCAGGTCGCGCTTCTGGGAGCGCACCTTCTTGCGGAGCATCTTCAGGCCGTCGCGGTCCTCCTGCAGCAGGTCCTTCACCATGGCCTTGTAGATTTGCACCATCTTCTTGAGGTGCTTGGAGGACTGCAGGCCGTAGTCATGCACGGAGCCCTTGCTGGCCACGTTGATGAGGGTGATTTCCTGCGTGTTGTCGCTGCCGAAGAAGAAGGACTTGACCAGCAGGGCCAGGGCGATGACAATCATGGCGATGATGCCCCACACGCCGCCGTATGCCATGGCCAGGGCAATGCCGAAGGCCACGCCCGTGGCGGCGAAGGCGGTGAGGAACCAGCCGCCCACCACGGTGAGCACGCCGGTGATGCGGTACACGGCGCTGTCACGCCCCCAGGCGCGGTCTGCCAGGGAGGAGCCCATGGCCACCATGAAGGTGACGTACGTGGTGGAGAGGGGCCAGCCGAAGGAGGTGGCCACGGAGATGAGGATGGCGGCGATGGTGAGGTTCACGGAGGCGCGCATCTGGTCATACAGGGCGCCGGTTTCCTCCTCCGGGGTGAGCGGGGCAAAGCGGGAGCCCACAAAGTCGCTCACGCGCTTGGGGGAAACGCGCTCCACAAAGCGCAGGGTGTTCAGCGTGGCGCGTACCAGCACGCGGGCGGGCTGGCTGGAGCCGAAACGCTCCTTGCTGGTGTTGGAGGAGGAGAGCTTGAGCTCTGTCTGGGAGATGCGCTGGATACGCTTGGAGAAGAACAGCACGCCCACCATGATAAAGCCGGCCAGCACCAGGTAGATCATGTCTGCCGGGCTGCCCGCGCCTTCCAGGGAGGCCATCATGAACGTGTGCGGGTCCTGCCCCATGGCATCGCGCGCGGAGCTGAGCGCCGCCATGAACGGCCCGATGAAGTTCACCAGGTCATTGCCCGCAAAGGAGAGCGCCAGGGAGAAGGAGCCGCCCAGCACCGTAAGGCGCAGCGTGTTCACCTTCAGCAGGTACTGCAGGATGGCCGCCACGATGACCCACACCACAAACGCGCACACCATGAACAGCAGCACGTTGGCCTTCAGCATGTCGAACATGGGGGAACCTGCCACCAGCGGGCTCTTGGCCAGCCCCTTGAAAATGGCGAAATAGGTGATAGCAGTGAAAGCGGTGCCGCACCACAGCGGGCCCAGCATCCGGTACATCTTCTGGTAGCGGAAGGTGAACACCAGGCGGGAGAACCACATGACGATGGAGCCCAGCACAAAGGCGCAGGCCACGGAGCCGAAGATGGCCATCACAATCTCACCGGCCTTTCCGGCGCGTATGTAGTTGGCCACGCCGTGCACGCGGTCCGGCAGGCCGCTGGAGTACAGCGCCATGCCCAGGGCGGAGCCCAGCAGGGCAAACACCAGCACCACCGTGGTGGAGGTGGGCAGCCGCAGCACGTAGAAGATTTCCATCAGGATGATGTTGGCCACCATGACTGCCAGGTACAGCAGCATCATGTCATGGAAGGAGAACAGCGCGGGGTTGAACATGTCATGCCTGGCCACGCCCATCATGCCGCTGGAGAAGGATGCGCCCAGCACCACGCCCACGGAGGCTATGGTGACCACGACAATGCGCTTGGCCGCCTGGCAACCCACGGCGGAGTTCAGGAAGTTGCAGGCGTCGTTGCTCACGCCCACAATGAGGCCGGACACGGAAAGGACCGCCAGCATGCCTAGTATCACGTAGTAGATGATGTCCATATACTTGCCCCTTGTCTACCACGGAGAGGATGAAATTTCAAGGAAAAACACGAAAATGCGTCAGATTTGTCTGCGCGGGGGCGGATAACAAAAGGCGCGGCAGGCTGAGCCTGCCGCGCGCAGTATGTTCGGTATGCCTGCAGGCTGCCTCTCCGGCAGCCAAGATTTCCCTGTGGCATGACCAAGTTGATTTCCCTACTCCTGCGAACGCAAATCCCGGGGGAATTCAACAGGGGTTTCAGGAAAAAACGGATTGTCACAGGGCGATGAGGACGCGGCGGAGTTCATCTACCCCGAAGGCCCCGGCCTGCATGAGCCGGTTTGCCTGCTCCCTGCAGGCGCGGCGCGCCTCCACGCTCTCCGTGCGGTGCGGCAGGTCGCACCCGCTGGTCAGGTAGCGGGTCAGGATCATCTTTTCTGAATAGGGGCGGATGGTGCGGTGCTCCTGGAACACGCGGTCCGCCAGGCGCAGGGCCTTGGCATCCGCCTGCACCCGGGGCAGCATGTCGCGGGCGCTGGCCTCGTCCGTCACCTTGGAGAGGCTTTCCGCCAGCGTGCGGTTGGCGGCGGAGAGCTTGTCGAACAGCTCCAGCGCCTTGGCCTTGTCCTCCTCCGTGGGCTCCGGGCCGGGCGTTGCCTGCATGCGCGCGGCCAGGTCCGCCATCTGTGCCTTGCACGGGCCGTCATAGATGACCACGCGGCACTTGGCGCCCTCTGCCCCGCAGGGGAAGGTGTACACATCCCCGGAAAGGTGGTTGCTGATTTCCACATGGGTGCCCTCCAGCTCCCGCCCGGCGATGACGCCGCGCACGGGTGTGCCCTCCGCAGGGGTGCCGGGTTCCTGTGCGGAAAGGATGAGCAGCCGGGGCTCCATGCGCTCTCCCTCCACAAAGAAGTAGCGTATGCCGGGTGCATCATGCTCCTTGATTTCCACCCCGGGCGTGCGCGGTATGCGGATGGTGGCCCAGGCCTCGTAAGTGTCGTATTCCGCGGCGTCTTCCGCCACCAGCGGGGCGGGGGCCAGCAGCGCGGCTGCCAGCATGGTCATGGTTCTGCTCATTGTCATGCTCCCAATATACCACACATGCCCCGCACCGGGCAAGGCGCATGACATGCCCGGGCACGGAAAAGCCCCGGCAGCACGGCGCGGCCGGGGCCTTCACGGGGTGGAAAGGCGGGGTGCCTACAGAGAGGTGAGGATGCGCAGCAGCTCGTCGTTGCCGTAGGCTGCCTCCTTCAGGATTCGGGAGACTTCCTTCTTTTCCTCCTCGCGGGCCTTTGCTCCCTGCTTGCGGTACTTCTCCGGCATCACGGCCATCATGTGGTTGATCAGGCTCATGTTCTCCGCGTAGGGGTGCTGCTTGCGGAAGGTCATGAACTCGTTGTCCAGGGAGCTGAGCTTGGGCGCCAGGTTGCGCACCTGCGGCAGGCATGCCTCTGCCGTGCGGGCATCCTTCACCTCCGCCAGGGCGCGGGTCAGCTTCTTGTGGGTGGCGGTTATCTTGCGGTAGTAGTCCTCCACCTTCTGCTTGTCCTCGTCGCTGGCGGCCTTGCCGGGTATGATTTCCATGCGGGCAACCATATCCGTGATGGCGGCCTTGTTCGGGCCATCGTAGATGATGATGCGGCACTTGGCGCCCTCCGGGCCGCAGGGAAAGTCGTACATGTCCCCCGTGAGCCCCTTGTTCAGCTTGGCGTGCTTGCCCGCCATCTCCTTGCCGGCCACGGTGCCGCGCATGGGCGTGCCCTCGTGGTCGCCGTTCAGCTCCAGGGCGGAGTAGATGAGCAGCTGGGGCTTGTCTCCCTCCTGCACATAGAAGTAGCGCAGGTTCAGGCCGCCGTGGGATTGGATGCTGATGCCCGGCACCTTGGGAATGCGGAAGGTGGACCAGGACTCGAATGTGTCGTATGCCGCCGTATCCGCCGCCCAGGCGGCGGGGATGAGCAGGGCGGCTGCCAGGTTGCGCAGGGTGAATGTGTGCATATTCAAGTAGGTTAGAGCATGAAAATCCAGCAGTAGGCAATCATGATGGCCGCCACCAGCGTGCGGCCCGCCACGCCGCCCACATAGCCCAGCGTGGCGCCTATGCCGGATACGGTGGATTTGCCCAGGCTGTGCCGCATGATGAGCACCTCTGCCAGGAAAGCCGCTATAAACGGCCCCGCCAGCAGGCCGATGGGCGCAAAGAACGCACCCACGATGGCACCGGGGATGACCGCCCACATGGCGGCCTTTGAGCCGCCGAAGGTCTTGGCCCCGGCCATGGAGCACATGGTATCCACCACCATGCCCAGCGCCGTGAGCGCCGCCAGGATAACCCAATGCCACCAGGCCGGGTACGGGCTGCCGTGCCCCAGCACGGCACAGGTGCAGCCCGCCAGTACGCACAGGTGGCCGGGGAAAGGCAGCACGCAGCCCACCAGCCCCACGGCCGCCAGCACCAGGGCTGCCCCATACAGCAGCCCGGTGGTGCCGTAGCTCAGTACTGTCTCCCACATGGCGCGCAACGAAGGTGCTTAGCCCAGCTGCTGCTCTGCAAAGCCGGCGCGCTTGCGGGCCGTGGCATCCAGCAGGCGCTTGCGCATGCGGATGTTGTGCGGGGTGGCCTCCACCAGCTCGTCCGGCTCAATGTATTCAATGGCGCGCTCCAGGGAGAACACGCGCGGCGGCGTAAGCTGGATGGACACGTTCTTGTTGGCGGAGCGGTGGTTGGTCAGGTGCTTCTCCTTGGTGGGATTCACGGGAATGTCGATGGGCTTGGGATTCTCACCCACAATCATGCCTTCGTACACCTCGTCGCCCGGGCCCACGAAGAGCGTGCCGCGCTCCTCCATGGCCTGCAGGGCGTACGGGCTGGCCACGCCGTTCTCCATGGAGACCAGCGTGCTGCTCTGTCGGGTGGAAATCTCCCCGGCATACGGGGCGTACTCCTTGAACAGGTGGGAGAATATGCCGTGGCCGCTGGTCAGGTTCACCAGCTCAAACTCGAAACCGATAAGGCCGCGCGTGGGAATGGTGGCCTGGATGTACGTGCGGCCCGTGCCGTTCGTCTCCATGTTCTCCAGTATGCCGCGGCGGTTGCCCAGGATGCGCACCGCACCGTTGGCGCACTCGTCCGGCACCTCGATGTACACCGTCTCGAACGGCTCGCACTTCACGCCGTCGATGTCGCGCAGGATTACCTTCGGGCGGGATACCAGCACCTCGTAGCTCTCACGGCGCATCTGCTCTACCAGGATGGCAATCTGCATGGTGCCGCGGGCGGATACCGTGAACACGCCCGCCAGGTCCGTGTCCTCCACCTTGATGGAGATATTCGTGCGCATCTCGCGCATCAGGCGCTCGCGGATGATGCGGCTGGTCACGTTCTTGCCGTCCTTGCCGCCCAGCGGGCCGTCGTTGATGCTGAACTCCATCTGCACCGTCGGCGGCTCAATCTCCACAAAGGGCAGGGGCTCGCCCTCCGGGTCGCCCACCAGCGTCTGGCCGATGTCCACGTCCTCGAACCCGGACAGGCCGATGATGTTGCCGGCCTCTCCCACCGCGGATTCCGTGTTCTGCAGCCCGCTGTATTCAAAGAGCTTGGTCACCTTGGCCGCCGTGCGGGTGCCGTCCTGGCGCACCAGGTACAGGGTATCACCCTTGCGCACGCTGCCGCTGCTGATACGGCCCACGGCCACGCGGCCCACGTAGTCGTCCCAGTCTATGTTGGAGATAAGCATGCGGAACGGCTTGTCCGGGTCCGCATCCGCCGGGGCGGGGATGTGCTTCACAATCTGGTAGAGCAGGGGCGTGCAGTCCACGGGGGGCTCGCCCTCCAGGCTGTTCATGAAATAGCCGTCGCGCGCAGAGCCGTACACAAACGGCGCCTCGAACTGCTCCTCCGTGGCATCCAGCTCCAGCAGCAGCTCCAGCACCTGGTCGTGCACCTTGGCCGCATCCGCATGCGGGCGGTCTATCTTGTTCACCACCACAATGGGCAGCAGCCCCTCCTGCAGCGCCTTGCGCAGCACAAAACGCGTCTGCGCCTGCGGCCCCTCGTACGCATCCACCACCAGGATCACGCCGTCCACCATCTTCATCACGCGCTCCACCTCGGCGCCGAAATCCGCGTGCCCGGGCGTATCCACAATGTTGATGGTGTACCCGTTCCAGTGGATGGAGGTGTTCTTGGCCTTGATGGTGATGCCCTTCTCACGCTCCAGGTCCATGGAATCCATGGCGCGCTCCTGCACTTCCTGGTTTTCACGGTACGTGCCGCCGGCTTTCAGCAGCTGGTCCACCAGCGTGGTCTTGCCGTGGTCTACGTGGGCGATAATAGCGAGATTGCGGAATTTCGTGGGGTCACTCATAACTGGTCTGCAGCACGCGCTCCGGCGTGCGGGCGCGGGATTCTACCACACTTCCCCAGCCATGGAAAGCCTAAACACGCCCCGCACCCGCGGAAAACGGGATTTTTTTCGTTGGTTTTGCCCGCCGCCTAACAATTGGATTGTTAGGTTGCATTGTGTGCGGGTGTGTGGCATTTTGTACGTGTCGGGCGCGGAGACTTGCCTTGCCTGACACCAATCCTAAACCAGAGATTACACAACCATGACACAGCGTAACATTACGCGATACACGTACGAGACGACCTCCTTCCAGGGGTGGAGGCTGAGTATCTGCCGCAAGTGGAACCAGTTCACCAAGTACTTCTCTGACCGCCAGTACGGCACGGAGGAGGCCGCGCTCCAGGCTGCGCTAGAAATGCGCGACAATATCTACGCAGCCCTGCGCCAGACCCCCGACAAGCCCCGGGAGGTGTTTGAGCATTTCAAGAACCTGGATACAGCCCCCGCCCACCGCACGGCGGAGCACCATGGCTGACCGGGAAGCCGCCGGGACATGATTTCCACCGGGCCGCTGCGCTCCTGCGCGCAGCGGCTTTTTTCTACCAAGTTTGCAACTGCGGGGTGCGCGGCGGCATCACACCCCGTATGGACGATGACAAGAATACAACGGTAACGGATGCGGCGGTGCAGGAGTTCAACACCAGCCTGTTCAAGGGCTGCCCTGCGGGTTCCGTGGAGCTGGCGTCAGAGCTTACGGAGCGCTCCCTGGGCTACCCGCTGAATGTGATGAGCCTGCTGTACTACGAGTGCGGCGACAGCGTGAAGATGGAGGACCCCCATGCCCCGGATGTACCCCGCAGTTGAGCCTGCGTGGCTGCGCCCCGCGCCGGCCTGGCACCGCATGCCGCCCTGCCGCCGCGCCGCCAGCCTGTAGCTCCCCCGCACCGGCGCGGCGGGATTGAGTCAGCACGGCTGATTTTGCTTGCCAGCGCGGGCGGTGTGCGGGTAGAATGCCCGCATGGATAACGAGCAGTTGACATACCCCGGATCCCGCCGAATCTATGTGCCCGGCACGCTGCACCCCCAGGTGAAGGTGGCCATGCGCGAGGTGGAGCTGGAAGATTCCCTTTTCCCGGACGGCAGCACGGAGAAGAATGCCCCCGTGCGCGTGTACGACTGCTCCGGCCCCTGGGGCGACCCGGATTTCCATGGCGACGCGCAGAAGGGGCTGCCCGCCCTGCGCGCGGAGTGGATTGCCGCCCGCGGTGATACCGCCGCAGATGCGGACGGCGCCCTGGTGGCGGCGGATGTGAAGACCCCGCCCACCCAGCGCGCGTATGCCCTGCGCGGCATAGTGACCCCGGAGATGGAGTATGTGGCCATCCGTGAGAACCTGGGGCGTGAGAGCGCGTTCAAGGCCGTGTACGACAAGTTCCCCAGCGCGAAGAGCCGCCCGGCGGAGGCCCAGGCGGTGCTGGACGAGCTGGGCACGGGCATGCCCCGCCCCAGCGAGCTGGAGGCCCAGCCCGGTTTCTCACCGCAGAGCCTGGCCCACCGCGCAGATTTGGATTTCCGCCACCTTTCCGGCACCAGCGCCCGCATGCCCGCCCTGTACACCCCGGAGTACGTGCGCGACGAGATTGCCGCCGGCCGTGCGCTCATTCCCGCCAATATCAACCACCCGGAGGCGGAGCCCATGATTATCGGCCGCAACTTCTTCTGCAAGATCAACGCCAACATCGGCAACTCCGCCATCTCCTCCAACCTGGAGGAGGAGGTGGAAAAGCTCCGCTGGGCCATCCACTGGGGCGCGGATACCGTCATGGACCTCTCCACCGGCAAGAATATCCATGAGACGCGTGAATGGATTCTGCGCAACAGCCCCGTGCCCATCGGCACCGTGCCCGTGTACCAGGCCCTGGCCAAGTGCAGCGGCCGCGTGGATGCCCTCTCCTGGCCCATCTTCCGCGACACCCTCATCGAGCACGCCCGCCAGGGCGTGGACTACGTGACCATCCATGCCGGCCTGCTGGAGCGCTTTGTGCCCCACACCGCGCGCCGTGCCACGGGTATCGTCTCCCGCGGCGGCTCCATCATTGCCAAGTGGATGATGCTCAACAAGCAGGAGAATTTCTTCTACACCCACTGGGATGAAATCTGCGATATCCTGGCGGCGTATGACGTGGCCATCTCCATCGGCGACGGCCTGCGCCCCGGCTCCATTGCAGATGCGAACGACTTTGCCCAGCTGGCAGAGCTGGAGGTGCAGGGAGAGCTTACCCGCACCGCCTGGGCAAAGGGCGTGCAGGTCATGAACGAGGGCCCCGGCCACGTGCCCCTGCACCTGATCCCGGAGAACATGCGCAAGCAGCTGGAGTGGTGCGCAGAGGCCCCCTTCTACACCCTCGGCCCCCTGGCCACGGACATTGCCCCCGGGTACGACCACATCACCGGCGCCATCGGCGGCTCCATCATTGCCCAGCGCGGCTGCGCCATGCTCTGCTACGTTACCCGCAAGGAGCACCTGGGCCTGCCGGACCGCGAGGACGTGCGCGAGGGCGTGGTGACCTACAAGCTGGCCGCCCACGCCGCAGACCTGGCCAAGGGCCACCCCGCCGCCCAGCTGCGCGACAACGCCCTGGCGAAGGCCCGTTTCGAGTTCCGCTGGAACGACCAGTTCAACCTTTCCCTGGACCCGGAGCGCGCCCGCCAGTACCATGATCTCACCCTCCCGCACTCCAATGCCAAGAAAGCCCATTTCTGCTCCATGTGCGGCCCGGATTTCTGCGCCATGAAACTCAGCCAGGAAATCCGTGAGATATACTGATGCGGCTGACGGGTGGCGGGTTGTGCTGCACCACGTCCGCCGTCAGGGTGGGGTTCCCGGGTTGGGTGGTGCACCCCGCCGGTTCCGCGGGCTGACGCGCCGTGGCTCCGGCCACCCCGCCGTTCGCCCGTCTCCGCTTCGCTTCCGCTTTCTCTGCGATACGCATCGTTCGGAGAAATCGGCACATTGGTAAGACTCAGCCAATCTTTATAGGATTGGGATACCTGTTTGCCTTGCGGCAGAGCCGTGCGGTGCCCCGCAAAAAAAAGGAACAGTCCCGTTTTTTTGCCTTGAGTTCTCGTGAAAAGGATTGTATCTTGAGGAAAAGATTTTTCACATTTTACACCATGAACGAATATTTTTCCGTATCTCCGTCGGCTCCTGAACCGGATTCCACTTTCTCCAAGGTATACAACCGCCTGGATATGCGGTGCTACCGGGGTTACGGCGTGCCGCGCGATGCCGCTGTGGCTAGTTCCGCAGGGTGGTATGCCCGTGCGGCGGGGCAGGGGGATGTGATGGCCCAGGTTACCCTGGCAGAGTGCTATGCAGCGGGGCAGGGTGTGGAGAAGGATGCCGCGCGGGCGGCAGAATGGTACGGAAAGGCAGCGGAGCAGGGGCATGCCGGGGCGCAGTATGCCATAGGCGATTGCTATGCCCGCGGCTTGGGTGTGGAGCAGGATGCCGCGAGAGCTGCGGAGTGGTACGCCAAATCCGCCATGCAGGGGGATGCCCGTGCGCAGTTTGCCATGGGAGAGTGCTGCAGCTCCGGGCAGGGAACCGCCTGTGACTTGGTTCAGGCGGCAGACTGGTATGCCAGGTCTGCCGCGCAGGGGTATGCCCCGGCGCAGTATGCCCTGGGTGCCATTTGCTTGGAGGGCCGTGGCCTGCCGCAGGAGCCTGCCAGGGCGGTGGAATACCTGGTCAAGGCGGCGGAGCAGGGTTATGCGCCTGCGCAGTACCGCCTGGGCTGGTGCTGTGTGGAGGGCGTGGGGCGGGAGGCGGATGCCGCTGCGGGGGCAGACTGGTACGCCCGCGCCGCCGCCCAGGGCCATGCCAAGGCGGAGAACCGCCTGGGCCAGTGCTGCTATTATGGCATAGGCATGCCGCAGGATATGGAGAAGGCTGCGGAGTGGTACGCAAAGGCGGCAGGGCAAGGGCTTGCCGAGGCCTGCTTCAACCTGGGCCGCTGCTATGCCTACGGTGAGGGCGTGGCCCGTGATGCCGCCCGTGCCGTGGAGTGGTACGCCAAGTCTGCGGAGCAGGGCTATGCCCTGGCTCAGTATGCCCTGGGCCGGTGCTATGAGACGGGCGAGGGCGTGGCCGCCGATGCCGGGCAGGCCGTGGATTGGTACACGAAGGCCGCGGAGCAGGGAGATGCCCCCGCCCAGTGCAGGCTGGGGCTCTGCTATGCAGAGGGGCGCGGCGTGGAGCAGGATGCCGCCCGTGCCGTGGAATGGTATACGCGTGCTGCGGAGCAGGAGTATCCCAAGGCGCAATACGCCCTGGCCACCGCCTGTGCGCAGGGTGACCTGCTGCCCCCGGATATGGAACAGGCGGTGTCATGGTACATGAAGGCCGCGGACCTGGGTTACGCGGAGGCCCAGTATGCGCTGGGCGCCTGCTATGCAGAGGGCGTGTGCGTACCGCAGGATTTGGTCATGGCCATGAATTGGTACACGAAGGCGGCAGAGCAGGGGCATGCCCGCGCCCAGTACACCCTGGGCCGCTGCTGTATGACCGGGCTGGGCGTGGAGCATGATGCCGCCAAGGCCGCCGGCTGGTTTGAGCGCGCGGCCGTGCAGGGCTATGCCAAGGCGCAGAACCGCCTGGGGCTCTGCTACCATTCCGGGTACGGCGTGCCGCTGGATATTGCCCGTGCCGCAGAGTGGTATGCCAAGGCTGCGGAGCAGGGCGATGCGGAGGCCCAGTACAACCTGGGCCGCTGCTGCATGTACGGCGAGGGTGTGCCCGCCGATGCCGCTCGCGCCGTGGACTTGTACAGCCGGGCCGCCGGGCAGGGCTATGCCCTGGCCCAGCTGGCCCTGGGGGTGTGCTATGAGCGCGGTGACGGTGTGGAGCCGGATGCCGTGAAGGCGGCAGGATATTACGTGCAGGCGGCTGCCCAGGGGGTGGCGCGCGCCCAGTTCTGCCTGGGCATGTGCTACAAGGACGGGCGCGGCGTGGAGCAGAGCGACGAGAAGGCCGCAGAGCTGTACAGGCAGGCGGCAGAGGGCGGCTATGCGCGCGCCCAGTACACCCTGGGCAGGTGCTATATCAAGGGGGAGCTGTTCCCCGTGGATGCATTCCTTTCCGCAGACTGGTACCGGCGCGCGGCGGAGCAGGGCTTTGCCGATGCCCAGTACGAGCTGGGCTTGTGCTATGCCAATGGCGGCGCGCTGCCGCGCAACTGCATCCAGGCCGTGGAGTGGTACACCAAGGCGGCGGAGCAGGGGCATGTGGATGCCCAGTACGCCCTGGCCGCCTGCTGGCACCAGGGGCTGGGAACGCCGCGCGACAGCGAGAAGGCGGTGGAATGGTACACCCGCGCCGCAGAGCAGGGGCACGCCCGCGCCCAGTATGCGCTGGGTACCTGCTATGCCGGGGGCGACGGCGTGACGCAGGACCCCGCCCGCGCCGCAGAGTGGTATGCTATCTCCGCAGGCTGGGGCTATGCCCGCGCCCAGACCGCCATGGGCCGCTGCTGCCTGGACGGCGCCGGCGTGGAGCAGGATGCCGCCAAGGCGATGGAGTGGTTCCAGAAAGCCGCGGAGCAGGATTTCCCGGAGGCCCAGTACCAGCTCGGTCTTTGCTTCTTCCAAGGCATAGGCGTGGAGCAGGATGCCGCCCGTGCCGCAGAGTGGTATGCCAGGGCCGCGGAGCTGGGGCATGCAGAGGCCCAGTTCTGCATAGGCCGCTGCTGCTATTACGGGGAAGGCGTGGGGCAGGACTATGCCAAGGCTGCGGAATGGTACACCAGGGCAGCCGAGCAGGGAGTGCTCCTGGCCCAGTTCGCCCTCGGCGTGAGCTATGAGCAGGGCCTCGGCATGGAGCCCGATGCCGCCCAGGCCGCCTTCTGGTATTCCCGTGCCGCAGAGCAGGGATACGCCCGAGCGCAGTTCAACCTGGCCCTTTGCTATGAGCAGGGGCGCGGTGTTTTCCCCAATCCATCACAGGCCGTGGCCTGGTACCTGAAAGCCGCAGGGCAGGATTACGCCCGAGCCCAGTACAATCTGGGGCTCTGCTACGGCAAGGGAAACGGGGTCACGCAGGATGCCGCCGCCGCCGTGAAATGGTACACCAAGGCTGCGGAACAGGGCAACGCGGAGGCACAGCTCACCCTGGGCTACTGTTATGCAGAGGGCGAGGGCGTGCCGCAAGACCCCGCCAAGGCCGTGGAATGCTACACACTGGCGGCGGAACAGGGCAATGCAGAGGCCCAGCTGGCCCTGGCCTGCTGCTACGCAGACGGCGATGGTACGCCCAAGGACCCCGCCAAGGCCGTGGAATGGTATACCAGGGCCGCGGAGCAGGGCAATGCCTGGGCCCAGTTTGTCCTGGGGGTCTGCCATGAGCAGGGCGTGCTGGTGGACCGGGATGCCGCCAAGGCTGCGGAGTGGTATGCCAAGGCTGCGGAGCAGGGGCATGCCGATGCCCAGCAGAGCCTGGCCCGCTGCTATGCGGAGGGCAACGGCGTGCCCCAAGATGCCGCCAAGGCCGCCGAATGGGCCGCCAAGGCCATCGCCGCACCCGCAGGGACCTGACCTCCGTTCCTCTGCACGTGAACATGAACCCGCGCCCCCGCAACCATACGGCTGCGGGGGCGCGGTGTGATGCAAAAACTGTTATCGGCGCCTGCGGCGGGCGGCCAGCGCGGCCAGGGCCAGCAAGGAGAACGTGCCCGTGGCGGGTTCCGGAACGTTGATTTCCGGGGTGTCTGCCCCCGCCGCGCCAAAGTACACTACGCCGCTCTTGAGTTTCAGCTCGCTGATGGTTACCTCTGTTTCACCCACGTTGCGCACCATGGTGGCATTGGAGCTGTTCGAGATGTTCACGTCGTCGCCGAAGTTCACTGCCACGCAGTCTCCATCGCCTACCTGCATGCCGTCAAACATACTGGCATCGAACTTTACGTTGGCCATGGTCAGTTCACAGTTGATCATGTTGCGCACGTCGAAGATGTAGCAGGTCCCCGTTTCCGTGTCCTGCGTGGTGTAGGCGGTCCCGGTGAGGTCGATGACCACGTTGCTGAGCGTGATGGCATGGCTGCCCGTGGAGATGCTCACATCTGCCGCCATGCCCACGTTTTCCACGCACAGGTTGTCATTGGAGACGATATCCACGCCGCGCAGCATGCTTTCCACCGGGTTGGCGTCTGATGCCCCGGAGATGAGGTTGTAGGAAATAGTCAGTTTTTCCAGCTCGGCAGCCTTTGCCTCCCGGTTGGTGATGGACATGGCGGAGCTGCCCTGAGTGAATCTCACGCCGGTGGCGGTACTCTTGCTCTCCGCCTTGTCCGTGCCCAGCACCACCTTGCCGGCAGAGCTGTCCAGCTTGCTGTCCTTGAACTCTATCTTCTTGCCCGCCTCCGCTGCCAGGTACAGGGTGCCCTTGTTCACCACGGCTGCCTTTCCGTCCGTGTTGCTGCCGAAGGATACGTCCCCGTTCCACGCAAATTCCGCCGTGGCTCCCTCTGCGTTGTACAGGTCGTTGCCCTCCTGGGCTGAGTTGCCGGAGAAGGTGACCTCCTTGTTGCCGGAGACGGAAAGGGCGCTTTCATTGTAGATGGCGCCGCCCTGCGCGGTTTTGTCTGCCGTGACGGAGTTGCCGGTGAAGCGGACGACCTGGTTCTCTCCCGAAATCTCCAAGGATGATTCCTGGGCCAGGTGGATGGCTCCGCCGCGTGCCACGCCTTCATGAACGGGGGTGGAGGCCGTGGCGGAGTTGCCGGTGAAGATTACTTCCCGGTTGTCGCAGATGCTGCCTTGTGCTCCGTATCTGCCGTTTTCGCCAACGTTCATGGTATCCAGGAACAGGGCACCGCCGCGGGCAAAGGCGGCAGTGTCGTTTGTGCTGTCCTGCGGGTCTGTGAATTTCGCGGTGGCACTGTTGGCATGGAACACCACACTATCGTTCCCTTGGATGCTCATGGATGGGATGGCGTAGAGGAAAGAACCATCGGACTGGAGGTAGCTTGTACTCAGGCCGTCAAACTTGACAGCCAATGCACCGCCGGAGGCATGGCTGCCCTGGATGTATTCTTTTAGCCTGGTGTCGTAGTAGTAGTTTCCGGGGTTGTTGACCTCCACGGAGTTGTTGCTGAACTCTATATTGTGGTTCCTGTCCAGCTCGATATACATGGCTGCCAATCCGCCGCCGCAGCCGAACACGTCCTTGCCGCTCACGGAGTTGCCGGAGAAGGTGATGCCGGCATTGTCGTTCATGTAGGCGCGTTCCAGGGCATAGGCTCCGCCGCCGTGTACATGGGTGCCCTCTACCCGGTTGTTTGAGATGAGGACTTGCCCGCTGGACTTGATGGAGAAGGAGTCCTCCGAGCCAATGCCTCCGCCGCCGTATGCGGAGAATTTTCCCCAATCGTCCGCCATTGTGTTGGAGATGGTTGCTTGGTTGCCGCTGATATTTACATCACCGCCGCCCTTGATTTCCACATAGGATTTGGCGGAAATGCCGCCACCGGTGCCGATGTACTTGGCATTGGTGACGGAGACCTCTCCGCCGTGGATATAGAGCTGCCCCTCTGCCACCACCCCCCCGGCCTGCCAGCGCCCGCCGCCTGCTACCTCCAGCCCGCCGTTCAGCAGAGCCATGGCACCGTCTGCCACTTTGAACATGGGGGAAAGCGGGTCGGCTGTGTAGGAAACGGAAATCTTGGCATCCCTTTCCGTGGTAAACACAATGGCTGCAGGTGTTTGGGTCCCCTCGTACGTGCCGCCACCTATGCACAGTGTGGAATCGGTAAAGGTGGCAGATTGGGTGAGGGTGCAGGTTTGGTTCACTTGGTCGCTGATACTTGCTACACTGGTTTGCGATGCTCTCTCAGCCACCTTTTTCCCTGTGGTGTGTGATGTTTCGGGTGTATCGATGTAGGAGACATCGTAAAGCATGTAATTGTACATGGAATACCAGCTGCCGTACCGATCGTTGCCAATCGTGACTGTGCCATCGGCCTCCTCTTTCAAGGTGAGAATGATGGCTCCATACTGCTTGTCATCGGAATCCGTGACAATCAGGCCGGTGATATTGCCCTTGTCATCGGTCTCATACCCCCAGCAGGTAATGGCATGCATGCCTGAGTAGTACCTGTCGTTATGGCATACTGACAAGTTGACCGCCTGCCCTTGGGTGGAGAATGCCTTTTGCAGGGTGCTGTCGATGATAGACTTGTTGGTCTTCAGCCCCTTGTCGATAAACAGGGAATAGAATGAAGCGTCTTGCAATCCGGAGGCATAGGCAGGCTGGGTACTGCCGAAGATTTTCGTGTAATAGCCGCCGGAATTTTCATCCTTGAGGGAGCTGCCATAGGGTACGTATCTCCCGCCTGTCATCCACCAGGAGTATGCACTGTACACATAGCCGCTGCTTTCCGTCCAGCTTGCCAACAACTCGTCGTACACTGCCAGGGAATCCGTGCCTGCAGGTTCTGTGTAGCCTGTTGTCACGCCCATGGCCGGGTCCGTTCCCTGGTCGCGGAAGTTGTAATAGGTATCCTGCCAGTACTGTATGACGTTGGAGGCTGCCGCAGCCCAACACATCACATAATCGTTCCGGTATCCTTCTGCTTTATACGCAGGAAGCGAAGCATCAGCGCTGTACGTCAGTTTGCCGTTGTCATACACATTGCCGGAGACAATGGTGCAGTCTGCCTTTGCCGCAGGGGAGAGCGCGGCGAGCAGGAGTGCCATGGAAAGGGAACAAATCTTCACACCCGTGTTTATAGCTGTTATAGGGTAGGATGTCAAGTGCGCGTTTCCGGGGGATAAATCGGAGGTTTGCAGGGGCGTTTTATGGGTAAGTTCCTAGTTTTCAGGGTAATGTGTAAAATGGGAAAGCGCCGGGGGAGGAAAATCTGAAAGTGCGTATCCAATATGCACGGTATGTGTAAGTCTTTGATAGTAAATATCCCCAAAGGGTGGTTTTGCGGGAAATTGAAAAAAACGGAAAAAGATGGCCGAATGGAGTCAACTACCGTGAATGAAAGAGAAAAGGACTATGAGCAGCTGCTGCGCGGCACAGGGCTGACCCTGATGGAATGTGTGTGCCTGGGCAAGAGCCTGAGTGAACAGAGGGCGGAGCTGGATCTGCCGCCGGAGCTGAGCCTGGTGCGTGATGCCAACCTGTACGGCAACGCGCTGCGGCAGTGGGTGGAGATGCAGCAGAGCCGGAGTTTCCGGGAGGTGGCGCGGCTGCATGTGGAAGACAAGCGGAACAAGCGCAGCCGCACGCGCAGGGAGTGCAGCGAGATGCTGGCGCGGATGATGCGGGAGGTCCCCGGTCTGGCGGGGCAGATGGTACGGAGTATAACCACGGAGTATTGCCGCCAGGTGATAGGGCGGGTGTTTGAGACCCAGGCCATGCGGAACAAGGCCCGGCGTATCCTGCACAATTTTTTCGAGACCTGCCGGATTAACGGCTGGTGCGGGAAAAACCCCGTGGCGGATATACACTACGCCGCCGCAGAGGAGAGTACCATCCATGTGCTCAGCCTGCCGCAGATAGGGAGATTGTTGCAAACGGTGTACAAGCCGGAGCACCGGGATTGTGCCGCAGCCGTGGGGCTGATGCTGTGGTGTGGCATACGCCCGTATGAGGTGGCGCGCCTGCAGTGGGGTGATGTGGACCTGGCGGAGCGTGTGGTGTTTGTAAGCCCGCGGCACAGCAAGACCGGCGGTGCGCGGCAGGTGCCCCTGCGCGCGCCGGTGCTGCGGCTGCTGCGCCGGGAATCTGCCGCCCGTGCGGCGGGGGGCAGGATTGTGCCGCGCGACTGGACCCGGCGCTGGAAACGCCTGCGCCGGGCGGCAGGGTTTGCCGTGTGGCGGGCGGATACGCTGCGCCACACATTCGCCAGCTACCATTTCAAATTCTTCCAGGATGCCGGGCAGTTGCAGTGGGAGATGGGCCATACCAGTGCCGCCCAGCTGCGCAGCCGCTACCTGAACATGCGCGGTTTTACCCGTGCGGAGGCTGCGCGGTTCTGGCACCTCCGCCCGGAGCTGGAGCCTGCGGGGTAATAAAATACGCGCCCGGTATGGGGCGCGTATGGAAAGGGGATGGAACCCGTGTGGGGTCAGCCCTTGATGGAGGAGGAGGGCTTGAATGTAACGGTGGAGCTGGCGGGAATCTCCATGGTCTCACCGGTACGGGGATTGCGACCCTTGCGGGCAGGACGGTTCTTGGTCTCGAAGGAGCCGAAACCCACGAGCTGGACCTTCTCCTTGGCCACGGACTTGATGATGGCGGCGAGAGTGGCGTTCAGGGCGTCTGCGGCAGCCTGCTTGGTGGCCTCCGGGCCAAGCTCCTTCTGGATAACGTCGATAAGCTGAGTCTTGTTCATAAATGTTTTCTGCGGGATTGCCCAGCGAAGATAGCAGCTAACTCCCTTTTTTGCAAGCACTAAATACCCGTGATGACTAACAAATATGCGTGCGCGCCGGCCTGCCGCAGGGGTCAGGGGGAGAAAGCCAGGGCACCCATGAATCCCGGTGCCGGGGAAAAGAGCTCCACCTGCGGCGCATCCGGGAATTGCGGGACAATGCGGCCTGCATCATACAGGAATGGGAACCGCCCCTGAGCGTGCCAGATGCCGGAGCCGGCGTGCTTGACCAGGGCCTCTGCGGCGCACCAGCATGCATAGAACTCCTGCTGCGGGCAGCCGCGCTCCATGAAGGCGGCCAGCTGCGGTGCGGCCATGAACCGCTCCGCCAGGGCGGCAAAGGGGCGCGGGCGCATGTACTCCACATCCACGCCTATTTCCCGGTGGTGGAAAGCCAGGCACAGGCAATCACGGGAGTGGCTCATGTTGAACGGCTGCGGGGGGAAGTGCGGCTTGCCGTTCTCCCCGTATTGCAGGCGTATCCCCTGCACCTGCAGCCCGGTGAGCCGTGCCAGCTCCCGCCGCAGGAGCATGCGGCGTGCCAGGTAGGGCGCGCCGTGGCGGGCGTATGCCTCCTGCTCATGCGCATCCAGCAGGGCGGCATCCGCCGGGGCTGCGGGGGGGATTTGGCTGCTGTTGTAAACCAGGTAGTGCATCAGAGCGGAAGGATGGCGGCGGTGTTGGCCGCCGTATCATACACGGCCAGGGAGGGGTGGCCGCCGCGGCCCAGGATTTCCCCGGGATTGCACACCAGGGTGCTGCCGCTGCAGCGGTTGAAGGCCTGGTGGGTGTGGCCGAAGAATACGGCATCATACCTGCCGAACATGAGCGCCTTTTCCGCCTGGGCGGGCAGGTGGGTGAAATAGACCCGGCGCCCGCCCAGCTCCAGCTCCCCGGAGAAGCCGTGCAGCGTGGTGCAGGGGTAGGATTCCGCCTGGGTGCGGAAAGAGTCGTGCTCAAACTCGTTGTTGCCGAACACCAGGTCCAGCTGCAAATGGGCGGGCCAGGCGGCACGCAGGGCGGCAAAGGTGGCGCTGCGCACCATGTCCCCCATGCAGAGCATGCGGGTGCAGCCCTGCTGCAGGGCCAGCTCCACGGCGCGCTGCATGTTGGCCGTGTTGTCGTGTATATCTGATACCAGTGCTGCGCGCATGGCTTGCTATTTCTTCTTTTCAGCGGTAAAGAGGGGGGAGAAGGGGATGGCACCCTGCATCTCCTCCCCGTGGCGGGCGGTGCTCAGCCCCTCTTCGGTCAGGAACCACACCATCTGCCTGCCCTGCGGGCGCAGGCTGTAGCAGGGGCTGCCGTCCGGCTGCACGAAACCGCAGAAACGCGGGCTGATATCCATGAACCCGGTAAAGTTCTCTGCCATTTCCCCGCTGTAGTCCGCGCGGGTGTGCTTGCCGAACCATTCTGCAAAGGCCTTCTCCGCGCGCTCGTGCGCGGGGTCTGCATGCAGCCAGCAGTTGCCGTCCAGCTCCACGCCGCAGCGCTTGCGCAGCTGGTCGAACTCACGCATATCCGCCTGCAGGGAGGGGGAGTAGGGCAGGCCGGTGAGCATGCGCTGCCCGCTGCCTTTCACCATGTCCAGCAGCTTGCCGTACACATAGGCGCGCGCCAGCGCCGGGCATTCCGGGGCCTGGCAGCGTATCACGGCGGCCAGGGCCTTGCCGTAGTTCAGCCCGGCATAGAATTCCGTGCGGTCCTGCGTGTGCAGGCAGGCGGCCAGGGGGGAGGGGTCTATGCGGCGGGAGCTCACCCAGTGCGGGTCCGGCCAGGTGGTGGCGGCATCGCTGCCGGTGGGCTTGCCGGGGTCCAGGTTGGAACGCAGGAAATGCACCCGGCCGTCCTTGACCTCCGGTGCGGCCTCGGAGAAGAAGGTGTCTCCCTTCTCATTGCTGATGGCGTACAGCGGGGTGGAGAGGGCGGTGCAGCCCAGCAGGTCGTCCGCCGCATGCGTTTCCGCCGTGGTGGCGGGAAACTCCGGGGAGATGGCGGATTCCCCCTGCACCAGGGTCCTGCGGGCGGCGGCCAGCAGGTTGTGGGGAATGTTCTTGCCGCTGCTGATGAGCTCCCGCAGCATGGTGCCGTGGTCCGGCAGGGTGGCGGCGGTCTCCTTGGCGGCGGCCAGGGCGGTGTAGTATTTTGGGGAAACCAGGGCCAGCTGGTGGCGGTAGCTGCCGTAGTCCTGCGCAGCGGCCAGCCTGGCCAGGCTCTCCTGCAGGCGGCGGTTCTCCCGCAGCATGGCGTTCACTTTCTTGAGCGCCCGTTGCGCGGGTTCCACCAGCGCCTCGTCCTCCATGCCGGTGCTGTGGGAATCTGCAAAAATCAGGCAGCGTTCCATCAGCTCGGAGCGCAGGCTCTCCAGCTTCTGCTCGTCCGCCTTCAGGTCGTTCCCCGGCTCCACCATGGAGGGCAGGGGCTCTGCCAGCTTGCGCATCAGCTGCATGCGCTGGGCGGCCAGCTGCTGCTTTTCCGCCTCGCAGAACTTGGCCCAGTCCTTGCGGAGCTTGTCGGCGGACTTGGGCAGGGCATCCAGGCTCTGCTCAATCTCCATGCGGCGTATGGGACCCATCTCTGCCACGGAAAGCTTTCCGGCGCCGATGCGCTGCATCAGCCCGGCAAGCTCCTTCATGGTGGCTTCCTCCCTGCGGATGCGGGTGCGTGCCGCGTTTACCAGGAAATCCATGCGCTTGCAGAAGAAGCGGTTGAATCCCGTATCCACCGCTTTCAGGCAGGCGGCCAGCTCCGGGGTATCCCCCGTGCGCAGGCTGGCTTGCAGGCGGTCTGCGCTCTGCTCCGCATGGCGGCCCAGCAGCACCCAGGTGAGCACCAGCAGCGCGGCCGCCCCTGCGGCTATGCCGCCCGCCACCACCTGGCGGCGCATGGGCTTGGCACGGCGTGCCAGCTCACGCTCCAGCGCTTGGCTGTACTGGCGGTAGGTGCGCTGCCCCTCTGCATCCAGCAGGTGCCCGGCCAGTTTTTCCTTGCGGGTGATTTCCTTGCGGGCGCGCTTGAGCCTGGCCCGTTTCCACCCGACAAAGAGCTGGGGATCCTGCCGGAAGGCCTGCAGGGCATCCGTGAGCCGTTCCAGGTTCTGGTCATCCTTTGCCTGCTCCTTGCGGTGGAAAATCGCCAGGGTCTGGAGCGGCTGGCCGGAATCCAGGCGCTCCAGTTCTGCGCGCGCCACCGCGTGGTTGGGGTTCTTGCGCAGGATGTCTATCAGCACGTTGCGGGCGGCTGCCATGTCCCCCTGCGCGGCGTATTTGCGCAGGGCCTGAAAGGCGGGGTCTGCTTTTCTTCTGCTCATTCGGAAAGGGCGGGTTGCAGCTGGAAGCACCATTTCAAGCCTCCCTCCTCAGGGGGCTCCAGGCGCTCCAGCACCAGTTTGTAGCTCACATGCGGTGCCGGGGTGCCCTGCCTGCCCTTGGCGGCGGTGCGCTCGCAGAAATCCCGCAGCTCGTCCTCCAGTGCGGCGCAGATGGCGCGGCGCAGCATGGCGCGCTCCTCCGGCCGGGCCAGCATGCGGCACACGGCGGCGCAGCGCGCCGGGGCATCCGCGCTGGTGCCGTGCGCCTGGTCTACCGTGAGCAGCAGCTCCGGCTGGGCGGCCAGCAGCAGGCTCATCTCCGCGTTCAGCACGGGGTTGGCCAGCATGCGCACGTACGCCTTGCTCATTTCCTCCATGTGGCCCGCATCTGCGGTGGTGTCCATCTCGCAGGTCATGTTGTACAGGGTGGCGCGCAGGGGAATGCCCGTGCCGTAGTCTGCCCCGGCCAAGCGGTTGAAGAGCGCATCCACCAGCTGGCGCATGTAGGGCGCGGCGTTGATACGGCAGTTGAAGATGGTGGTGTCTCCCTCCACGGAGCTGCTGTCGCACACCCATTTGGAGGAGACATTGGCGGCGGGCGTGAGGGCCTGGAGCCTGTTCTCACCCACCACCACGGGGAGCTGCAGGGTGAAGGCGGTGCCGGCCACGGCGGCCAGGGCGGGCAGGCGGGTCAGGCGCTCCGGGGTGAGCCGCAGGCCGGGCATGCCGTGCAGCCCGCGCAGCCCGGGTATGGCCGTGGAGCTGCGCTGCACGTCCGCCTCAGTGATATGCAGGTCCAGCGGCGCCAGGGACGGGCGGTCGTTCAGCGGAATCTCGATGTGCGGTGTCAGCACCATCGTGTGGGCCACGTTGTCATGGTCTGCATCTGCGGTGATACAGAGCACGGCGGGCCTGCCGCCGCTGGTGATGGAGCGCAGGATACCCGCATCCGCCTCTATCACGATGGGCGGGGTCAGGTGGCTGGGGCGCCCGTTCTCCTCCAGGGAGAGGGTGACGCGGCTTTCCGAATCCTGGTGCAGGCGCAGGCTCTGGCCGCCCGGCTGCAGGCGGATGCGCTGGGTGGTGTCCAGCTTGCCTGTGGGGGAGAAGGTGGCTACCACCAGCTCACCGGAGGTGATGACCTGTGAGAGGGAGATGTGCTTGCAAACCTCCGGCAGCGGTGAGCCGGAGATGGCGGTCTGCACCTTGCGCTCCGCCGCAGGCACCGCGGGGCGCGCGGGTTCCTCCTGCTTGGCGATGGTCACCGTGTCTGCACCGGGGAGCTGCGGGAAGATGTTGGCAAAGTACGGGGAGCGGGAGCGCAGCAGGGCATCCCGCAGCAGCGGGCGCTCCGCCAGGAACGTGTCCCACTCGTCCGCCTCTGCGCGGGAAAGGTGCTCCGTGCCGCCGCGTGCCATGGCCTGCTGCATGTACAGGGCCACCAGCGCACCGGGGGCTATGCCCAGCATCTCCGCGCAGTCTGCCATGCGGCGCAGGTTGCCCACGCGGTGGTCTGCCGTGCGCAGCAGGCGGCAGCACTCCCGGATGGCCCCTGATGTCACGTCGGACATCCTGCCGTTCCCCTGCGCCGCTTGGGCGGAGATGGCATCCAGGCGGGCGGCGGTGTAGGCGGCGTCATACGGGCGCTCTGCCAGCCCGGTAAGCTCTGCAATGAGTGCGCCCGGCCCGGCGGGTTCCACGGTGGTGGCGGCAGCGGCGGGCTTGCCCTTGGCTCCGTGTTGCACGCCCAGCACCCAGCCTGCCGCGCAGAGCACGCAGGCGGCGGAGGCGGTGATGGCCACCATGCGGCGTTGCCTGCGGCGGCGGTATTCCTTGGGGCAGGGTGGCTTTTCCGCCAGGGGCGGGGCGGTTTCCTTGGGCGTGGCGGTGGTGCCGCAGCTGCAGGGGACCGGGGTGCCGGGCTGCTCCTTGGCCGTATCCCGGCTTTCCGGGCCGGGCTGGGGCTTGGTGTCCACGGGCATTTCCGGCAGCTCCATGGCGGGGCTTATCTCCAGCATGGGGTGGCTGGCGCGCCGGGCACGCTCTATCAGGCGGTAGTTGTCCGTGGCGCAGACAATACGGTTGGTATCCGCAAAGGAATCACAGTCCTCCCCGCAGGTGGTGAAGGTGTGCCCCCAGCCGCGCAGGTGGGTGAGCCAGTCCGCCTCATGCAGCAGGGCCAGTATATCCAGCCCGGCGGTGCCGGGTGCCACCAGCACCAGGCTGTCGTTCTCATACGGGGGCGTGCAGAAGGCGCGCGCGTTGCTCTTGTGCCCGGTCAGGCGCTTCCATGCCGGCTGGGTGGAGGCATCCGGTATGTCATCCGTGCAGAAGGCGGGGGCAGCGGTCAGCACGCGCGGCGGCCCCTCCCAGCGCTGCTGCCAGAGCCCGCGGTTCTCCATGGCCAGCATGATTCCGGCCGGCGTGGGGCGGGCGGGATTGCGGCACAGGGCGCACACCTCGTCGTTCCCCAGGATCAGGTGGTGGGCTATGTGGCAGTTGCGGCCGCTGTAGTCCGCCCCGGCCATCTGCACGCGCGTCATCACGTGGTAGGTGGTGCCGCGGTATTCCAGCACGCGGTAGGAATACTGCGGCCCCGGCAGGGACTGGGCGGATTTCTCACGGAACCCGCTCAGGGCGGTCAGCTTGTCGCACAGGATGCGTGATATCCCCTCGCTGCGGGCCACGGTTCCGTAACCCGGCTGGTCGCAGTCCAGTAGGTGCTTGGCGCTGGTATGGATGAGCTGCAGGGGCATGGCGGCGCGGGCGGAATCAGCTGTTCTGTGAGCAGGGGAGCAGTGAGGGAGCCAGGCAGCTCAGTGCCCACAGCGTGGAATCCGTGACGCGGAACGGGTGTACCTGGCCGGATGCCGGGCCGATGAGGCGGCTGCCGCTGTGCTCGTCCGTGAACTCCACCGGGGATTCTCCCAGGGAGGAGGCGGCAAAGTAGCGCACGTTGGAGGAGATGGCCTCCGCATTCGTGCAGATGTGCGGGGCTATGTTGAAGATGAACTGGCGCAGGCGCGCGGAGTTTGCCTGGATAAGCTCCGGCATGAACATGCCGTTGCGCGTGGCGGGCAGCAGCGGCTCCGGCCCCAGCAGGTGGGCCCAGGTATCGCTCTTGCCGATGATGACGGCCAGCGGTACGTCCAGCTTCTTGCCCGGCGGCAGGTTCAGCTTGGTGCGCACGCGCATCTCAGATTCCGCCAGCAGCAGGGCCTGCCGGCCCGGGGGATGCAGGTTCAGGCGCAGCTGCGGGTCCTCGTTGTCATGCAGCAGCTTGCGGAACCCGGGATTGGCCGTGGGGTCGAAGAGGAACAGGATGGCATCCGCCACGCTCAGGTGGGCGCCGCCGGGGTTGATTTCAGAGTCCCGCCCCGGCTGGAAATCCTCTCCCGCATTGTCGTACAGCACAATGGAGTGGGTCTCGGAATCCTTGTTCAGGTTGTAGATGAAGGGGCGGGGCATGTTGGCCTGCACGCCGTGGCGCCATACCTTGTGGTACAGGCGGCCCTGCAGCTGGGTCTTGCCGATGTAGGCCTCCTGCGGGGTCTGGGCGGAGAACAGGCGCATGCGCATGTCGTTCAGCGGCTCGTTCATCACCGGGTCCGCATCACGGAACGGCAGGCCGAAATCCCGCGGGAACTCCAGCTCCAGCTCCCGCACCAGGGAGGTCAGGAAATACGACTTGCCCGCCGCCGGCACACCCACCAGGGAGATGAGGTGCTGCCTGGTCTGCGTGAAGAAGGGCGGCAGTTTCTCATGGCAGTGCGGGCAGGCAAAATCCGGGCAGGGGGAGCCTTTGGCATCCACCGGCAGGCCCTGGCAGTTGCGCTCCGTGGGCTTGAACCGCAGCATGGCGTCCTCCCCCAGCACGGAGTCCCCGCACAGGGCGGGGTGCACGGCTATGGCCAGCTCCTGGCCGGCGTAGAAATGCTCCCAGCAGTTCGGGCAGCGCAGCAACTGCCCGTCATCCCCGTCAGGCGCCCCGGCGGCAGCATCCTTCTGCGCGGCAAACACCGCCACCGCTATCAGGTCCTTCAGGTAGAACGCGCAGTTGTCCAGCCCCTGGAAAGTGGCCAGCATCTCCCCCGGGAACTCGCGGGAGGCCTCCGGCATATCCCCCAGGGAATACGGACCGTACCACTCGTCCTTCTCCGGGCTGTACAGGAACCACACGTTCGGGTCGTACTGGTCGAACGCAGGCTTGTTGGCCGCATCCCCGTACCAGCACACAAAACACCCGCAATCCAGCACAAAGAGGTACATGGTCTCCTTGCGTATCACCACGTCCGTGTTCATGGGTATGCCGTTCAGGGAGTATTTCTCCACATGCCCGTGAGGGAAAAAGCGGCAGGTCTCGTCCCGCTGCGCAAAGGAACCGCCGTTCTCCGCCTGCATGCGGATGCGGAAGGTGTTCTTTTCCCCCGCGCCGATGGTCATGAATACGCCGTCGGATGACCAGAGCTTGGCGGAAAGGCTGTCGTAGATGAAAAGTTGGTTGTTCATGCGGGGAATCTCCTGTGCCTGCAATCTTACCCCAAATGCCCCCGTGAGTCAAGGGTTCAATCCATCCGCCGGCAAGGCAAAAGATTGCCCGTGCTGTGGCATACGCACTTGCAGAATGGCGCGCGTGTGGTAGAATGGGCGCATGCAGATTGCACATACAAAGGAAGAATTGCGGGCCATGCTGGCACCGCTCCGCGGAAAAGGCAAAATGGTGATGGTGCCCACCATGGGCGCCCTGCATGAGGGGCACGCTACCCTGCTGCGCCAGGCGCGCGCGCTGGCCGGCAGCTCCGGCACGGTGGTGGCCAGCGTGTTCCTGAACCCTGTGCAGTTCAACGACAGCAACGACCTGGCGGCCTACCCGCGCACGCCGGAGGCGGATATGGACACCTGCCGCAGCTGCGGCGTGGATGTGGTGTTCATGCCCACGCCGGAGGTGATGTACAGCGGGGACCGCTCCATTACCGTGGAGGAAAACCACCTTTCCACCGTGCTCTGCGGCGCCAGCCGCCCCGGCCACTTTGCCGGCGTGTGCCTGGTGGTGGGCAAGCTCTTCAACCTGGTCCAGCCCACGGATGCCATCTTCGGCAAGAAGGATTACCAGCAGCTGGCCATCCTGCGCCGCCTGGTGCGTGATATGGATTTCCCCGTGACCATCCACGGTGCGGAGATAGTGCGCGGGGAGGACGGCCTGGCCCTCTCCAGCCGCAATGCCCTGCTCACCCCGGAGCACCGCGCCGCCGCCCCCTGCATCCGCAAGTACCTGCTGGAGGCCAGGGACGCGTATGAATCCGGCGCCGCAGCAGCCGCCGTGTGCGCGGAGCTGCGCGCCAAGCTGGAGTCCATTCCCGGCGTGCAGGCGGACTACGTGGAGCTGGTGGATGCCGAGACGCTGCACGAGGTGACGGATGAGAAGCGCCTGTGCCTGCTGGCGGTGGCCGCCTGGTTCGGCAAGGTGCGCCTGATTGACAATACGGAACTTTCCCGCTGACCATGATACACGCAGAGAATCTTCACCGCTCCTACACCATCGGCCGCAAGCAGGTGGAGGTGCTCCACGGCCTGAACCTGCACATCAAGCGCGGGGAGAAGGTGTTCCTGTGCGGCCCCAGCGGCGCTGGCAAGACCACGCTCATGTACACGCTGGCAGGGCTGGAGCAGCCGCTGCAGGGCAGGGTGCTGGTGGACGGGCAGGATATCTACGCCATGTCCCTGAAACAGCGCGCCCTGTTCAGGAACAAGACCATGGGTTTCATCTTCCAGAACTACATGCTCATGCCGGAGCTTACCGCGCTGGAGAACGCATCCCTGGCCACGGCTATCTCCGGGCAGGAGGCCACGGAGCGCGTGACCGCCCTGCTGGAGCGCGTGGGCCTGGGCGGCCGCCTGGACCACCTGCCCAGCGAGCTTTCCGGCGGTGAGCAGCAGCGCGTGGCCATTGCCCGCGCCCTGGCGCACGATCCCGCCGTCATCTTTGCGGATGAGCCCACGGGCAACCTGGATTCCCGCAACGGCGGGCAGATTCTCGATCTGCTCTTTGACCTGGCGGACCAGGGCGGCAAGACCCTGGTGATTGTAACCCATGATGCGGAGATAGCCAAGCGTGGGGACCGCGTGCTCACCATCCGCGACGGCGTGGTGGCCTGACCCGCACCTTACCGTACCCCGCTGCATGAAACGCGCCGCATACAGGAGACAGGTGTTCCTGGTGCGGCTCATGCAGCGCCTGCATTTCGGCCAGCAGCAGGCCATGCTCCTGCAGGCCGTGCTGCTGGGGCTGGCCGGGGCGCTGGCCGCCCTGGCGTTTGATGCGGCCACGGATGCCGTGCAGTGGCTCTGCACCGGGACCTGGTGCGGCCGCGTGGACTGTTTCATGCAGCTGCCGGATTGGGCGCGCGTGCTGCTGCCCGCCCTAGGGGCGGCGCTTGCCGCGCTGGTGCTGCTGTGGGCGCGCCGGGTGGACCCGCGCCCCATGCCGGAGTACATGGAATCCTTTTCCCTGCGGAGCGGGCGGCTGCCGCGCCGCCAGGGGTTCCTGCGCAGCTTTTCCGCCGTGCTCTCCCTGGGCACCGGAGCCTGCATCGGCAAGGAAGGCGCTCTCATCCAGGTTTCCGCTGTGGCGGCATCCGCCGCCGGGCGCTGGCTGAACGTCTCTCCCACGCGCCTGCGTGTGATGGTGGGCTGCGGTGCCGCCGCCGGCATGACCGCCGCCTTCCACACCCCGCTGGCGGCCTGCCTGTTTGTGAGCGAGGTGCTGGTGGGTACCTTCAGCATCAGCTACCTGGCCCCGCTGCTGCTGGCCTCCTGCACGGCATACGTGCTTATTTGGATGCTGGGGCGCACGGAGGCCCTGTACGCCGTGCCCGGCCCCGCTTTCTACTCCCTCTCCCAGGTGCCGGCCTGTGTGCTGCTGGCGGTGCTGGCCGCGCTGTGCGGGCGTGCCTGGGTGGGGTTCACCCGCCTGGCGCGCCGCCACCTGGGCGGCAAGCCTTGCTGGCTGGTGCCGCGCATGGCCGCCGCCGGGCTGCTGGTGGGCCTGGCCGCCGTGGCGGACCCGTATGTGGTGGGCCACGGGCATGAGTCTATCTGCGCCCTGCTGCAGGGGCGGCTGGATGCGGCGCACGCCGCCACCCTGCTGGGGATGAAGGCCGTGCTGGTGGCCGTGGTCTTCGGCGTGGGCACCATGGGCGGCATGCTTACCCCCACGCTCATGGTGGGCTGTTTCACCGGGGCCCTCTTCGGCTGGGGGGCGCAGGCCATGGGGCTGGGCGGCGGCATGGTGCCGTATGCCTTGGCGGGCATGGCCGCCTTCTTTGCCGTGGCCTGCCGCGCGCCCGTCACCGCGCTTATCCTGGTCATAGAGTTCACCATGGATGCCGCACTCACCTTTCCGCTCATGCTGGCCGTGGGCGCGGCATACGGCGTTTCCCGCATGCTGCCTGCCGGGTCCCTGTATGACGGCGCCGCCGCGGATTCCGGCCCGGGCGTGGATTCCTCCCGCGTGGCGTCCATCATGCGCCGCAGCCCCCTGCGCGTGGCCACCTCCACCCCCATGGAGCGCGTGCTGCACCAGATGGTGCGCTTCCCGGATGAGAACGTGCCCGTGGTGGATGAATCCGGCCGCTTTGCGGGCGTGCTGGCGGCGGAGGATATAGCGGACTCCGCCCCGGACACCCCCGCCGGGTCCCTGATGCGCACGGATATTCCCCGCCTTTCCCCCACGGATGGTATCCCGGAGGCCCTGGCCGCCTTCCGCGCCACTCCTCTCAATTCCCTCCCGGTGGTGCATCCCGGTTCCCATGCGCTCTTCGGCATTGTCAGCCGGACGGAGCTGTACCGTACCAGTGCGCTCCTGCTCAGGAAAGAGCTTTCGCGCAGGCGCTGATTTTCACCTGCCGGGAACTGCGGGGAAACGGCGCTACATGCGGATGTGACGCGGATTTTTGTTGTATTGACGGCGGGATTGTGGTATATGGGAGTCATGTCAAAGCGCATCATTTTGAATGAGACCAGCTATCACGGCAGCGGTGCCGTGAAGGAAGTTGCCACGGAAATCAAGGCCCGCGGCTTCAAGAAAACCCTTATCGTGACCTGCTCCGACATGGCCAAGTTCGGCCTGGTGGCAAAGGTGACGGATATCCTGGACGGCATCGGGCATCCCTATGCCCTGTATGACAAGGTGGAGCCCAATCCCTCCGTGGAGTGCGTGAAGGAGGGCGTGGAGGCGTTCAAGGCCGCCGGGGCAGACAGCATCATCGCCATCGGCGGCGGTTCCCCGCAGGATACCGCCAAGGCCATCGGCATCATCATCAACAACCCGGAGTTCTCCGACGTGGTTTCCCTGGAGGGCGTGGCCCCCACCAAGAACAAGGCCGTTCCCATGATTGCCGTGGCCACCACCGCCGGCACGGCGGCAGAGACCACCATCAACTACGTGATTACGGATACGGCCAACCGCCGCAAGTTTGTGTGCGTGGACCCCAACGACATTCCCGCCGTGGCCGTGGTGGACCCGGACATGATGAGCACCATGCCGAAGGGCTTGACCGCCGCCACGGGCATGGATGCCCTGACGCACGCCATCGAGGGCTACACCACGCTGGGTGCCTGGGAGCTGCCGGATACCCTGAACCTGAAGGCCGTGGAGATTATTGCCCGCAGCCTGCGCCAGGCCTGTGAGAACGACCCGAAGGGCCGCGAGGACATGGCCCTGGGCCAGTACATGACGGGTATGGCGTTCTCCAACGTGGGGCTGGGCGTGGTGCACGGCATGGCCCACCCGCTGAGCGCCTTCTACGGCACGCCCCACGGCGTGGCCAATGCGGTGCTGCTGCCGTATGTGATGGAGTTCAATGCCGACTACACCGGCGAGAAGTTCCGTGAGATTGCCCGCGTGATGGGTGTGCAGGGTGTGGATTCCATGAGCCCGGCGGAGTACCGCAAGGCTGCGGTGGATGCCGTGCTCCAGCTCTCCCAGGATGTGGGTATTCCCGCCACGCTGAAGGAAATCGGCGTGAAGGAGGAGGACCTGGAGGCCCTGGCAGACGCCGCCATGGCGGACGTGTGCACCGGCGGCAATCCCCGCCCCTGCACCAAGCCGGAGCTGCTGGCCCTGTACCAGAAGGCTTTCGGTTAAGCCCCTGCTTTCACCGGGCGGCACTGCCGCCCGCTCCCAAGGAACCGGCACGGCACGCCGCCGCGCCGGTTTCCCTTTGCCCGCCCCGCGCAGCGTGTGGAAAAAGACAGCCTTTCGGCTTGACTCCTGCAGCGGTATGGCATACCATGCGGGCAGCAACCTTTATTCATATCATGATGAAGTATGTAATCCCCGCCGTGCTTGGTGCCGCTACCGTGATGGTGGCTCCCGCCCAGGCTGCCGACAATGCAGACCCGTATTTCAACCTGCTGCAGCGCCAGATGGAGCCGCTGAAGGCGCTGATGAAAGCGCTGGAAGGCGTGAACGACAAGGCCACGGCCGATTCTGCCGCCCCCAAGGTGAAGGAGATTGTGGATGAAATCAGCGCCATTGGCGAGGAGGTGAAGCAGCTGGGCGAGCCCGGCCCGGAGGTGCAGGCCAAGCTCCAGGAGAAGCTGGAGGCCAATCCGGAGGTGATGCAGGTGCTGGCCGATGCCACCAAGAAGATTGTGGCGGTGTTCTTCCAGCAGGAGCCCTGCTACGGTTCCCAGGCCCTGGTGGATGCCCTGAAGAGCATGATGGAAATCACCGTGGAGCCTGCCGACGGCGCCGTGGGTGCGCCCTCCATCTAAGGCATCCGGCGGAAGCCGCTTTTCCTCCGGGACAGATTTTCAACGGGTGCCGTTCTCAACGGGGAATGGCATCCTTTTTATTCAACCCGTCTTATACCCCAACCATGAATACCAAGACCATCCTGATGACGATAGCGCTGGGCGCGGGCATGCTGGCCCCGCTGGCGGCGCAAGAGACCCTGGCTCCCGCAGCGGCTGCTGCTGCCCGCCCTGCCACCCCCGGCGTGGAGTACCCCCGCTGGTCACGCCTGACCCCGGAGCAGGCCGGCAAGGATATCCGCGCCGCGCTGGACCGCGCCAAGGCCGCCATGGATGCCATCAGCCGCATTGCCCCGCAGGATGCCACGTATGACAACGTGTTCCGCGCGTATGACGAGGCGGGTGCCGACCTGAACAAGGCGGAGGGTATCATGGGCGTGCTTTCCAACACCCTGGATTCCCCGGAGGTGCGTGCCGTGCAGGAATCCCTGCTGCCGGAGCTTTCCGCCTTCTCCGCCTCCATCACGGCAAACGAGCAGCTCTGGGGCGTTATCAAGCATGCCGCCGCCCAGCCCTGGGTGCAGCAGCTTTCCCCGGCGCAGCAGCGCCTGGTGCAGCAGGTGGTGGATTCCTTCCGTGAGAGCGGTGCAGACCTCTCCCCGGAGCAGAAGGCGCGCCAGGCCGCCATCTCCGCCCGCCTCAGCCGGCTTTCCATGGATTTCGGCAAGGCGGTGAAGGACTCCCAGAACGCCTGGCAGTACGTGGTGGCGGACAAGGCGGAGCTGGAGGGCATGAGCGATACCTGGCTGGCCCGCGCCGCCGCCCGCGCCCTGGCCAAGGGCTACGGCACGGCGGAGAACCCGCAGTACATGGTGACCCAGGACCCGGACAGCGCCCGCGAGGTGCTGACCAAGTGCAAGGTGGCCAAGACCCGCCGGGCCGCCTGGGAGGGGCGCCAGACCATCGGCACCGGGCAGTTTGACACCGCGGGCATGGTGAAGGAGGTGATGGAGCTGCGCCAGGAGCTGGCGGAGCTGCTGGGGTTCAAGCATTTTGCGGATATGGCCACCGCGCACCGCATGGTGGGTAGCGGGCAGGCCGCGCTGGATTTTGTGGACGGCATGGCAGGGCAGATCCGCCCGGCGTTCCAGGCTGAGTTTGCTGATATAGCCGCCGTGGCCGCGCGAGAGACCGGCAAGCCGGTGGAGAAGATGGACCCGTGGGATATCCCCTACTACTCCATGGTGCTCAAGAAGGAGCGCTACAATTTCGACCCGGAGGCCCTGCGCCCCTACCTGGAGGCGGAGTCCGTGCGCCGCGGCCTGTTTGCCCTGGCCACCCGCCTGTACGGCGTGGAACTTACGGAAATCCCCACCGCCTGCCTGAAGGAGGGCGAGGAGCTGCCGGAGGGCACGGCAGAGGTGTGGTACCCCGGCGTGCGTCTGTTCCAGGTGCATGATACCAAGAGCGGCGCGCTGCTGGGCTCCCTGTACCTGGACCTGTACCCGCGTGATTCCAAGCGCCCCGGCGCCTGGATGGGCCCGCTGGAGTACGGCCGCGCCGGGAAGGACGGCGCTCCCCACGCCCCGCACCTGGCCTACATCTGCGCCAACCTGACCAAGGGCGTGGACGGCCACCCCACGCTGTATTCCCACCAGGATGTGCGCACGCTGTTCCATGAGTTCGGCCATGCGCTGCATGCCCTGCTTTCCGATACGGAGGTGCTGGGCCACAGCGGCACCAGCGTGGCGCGTGACTTTGTGGAGCTGCCCAGCCAGCTGAACGAGAACTGGATATGGGAGCCGGAATCCCTCAAGACCTTCGCCCGCCACTACCAGACCGGGGAGACCATACCGCAGGAGCTGCTGGACAAGCTGACCGCCAGCCGGTTCTATGCCCCGGCCACGGATGCCATGAGCCAGCTCTGCATGGCCAAGCTGGACCTGGAGATGCACATGCACTATGCGGAGAAGTTTGCCGGGAAGGATATGGATGCGGCCTCCAACGCGCTGCTGCAGGGCATGCTGCACCCGCTGACCGTGGAGCCGCGCTCCATGATGCGCCAGCTGCAGCACTGCGTGTGCGGCGGCTATTCCGCCGGGTACTATTCCTACAAGTGGGCGGAGGTGCTGGCGGCGGATGCCTTCACCCGCTTTGCGCAGGAGGGCGTGATGAACCCCGCCACGGGCGCCGCCTACCGCGCCGCCGTGCTCTCACAGGGTGACAGCAAGCCTGCTGCGGAGGTGTTCCGCAGCTTCATGGGCCGCTCTCCCAAGCCGGATGCCCTGCTGGAGAAGCAGGGTCTGCTGCCGCAGGGCAAGTAAGGAGGGCGCGCCATGGGTACCAAGTCTATCCTGCTGGCCCTGGCGTTGGCCATGGCTCCTGCCGTGGCGGTGCCGGGTGCTGCCGTGGAGCCTGCCGCGCCCGCCGCGCAGCCTGCGGCGGAGCCGTGGTCCTACCCCCGCTGGTCACAGATGACGCCGGAGGGCATGGTGGCGCAGATGCAGGCCGCCGTGCGGGAATCCACCGCAGCGGTGGATTCCATCTGCGCCCTGGACCCGCAGGAGATGACTTTCGAGAACACTTTCCGCGCGTACGACCGTGCGGATTCCCTGGTGTTCCTGCTGGATGCCCGCTGCAACGCCCTGGCCTTTGCCACGGGGGACCCGCAGCTGCAGGAGGGCCGCAGCCGCGTGATGCAGCTCACCGTGGGCTACCGCTCCGGCCTGGTGGCCAATACCCGCCTGTGGGCCGCGCTGAAAGCCGCCGCCGCACAGCCCTGGGTGCAGCAGCTTTCCCCCGCCAGGCAGCGCTATGTGCAGCAGGTACTGGACTTTTTCCGCTCCAACGGCGCGGACCTCTCCCCGGAGGTAAAGGAGCGCAAGGCGCAGATTGCCGCCCGCCTGGCGGAGCTGGGGCAGGAGTTTGAGCGGCGCATGGCCGCCTCTCCCGGGATGTGGTACCATGTGTTTACTGATGCCGCCGCGCTGGCGGGCATGCCCGCCGGCTGGCTGGCAGACCGCGCTGCGGAGGCCCGCCAGAACGGATTCGGCACGGAGGCGCAGCCGCAGTACCTGGTGCTGGCGGAGGATGCCATGACCATCCTTTCCAACTGCACGTGCGAGGAGACCCGCAAGCTGGTGTGGCAGGGTGCCATGCGGGACCGCTGCTGCTCCGGCGCGCAGGATACCGCCCCCGTGGTGGCGGAAATCCTGGAGCTGCGCCGGGAGCTGGCGGAGCTGCTGGGGTTCCGCAACTATGCGGATTACGCCGCCGCCAACAGCATGAACAGCATGCTTACCGATGGCGACCGCGCCCTGGCGTTCATCAACGGCCTGCTGGAGCAGCTGCGCCCCCTGTACCGGGAGCAGCTGCAGCAGCTGCTGGACTACATCTCCGCCCGGAAGGGCAGGGTGGAAACGCAGCTCAATCCCTGGGATTTCTACTACTATTACGGCGAGTTCACGGACCGCAACCGCAGCGTGCCCCTGGACAGCTACCTGCCGTACTACGAGGTGGGGCAGGTACACCGCGCCATGTTTGACCTGGCCGGGGAGCTGTACGGTATCCGCATTGTCCGCGTGCCTTCCGCATGCCCGCAGCCGGGGCAGCAGCCGGCGCCTGGCGTGGCGGAAACCTGGCACCCGGATGTGGAGCTGTACGCCGTGCATGATGCCAAGACCGGTGCCCACCTGGCCTCCTTCTACCTGGATGTAAAGCCCCGCTCCGGCAAGCGGGAGGGCGCGTGGACCCAGCCTCTTTCCTATTCCGCCGTGGCGGCGGACGGCACGCACGCCCCGCAGCTTACGGCGGTGGTGGCCGGGCTGCGCATGGTGCAGGGCGGCGGCAAGGAGTTCTACACCCCGCAGGCGGTGGCCATCCTGTTCCATGAGTTCGGCCATGTGCTGCACTCCTCCCTGAGCGCGTGCGAGGTGGTGGCGCAGAGCGGCATGCTGGTCTCCCGTGATTTCTGTGAGCTGCCCAGCATGCTCACGGAGGAATGGGTGTGGCAGCCGCAGGTGCTGCGCCGCTATGCCCGCCACGCCTTTACCGGGGAGCCCATGCCGGAGGAATATATCTCCGCCCTGTGCGGGAACCGCCGTTTCCTGGCCGCGCTGGATGCGGTGGAGATGCTGGGCGTGGCCAAGCTGGACCTGGAGATGCACATGCACTACGCGGAGAAGTTCCGCGGCAGGGACCTGGATGCCGCCAGCGCCGCCGTGCTGGGGGATGATGTGCTGTTTCACACCGGGCGCAGCCCCGTGCGCACGCTTTCCCACAGCATGGCCTCCGGGTACGGCGCGCAGCTGTATTCCTACAAGTGGGCGGATGTGATGGTGGCGGATGCCTTCTCCCGGTTCATGGGGCAGGGGGGTATTGACACCTCCGCCGGAGCCGCCTTCCGGGAGTGTATCCTTTCCAAGGGGGACAGCAAGCCCGCCGCGCAGCTGTTCCGTGATTTCATGGGGCGTGAGCCCCGCCCCGCCGCCTGGCTCCGCAGCCTGGGCGTACGCACAGAACCCGCTGAATAATTGCCGTGAATACCCGCACCGCCGTTGCCCTGTCCCTGCTGCTTGCCTGCACGCCCTGCATGCTGGCCGCGCAGGATTCCGCCGCCGCCCAAACCGCCCCTGCCGCTACCTCCGCCGCTGCGGAGCACCCCGCGCTGGAGTGGCAGCAGTACCCCCGCTGGTCCTGTATCAATGCCGGCAGCATGCGCCGGGACCTGGACTACGTGCTGGACCAGGGCCGCACCCGCCTGGCCCGGCTGGCCGCGCAGGACCCCGCCACCGTCTCCTGGGATGCTTCCTACGGCGTGCTCCAGGAGGTGGAGGCCGCCGTGAAGCAGGTGGAGAGCTTTGCCTACCAGACCCTGGCCGTGCAGGATACGGAGGAGTCCCGCGCCATGTGGACCGCCGCCGCGCAGGATATTGCCGTGTTCCGCGCCACCGTGCATGCGGATGCCGCCCTGTGGCGCGTGCTGCAGGAGTGCCGCCCGAACCTGGAGCCCGCCGCCACGCAGGAGCAGCGCTACTACATGGACCAGGTGGCGCAGGAGTTCCGCCTGAACGGCATCGGCCTGCCGGAGGAGAAGAAGCAGCGCCGCCTGCAGCTGGAAACGCGCCTGGCGGAGCTGGGGGAGCTTTTTGAGCAGAACCTGCAGATGGCCGGCCCCAGCCGGCAGGGCAAGGAGCCTGACAACGGCGCCGTGGCCGCAGAAATCCTTTCCCTGCGCCAGGAGCTGGCGGAGCTGCTGGGGTTCCGCTGCTTTGCAGACATGTGCGCCGTGCGCAACATGCTGGGGTCCGGGCAGCAGGCCCTGGAGATGGTGGATTCCCTCATCTCCCGCCTGAAACCCGCCTATGAGCGGGATTGTCGGGAGTTGGCCGCCTATGTGCAGCAAGAGTACGGCCGCCCGGTGGAGTCCCTTTCGCTCAGTGACCTGGCCTTCTACATGCCGTATTACCGGCGGGACAAGTGCCCGCCCCCGCCGGACGTGTTTCCCTACCTGGAAATCAATTCCGTGGTACACAACATGTTCCGCGCCGCAGAGCGCCTGTACGGCGTGCGTATTTCCACCCTGCCTGCCGGGCAGGCGGAAACCTGGCACCCGGATGTGACGGTGCACGAGGTGCGGGATGCCGCCACCGGCACCCTGCTGGGCGTGTTCTACATGGACCTGTTCCCCCGCGCGGGCAAGCGCAGCGGCACTTGGATGGATACCATCTGCAACGGCGCCCCGCTGCCCGGCGGCGGCCGCAAGCCCAACCTGGCTGTCATCATGGCAGAGCTTTCCCGCGCGCGGATAAACGGCTATGCCGCCACGGAATACCAGTCTGCCGTGAACCTGTACCATGAGTTCGGCCACGTGATGCACGGCCTGCTGGCGGAATGCAGCCTGCAGGTACACGGGGCCAATTGTTCCTCCGTGGATTTTGCGGAGCTGCCCAGCACGCTGAACGAGTACTGGCTGCGCACCCCGCAGGGCATGGCGGAGCTGCTGCGCCACCATGAGACCGGGGAACCCCTGCCGCAGGAGTATGCGGAGCGCCTGCTGGCGGCGCACCGCTGCCTCTCCGCGTTTGAGTTCATGCTGCGCCTGATGGATGCCAAGCTGGACCTGGAGGCCCACACGCACTATGCAGAGCTGTTCCGCGGCAAGCAGCTGGATGCCGTTTCCGCAGGGCTGCTGGCCCCGGCCTGTGCGCCCGCCGCCCCGTCCGCAGAATCCCAGCTGCGCTTCATCCCCCATATCATGGCCCGCGGGTACGCCGCCTGCTACTACTCGTACCCCTGGGCGGCGGTGATGGCTGCGGACGTGTTCTCCCTCTTTGAGCAGCAGGGGCTGTTCAGCCCGCAGGCCGGTGCCGCGTACCGCCGCTCTATCCTGGCCCCGGCCTCATCACGCCCGGCGGCAGAGATGTTCCGCGCGCTCATGGGGCATGACCCGCAGCCGGATTCCCTTTTCCGCCGCAGCGCCTGGCTGCAACCCGCCAAGTAACCACCTTGTATACCCTTTGTTATGAATATCGTCTCCATCCTTGTTTCCGTGGCGCTGGCCGCCGGTGCCGCCTACCTGCAGGACAAGCCCGCCCAGGCTCCCGCACCCGCCGCCCAGCCCGCCGCCGCCCCTGCCGTATCCCTGCCGGAGCATCCCACCATCCGCTGGGATGACTACCCCCGCTGGTCCTGCATGGACGGCGCCGCCGTGGTGCGCGACTGGCAGTTTGCCACGGAGCAGGCCGCCCGTGAGCTGGATTCCCTGCGCAGCGTGGACCCGGAGACCGCCGGGTTCGACCGGGTGTTCCTGCCGTTCTCCGATGTGGTGCAGGATATCATGACCCAGGGTTCCGTATGCACCATCATGGCGGACATGATGGGATCTGAAGATTTCCGCAAGGCCCAGGAGCAGACCGCCCCGCAAACCGCCGCGTTCATCTCCGCCCTTACCTCTGATTCCGAGCTGTGGGAGAAGGTGAAGCTGGGAGCCGCCCAGCCCTGGGTGAAAGAGCTTTCCCCCGCCAAGCAGCGCTTTGTGCAGCAGATTGTGGATGCTTTCCGTGAGAGCGGCGCGGACCTGCCCCCGGAGAAGAAGGCCCGCAAGCAGGAGCTGGATACCCGCGGCGTGGCCCTGCAGCTGGAGTACAACAAGCGCCTGGCTGCCTACCGCAGGGATTGGTTCCACGTCTTTGAATCCGCCGCAGAGCTGGAGGGCATGCCCGCCGGGTGGCTGCAGATGGCGGCAGAGGCAGCACAGGACAAGGGCTACGGCACCCCGCAGAAGCCGCAGTACCTGGTGGATTTCGACATGACGGCGGATGTACTGGTGGCCTGTGCAAACGCGCAGTCCCGCAAGGTGGCCTGGGAGGGCCGCCAGGGCGTGGGCTGCGGCAAGTATGATACCGCCGCCCTGGCCGCTGATATCCTGAAGGACCGCCAGGAGGCCGCAGAGCTCCTGGGGTTCAAGAACTTTGCGGACCTGGCCACCTGCCACAACATGATTGACAGCGGGGAGAAGGCGCTCGCCTTCGTCAACGACCTCATCGAGCGCCTCAAGCCCGCCTTTGCCGCAGAGAACAAGGCCATCCTGGACTTCGCCTCCAAGAAGGCCGGGAAGCAGCTGGACCGCCTGGACCCCTGGGATGCCGCCTACTACGCCGCCCTGTACCGGGATGAGAAGACGCGGTTCGACTACTCCTCCCTCTGCCCCTACTTTGAGCAGGAGAACGTCATCAAGGGCATGTTCGGCATAGCCTCCACCCTGTACGGCGTGCAGTTCCGTGAGATTCCCACCGCCTGCATCAAGCACGGTCAGCCCCTCCCCGCAGGAAAGGTGGAGGTGTGGCACCCGGAGGTGCGACTCTTTGCCGTGCATGATGCCAAGACCGGCACCCACCTCGGCTCCGTGTACATGGACCTCTACCCCCGCACCGGCAAGCGGGACGGCGCCTGCATGGCTCCCATCTCCATCGGCAAGCCCGCTGCGGGCGGCAAGCCCCACGGCCCGCACCTGGTGGCTGTCTTCGCCAACTTCGGCACCGCCCATGCCGCCGGCAAGGACATGCTGTTCCACTATGATGTGCAGACCCTGTTCCATGAGTTCGGCCATGCCCTGCACGCCATCCTGCTGGATTGCGAGCTGCCCGCCCACTCCAGTGACGGCGTGGCCTGCGATTTCTCCGAGCTGCCCAGCATGCTGAATGAGGAATGGGCAAGCAACCCGGAGGCCCTGGCCACCTTTGCACGCCATTTCCAGACCGGCAAGCCCCTGCCGGACCGCCTGCTCAAGAAGCTGCAGGAGGTGTCCGGGTTCCTGCCCGCCTCGGAAAGCATGGCCCAGCTCGGCGTCGCCCGCCTGGACCTGGAGATGCACATGCACTACCGCGAGAAGTTCCAGGGCAAGGACCTGGATGCCGTGACCGCTGAAATCATGCGGGATACGGAAATCCCCCAGACCGCCATCTCCCGCTCCCTCATCCGTGACCTCCCCCACTGCATAGAGGGCGCCTACGCCGCCGGATACTACTCCTACATCTGGGCAGAGGTGCTGGTGGCTGACCTGTGGGTGAACCGTTTCCTGAAGGACGGCGTGCTCAATCCCGCCACCGGCGCCGCCTACCGGGAGTGTATCCTTTCCAAGGGCGACAGCAAGTCCGCTCACGACCTCTACCGCGATTTCATGGGCCGTGACCCCAAGGCCGATGCCCTGCTGCGCAAGAAAGGCCTGGAGAAATGAGACCGGATGAAGTCTTTTCCATTAACTTGTTGGCATGGTTGCATTTATGAAAGATTTGATAGAGTCCGGAAATATTGTGGATGTCAAACCCATAGCGAAAAAGAGGATACTATCTATTTTTTCAGAAAGAACTCATCTTCTGTAGGCTCCAATTTACAGTAAGCATTCAACCAACGCCCTTGTAGACGGGTGCCGTATAATGGCGGGATTA
>JAUNQN010000064.1 GCA_030536145.1 Akkermansia sp.
GGAGGAAACGGCGGCAACCGCGGCGGAAACCGTGGCCGCTGATATCCCAAACCTTACCGGGGCGCGCGCAGGCGCGCCCCTTTTTTTACGCCTTTTCCCCCTTTTTGGCTGGGCATCCCCGGGTTCGGCGTATTCGATGGTTCAGCCTAGTGTCATTTGCCCGCCTATGTGAAGCCCCTGTGCCGCACGCTGTTTAGGGTTGCACATTTTCCGCATGGCGGTATGATAGGGGCAGAGAAAACCTAATCCTAAATCAGATATCCCCAATCCCCCATGCCTGTTCTTTCCCTAGTGCTGGATGCCGAGTCTGCGCCGCGGCTGGTGCCGGCGGGGGCGCTGCCGCGCCTGGAGCGTGCGTTTGGGCGGGGCGGGGCGGCGGGTATGCTGGATTTGATGCGCTTCGGGCTTCCGGTGGGGGCGGGGCCGCTGCTGGCGTGGCTGCGGGAGCAGGCGCAGGAGCGGCTGATGCGCTATGCACGCGCGCTGCACCGCGGGGATGATGCGCCGGAGGCGGTGCTGGTTCCCACGGCAGAGGAGGCGGTGCGCCTGCTGGAGGGCATGCCGCCGCTGTACGGCGGCACCCTGTCTGCCGGGCAGCTGCGCGGGGAGATGTGGTTTGGCGGGCTGGCGGGTGCGCTGGCCGCCGCCGCGCAGCGGGAGTGCTGCAGCGTGCAGGACTGGCTGCACCGCCTGGGGGAGGGCTGGCAGCAGCTGGGCATGCTCTGTTTCCACCTGGCAGAGAACGCGGGGGAGAATGCGCCTGCCGCGCCCTTTGCCTTCCTGGCCACGTTTATCCACCGGGCCGGGCAGGACGGCAAGCCGCGCCACGCGCCGCTGGGGCTGGCGGCACAGCTGTGCGCGAACGACCCGGCGGCGCTGCTGGCGCTGCTGCAGCCGCTGCGGCAGGTGGCGGGGCAGTCCGCCTTCCTGGCGGAGCTGGTGGATTCACGCGCGGTGTACCGCCCCTGCGGGTGGAGCGCGCGGCAGGCGTATGATTTCCTGGAGTGCCAGCCGCTGCTGGAGTCCGCCGGGATAGAGACGCGCATGGTGAACCTGTGGAAGGCGCGCCCGCCGCGCGCGGAGCTGGAGGTGCAGCTGGACGTGGGCGGGGATGCCGGCGGAGCCAAGCCGGACCGCGCGCCCTCCGTGAATGTGAACTCCCTGCTGCGCTTTGTGCCCCAGGTGGTGCTGGGTGACCGCCGGCTTACGGAGGAGGAGCTGGCGGAGCTGCTGGCGTGCGAGGACGGCCTGGTGCGTTTCCGCGGGGACTGGGTGCGGCTGGACCGGGAGCGCCTGCAGCGCCTGCTGGAGAGCTGGCGGCAGGCGGCGCGCATGGCTGCGGGCGGTATTCCCCTGCTCACGGGGCTGCGCTACCTGCTGGGCAGGCGCAGCGCGGCGCTGCCCGCCCTGCCGCCCGTGGAGGACGGCATGCACTTGGCCATGGGCGCGCAGCTGGCCCTGGCGCTGTCCAACCTGCAGTTCGGCAATGCGGAGCCGCAGCTCACCCCCGCGCTGCGCGCCACGCTGCGCGGGTACCAGGCGGAGGGCGTGCGCTTCCTGCTGAACGTGACGGAGGCCGGGTTCGGCGCCTGCCTGGCGGATGACATGGGCCTGGGCAAGACCCTGCAGGTCATCGCCTGGCTCACGGACCTGCACGCGCGGGGCGTGCTGGCGCACGGGGCGGCGCTCATCGTGGCCCCGGCCTCCCTGCTCACCAACTGGCAGGAGGAGCTGCGCCGCTTTGCCCCGCAGCTGGGCACCATTATCCTGCACCCGTATGCCCTGGGCCGCCAGGATGCCGGCTACCTGAAAAGCAACCCCGCCTGGCTGCTGCGCCGCGCGCACGTGGCGCTCACCACATACGGCATGGCCACCCGCATGGCGGAGCTGCTCTCCCTGCAGGAGCTGCCGGCCCTGGTGCTGGATGAGGCCCAGGCCATCAAGAATGCGGATTCCGCCCGCGCCCGCGCCGTCATGCAGCTGGCCTCCCCGCGCCGCGTGGCCATTACCGGCACCCCGGTGGAAAACTCCCTCGCAGAGCTGCGCAGCCTTTTCGAGTTCCTGAACCCCGGCCTGCTGGGGCCGGAAAAGGAGTTCAACGCCATGGTGCGCGACATGGGCACGGACTACACGCCGCTGCGCCGCATGGTGCGCCCCTTCATGCTGCGCCGCCTGAAGAGCGATCCCAAGCTGGTGCCGGAGCTGCCGCCCAAGACGGAGCAGCCCGCCTACTGCCTGCTCACCCCGGAGCAGGCCGCCCTGTACGCGCGCGAGGTGGAGAACCTGCGCGCCGTGGTGGCAGAGCCGGACCCGCAGACCCGCCTCGCCCTCATCCTGCCCATCCTGAGCCGTTTCAAGCAAATCTGCAACCATCCCGCCCAGTACCTGGGGGAAACGTACTACGACCCCGCCAAGAGCGGCAAGATGGAGCGCCTGGGCCACCTGGCCCGCGCCGTCTCCGCCGCGGGGGATGCCTGCCTGGTCTTCACCCAGTACCGCAGCATCATTGAGCCCCTGCACGATTACCTGGAGGGCATCTTCGGCACGCCGGGCCTGTGCCTGCACGGCGGCACGCCCATAGCGGAGCGGCAGGAGATGGTGCGGCGCTTCTCCCACCCCGGCGGGCCGCCCTTCTTCATCCTCTCCCTGAAAGCCGCCGGAACCGGGCTGAACCTCACCCGCGCGCGCCATGTCATCCACTTTGACCGCTGGTGGAACCCCGCCGTGGAGAACCAGGCCAGCGACCGCGCCTACCGCATCGGCCAGAAGAACCCCGTGGTCGTCCACCCCCTCGTGTGCCGCGGCACCATCGAGGAGAACATCCACGCCATGCTGCGCAAGAAAACCGCCATGGCGGATGCGCTACTCTCCGGCGGGCTGGAGAAGCTGCTGCTGCACCTCTCTGCGGATGAACTGCTGGAGCTGGTGAAACCGCGGCTTGCAGCGCGGTGAAAAAGGTGCTAGAATGGCGCGGTATGATGGAGATGCTGTACAATGCCACCCAGGGTGTGGTGAATGAGATGCCGTGGATGTTCCCCGTGTTCTTTGCCATGTTCGGGGCCTGTATAGGGTCCTTCCTGAACGTAGTCATCTACCGCCTGCCGCTGGGCATGAGCGTGAACGAGCCCGCCCGCTCCTTCTGCCCCACATGCAGGGAACCCATCCCCTGGTACCTGAACATACCCGTGCTGAGCTGGCTGGTGCTGGGCGGCCGCAGCGCGTGCTGCCATACCCGCATCTCCCCGCGCTACTGGGTGGTGGAGGTGGTCACCGCGCTGCTGTTTGCGCTGGTGGCGTGGTACTACCCGCAGGAGGATATCGTGACCCAGGGGCTGCTGTGCGCCTGGCTGGCGCTGATGCTGGCCACGCTGTGCACTGACTGGGAGCAGATGGCGGTAATGCCGGTGCTCATGGCGCTGGCGGCGGGCGCGGGCGTGCTCGTCTCCCTGCTTTCCCCCTGGTTTGCGGGGGATGCCATGGAGCCGCTGGAGGGCCTGGGCTGCAGCGCGGTGGGCGCGGTGGGCGGTTTTGTGCTCTTCCGCCTGGTGGGCTGGGCCGGCACGGTGGCCTTCGGCCGCCGCGGGCAGGATTTTGAGCAAGCGCAGGAGTGGCGCCTGCACCAGGCGGAGGATGGTGATGATATTGTGCTGGAGCTGGGCAAGGAACGCCTGCTGTGGAGCGGGCTGTTCACGGAGGAGGGCAACCGCCTGCGCCTGCTGCAGGCGCGCACGGCGGACGGCTGCGGGGGGCAGGGGGAGCTGGTGTTCGGCCCGGATTTCATGCTGCGCGCGGATGGCACGCGCGTGGAGCTGGAGAGCGTGGAGAGCCTGCAGGGCACCTGCGGGGGCTACCGCACGCGCCAGGCGGCCATGGGCAGCGGTGATGCGTGGATTGCACTGGGTATCGGCGCGCTGCTGGGGTGGCAGGGCGTGCTGTTCTCCTTGGTGGCGGGGTGCTTCATCGGCCTGCTGTGGGCGGTGGTGGCGCGCGTGGGCTTCGGCAAGCCCATGCCCTTCGGCCCGGCGCTCATCCTGGCGGCGGCGGTGTGGCTGTTCCTGGGGGTGCAGGTTGAGAATGCGCTGCCCTTCCTCTTCGGGCTGTAATTCCTGTCATGCGTATGGAAAGGCCGTATGATTACCTGGTGGTGGGCGCGGGGCTGTTCGGCGCCGTGTTTGCAGAGCGCGCCCACGCCGCGGGGCGCCGCGTGCTGGTGGTGGACCGCCGCACCCACGTGGCCGGAAATGCGTACACGGAGCCGGTGGCCGGTATCCAGGTGCACCGCTTCGGCCCGCATATCTTCCATACGGACCGCGCAGAGGTATGGGAGTACGTGAACCGCTTCGCACGCTTCAACCGCTTTACCTACTGCCCCCTGGCAAACTACCGCGGGGAGCTCTACCCCCTGCCGTTCAATATGCACACCTTCCACCGCATGTGGGGGGTGGTCACCCCGCAGCAGGCCGCAGATAAGATTGCGGAGCAGTGCGCCGCCGCAGGCACGCAAGACCCGCAGAACCTGGAGCAGCAGGCCATCCGCCTGGTGGGCACGGATATCTATGAGCGCCTGGTAAAGGGCTACACGGAGAAGCAGTGGGGCCGCCCCTGCACCGCCCTGCCGCCCTTCATCATCAAGCGCCTCCCCGTGCGCCTCACCTATGACAACAACTACTTCAACGACCCCTGGCAGGGCATCCCGCAGGGCGGCTACACCGCCATGGTGCAGAACATGCTGCAGGGCGTGGAGCTCCGCCTGGGGGTGGACTACCTCGCCCGGCGTGAATTCTGGGATGCCCAGGCCCGCCGCGTGGTGTTCACCGGGGCCATAGATGAATTCTACGGCTACCGCCTGGGCGCCCTGGAGTACCGCTCCCTCCGCTTTGAGACAGAGCTGCTGGACATGCCGGACTTCCAGGGCGTGGCCGCCGTCAACTACACGGATGCAGACACCCCCTGGACCCGCATTATCGAGCACAAGCACTTTGAATTCAGCACGCAGCCCCAAACCGTCATTACCCGTGAGTTCAGCCGCGATTGGCACCCCGGCGACGAACCCTACTACCCCGTGAACGACACCCGCAACGCCGCCCTGTTCGCCCGCTACCGCGCCCTAGCGGATGCAGAGCCCCAAGTGCTTTTCGGTGGACGCCTGGGTGAGTACAGGTACTATGACATGGACGACGTGATAGCCGCCGCCCTGCACCGCGCCCAGGCAGAACTGGCCACTGGGCATTGAGCACCCGTAGCCCATGCGCGCTTGCACGGCGCTTGTGCTGAAAGTGGTATATAGTGTGAAATGCAAGCCGCTCACCCAGGCTGGTTTTTTTTAGTGAAAGTAACCTTTTCAGTTTATAAACGCCGCCCGCCCCGCACCAGGAAACGCATACAGTTTTCTCAATGCTGTAGTCAAGCCTAAAAGTTAGAAGGATTGATTTTTTCTGGGAGTTAGGGGCGGAAAAGCCCCTGCCGACCAGCGCAGAGAGATGTACTGGGCAAAAACGCTCCTTCTCGATAATAAGCGACTTGCGGCGCGGTTTTAGTCTACAGCATTGAGAATGCTGTACACTCGCGCCAATGGAAGGCGGCTTGTTGTGGCCGCATGAGGACGTTTTGCCCCCAGTCTCCCAGAATAATTCAAAACAGAAACTCATTCACTCACTATGAAAACGCATCTTCCAAAGGGATTGCGTGCAGCCCTCATGGCTGCACTCGCTGCCGTTTCTCTCACCTCCGCCTATGGCGCAAGCGCTATAGCAGAAAACACGGATTGGACGGTTGTCTGGCCCTCGGCATCGGCAACAAATAAAGGTCAACTAGAGGTTAAGCAATACAGCGGATGGAAAGAAGCCGATGCAACATTCACATTCGGTGATAATGTATTTTACTCTGGGATTAAGGGCGTAAATCCTGCCGGTTCGATGCTTTATGCAATGCATCTTACTAAAACAACGGGGACATCTGCAACTACTAAAACTTATGTCGAGGTTCAGGGCGCATCTGTACCAACCGTCTACGCATATGCTTCCAATGGCAATAACGTTACCACAGGAGATATATTCTTCCGCCGTAGCGGGGATTCCGGTACTGTCACTGCGGCATACAGCACAGTAAACAACGAACAAGCTACCGGTAACATGTACATGGAACTGTCAGGCAACACAACTTATACAGGCAGTACTTCTGTGAGCGGTTGCACTGGGGCTTGCAAGATAGGCGGTTCCAGTACCATTGTCATCAAGAGCGGAACATTCCAAGGCCTGGTTTCTGCCGGTGGCACAGGAGGCACTATCGGCAAGGGCACCTATCTCCAAATCGATGGCGGCACGTTTAATGGCCTGGTCGTAGCAGGCAACTCTGCAAGTTCTGGTACCGCGACCATTAACGGCGGTTCCCACCTGCTCATTAAGGGCGGGGAATTTAATGCCGCCGTATATGGTGGCAACCAATATGACGGAAGCAACTTCATAAAAGATGGAGTAAGCATGCGGATTGAGGGCGGCACATTCAATGACTCGGTTTTTGGCGGAAATAAAAACGGAATGGGCAATATTGCCGGAGGAATCAATCTTGCAATAACTGGAGGCTCTTTCAAGGGGAGCGACAAAGGTATTTACGCATTGGGTGCTTGGGGGACGGTAGCTGGTGATGTATCCCTGCTCATTTCCGGAGATACTGTGCAATTTGACGATAATTACACTATCTCGGCAGGTGTCAGTGGCAACATCAATTACTCCGGTGGCTCAAGCTCAGTCACGTTGCAGAACATTTCAAGCGCCACCAATAACAGCCTGGCCACGAATTCCTCCATCAAGGTGATGGGCGGCAAGCCGGGTGGCACGCAAACCAGCAAGCTGGTGATGGACAATGTCGATACCACCATCCAGGCCCAGCTCTCCAACTTCTCCACCATGACGGTGACGAATGGTTCCGACCTGACGCTCACCCATGGCTCCAATGCCAGCCTGGGCGGTGTTGATTCCGTGATTGTCGATGGCAACTCTACCCTGAACCTGGAACATGCCGCCGGGCAGGCGTGGACAGAGTACGCCGGCCGCATTGATGTGGAGGACGGTAGCAAGCTGCACCTGAGCGGCCCCACCAATGCCAAGCTGAATCTGGCTTCGGGCAGCACCCTGTCCGTCAAGGAGGGCGACCTCTTTGCGGCAGCCCCCGCCAGCGGCTATAATACCCTTAGTGGTGTTACGCTGGAGGCAAACGAGGGCAACTGGACCATCAACAAGGCAATCAAAGTCAATGGCGCCACCATCACCGGCTCTCATGCCGTTGCCTTCGGCTCCGAAGTTGACTCCGGCGCCGTGGTCACCATGTCCGGCGAGATTGGCACCACCAATACCACCAATGGCCACCTGATCCTGAAGAACACCGCCGTGGCAGAGGGGAAAACCGCCACCCTGTCCGGCAACATCACGTTTGAGGGTGCCGTGAATAACGCGAACGGCACCCTTGCCATTGCCGATGGTTCCACCATCAACATTGACGAGCAGTTCTTGATTCGCAACGCCACGTTTATTGAGAATGGTCAAACGTCAAAAAACGGTTTCTTGACTGATACTGCTATTGGCCTGACAACGGGTGGCAACTACGCCGTCAACAAGGATAAAGTTACCCTGACACTCGACGGGACAGGAAATGACAAATTGGTCATGACGACAGATCCTGATGCTCTCAAAATCAAAGGTTATGACCAAATCATGAAAGGTACCTATTTCGTCAACGAAGGAAATGTGGACTACTCGGACATTAAGAATGTAGAGGAAATACAGACCCAAGGGTTAACAGCGATAACCATCGGTAACAATGGTACTGGCAATACACACCAGTTGACGCTTGACGAAGCCCTGGCCAATGGAGTCACGGTTGTGTCCGCATCCGACCACGCCCAGGTGTCGGTTTCCGAGGGGGTGGAGCTAAAAGCCTCCCAGACCGCAATCAAGGGCGAGGCGAACGAGATTCATGTGACGGGCGCAGGCACCGTGCTGCTGGATAGAGCAGACAAGCTCTCCCAGCTGGCGGGTAATGCCACCATGAAGGTGGACACCGCCAAAGTCACTTCCTTCGACACTGAAGCCAAGATGACAGGCGCGCTGGAAGTAGTCGGCGGTTCCACCCTGACTGTCACGGGTAAAGGAACCACCGCCTCCTTCACATCTGTAGACCTGGCTGCTAATACCACGCTGAAGAGCGAAGTGGCGCATGACGATACCATCCAGGCCCTGAGCGGTTCCGGCTCCCTGTCCAAAACGGGCACGGGCAAGCTGACCATCAGCGGAGACTCCTCCGCGTTCAACGGTAATGTGAACGTGGAGGCAGGCACGCTGGAAGTCCAGAATGCCATGACCGCCAACACCCTGAGCGGCAGCGGCAAGCTGGCCAAGACAGGCACGGGTGATATGACTGTAAAGGACGCTTCCGGGTTCAAGGGCGACATCGAGGCAACCAGCGGCACGCTGCAACTGGAACAGGTTGCCCTTGAGACTCCCGCCACGGGCCGAAAGGTCTCCGTTTCCAACGGCGCTACCGTCAACCTGGTTGGCATGGAGAACGGCGCGGATGGAGCCATGACCGAGTTGCACATTGATGGCGGCACCTTCGGCGTGTATATCAATGGAAAGGCTGTTACTGGTGATCAAGATACCAACGTGGGCAACCTGACCCTGGCTACCGGCAACAAGATTGTCATCGGGCAGAGCGAGAGTGCCAACAAGCTGGTGGCCAACCTGACCACGGAAAGCGGCTCCATCCTGGACTTCTCCTCCGGCGGCCAGCTCACCATGGGCTGCACACTGGACGTGGGTAAAGGCACCATCATCGTGCTGAGCGATGAGAAGTTTGCCACGGCTAGCGAGGGCGAGGCTGTCACCCTGTTCGACAGCGTGGAGGACTTCGCGATGGAAAACTATGTGCGTGTAACGCTCAAGTCTGCCAGCGGCGAGCAGATGCTGGGAGAGGTCAGCTTCCAGGGTGATAAAGCCACTCTCACGGTGAAGGGCATTCCCGAGCCGACCACGGGCACGCTCTCCCTGCTTGCCCTGGCCGGCCTGTGCGCCCGCCGCCGCAGGAAGCACTAATAAATCCCCGTACGGGTAACCTCCAGGCCCCGCCCGCCGAAAGGCGGACGGGGCTTCGGCTGCCCGGGAATATCCTAAATTCCCCTGCGCCCGAAGGGCGCTATCTTCTCACTTCTTACTTCGCACATCGTACTTCTTACTTCCCCATGATGCAAAGCATCAAAGAGGCCGCCCGCAGCGGCAATGCCCCAGCACTCTGCATGCTGGGGCTGTGCTATGCAGACGGCTGCGGCGTGGCGAAGGACCTGCGGCTGGCGGCGCACTGTTTTGCGGTGGCAGCGGCCATGGGCCATGCGGATGCGCAGTTCCGCTACGGCGTGG
>JAUNQN010000032.1:0-23016 GCA_030536145.1 Akkermansia sp.
CTGTTTGCGTAACCATTGATAATCCAGCGCTTAGGGAGATAAGCGAAAAGGCCCCGAACCTAAGTTTGGGGGCCATGCGAGGGTGGGGATAGGGATTCGAATTCACGGCCAAAACGAAATCTTATATATCCTGCTCCCAAAACCCGTATTTACACAAGCCTATAAAAACGACTATAAGTACCCTAATTATTTATGACAAGAACGGAAAGTCATGGAAATGTATCTTATGCGCGTTCCTGGCGCTATTATAGTATGTTCCAATCTTCTATCAGGGCCGTATTTCAAAATAAAATCTGACAAGATTGCAAGGCTTTACTCTTTATTGTGAATGTATTGATCCTGCATATGGGTGGCGCCGCTCCCAATCCGTATTGCGCCGCAGGTACACGGAAAACCCCGCCCTGTGGGGGGCGGGGTTGTTCATTTCCTGTTTATTGCCTTCCTTACTTCCAGCCGCCGCCGAGGGCGGTGCAGAGGCGTGCCAGGGTGATGCGGATGCTCTGGCGGGTGGAGATGATGTTGAGCTCAGAGGAGAGCCAGGCGCGCTCCGCGGAGGCGACGTTGAGGAAATCCGACTCACCGGCGATGTGGCGGCGCATGGAGAGCTCCGCGGCCTGCCTGTTGGCGGCGGCGGTGGCCTCAATCTGCGGGAGCTGGGCGGTGTAGCGGGCGTAGTCGATGAGGCAGTTCTCCACCTCTGCAAAGGCGGAGACGACGGCCTTGTCATAGCTGACGAGGGCGGAGCTGTGGGAGAGCCTGGCCTGTTTCACGTTTTCACGCAGGGCGGTGCGGTTGAGCAGCTGCTGGCTGACGCTGGCGCCCAGGTTCCAGGTGGTGCTCTGCCAGAAGCCGGCGAAATCCGTGCCGGCGCTGCCGCCGGTGCCGCCGGTGAGGGTGACGCGGGGGAAGAGGCTGGCCACGCTCACGCCCACGCGTGCGCAGGCCTGGTGCACGTTGTGCTCAGCGGCGATGATATCCGGGCGGCGGCGCAGCAGGTCGCCGGGCAGGCCGGTGGGCACGCTGGGTATGCGGTTGTACACGGCGGCTGCGGGCATGGTGAGGCTGATATGGTCCACCGTGGTGCCCAGCAGGGTGGCCAGGGTGTTCTCACAGGATTTGATGTTGGCCTCATACGTGGGGATCTGGCTGCGGGTGGAGGCGATGGTGGCGGTGGCCTGTGCCAGGTCCAGGGAGGAATCAAACCCTGCGGCGGTGCGTGAGGCGGTGGCCTGGTAGGTGCGCTCCTGGTAGGCCAGCTGCTCCTTGGCGATGCGGAGGCTCTCCTGGGCGGAAATCCACTGGAAGTAGGCGGTGGCAATGCTGGATGCCAGGGCGGTGCGCGTGGAGGCGGCAGCGGCCCTGGTGGAGCCCAGGGCGGCGAAGGCGGCCTCTACCTCCCTGCGGGTGCCGCCCCAGATATCCGGGGTCCAGGAGGCGGAGAGGGAGCCGTTCCAGCGGCCGTGGCCGGTGGAGCTGTCATAGCTGCCGGAGTTGGAGCCGCCCGCGCTGCCGGATACGGAGGGGAAGAGGTTGGCCTTGGTGGCGCGCAGGGCGGATTCCGCACGGGCTATGTTCAGCGCGGCGTTCACCATATCCTGGTTGGCGGCAAATCCCTGCTCAATGAGGGAGGTGAGCTGCGGGTCCCCGAAGGCGCTCCACCAGGTTTCCAGCACGTAGTCGTCGGATGCGGGGGGCAGGGCGTTCACCCAGGTCTCCGGCAGGCCCTTGTACGCGGCTCCGCCAAAGTTTGGCCCCACGGCGCAGGAGGCGAGCAGGATTGCAGCTATTGCCGGCAGGATGCGTGCTTTCATGTGTGTTCTGAAAAGGCTGAGGTTGGAAAATAAAGGGGGGGTTATTCGTGGTGCAGGGCATCGATGGGGTCCAGGCGGGAGGCCTTGTACGCGGGGTACCAGCCGAAGACGATGCCGATGACGGCGGCCACGGAGACGGCAAGCACCCAGGCGGCGGGGGAGGTGGCGATGGGCCAGCCTGCCAGGCCGCTTACCACGCTGGAGGCACCGTGGCCCATGGCAATGCCCAGCAGGCCGCCCACCAGGCAGAGCAGCACGGATTCCAGCAGGAACTGGGCCATGATATCCCGCGGGCGGGCGCCCACGGCCATGCGCAGGCCAATCTCACGCGTGCGCTCTGTGACGGATACGAGCATGATGTTCATGATACCCACGCCGCCCACCACCAGGGAGATGAAGGCCACGGCCATGAGCAGCGTGGTCATGGTGGTGGAGATGCTGGTGACCATGGTGGAAATCTGGCCGCGGTCGAACATCTCGAAATCGTCCAGCACGCCGGGGGCCAGGTTGTGCTCACGGCGCAGCACCGCTGTGATCTGGGCCATGGCGGGCTTGGCGTTCTCCTTGTCCTTCACCTTTACGATGAGGGAATCCACCGTGCGGGTGTGCAGGGGGTGGGGGGCGCCGGTGTACGGCTGCAGGTCACAGCCGGGGTAGAAGCTCACGCTGCTGGTGGGGAAGGTGCTGGTGGCAGAGGGGCGCGTGGCGTTTGCCGCGCCGGCGCGCACGATGGAGGCATCCATGGAGGCGCCCATCAGGCGGGTGCGGATGCTGGTCCACGGCAGGATCAGGCAGTCGTCCTTGTCCTGGCCCATGTCGGCACCCTTGGAACCCAGCACGCCGATGACGGTGAAGACGACGTCCTTGATGCGGATTTCCTGGCCCACGGGGTCCTTGCCGGCGTACAGCTCCCTGGCGATGGTCTGGCCGATGAGGCAGACGCGGGCGGAGTTGTCCACCTGCTCCTTGTTGAAGGCGCGGCCGTTGACCACTTTCCAGCCCTCTATGCCCAGGTAGTGCTCATTGCCGCCGATGATGGAGGAGGGGCTCCAGTTCTTGTTGCCCACAATGACCTGGCCGCCGGCGCGCACCGTGGGGGATGCCAGCAGCACGGTCTCCTTGCAGTCGCGCATGATGGCCTCTGCATCCTCCGGGTACAGGGAGGCGCGGCCGCCCCTGCCGGTGTTCACGCCGGAGTTGCTGACGGAGGCACCCCACACGTTCACCACATCGGCACCCAGGGATGCCACGTCTGAGGAGATTTGCTGCTTGGAGCCCTCACCTATTTCACGGATGGCCACCACGGCGGCAATGCCGATGACGATGCCCAGGATGGTGAGCATGGCGCGCATGGGGTTGCGCACCAGGCCGCGCAGGCAGGTTACGAGGAGTACCCAGGGTTTCATTTCTTGAGGGATGCGGAGAGTTCTTGCGCCACGCCTTCCATGATGAGTCCGTCACTCATGTTGATGGCGCGGTCTGTGAAAGCGGCGGTCTTGGGGTCGTGCGTCACGATGATGACGGTGAGCCCCTGGTTGCGGTTCAGGTCACGGAACATGTTCATCACCTCCACGGAGGTGGTGGAGTCCAGGTTGCCGGTCGGCTCGTCTGCCAGCAGGATACCCGGGTTGTTGATGAGCGCGCGGGCAATGGCCACGCGCTGCTGCTGGCCGCCGGAAAGCTGTGCCGGGGTGTGGTGCATGCGGTCCTCCAGCCCCACCAGGCGGATGAGCCGCAGAGCGTTCTCCCGTATCCTGGCCTGGCTGAGCGCCGGGTGGTGGTAGGCGGCGGGCATCATCACGTTCTCCAGCGCAGAGGTGCGCGGCAGCAGGTTGAAGTTCTGGAAGACGAAGCCGATGCGCTCGTTGCGGATGGCGGCGCGCTGGTTGGCGTTCAGGTTGGCCACGTTCTTGCCGTCTATCCAGTACTCGCCGCTGGTGGGGCGGTCCAGGCAGCCCAGCAGGTTCATGAGCGTGGACTTGCCGGATCCGGAGGCACCGGTGAGGGAGACGAACTCGCCGTCGTTGATGGTCAGGGAGATGCCCTTGAGCACCGGGAGGTCGATTTCGCCTACGTGGTAGACCTTGGTGATGTCCTTGAGTTCAATCACGGCCGGGGGAAGGGGGGGCGGTTTAGAAGTGGGGCCCGCGCATGGGGCGCTGCTTGGTTTCCTGGCCGGGCTTGGCCTCCACGCCGCCGGCGCTGCGCTTGTTGCGCTCCGGCATCTGCGGGCGGAACAGGTTGCCGCCCTTGGCTGAGCCGCCCTTGGCCGCGCCGGCCATGCCTGCGGGCATAATGACCTCCATGCCTGTCACCACCTCGTCCCCGGGGTTCAGGTTCACACCTTCCGGCAGTTTCACAATGCTGCGGCTGCCGTCGCTGGTGCCGCGCAGCAGGTTCACGGGGGTCACGTGGGTGTCATCCGCCTTGCGCCACACCACGGCGGGCTGCCAGGTTTCACCCTCCTCTGCCAGGGCCTCCAGGTGGCCGGTGGCGGTATTGGCACCGGGAGCCAGCTGCTGCTCCGTGGGCTGGAAGTCGAATGCGGCATCCGGCACCATGAGCACGTCCTTGATTTCCTTCACGATGAAGTCCGCGTTGGCGCTCATGTAGGGCAGCAGCTTGCGCTCCGGGTTCTCGATGTCGATTTCCACGATGTAGGTCACCACGTTGGAGCTCATGGTGGCGTTCGGGCGAATCTTGTTCACCGTGCCGCTGTAGCTCTCGTTCGGGCGGGCATCCACGGTAAAGCGCACGGTCTGGCCGGGGTGTACCTTGGCTATGTCGGCCTCGTTCACGCTGGCCCAGATCTGCATCTTGGAAAGGTCACGCGCCACCAGGAACAGGGTGGAGGCGCTCATGTTGCTCACCACGGTCTGGCCCACGTTCACCTGGCGCACCACAATCGTGCCGTCCACGGGGGAGGAAATGTGCGTGTAGTCGCGGTTGCGCAGCTCGCTTTTCAGCTGTGCCTGCGCGCTGAGCAGCTGGGCATTCGCGCTGGCCTGCTGGGCCTTGGCCGTCTCCAGCTGGGCCAGGGCGCTCTCCAGGTTGGCGGCGGTGGTCTCTGCGGCGGTCACGTACTGGTCATAGCTCATCTGGGAGAGCGCATCACCCACGCCCAGTTTCTTGGCGCGCTCCAGGTCCCGGTCTGCCTTGGCCTTGTTGGCCTTGGCCTGGGAGATGGAGGCCTTGGCCTGCTCCACGCTGGCCTCGGCGTTCAGGATCTGCGCCTTGGCCTGCTCCACGCTGGCCTCTGCACGCTGGATGTTCAGCTCCACGATGGTGTCGTCGATACGGGCCAGCAGCTGGCCCTCCTTCACCTCGCTGCCGTAGTCGATGCGGCGCCCCTCGGAATCTGTACCGAATTCCTTGATTTCACCCGTCACCTGGGCACCCACGTCCACCAGCTCGCTGGGCTCCAGCGTACCGGTGGCCTGCACCTTGCTCACAAAGTCGTCTTTCATCACGCGGGCGGTGCGGAATCCGGGCTGGTCCTTTGCGGCGGAATCGCCGCCAAGCCAGTAGTACAGGCCGCCCGCCACCGGCAGGGCGATAAGGGTCCATTTGATAGAGGTTTTCACGTGCGTATGATCAGGTGATGTGTTGTTTGCGGCGGAGCGCCATGTCTCCACCATACATGGAACGCAGGAGCCGCGCGCTTTTCTACAGGAGAAACGCGCACACCGCGCAGCGGCAATCCTAGCACACCCCGCACCCCATGGAAAGCCAAAAAGCCCCGCCTGCGTATTTTGTTGGGCGCGCGGCTGGGTGCGGGTCACAGATAGGCCGAGCATTCCGCGGCAAGGCGGCAGAGGGCATACAGGGGGATATCGATGAAGCGGGTGGGGGATTCTGCTGAGAAGGGGACCGCGCGGGAGTAGAATTTCTCCATGGAGGTGCGCACGGCCACGGGCGGGGCAAAGCGGTGGCAGTAGGCCTTCATACTCTTGGCCTGCAGGTTCAGCTCCGCCTTTACCTCCACCGGCACCACGGACATGCCTTGGTGGAACACGAAATCAATCTCCGTGCGCGTGGCCTCCGATACCCAGTAGTAGGGCTGTATGCCGGATTCCGCGCGCAGCTGCTGCTGCACGTACTGCTCCGCCAGGGCCCCCTTGAACTCGCTGAAGATGCGGTTGCCGTGCAGCAGGGTGGCGGCATCCAGCCCGGCTTGGGCTTGCCCCATCCTGGGCCGGATTTCAAGCCAAAAACACAAAAGTCCTATCAGAAATGTGTGTGCCGACCACGTTTCTGATAGGACTTTTGTGGTCGGCACCCACATTTCGGGCAGGACTTTTGCCTGGTGGCGCGGTGGTGCAGCGGCTTGATTTCCGGGCGGGAGTGTGGTAGAATGGGCGCGCATGGAAGGCAACTACACGGAGAAAGACATCCAGACGCTGGACTGGCGGGAGCATATCCGTCTGCGTCCGGGCATGTACATCGGCAAGCTGGGGGACGGCTCCATGTCCGACGACGGCCTGTACGTGCTGCTCAAGGAGGTGATAGACAACTCCATCGACGAGTTTGTGATGGGGGTGGGCAAGAAGATCATGGTGTCCATCGATGCGGAGGGGCGGTGCGAGGTGCGCGACTTTGGCCGCGGTATACCGCTGGGCAAGCTGTACGAGTGCGCGGCGAAAATCAACACCGGCGGCAAGTACGACGGCGAGGCCTTCAAGAAATCCGTGGGCCTGAACGGCGTGGGCATCAAGGCCGTGAACGCGCTTTCCGAGAGTTTTGAAATCCAGGCGTGGAGAGAGGGCAAGACCCGCCGCATCTGCTTTGAGCAGGGCGTGCAGGTGAAAGGCAGCGACTCCACCCGCAAGAGCACGGACCCGGACGGCACCCGCGTGGCGTTCCGCGTGGACCGCACCATCTTTGCAGAGAACGCCGCGTTCAACATGGAGTACGTGGAGCGCATGTGCCGCTACTACTGTTACCTGAACACCGGCCTGGTCATCAACCTGAACGGCCGCAACATCAGCTCCAAGAACGGCCTGCTGGACCTGCTGCGCGAGGAGATGAAGGAGACCCCGCTCTATGAGCCCATCCACCTGGTGGGGGACGACATCGAGGTATCCATCACCCACGGGGAGCAGTACGGGGAGGAGTACTACTCCTTTGTGAACGGCCAGCACACCACCATGGGCGGCACCCACCAGGCCGCTTTCCGAGAGGCCATTGCCAAGACCCTGCAGAACTTCTACAAGAAGAGCTACGACGCCTCCGACATCCGCGCCGGAATCCAGGCCGCCATCAGCATCAAGGTCATCGAGCCCGTCTTCGAGTCCCAGACCAAGACCAAGCTGGGCAGCAACACCATGGGGCCGGAGAAGGAGACCATCCGCACCTTCGTGCTCAATTTCCTGGGCCGTGAGCTGGACAACTACCTGCACCGCCACCCGGACACCGCCGCCGCCCTGGAGGAGAAGATAAAGGAGAGCGAGAAAACCCGCAAGGAGGTGGCCGGCGTGACCGGCAAGGTGGCCAAGGAGCGCGCCAAGAAGGCCAAGGTACACACCCGCAAGCTGCGAGACTGCCGCGTGCATTACGATACCAGGCACAAGCGCGCCGCGGAGACCATGCTCTTTATCACGGAGGGTGATTCCGCCTCCGGCTCCATCACCACCGCGCGGGATGCAGAGACCCAGGCCGTGTTCTCCCTGCGCGGCAAGCCCGCCAACAGCTTCGGCATGAAACGTGCCGCGCTGTTTGAGGAGAAGTGCAACGAGGAGCTGGATTTTCTGCATCTGGCGCTGAACATAGACCGCAGCATAGACGACCTGCGCTACAACAAGGTCATCATAGCCACGGATGCGGATGTGGACGGCATGCACATCCGCCTGCTGCTGCTCACCTTCTTCATCCAGTACTTCCCGGAGCTGATACGGGAGGGGCACCTCTTCATCCTGCAGACCCCGCTCTTCCGCGTGCGCAACAAGCAGAAGACCGTGTACTGCTACTCCGAGGCCGAGCGCGACGACGCCATCAAATCCCTGGGCAAATCCCCGGAAATCACCCGTTTCAAGGGCCTCGGTGAAATCTCGCCCGACGAGTTCAAGGGCTTTATCAGCGAGGATATCCGCCTGGAGGAGGTGACGCTGGAGAACGCCCACAATATCAAGGAAATCCTGCGCTTCTACATGGGCACCAACACGGACGACCGCCGCCAGTACATTGTGGACAACCTGATTGTGGAGGAGGACCTGGCCTGAGGCATTGCCCTGCCATCTGCCCCCGCACCGCCGCATAATGTTCCGCAGCGCGCATTTTCTGCTTGCGTTTATGGGTTCTGCTTGCTAGGATTTCCGCATAAGAGACCGAACTTGTTTCCGATTATGAAAAAAACAGCTTTCCTTTTCAGTATGGCCGTGGCTGTGGTTGCGGCGGTGGCGGCGCAGCCCGTGCAGGCGCAGGACAAGGGTTCCAAGGCAGACAAGGCAGAGGCCAAGGCCGACAAGGCGGAGGCCGCGGCTGCCAAGAAGGGCGTGCGCTTGGTGGTTTGCTCCGCCAGCGGGGAATCCCTGCCGCACACACTCTATGTGCAGCAGGGCAAGAAGTTTGCGGCCGTGAACCTGGGTGCCCGCACGCTTTCCAAGCCCATTGCCCAGGTGGGCGGTGAAATCAAGTTCTGGAAGGAGGACCCCACCTCTGCCCTGGCCGGCAAGCTCAAGGACAAGGATGCGGAGGCTGATATAGCGGAGCTGCTGCCCCCGGCGGACTACACGCTCTCCGGCGTGCCGTCCTCCTCCAAGATGGTGGGCATTGTCATCCCCGCCAAGGAGGGTGGCAAACTGCAGGGCCTGTTTTTCAAGGAGAGCGATTTCCCGCAGTCCGGCGTGCACCTGATCAACCTTTCCCCCTACCCGGTGCAGATGACCACCTCTGAGAAGGGAGACTACAGCGACTCCAAGGTGAAGGCGCTGAGCCCCTTCCGCAAGGATGACGGCATTTGCGACAAGAACTCCTTCTCCGTGAAGGGGGAGGACGGCCAGCAGGTGGCTTTCGCCATTGCCTACAAGGCGCAGGGCATGAAGACTTTCAAGCGCTTCAAGATGTCCACCCTGGCCGTGAGCAGCCGCCAGTCCCAGGTGACGGTGCTGCTGAAGGACCCGACGCGCGACCAGCCCAAGATGCTGTCCTTCCAGATGATGGATGCCAAGTAAGCCCGGAAAGGAGAACAGCCTATGCCTTTGGAGAAACATGCGGACGACGAGCTGGGCAGGCGCATAGCCCACATCGGGGACCAGTTTGCCATCAGCGGTGATTTCCTGTACGGGGAGGAGCTGCGCAACGGCCATATCAACACCACCTACCGCGCCTGCTACAGGACGGAGGACGGGCACGAGGACCGCTACATCCTGCAGCGTATCAACGACTACGTGTTCAAGGACCCGGCGCAGGTGATGCGCAACGTGGAGAAGGTGACGCGCCATATCACGTGGAAACTGCTGCGCCGCCGCCGCAACGCCGCCGGCCAGACGCTGACCCTGTACCCCGCCCGCGGCGGGCGCAACTACATTGTGCTGCCGGAGGAAGGCGGCATGTGGCGCTGCTACAACAACATAGAGGACACCCACACCTACGACGTGGTGGAGAACACCCGCCAGGCCTACCAGGCCGGGTATGCCTTCGGTTCCTTCCAGGACCTCATCTCCGACATGAACCCGGAGGATATCAAGGAGTCCATACCGGATTTCCACAACACCCCCAAGCGCTACCAGAACCTGGAGGCCAGCGCCGCCGCAGACGTGAAGGGCCGCCTGGCCGCCTGCACGGCAGAGATGGAGCTGGTGCGCTCCTGGGCGCCGGAGTTCAGCCGGCTCACGGATATGCAGGCCCGCGGGGAGATTCCCACCCGCATTACGCACAACGACACGAAGATCAACAACGTGATGCTGGATGCGGAGACGGATGCCGCCGTGTGCGTGATTGACCTGGACACGGTGATGCCCGGCCTGGTGCTGTATGATTTCGGCGACATGGTGCGCACGGCCACCTGCATGGCAAGCGAGGATGAGGAGGACCTCTCCAAGGTGGTGATGCAGATGCCCTTCTTCGAGTCCCTGGCAGAGGGCTACCTGGATGCCGCGCACGAGTTCCTGACCCCGGCGGAGGTGGACAACCTGGCCTTTGCCGGCTGGCTCATCACCACGGAAATCGGTATCCGTTTCTTGACGGACTACCTGGACGGCGACTTGTACTTCCGCACGGAGAAGCCGGAGCACAACCTGATTCGCGCGCGCAACCAGTTCAAGCTGGCGCAGAGCATACGCCGGAACCTGCCGGAGATGGAGAAATACATACGCCGCCTGGTGCGGGCCTACCGCAAATGAGCCTGCCCGGTATCATCAAGCGCTCCCTGTGCGCCCTGCTGCCGGCGGCGGTGCTGCTGGCACCCGCCGCCTGGGCGGATGCCTGGACCCTGGGGGAGGTGGCCGCCTCCTTCAAGCCCTCCCACAAGTTCGGGAACAATGTCTGTTTCCTGCTGGACGGTACGCGCGTGGCGGTCATCGGCACCACGGACGGCAAGGTGGCCGCGCTCCTGGTGTACCCCGGCGGCAGCAAGAACATAGAGGTGCTGACCAAGCTGCAGGACAAGCTGGAGATAGACAATGCGGGGGCCTACCCGCTTGTCACCGGCAAGAAGCGCACCGCCGCCATGGTGGTGGACAACCTGGTGGCCCAGCAGTATGCCCAGGCCTCCGGCGGCGCCTTCGGCAAGAGCCTGGGGGAATCCATCTCCTACCTGGTATCCCGCGGGGATTTCATACCTGCAGAGCGCCAGCAGGACGGCTCCCTGGTCATGAAGATGGTCGCCCGCAGCGGCATGGAGCTGGTGTTCCCCTTTACGGACGGCTCCGTGCAGGTGCTGGAGGCCACCGGCTCCTCTGCCAAGAGCATGAGCACCCACAAGGCGGAGGAACTGGCAGGCCTGCTGGGCTTTGACAAGGGCGGCCGCCCCGTGGAGAAGGCGGACAGCAAGCGCTATTCCACCCTTCTGGACTGCAAGGATGTCTTTTACCGCAACCGCAACGCCAATATCAGCGTGGTGCGCACCAACAAGCGCAAGATCCTGCTGGGGAGGGAGGAGCGTATCAAGCGCGACGACCTGGGCAGGAAGGACCTTTCCGGCGTGTGGCCGGATGAGGAGTGCGCCTGGCCGGAGGTGAAGGTGACCCCCGCCAGGGAGGACAGGGGCTCCGCTGATTCAGACCGCCACCGCCGCCGCAACCGTGACCACGAGGCGGATTCCGGAACCTCCCCCGCCACCACCCCGGTGCCGGATACCATGGAGCAGCGGGAGACGGATACCACCCCCGCGCCTGCGGTGGATACCCCGCAGCCCATGCCCACCCGGGAGGAGGCCATGGACGACTACCTGCGCTTCCTGCAGGGCCTGTAAGGGGCATGCGCGCTTTGCGGCACGCGGATTTATGCAAAAAAAAGGGAAGCACCCGGCGGGTGCTTCCCGAAATTGTCTTGTGGAGCCTTGGGGGCTTAGGCCTCCGGGGCAACGTTCACGCGACGACCCTCGCGGTCGAAGAACACGCGGCCGTCCACCAGGGAGAAGATGGTGTAATCGCGGCCCATACCCACGCCCTTGCCGGGGTGGAACTTGGTGCCGCGCTGGCGCACGATGATGTTGCCGGCGATGACGGACTGGCCGCCGAACTTCTTCACGCCGAGGCGCTTGCTGCGGGAATCGCGACCGTTGCGGACGGAACCTTGACCTTTCTTATGTGCCATGACTTGTAAGAATCAGAATAGGGGTTAATAATCAGGCGTTGATAGCGGTAATCTTGACCTTGGTGAGAGCGGCACGGAAGCCCTTCTTCTTGTGGAAGCCCTTGCGGCGCTTGAACTTGAAAGCCACACCCTTGACGCCACGGGCCTCGGGGTCCAGCACGGTGGCGGTCACCTTGGCACCCTCGACGGTCGGGGTACCCACCTTCGTAGCGTCACCGTCTTCCACCAGGAGCACCTGGTCGAACGTGGTCTCGCCATCCTTCTCCAGCCCGGAGATGCGGTCCACGGTGAGAACGTCACCAACCGTCACGCGGTACTGCTTGTTACCGGAAGTGAAAACTGCGTATGCCATAATTTTCTAGATTTTTGGATTGCACCCGCTGGTGCGGGCTGGCACATTATATGCATGCCGAGGTATTTGGCAAGAAAAATTTCACAAAAAAATGAAAAACTGGCAAAAAATTTTTCCCGGAGGTGAGGTAGAGGTGTGCGGAGAGGGTGAGATGGTGGCGCTGGGGCGCGCGTTTTCCGCATGCCTGGAGGGCGGGGAGGTGCTGGGGCTGGTGGGTGACCTGGGGGCGGGCAAGACGCATTTCACGCGCGGTGTGCTGGAGGGGCTGGGTGCGGCGCGCCCGGCGGCCAGCCCCACGTTTTCCCTGGTGCATGAGCATGCGGACGGGCGCCTGCCTGCGGCGCATTTTGATTTCTACCGCATGAAGAGCCCGGAGGAGGCGCTGGGCATGGGCTGGGACGAGTACCTGGATTCCGGCAGCGTGCTGCTGGTGGAGTGGGCGGACCGTTTCGACGGCGCGCTGATGCCGCCCGGCACGCACTGGCTGGTGATTACCCATGCGGGGGAGAACACGCGCACGGTGCGGTTCCGCGCGGCGCAGTAGCTCCCCTACTTGCCCAGGCAGAAGGTGGAGAACACGCGCGTGAGGATGTCCTCCGTGTCAATCCGGCCGGTGATGGCGCCCAGGGCATCCAGGGCCTCGCGCAGCTCCACGTCCGTAAGCTCCGGGGAATCCCCCGCCAGCAGGGATGCGCGGGCGGCGGCCAGGGCATCCACGGCCTGCTGCAGGGCGTGGCGGTGGCGGGTGTTGATGGCGGCGGGGGTATCCCGCTCCCCGGTATCATGCAGGAACAGGGCGGCCACGGCCTGCTCCAGCTCCTGCCGGCCGGCGCCCGTGGCGCAGGAGATGCGCAGGGCGGGCACGCCCTGCCAGTCTGCATGCTCCGGCAGGTCGCACTTGTTGAGCAGCAGCAGGCGGCGCGCGCCCGGCTGCACGGGCAGGCCGGGGCGGCGGGGCAGGGTGGCATCCTGCACCTCCAGCACCAGGTCCGCCTCTGCCCCGGCGCGGCGGCTGCGCTCCATGCCCGCGCGCTCTATGGCGTCGTCGCTCTCATGCAGGCCGGCGGTATCCGTGAGCCGCAGCCTGAACCCGCCCAGGGACACGCTTTCCTCTATGGTATCCCGCGTGGTGCCGGCGGTGGGGCTTACAATGGCGCGCTCATACCCCAGCAGCATGTTCAGCAGGCTGGATTTGCCCACGTTCGGCGCGCCGATGATGGCGGTGCGTACGCCCTCGCGCAGCAGGCGCCCCTCGTCTGCCGTGGCCAGCAGCTCCCGCAGCGCGGCGGAGATTTCGTCCAGCCCGCGCACCAGGCTTTCCCCGGTGTCCGGGGAGATGTCCTCCTCCGGGAAGTCGATGTAGGCCTCCACGTGCGCGGCAATGCCGATGAGCTTGTCCGCCGCCTGTGCCACGCGGGAGCCGATGGCGCCCTGCAGCTGGCTCTGGGCGGCGCGCAGGGCCAGGTCGCTCCCGGCGGAGATGACATCCATCACGGCCTCTGCCTGGGTCAGGTCCAGCTTGCCGTTCTCAAAGGCGCGGCGGGTGAATTCCCCCGGCTCCGCGGGGCGGGCGCCGCACTCCAGCAGGCGCTCCAGCACGCGGCGGGTCACCAGCATGCCGCCGTGGCAGCAGATTTCCACCAGGTCCTCCCCGGTGAAACCGCCCGGCGCGGCGTAGTAGATGCACACCGTCTCGTCAATCACCCGCCCCTGCGCATCACGCAGGCGGGTGAACCCGGCATGGCGGGGCCTGGGGTGGGCGGGGCCGCCGCAGGCAGCCAGGATTGCCGCCGCCTGCGGGCCGCTCATGCGTATCATGGAGATGGCGCCCGTGCCGGGTGCGGTGGCTATGGCTGCTATGGTATCCGTGGCGTGCATGGCGGTATACTCTCACAGATTCCGCGGAATGTGAAGCCAATTTGCGCCTGCCCGTGCGCGCATGACACCGCCGCCCCTTGCCCTGCGGTGCGCTGCATGTTAGGATGCACGCATGGGCAAGAAGATTTGGAAACGCGTGGGCTGCGCGGCGCTGGCGGCTGCGGCCGTGCTGGCGCTGCCTATGTGCAGCATGGCACGCTCCTTTGTGTTTGCGGGCGCACAGCCCGGCGGCTGCTCCCCGGATGCCAAGTACGGCTGCACGGCGGAATACACCACCTTTGCCATGCAGGACGGCACGGAGCTGCGCGGCTGGCTGTTCAACCGCGGCAGGACCGCGCCGCTGGTGGTGGTGTTCGGCGGGAACTCCATGAACGCCGGGGCCATGAACTACGTGGCGGAGGCGGATACCACGCGCTCCTACCTGCTGGTGAACTACCGCGGGTTCGGCGGCAGCGCCGGCACCCCCACGGAGAAGGATGTGGTGCAGGATTCCTGCGCCCTGGTGGATATGGCGCGGCAGCGGCTGGGCAGCCCCGCCGCCACCACCCTGGTGGGGTTCAGCCTGGGCACGGGCGTGGCCATGCAGGTGGCCGCCGCCAAGTCCCCGGACAAGGTGGTGCTCATCTGCCCTTTCGACAGCCTGGTGAACGTGGCCTGCGATTTTGTGCCCGGCGTGCCCCGCGCGCTGATTGCGGATACCTTTGATTCCGCGCGCTACGCACCGCAGGTGGCGTGCCCGGTCACCATCTTCCGCGCTGATTGCGATGAGGTGGTGCATGCCCCGCGCACCCAAAAGCTCAAGGAAAGTTTCGGAAGGAAGGTGCCGGAGCGCGTGTTCAGCGCCACCCACAACAGTATTTTCTCCGCAGAGGGCTTTCTGCCCGCACTCCTGGAGGAACTGCGCTGAACCGCGGCACGGCGCGGGTTTCCGCGCCGCCCCGCCGGGCCTTTCCGGGCGAATCTGCAATTTTTTTGTATTTTTTTTTGATTTTAGGCTTGCATTACCTCGCAGAGGTGGTATATTCCTCTCAGCCCCCCAGCCTATTCTTGGTTGACGGGGTCCTTCAAAATCAAAACTAGTAAGATAATTATGAAGACCATCGCTATTCTCGCCCTTACGGCCGCCGCCCTGGTGTCCTGCCAGCAGCAGCAGCAGCAGCAGACCACTCCCCAGACCCAGACTCCTCCCGTGGTGGTGCCCACCAAGAAGTAAGTGGTTTAGGGAACTAGGTTCCTTATTACTTTTAACGCGTCCGGTTCTCCGGGCGCGTTTTTTTTGCGCTCCTCCCGGCTGGCGGGGAAATGAAAAAAAGTGAAAGCTAGAGCATACTCTAGCATTTTGTGTTGACATGCGGGGCACAAGCGGTTAGACTGCAAGTGCGGGTGCGCAATGGCGCATCCCTTTTTCCAAAACACACAACGCAAGACAGACATGAAACTGACGCACACCCTTTTTGCCCTGGCCCTGGCAGTGATACCCGCCTTTGGCGAGACCACCCCCGCCCCTGCGGCAGACAGCTATGCGGGGCTTCCCGCGCTTTCCAAGGAGCGATTCGAGGGCTCCCTGACGATGATGTACCGCAGCTTCTACAGCGGGCGCGGGCTGGTGGCCACCCAGGCGGTGGCAGAGGGCGAAGGCTGCGAGGCTGCCGCTTTCAAGGCCAAGTACGACTTTGGCCGCAAGGGCGGCTGGAGCTACAACGGCATGGTGGCGTACACGGCGGTTTCCTCCGGCCACACGCTGTACGGCAACCCCACCTTCGGCCGCCAGGCCGCCGTCGGCCTGCTCAACCAGCGCGTGCCCAACTTTTCCATGCTGCCCCCGGCCGTGCAGGAGCAGTACATTGCCGGCGTGCAGGCCCAGCACATCAAGCAGTGCAACATTGAGAACGAGTTTGTGGTGTCCAACGAGCTGAAGTACGAGAGCCCCAGCGAGCTGTGGAACGTCTCCTTCGGCCATGATTTCATCCACGGCGGTATCCTGGGCGTGATGGCCAAGCACTACCGCGACCAGGGCTCCTCTTCCGTGAACGAGGTGTTCATCCACCCGGAAATCACGCCCACCAAGTGGCTCTCCCTGGGTTGCACCACGCGTTTCAGCTTCTCCGGCATCTGCGGCTGGTGGTTTGAGCCCACCATGAACCTCCGCATGCCCATCCTTCCCTTCGGCACCACGGATGGCGGGGATATCAAGCTGCTGGCCATGCTGCAGCTGGGCATGTCCTCCACGGCAGACTACTTCCGCTCCCACTACTTTGCGTGCGACAACGGCTCCCAGGCCTACTGGGTGAAGCTTTCCACGCCCTACTTCCTGACCAAGGACCTCATCGTCACCCCGTCCGTGAGCTTCAACTGGGCAGGCCGCGGCGCCATGAAGGCCAACACCAAGTCTGAGTTCCGCGCCATGTCCGGCGACTCCGGCAACAAGCCCTTCCGCAACTTTGCCGTGGTGAGCGACATCTCCGTGACCTACCGCTTCTGATTCAATCCCTGCACGTTTATACTGGCAATGCCGCGCGCAATGTGCTAGTATAGGCTCAAGCAGCATGGATACGCCCCGGCTGTGTGGTACAGCCGGGGCATTTCCCTTAGCCCCCTCCTGAAAGTCCTTAACCGTTACCTCCATTATGGCAAGCATCCACGTCACCGGCCAGGAAAACCTTGTCCACCCCGGCTTCTACATGCCGAACCGCCTGAGCATCAATGCGGGCAAGGCCCTGCACAAGCTCCTGGGCGGCCAGGTCTCCTACCTTGTCGACCCCACCTATCCCCCCGCGCCGGAAATCATGGATTTCCTGAAGCGCAAGGGTGGCTGCATTGTCCATTTCGACTTCCGCAAGACGACCTCCCGCGCGGTGCGCGAGCAGATTCTCCAGGAGATGGAGAAGGGGCGCAGCGTGGTGTTCCTGCCGGGGCATGCGGCCACGGTGCGCGGCTGCCTGGCGGATGTGCCCTCCCCCTTCCTCTCCACGGTGGGCAGCCTGCATATCTCCCCCATCCCGCTGTTCCTGGGGTATTACGGGGATGAGCTGGCCAACCTGTACCGGAACGACCCGGACGAGGGGAAGTACCGCGAGGAGTTCAGCATACTGCCGCAGCTGGAGCCCGGCCCGCAGACGGGCGAGCGCCTGCTTTCCGCCTGGCTGCAGAAGGGAGAGGAGCTGTTCAGCGCGCACCCGCTGCTGCAGGGCTCCCTGACCACGGCGCTGGTGCGGGCCATGAAGGCCCACCCCAAGGCTCAGATCATAGATGGCATGACGCACACCAGCCTGCCGTATTTCAAGGTGCTGGGCGTGGCCATGACCGTGAGCCGCTGGCTGTCAGACCGTTTCCCCGGGGCGGCGCGCCTGGGCGTGATCCTGCCGCCGGGACCCGGCTGCACCATAGCCGTGCTGGCCTGCCTGCTGGCCGGTATCACCCCGGTGATGATCAACTACGCCTCCACCAAGGCGGCGTTTGAGAGCGCGGTGGAGCAGTCCGGCATTACCCATTTTGTGACTGCGGCCAAGTTCAAGGAGAAGCTGCCGGGCTTCTGCTGGCCGGAGGATGAGAAGCTGGTGTTTGTGGAGGACCTGCTCAAGAACCTGAGCAAGGCCACGGTGGTGAAGAACGTGCTGCTGGCCAAGGTGACGCCGGCCTCCCTGCTGTGCCGCATGTACAATACGGAGGCCCGCCGCGGGAACGATGAGGCGGTGCTGCTGTTCACCAGCGGCTCCTCCGGCGTGCCGAAGGGTGTGGCGCTCACGCACCGCATGGTGCTGGCCAATGCCGCCCAGTGCCTGAACCGCATTGTGCTGCAGAAGGAGGAGCGTTTCCTGGCCAGCCTGCCCGTGTTCCACAGTTTCGGCCTTACCGTCACCAATGTGCTGCCCCTCATCGGCGGTTATGACATCTGCTGTTTCCCCAGCCCCACGGAGGCCCGCAGCCTGTGTGACCTGGTGAAGCGCTACAAGCTCACCCTGGTGTGCGCCACGCCCACCTTTGCCCGCGCCATGCTGCGCAGGGCGGATGAGCACACCTTCCGCTCCGTGCGCAACTTCATTGTGGGTGCGGAGAAGCTGCAGCCCGCCCTGGAGCAGGAGTTCCTGAACCGCTGTGGCGTGACCCTGCTGGAGGGCTACGGCCTCACGGAGGCCGCCCCCGTGTGCTCCGTGAACATACCGGATGCCCCCCTGCTGCCGGATTCCGCCTTCTTTGTGCCCGGCCTGGTCAAGCGCAGCATCGGCGCGCCGCTCCCCGGCATCGCCGTGCGCATCACGGACCTGGATGACGACACCCGCGAGCTTCCGCTCACGGAGCAGGGCATGATCTGGTTCAAGGGTGCCAACATCTTCGGCGGCTACATCGGCAAGCCGGAGATGAACAAGGAGATTTTCAAGGACGGCTGGTTCAAGTCCGGCGATATCGGCCAGCTGGACCTCAACGGCTTCATCAAGCTCGGCGGCCGCCTCTCCCGCTTCTCCAAGGTGGGCGGGGAGATGGTGCCCCACGAGGGCGTGGAGCAGGCTATCACCGCCGCCCTCAAGCTGGATGTGGATACCGATGGCGTGCAGATTGCCGTGACCGGCGTGACAGACGAGCAGAAGGGAGAGGCCCTGGTGCTGCTCTCCGCCCTGCCGCAGCACCAGCACAGCTCCTCTGAGAACGCTATACTGGCGGAAATACGCGCCGCGCTCATGGCTGCCAATATCCCCACCCTGTGGGCGCCCAAGTACGTGGTGCCCGTGGAATCCATTCCCGTGCTCCCCACCGGCAAGCTGGACCTCCGCGGCATCAAGCTCCTGGCAGAGGAGGTGCTGGACCGCCTCAATTCCTGAGCCCTCCACCCGCTCCCAAGCCCCGTTTCACGGCACCGGCCTCTTCGGCTGGTGTCTTTTTTATTGTAAAAGTTATAAAAATAGCTGTAAAATTGATAAAAATCGCAGAAAGTAGCTTTTTGTGTTGACATACGGTGGCAAATACGCTACCTTATAGACATCCGCCGATGGTGGTAGTGATATTTCTCCACCGGGATGCGGCAATCTTAACTAGAAAGACAAACGCTATGATTATTACGACTGCAATGCTGGCTCCGTTCATGGTGGCTGCTGCCCCGGAGACCCCCGCCCAGACCCAAGAACCCGCCGCCGTCTACAACTGGCAGGAGCAGGGCTCTGTGAACACCCTTGAAGGCAAGGATCTTGAGATGGGGCTGAGCGCATCCTCCAGCTTTATGTGCGGCCAGATGCAGATTGATGACTGGCACCTGTGCTAAACCCCACACGGCAGGGCTGCTGTTTCCCTGAAGGAGCAGCAGCCCTTTTCATTTTTACACGCCATGATACTCTTGCTTACCAACAGCGGGGATGTGACCACGGATATCTTGATGCCGCACTTGACGTGTCGCGCGGAGGTGTTCCGCCTCAATATAGACCTTTGGAAGGAATACACTTGGAACATACATGCGGACGGCTATGAGATAAGCGATCCGCTTGGGCGCGTGTGCCGTGAGGCGCAAGTCGGCGCGGTGTATGAGCGCAAGGTCATGTTCAATCCCCTGACGATTGACGTGCCGGCCGGCGGGTGCCCAGACTACTGGCTCCGCTCGGAGGTCTTGGAGATATGGTCCGGTATCAAGGATTTGGCGTTTGGAACAGGTAAGCTGGCGCTTATTCATCCTTCTCCCTCCGGCGTGTGGAAGAAGATGCGGCAGATGCGCCTGGCGGCCAAGTATTTTCCCGTGCCTGCATGGCAGATGCTGCACAAGGTGAATCCGCAAATAGGAGACAACTTGGTCTGCAAGTGCAACTCTGGGCAGAATATCGGAAAAAACCGCGTTTTCAATGTTTCCAAGGTCATGCCTACGCATATTGATTTGGAATTCCCCTGGTTCCTGCAGCAGGCGGTGGACGCCGTGTCCGATGTGACCGTGGCCTACATCAACGGGCGGCTCTTTGCCTCCGAATACAGCAGGGAGGGCATGAAGGGCGTGGATTGCCGCAAGCCCACCTCAGAGGGCAAGGGCGAGTGGAAGCCCTGCGAGCTCACGGCGGACGAGCAGGAGCGCATACGCGCCATGATGGCGGAGACGGGGTTCACCTTCTCCCGCCTGGATTTCCTGCGCGGCAGGGATGGCACGCTGCATTTCCTGGAGTTCAATGTGAACGGCCAGTACGCCTGGATAGATATCCTGAACAAGCGCGGCATGCTCACCGCCATAGCGGATGAGGTAATGCGCGTGCACAACAAGAACATACCCGTATGATGAGCCCCTGCACAGAAAAGGAACGCCCTTGGTGGCTGCTGCTGCTCTTCTTCGCAGGCCTGCTGGCCGCCGCCTTCGGTGGCCTGTGCCTGGTCCTCTGCCTGGTCCTGGGGGGATAGTCCCCGGTGCCCGGCTGCCCGTTTGAAAAAAAGAACCGCCTGCCCTGTGAGCCGGGGCAGGCGGTTTTGAATTGCTTGTGCAGCGGGGGGGGGGGCTTAGATGATGCCCAGCTCCTTGCCGGCCTGCTGGAAGGCAGAGATGGCGCGGTCCAGCTGCTCCGTGCTGTGGGCGGCGGAAATCTGGGTGCGGATACGGGCCTGCTCCTTGGGCACCACGGGGTAGAAGAAGCCCATGGCGTACACGCCCAGCTCCAGCAGGCGGGCGCTCATCTTCTGGGACAGGGCGGCATCGCCGATCATCACCGGGACAATGGCGTGGCCGGCACCGGCCAGCTTGAACCCGCACTGCTCCATGCCCTTGCGGAAGTGCACGGCGTTTGCCTGCACGCGCTCCGTGAGCTCCGTGGAGGCCTCCAGCATGTCGATTACCTTGATGGTGGTGGCGGCGATGGCCGGCATCACGCTGTTGGAGAACAGGTAGGGGCGGGCCTTCTGGCGCAGGGTGTCGATGATTTCCTTCTTGGCGGAGACATAGCCGCCGGAAGCGCCGCCCAGGGCCTTGCCGAAGGTGCCGCTCGTGATGTCGATCTTGCCGAACAGGCCGCAGTGCTCATGCGTGCCGCGGCCGCGCTTGCCCAGCACGCCCGTGGCGTGGGACTCGTCGAAGTGCACCAGCGCACCGTACTTCTCCGCCAGGGCGTGAATCTTGTCCAGGCTGGCCACAATGCCGTCCATGGAGAACACGCCGTCCGTGGAGATGAGGATGGTGCGGGCGCCGTTGGCCTTGGCCTCCTGCAGCTTGGCCTCCAGGTCCGCCATGTCGTTGTTGGCATAGCGGTAGCGGGCAGCCTTGCACAGGCGCACGCCGTCGATGATGGAGGCGTGGTTCAGGGAGTCGGAGACGATGGCGTCCTCCTTGCCCAGCAGTGCCTCGAACAGGCCGCCGTTGGCATCATAGCAGGAGCCGAAGAGGATGGTGTCCTCCGTGCCCAGGAAGTTGGTCAGGCGCTCCTCCAGCTGCTGGTGCAGGGTCTGCGTGCCGCAGATGAAACGCACGGAGGCCATGCCGAAGCCCCAGCGGTCGATGGCTTCCTTGGCGGCCTTCTCCAGCTCCGGGTGGTTGGCCAGGCCCAGGTAGTTGTTGGCGCACATGTTGATGACCTTGCTGCCATCCTTCAGGCCCACCTCGGAGAACTGGGGAGTGTCGATGTAGCGCTCTTGCTTGAACAGGCCGGCGGCCTTCAGGCCCTCCAGGTCCGTTACCAGACGATTCTTGAATTCGGGATTGTACATAGTGGCGCAATAGTTGCTCGGCTGAATTCTACGCCTGAAACCGCGCCGGGTCAAGCCTAAACCTGCGGGGCTCCCGGCATATTTTTTGCGCGGCGGCAGTATGGAATATCCTTGCCAGCGCAGGGCAGGGGGTATATACTGTGGGTACTGCTTATACTATGGAAAACGCCATCCCCCAGCTTTGCATCGTGGTTCCCTGCTATAACGAGGAAGAGGCCCTGCCGGCCAGTGCCAAGGTGCTGGGGGATTTGCTCTACGGCATGATCAAGGCCGGGGAGGTGAAGCGCACCAGCTATATCTGCTTTGTGAACGACGGCAGCCGGGACAAGACCTGGGAGTGCATCACGTGGCTCATGGGGCAGTCCTCCATGTTCCGCGGTATCAACCTTTCCCGCAATTTCGGCCACCAGGGCGCGCTGCTGGCCGGCCTGTTCACCGCCAGGGCAGAGGCCTACGTGAGCATAGACGCCGACCTGCAGGACGACGAGCAGAAGATACGGGACATGGTGCGGCAGTACCGGGACGGCATGGACATTGTGTACGGCTGCCGAGACAACCGCGACACGGACACCTGGTTCAAGCGCACCACGGCGGAGATGTTCTACAAGCTGCGCGGCAAGATGGGAATCAACACCATACCGGACCATGCGGACTACCGCCTGATGAGCGTCCGCGCGGTGGAGGCGCTCAAGCAGTTCGGGGAGGTGAACCTGTTCATCCGCGGCATCATCCCCATGCTGGGATTCCCCAGCGGCAAGGTGTTCTACAAGCGCAAGGCGCGCGAGCAGGGGGAATCCAAGTACCCGCTCACCAAGATGCTGCGCCTGGCCTGGAACGGCGTGGTGAACTTTTCAGACGTGCCGCTGGTGTTCTGCCTGGTGGCCGGTATGGCCGGCGGCTGCATCAGCCTGCTGCTCATGCTCTGGGCCCTGTACTGCTGGTGCTCCGGCTCCGCCCTGCCGGGCTGGACCTCCATGCTCATGGTGGTCTGCTTCTTCAGCAGCCTGCAGTTCATCTTCATCGGTATCATCGGCCTGTACATCGGCAAGGTCCTCCGTGAGACCAAGCACCGCCCCGTCTTCATCGTCCAGGATGACCTCACCCGCGGGTGACGGGTGCGCCACCGCTGGTCAACTCTTCCCGGGACCGGCGGCGATGCCCCCTCGGAAAGGCGACTGTTGGTGCGGCACCACACCCGCCGTCCGCCCGTCTCCGCTTCGCTACGCCGAGACGTAGGCGGGGTTCCCGGGGTGGTAGGGCAACCCGCCATGCCCACGGGCTTACGCGCCGTGGCTTCCGGCTTCGCGTCTCGCTAACGCTCGCTTGCTACGCCGAGACAGGACGCCGACGGTTTTTCATTCCCACATTTTTCGGGTTCCCATTCCCACAAATTCCGCGGTGGAAAGGCAATAAAAGCGGGGGCCCCGCCTGGCGGGGGGCCGCGCGGGGGGGGTGCGGGGGAACTAGACTGGGGGGACCCGCCGGCCCCGGGGCGCGTACGCGCCCGCGACGCGAAGCTAGTCCTTTAGGGGGGTGGCCCGGCGCCACGCGCTGTTTCGCCGGAAA
>JAUNQN010000032.1:23026-33846 GCA_030536145.1 Akkermansia sp.
ATCCCAACAATTCCGGGGGTCTAAATCAAAAAACGGGGGCCGCCGGGTTGGCGGGCCCCCCGCGCGGGGATGGTTGTTTGGCGCCTTAGCGGAAGGAGAGGCCCTGGATTTTGGCGGCCAGGGTGTCCAGCACCTGCTTGTGGGCGGCGTCCACCTCCGTGGCCTTCAGGGTCTTCTTGGCATCACGGTACATGAAGGTGTAGGTCATGGCCTTGCGGTCTGCGGGCAGCTTCTCGCCGGAGGGGTCGCAGAAGACGTCCTTGAGGCTGAAGGAGACGAGCAGCTTCTGCTTGGCGGCCTCCACGGCCTTCACGATGTCGGCGTTGCGGGTGGCGGCGGGCACCTCCAGGGAGGCGTCTCGGCCGGAGCCGGGGAACTGGGGCAGGTCTGCGGCCTTGAAGGGGGCGGTGGCCACCTGCTGGAGCTTGCGGAGGTCCAGCTCTGCGTAGTAGGTCTCCACGGGCAGGCCCAGGGCGCGGCACTTGGCCAGGGAAAGGCGGGCAAAGTAGCCGCAGGCCTGGCCGTTCACCTGGATATCCGCGCCCACGGCGGCGTTCTCACGCTGCTGCTTGGCGGGCACCAGCACCATCTGTGCCTTGGGCACCAGGATGTCGATGACGGCGCGCAGGTGCTCGAAACGGGCGTCTGCGGGCTTGGTGCAGGCCCAGCTGGCGGGGGTGAGCTTGCCGGCCATCAGGATGCCCAGCACCTCGTTCTCGATGTCCTTGCCCTTGCCGCCGCCGGTGTTGCGGAACACGCGGCCGCACTCAAAGAAGCGCAGGCACTCCATGCCCTGGTTGATATTGCGGGCGGCCACGGAGATGAGGCCGGGTGCCAGGGAGGGGCGCAGGGTGGAGTGGTCCTCTGAGATGGGCAGGGAGACGCGGATGATGTCGCCGTCCATGAGGGGCTTGATGGGCAGGGCGTTCTCCACGCTGGCGATGGTGGGGTCGATGCTCTCTGCGGCGATGAGCTTGAAGGTCTGCACCTCCCAGAAACCGGCGCCGGCCAGCTTGCGGGAAACCTGCATGCGGTAGTCGTTGGCGCGGTCGCTGGGGCTTTCCTCCACAAAGATGGCGGTGTTGGTGGCGGGGATGTTGTCGATGCCCCACACGCGCACAATCTCCTCCAGCAGGTCGCAGCTGCGCTTGAGGTCCAGGCGCCAGGGCGGGCAGGACCAGGAGCCGTCGCTGTTCTGCTCCAGGCCCAGGTTCTTGAGGATGCGTGCGGCCTCCATGTGGGGGATGGAGCCGTTGGTCATCACGTCCAGCTCCTTCCAGTCCAGCTCCACCTGGCGCAGGGCGCTGAAAATCTTGGCCTGCGTGCCCTGGGAGAGCACGGTGGCGGTGGCAGCCTTGTCCTCCGGCACCAGGCAGGGGGCCTGGCCGGCCACCATGGTGGGCTCTGCGGTGCCGCCGGCACACTCCAGGATGAGCTTGACGGCGCAGCCCGCGGCGTATGCCACGTTCCACGGGGAGGTGCCGCGCTCAAAGCGGTAGGAGGAATCAGACCCCAGGCCCAGGCGGCGGCTGGTGTAGCGTATGCCGGAGGGCTGGAACCAGGCGGATTCCAGCACGATGTCCGTGGTCTGCTCCGTCACGCCGGAGTCCAGCCCGCCCATCACGCCGCCCAGGGCCAGGGCGGCCCCGCTGGCGTCGGAGATGACCAGGTCCTCTGCGGTCAGGGAGTAGTCGTCCCCCATCAGGCTGGTGAATTTCTCACCCTCTGCGGCATAGCGTATGTTCAGGCCGCCGGTGAGCTTGGCGGCATCGAACGCGTGCAGGGGGTGGCCCAGCTCAAAGAGGATGTAGTTGGTGATATCCACCACGTTGTTGATGGGGCGCAGGCCGATGGCGATGAGGCGCTCCTGCAGCCACTCCGGGGAGGGGGCAATCTTCACGCCCTTGATGCGGGTGGCGGTGTAGAGCGGGCAGGCCTGCGGTGCGGAAAGGGTGATGAAATCCCCGGCGGGCACGGTGTCCAGGCTGTACTCCGGGGCGTGCTTGGCGCGGCCGGTGATGCCGCTGAGCTCACGGGCCATGCCCCAGTGGCTGAGCAGGTCCGGGCGGTTGGGGGTAATCTCCAGCTCAAAGATGGTGTCGGACTTCACGAAATCCCGCACCGGGGTGCCCACGGCGTAGTCCCGGGGGAGAATCCACAGGCCGTGCTCCTTGTCCGGCAGGCCCAGTTCAGAGGCGGAGCAGAGCATGCCGTTGCTGTCCACGCCGCGCATCTTGCCTTCCTTGATTTCCCAGCCGCCGGGCAGAATGGCGCCGGGCAGGGCGCAGGGCACCTTGTCGCCCACCTTGTAGTTGGCGGCGCCGCACACAATCTGGCGCAGGGAGCCTTCCCCCGCGTCTACCTGGCAGCAGTTCAGGTGGTCGCTGCCCTCCACGGGCACCTTTTCCATCACCTGGGCCACCACCACGCGGTCCGTGGTCACGCCGCGCTGCTGGATGCCTTCTACCTCAATACCGGCGAAGGTGAGCATGTCGGCCATCTCCTGGGTGTCCAGGCCGTCGATGTCGATATAGCTGGAAAGCCAATTAAGAGAAATGTTCATGGTTCAGTGGGGTGGTAATTATTGGAACTGGGCAAGGAAACGCACATCGTTCTCGATGAGCAGGCGGATATCACGGATACCCCAGCGGATCATGGCCAGGCGCTCCAGGCCGATGCCGAAGGCAAAGCCGGTGCAGCCGGAGTAGAGCTGCTTGCCGGTGGCCTTGTCGATGTTCTCGAACACGGCGGGGTTCACCATGCCGCAGCCGGCAATCTCAATCCAGCGCGGGGCCTGGCCGGCTGCCTGCAGCAGCACGTCGATCTCAAAGCTGGGCTCCGTGAAGGGGAAGAAGTGCGGGCGGAAGCGCACCGCCGTCTCACTGCCGAAGAGGGCTTTCAGGAAATACTCCAGCGTGCCCTTCAGGTCGCCCACGCTCACCTGCTTGTCCACATACAGGCCCTCAATCTGGTTGAAGGCGGAAAGGTGCGTGGCGTCGATGGCATCTCGCCGGAAGGCGGAGCCGGGGCAGAAGATGCGCACGGGGGGCGCCTGCTTCTCCATCACGCGGGCCTGCACGGTGCTGGTCTGCGTGCGCAGGAGCTTGCCGCTGTCAAAGTAGAAGGTGTCCTTCTCATTGCGGGCGGGGTGGTCCTCCGGCGTGTTCAGCGCGTCGAAACAGTGCCACTCGTCCTCAATCTCCGGGCCGTCTGCCAGGGTGAAACCCATGCGGCGCAGGATGCGCACCGCCTCGTCCCTGACAATGCTGATGGGGTGCAGGCCGCCGCCGGGCAGCGCGGCACCGGGCATGGTAAAGTCGCACCCGGCCACGGCGGCGCGGTCCAGTTCCTGCTGCAGGGCGTCCTTGCGGGCGTCCAGCGCGGCGGTAATGGCGGCGCGGGCTTCGTTCAGGAGCGCGCCCACGGCGGGCTTGTCCTCCTTGGCCACGTCACGCATACCCTGCTGGAGCTGGGTAAGGGTGCCTTTCTTGCCGAGGATGGCCACGCGGGCGTCCTCCAGGCCCTTCATGTCGGCAATGGAGCCGATGCGGGCCAGGGATTCTGCTTGTACGCTTGCAATCTGTTCTTTCATAACGTTCGTGCGGCACACTATACGCGCGTAGGCGGAAAAGTCAAGCATATTGAGCTCCCGCAGTGCCGCGCAGTTTTTTTTGAACGCCCGGCCCCCCGCCGGTGTCTCCCTTTGCGGAGAAAAAATGCAAAAAAATGCAAAATTCCGAAAATAGGGATTGACATCCGGAAATTTTCTGGGATAATCCGCCCGAAGTTTTTTACGTTCAAAAAACACTAACAAGAAACGATTATGAAGACTATTGCTCTACTGATGGCCCTGACCGCTTTCACCGCTGCCGGCAATACTCTGCCCCCCACCCCGGAGGCTCCGGCTGCCGCTGCCCAGCGCTAAGCCGCCCCCGGGAAACCGGGCAAACGCCCCGCCCCACGGCAGGGCCCGCAGGGTACGCACCTGCCCAGTTCTTCCACCCCAAGCAGGGGCGGGGGATTTTTTTTGCCTGCGCCCCGCCGGGGTGGAGGCTGCCAGGGAAAACAGAAACGCCCCCGGTGACTAGTCGGGAGCGTTTCAAGAGAATGTTTATCAGCGCACAATGTTCTGATGAATCCATTATAGGCCTCTGGCGGTATTTGTCAATACCCTGGCTGAATATTTGTCCGTATGTGTACACTTTTTCACGAGATATGCACCCGGCCGCTAGTCAGGCGACCGGGTGGAGCGAGTTAGCCATCACAAGTACCGTAGTACATACAGGGTTACCTGTGCGATGAGCAGTACAAGCTCTATCATGTCGATTGTGCGCATGATATATCTCCTCCAGTCAGGTTCAACTGCTGTTCCGTACCCATTCAGGCAGCTTCACATCAGCGGACAGGACCGGTATACTCCCCGCTGAGAGGTGACGGAGCCACCCGTCAGTCCGACTGACGGCGGAAGAGCGCCTGGATTCTAACACATGCCCGTCTTGTGTTCAAGACTTGGGTGGATTTTGCCCCGCGGCCCCCTACTGCCCGGTAACCTGGCGCCAGGTGGCCCAGGCGATGAGGAAGCGCAGGGCGGCGGCAAAGGCCATGCCCCAGGTCACGCAGATGGTGAACTTGGTCTTGGCGCTCCAGCGCCTGGCCTTGGCCAGGCGGAAATAGGCAATGCCCTGCACCAGGGCGGAAAGCGCCATGGCAAACCACCCCTTCACCCCCAGGAACACCAGCGGCAGCGCTATGGGCTGCAGGAAGGCGAAGAGGAGCGTGAGCGGGTCCGTGACGTCTGCCAGCCATGCCACCACCATGCTGGGAATCATGACGCAAAGCAGGAGTGTTATTTTGGGCGCTTTGCTGTATCTTTCTTCTTGCGTGGGAATCAGCATGACCCCGCGGGTATACCACCGCGGCTGCGCAATGTCAAGCCATTTAGGACCATGGGAATCTTTCAGCTAGAGACGGACTACAAGCCCTCCGGGGACCAGGAGCAGGCCATCGCCAAGCTCATGAAATCCCTGCGCGCGGGCAACAAGCACCAGTGCCTGCTGGGCGTGACCGGCAGCGGCAAGACCTTCACCATGGCCAACCTCATTGCGCAGCAGGACAGGCCGGTGCTGGTGCTCTCACACAACAAGACGCTGGCCGCCCAGCTGTATTCCGAGCTGAAGGCCTTTTTCCCGCACAATGCGGTGGAGTATTTCGTGTCCTATTTCGACTACTACCAGCCGGAGGCCTACATTGCCAGCACGGATACGTACATAGAGAAGGACAGCGCCATCAACGAGGAGATAGACCGCCTGTGCCTGAACGCCATGCGCTCCCTGCTGCTGCGCAAGGATGTCATCGTGGTGGCCTCCGTGTCCTGCATCTACGGCCTGGGCTCCCCGGAGGACTACCGGAACCTCACGCTCTCCATCCATGTGGGGCAGGAGATAGACCGTGATGCCATGCTGGCCTGCCTGGCGGAGCTGCTGTTTGAGCGCAACGACTACGATTTCCAGCGCGGGCGCTTCCGCGTGCGCGGCGACGTGGTGGAAATCTACCCCGCGCAGAGCGACGGCGAGGCGATACGCGTGGAGTTTTTCGGGGATGAGATAGATGCCGTCTCCCTCATCGATGCCGGAACGGGCCGCGTGCGGGAGCGGCTGAACAGCTACCTCTTCTTCCCGGTAAAGCAGTATGTGTCCTCCCCGGAGAAGCGGGAGCCCGCCATACGCTCCATACGCCGGGAGCTGGAGGAGCGCGTGGCCTGGTTTGAGAAGCAGAACAAGCTCATCGAGGCCCAGCGGCTCAAGATGCGCACGGACTACGACCTGGAGCTTATCAACGAGATAGGCTTCTGCAAGGGGATTGAGAACTACTCCCGCCACCTGGCGGGCCGCGCGCCGGGCTCCACCCCCTCCACCCTGCAGGACTATTTCCCGGAGGACCACCTCACCATCATCGACGAGTCCCATGCCACCGTGCCGCAGATAGGCGGCATGTACGAGGGGGACCGCTCCCGCAAGCAGGTGCTCATCGACCACGGGTTCCGCCTGCCCAGCGCGCTGGACAACCGCCCGCTGCGGTTCGACGAGTTCATGAACCGCCAGAAGCAGCTGGTGTACGTGAGCGCCACGCCCGGGCCCTTCGAGTACGTGAACTGCGTGGCCGGGAACGGGAACTATATCCCCGTGCTGAAAGCCAGGCGCGGCAACACCCACGCCCGCAGCCGGGAGGCCAGCCAGGCCATTACCAAGGCGCCGGAGGACTTCCGCGGCGTGTTTTTCCACCACCTTTCAGAGCTGCGCGTGCCCCCGCACCCCAGCTCCGCCCCGGTGGAATCCTTCAACCCCCGCGGCCTGGCGCAGCCCCTCATCGTGGAGCAGGTGATACGCCCCACCGGCCTGCTGGAGCCCAAGATTACCCTGCTCCCCCTGGAGGGGCAGATAGACAAGACCATAGAGTTGTGCCGCCGGCGCGTCTCCGTGCGGGAACGCGTGCTGGTGACCACCCTGACCAAGCGCACGGCGGAGGACCTGACGGACTACCTGCGCAACGTGGGCCTGCAGGTGGAATACATCCACGCGGATGTGGATGCCATTGAGCGCGTGGAAATCCTGCGCAAGCTCCGCGCGGGCAAGGTGGATATCCTGGTGGGCATCAACCTGCTGCGCGAGGGCCTGGACCTGCCGGAGGTCTCCCTCGTCTGTATCCTGGATGCGGACAAGGAGGGTTTCCTGAGAAACGAGACCAGCCTGGTGCAGACCGCCGGCCGCGCCGCCCGCCATGTACACGGTGAATGTGTGCTTTTCTGTGATATTACCACGGATTCCATCCGCCGCCTTATAGAGGAATCAGACCGCCGCCGCCAGATCCAGCAGGCGTACAACGAGGCCCACGGCATCACTCCCCACACCGTGAACCGCGGTGACCAGAGCACCCTGCGCCTCTACACCCCGGACGACGAGGAAGAGGAGGAGGCCGGCGTGCTCATGGCCGCAGAGGACGATGACGACGAGGGCGTGGAGGACACCATCCGCCGCCTGGAGAAGGAGATGAAAGACGCCGCCGCCCGCCTGGATTTCGAGGTGGCCGCCGTGCTGCGTGACAAGATAAATCTCCTGCGAAAGCGATGATAACAGTGAAAAACGGCACCGCGTGCCAACCCGCCCGCGCGGGTTATGTCATACACAGGCAGAAAGTCTTGCAGCAAATGCCGGGCTGTGGTAAGGTGCGCGCCGCAACCTATGTCCCCAGACCCCGCCGCCAGCCCCCTGCTTTTTGTCCGTGAGAGTGAAATCACCGCTCTCCCGGACCGTGACGAGACCGTCACCCGGCTCACCCGTGAGCTTGCCGCCCTGATGGGGCTGCAGGATGAGGAGGAAGCCGTGATGGCCGCGCTGGAGCGTGAGCACATGGAGCCCACCTTTGTCTCCAAGGGGCTGGCCGTGCCGCACGGCCGCATAGCGGGCCTGGCACGCCCCGGCGTGTATGCCGCCCGCTCCGCCAAGGGCGTGGACTGGGACCTGGGCACCGCCAATTTCGTCATCCTGCTCCTGGTGCCGGAGGAGCACCCGGAAATACACCTGGGCCTGCTGCGCAACCTGATGCGCTGGCGCTACCGCCTGGGTGAGGATGCCGCCCACCTGCTCACCGCCCCCGCCGCAGAGCTGGAGCAGTCCTTGGCAGCCGCGCTCAACTAATATACAAGGTACTATTTGAAATAGTGCGCCCTGCGGGCGCGTGCTGTTCCCCAAATCCTGAATCCCGAATCCTCAATTTTTCATTTCCCTCCCCCCGTTTTCCTGCTATACTCCCCGGCATGGCAAGAAAAAGCATCATGGCATGCCTGATGGCGGTGTTCTCCGCCTGCCAGGCAGGGAACCCGGCCCCGGCTGCGGAGCCCGGTACTGTGCAGGCCCCGGAGAGCGCCGCCGGAAAAACCTTCGTCTTCGGCTCCGCAGGGCAGCAGCAAACCGTCTCACGCGCCACGGCAGAGGGGGACATACCCCACCCGGTCACGGGGTCATCCTATGTGCCGGAACCCATCACCGTGCCTGCCGACCCCGCAGAGGCCGCCCGCACCTACACGCGCACCGGGCAGAATACCGCGCGCCTGTACGCCAGGGGGCCGGAATCCGTGGAGGTGCGGCTCACCTTTGAATCCCCCACCGGCGGCACCTGCACCATGACCCGTGAGATGCCCGGCGCCAGCCGCCACTACAGCGGCATTCCCTTTACCATGAAATAATGCCGCGGCTTTACAAGCGCGCCGCACCGTGCTAGAATACCCGCGCTATGCAGGTGCCTGAACACGCGCGCACGGTGCTGGACCGCCTGGAACACTACGGCTACGAGGCTTACGTGGTGGGCGGCTGCGTGCGCGATTCCCTGATGGGCCGCACCCCCAAGGACTGGGATGTGTGCACCAACGCACTCCCGCAGGAGGTGCTGCGCGTCTTCCGCAAGTTCCACGTCATCAAGACCGGCCTGAAACACGGTACCGTCACCGTGATGGTGGACCATGAGCCCGTGGAGGTCACCACCTTCCGCATAGACGGCGACTACACCGACAACCGCCACCCGGATGCCGTGAGCTTTGTCTCCCGCGTGGAGGAGGACCTGGCACGCCGTGATTTCACCATCAACGCCATGGCCTACAACCCCACCCGCGGCCTGGTGGATGCCTTCGGCGGGCAGCAGGACCTGGCCGCACGCGTCATCCGCTGCGTGGGCGAGCCGGATGCCCGGTTCAACGAGGACGGCCTGCGCATCATGCGCGCCCTGCGCTTCGCCTCCCGCTTCCGCTTTGATATAGAGACGGAAACCGCCCACTCCATCCGCCGGAACCGCCACCTGCTGGCAAACGTGAGCGTGGAGCGCATCCTGGTGGAGCTGCGCGGCATCCTGGTGGGGGAGGGCGTGCTGGATATGCTCTTGGGCTTCCCGGAGGTCTTTGCCGCCATCATCCCGGAGCTGGCGGGCACCATCGGTTTCCCGCAGATCACCCCCTACCACTGCTATGACGTGTGGACCCACACGGCCTATGCCGTGGCCGCCGCCCCGGCGGATGAGCTGCTGCGTCTGGTCATGCTGCTGCATGATGCCGGCAAGCCCGCCTGCCATACCCGGGACGGGAACGGGCGGGACCATTTCTACGGCCACCAGGACGCGGGCGCCCGCATAGCCAAGGACGTGCTGCGCCGCCTGAAGAGCGACAACGACACCCTGGCCGCCGCCGTGACCCTGGTGCAGGAGCATGACCTGCACTGGCCGGAGACCCCCGCCGGCATGCGCCGCCTCATCGGCCGCCTGGGTGAGCAGAACGTGCGCCGCCTGTTCCAGGTGCAGCGCGCGGACCTGGCCGCCCACGCCGCCTATGCGCTGGACAAGAAGGACCCCCGCATCCGCGCCGCCCTGCTCCTGTTCGAGGAAGTGCTGGAGGCCGCGCCCGCCTTCTCCGTGAAGGACCTGCAGGTCAACGGCAAGGACCTTATGGACCTGGGCATGCGCCCCGGCCCCGCCATGCGGCAGGTGCTGGAGCAGCTCCTGGCGGAGTTCCAGGAGGATTCCCTGCCCAACACCCGCGCCGCCCTGGTGGACCGCGCCCGGCAAATCATCCCCACCCTTACAGAAGGCCATGGCCAAGAGTAGCCGTTCCCGCACCGTCACCTTCCTCCTTTCCCTCCTCTGCTTCTTCGGATTCTGCGGCGTACACCGCATCTATGCCGGAAAGGTGGTCACGGGCATCATCCAGTTCCTCACCGTCGGCCTGCTGGGCGTCTGGCAGGCCATCGATATCATCATGCTCCTCTGCGGCTGTTTCAAGGACAAGGAGGGCCGAACCATCTGACGGCGTAAAAAAATCCATGCAGGGCAGTATTTGCGCTTCACGAACGGCGCAAAAAAGGGTATAACCCTTGCGTGCCTGTTTGTCCCCAATGTTCAGCCAACATCCATACCGGAGCCCTGTACCAGTGCCCTGCCTGCGGGTATAGCCTGCGCCGGGCAGAGGGCACCTTCGGCAGCGCGCAGGTGGAATTCACCCGCGTGGTGGATGTGGCCGGCGCACTCAAGCACCAGGACCGCATGAATCTCATGCACTTCCTGCAGGAGCTGGAGCGCAACCTGCCCCCCGTGGCACTCTGCGTGTACATCACGGACCACGGCCGGCTGCGTGACCTGCGCCCCCACGCCCACTGGATCCTGAACCACGCCCGCATCCACCACCCCTCCTTCGGCAAGCGGGAGCTCAACAAGGCCTACGAGGACCGTGAGCTGCGCGAGGACATCGGCGGCCACCACCGCCATGAGCAGCAGGAGGGCCTGCTCCCCACCCTGGCCGGCTACTGGGACGGCCTGAAACACTTTGCGCGGGATATCTTCCACCCCTACTCCAAGCCCGTAAAGATGGAGTGGGCGCTCATCCTGGTCATGGATGTGCAGCTGGAAATGGCCTGCTTCTCCTGGGGATACCGCCTGGACCCCTACATCAACCCGGAGAAAATCAACAAGGCCATCCTCTCCGCGCGCCTGCAGTTCCGTGAGCGCGCCACCGCAGCCGGCATCAAGCGCGTCATGAAGGAGGCCGTACGCATCATCGCCACGGATTCCCGCGGCATCATGCGCCGCATCCGCAAGGATGGCAGGGTGGGCAAGCCCATCGGCGCAGAGAAACCCAAGAGCATGCTCCCCCCCGGCGCCGCCAGGCTCCTGGTCGGCGGCATCGCCGTCTCCCTGTTGGCCGCCGCCGCCCCCGCACAGGCCGCCCCCGCCAAGACCCCGGCGCAGAAACCCGCCGCTGCCAAGACCCCGGCCAAACCCTCTGC
>JAUNQN010000033.1 GCA_030536145.1 Akkermansia sp.
AGACCGCGCAAATTTGACGTGCCTGCCCGTCATCTGTCCACCGAATGCCTGCAGGACACTCGTTGAATGCTTACGCTGGAGAAGGCCGTCGGCCGCCGGAAGAAGTGACGTGTGCTCCCGCCGGGTGGCGGGGTGTAAAAAAAGGCCCGCAGGTTGCTGCGGGCCTTTTGCGTGATTGTGGTTGCGCGGTGGGTCAGCCTTTCACAACAAGGGGCAGGGTGCCCATGATGATGGCTGCGGCAGCGCAGATGGCCAGTACGGCAGTGGTGACGGGGGGCACGCAGAGGGGCTTGTCCTCCGGCAGGGGCTTCTCCCAGTACATGGCGCGGATAATCTTGAAGTAGTAGTAGAAGCCGGCGGCGGCGCAGACTACCATGACGACGAGCAGCCAGATGAGGCCGTTCATGCAGCTCATGGTGTTGATGGCGACGACGAAGGCCTGGAGCTTGGCGATGAAGCCGTAGGTGAGGGGTACGCCGGCCAGGGAGGCGAAGGCCACGGTGATGAGGAATGCCGTGCGGGGGTTGGTCTTGGCCAGGCCGCGGAAGGCGGAGATTTCCTCGCTGCCGCGCTGGGTGCGCACCATGGCGATGGCGTAGAAGGCCGGGATGGTGGCGGCTGCGTAAGCGATGAGGTAGACCAGGACGTGGGAGCCGCGGACTATGGCATCTGCATGGTGGTTAACCCCCAGGAAGAAGGCGAGGATGAAACCAGCCTGGCCGATGGAGGAGTAGCCGAGGAGGCGCTTGGCGTTGCTCTGGTTGATGGCGCCGAGGTTGCCGATGAGCAGGGTGGCGGCGGTCACCAGGGCGATGATCCACACCATGAGGTAGCAGAAGCTGCTCTCCGTGTACATGTAGTGGGAGAAGGGGGCGAAGAGCGCGCAGAGGAGCACGAAACCGCCTACCTTGGAAGCCACGGCCAGGAAGCTGGAGGTGGGGGTGGGGGCACCCTGGTACACATCCGGAATCCACACGTGCATGGGGGCGGCGCCTACCTTGAAGAAGGCTCCCAGGAACAGCATGGCCACCGCCAGGAGGAAGCCGCCGGCAATGGCCGGGGAGGCCGCGGCGCCGCCCTGCAGGGCGTAGCTCACGGCGCGGCTGCCCAGCTGGAAGGTGCCGGTCATGCCGAAGTACCAGGCGGCACCGAAGACCAGCAGGCCCGTGCTCATGGCACCCAGGACGAGGTATTTGATACCGGCCTCGATGGAGCCCTGGTTGCGGCGGAAGTAGCCGGCAAGGGCGTAGGAGCTGAGGGTGAGGACCTCCAGGCTCACGAAGAGCATGATGAGGTCCGTGGCCTGGGTGAGGCAGTAGATGCCGGCGCAGGCCACCAGCGGCAGGGCCAGGAATTCCCCGTACCCTTCCTCACTGGAGCCGCCGGAGATGGACTGGCAGCTGACGGTGTAGTAGTCGAACGCCAGCAGCAGGCTCAGGCCCGTGGCCACGCAGGCCAGGAAGCCGAAGAAGTTCGGCGTGCCGCCCAGCAGGAAACAGCCGGTGACGATGGCCGCAGCGGCGCCGAAGATGGCGTATATCCGCTTGGGCAGGGCCAGGAAGGAATCCGCCATGAGGATGACGGCGGCAACGCCGACCAGCACGAAGGCGGGGATGAACTGGCACCAGGTGTATGTATCACAGTAATTGCACATATGTGTAATGGTGTTTCAGGTTAGGCTCCGATGGTGGGAACGAGGTTGGAGACGATGTAGGGCAGGATGCCGAACAGGACGATGGCCAGGGCGAGCACGATGGCGGCGGCGGTGTCCAGGCAGCAGAGCTTGGTGGCACGGCCGGAGGCGCGGCTCACATCACCGTTGAAGATGGTGCGGAAGGCGCGCAGCATGTACACGGCGCTGATGACCAGGCCCCACAGGGCGAACACCAGGGTGAGCTGCACGGGGCCCAGGCCGCCCAGCCAGTTGGCCAGGGCGCAGCAGCCCTCCGTGCCGGGGTGCCAGTCCACAAAGCAGGAGTAGAACACCGTGAACTCACCCGGGAAGTTGGCCAGCAGCGGCAGGCCGATGGAGGCCAGGCCGGCCAGGCCAAAGAGGAAGCCCAGCCAGGGGAGCTTCTGCGCCAGGCCGCCCATGGCATCCATTTCCAGGGTGCGGGTCTGGCTCTCTATCTGCCCGGTGAGCAGGAAGAGCATGGCAATGGTGAGACCGTGTGCCAGCATGAGCAGGGCGGCACCCTTCACGGCCATTTCCGTGGCCACGGGGCCGCAGCCGGCCACCACCACGGCGAAGGCCAGGAAGAGGTAGCCCATGTGCATGACGGAGGAGTTGCCCAGCATGTCGTCCAGGCGCTTCTGGGCGATGGTGACGATGCCGACCCAGAGGACGTTGCCCAGGAGGAGGACGAGGAGGATGTTGTTCCAGCCGCCGAAGATTTCACCCAGCTTGCCGCCGGTGAAGATGAAGGCCAGGGTGAAGAGGCCGTACAGGCCGAACTTCTTGAGCACGCCTGCATGCAGCATGGCAATGGGCGTGGGGGCGCTGGCGTATGCCGGGGCTGCCCAGGAGTGGAACGGGAACAGGGACACCAGCGTGCCGAAGCCCAGGAGCAGCAGGCCGCCGATGAGGCAGGTGTGCTCCGGCATCATGCCCGCACGCACGGCCTTGGCCATGGTGCTGAACTCGTAGCAGTGCATCTCACCGCACAGCAGCAGCAGGCCGGCCAGCAGTACCATGGAGGCCAGGCCCAGGTAGATGGTGGCGGTCCAGGAGATGGTGCGGCGGTCTCCGCGGCCATAGCAGCCGATCATCACGAAGGTGGGGATGAGGGCCAGCTCATGGAAGCCGTAGAAGGCGATGATGTTGTCGGACATGAAGGCACCCATGGCACCGGTGGAGAGCAGCAGGGCGGAGATGCTCCAGCTGCGCTCTGCGTCCTTGTCCGGGGCTTTCAGGCCCAGGATGGCCGCAAAGGTCACGATGACGGTGAGCAGCAGCATCACCTTGGCCAGCGGCAGCACGGCGGGATCCACCGTGAACTGCAGGGCAGAGGGCTCACAGCAGCACTGACCGCAGTGCGGGCAGAACACCGCGCCCAGGCCCAGGATAAGCGTGATGGCGGCACTCACCAGCGCCGTCAGGCGGCCGGGTGCCTTTGCCAGGCCGATGAGGGCCGCGGCAATCACGGGAATAAGGATAAGCCAGATAAGCATGGTTGTGAAATCAGGTTAGAATTGGTAGAAGGCAAAGAGGAAGACGAGGATGATGAGACCCAGGCCGGTGATGAGCGCGTAACCGCGCAGGGAACCGCCCTGAATCCAGCTCAGGAGCTTGCCGACGCGGCTGGTGGCCCAGGCAAGGCCCTGGACGATGATGCCGCGGATGATGGCGGTGTCCAGGCCCTCGATGATGCCGGCCAGGAGCTTGTCCTGGAAGAAGCCGATGATGACCTTGTCATAGAGGCAATCGATGTAGAGGCGGTTGCGCAGGGCCTTGGAGATGCAGTTGCCGGCCAGGGGGTCCTGGCTGTGCTTGCCGAATCCGTAGACCACCACGGCGGCCACCAGGCCGATGACCAGGGCGGCCAGGCTCACGTAGAAGGGCATGCCGATTTCCATGCCGTGGGCGTGGAAGTGCGGGAAGGGCACCAGCTCATCCGCCATGAAGGCATAGCCGGAGATGATGGCCATGGCGGCCAGCACCAGCAGCGGCAGCAGCATGGTGGGAGAGGCCTCGCTTGCTTCCTTGGCACCGTGGGCGCGGGCCTTGCCGAAGAAGGCCACCAGGCACAGGCGGGTCATGTAGAACGTGGTGAGGGCGGCAACGCCGGCACCGATGTAGAAGAAGACCGGGGATTTCTCCAGGGCGGCATCCAGGATGGCCTCCTTGGAGAAGAAGCCGGAGGTGCCGGGGATGGCGATGAGGGCGGCGGTGCCTGCCAGGAAGCAGAGCACGGTCAGCGGCATGCGCTTGGAGAGGCCGCCCATCTTCCAGATGTCCTGCTCATGGTGGCAGCACACGATGACGGCGCCGGCGCCGAGGAAGAGCAGGGCCTTGAACCAGGCGTGCGTGTACAGGTGGAACATGGCCGCCTCACCCGCAAGCAGGCCCACGGCCATGACCATGTAGCCCAGCTGGGAGAGGGTGGAGTATGCCAGCACGCGCTTGATGTCATCCTGCTGGGTGGCAATCACGGCAGCCATCACGGCGGTGATGGCACCCGTGGCGGCAATGACGGTGGCGGCGGTCTCCGTGAAGGCGCCCGTGCCCATGCTCACCTGCAGGCGCACCAGCATGTACACGCCCGCGGCCACCATGGTGGCGGCATGGATAAGGGCGGACACCGGGGTGGGGCCCTCCATGGCGTCCGGCAGCCACACGTGCAGCGGGAACTGGGCGCTCTTGCCCACCGCGCCGCAGAACAGGCACAGCACCGCAGCCGTGAGCACGGCCGGGGCCACGCCCGCTGCGGCGGCACCCATGCCGGCAAACTGCAGCGTGCCGAAGGCGCCGGCGGTAATCAGGATGCCGATGAGGAAGCCGAAGTCACCCACGCGGTTGGTGATGAATGCCTTCTTGGCGGCGTCTGCGGCGCTGTCCTTGTGGAACCAGTGGCCGATGAGCAGGTAGGAGGAGAAGCCCACCATTTCCCAACCGATGAAGGTCATGACGAGGTTGTCTGCCAGCACGATGGTGCTCATGCTGAACATGAAGATGCTCAGGCCGGCAAAGTAGCGGCTGAGGTTGGACTTGTCACCGGCCATGTAGCCGATGGAGAAGATGTGGACCAGCGTGCCGATGCCGGTGACCACCAGCATCATGCGCAGGGCCAGCTCATCCAGCACCAGGCCCATGCTCAGGCTCTTGGCCACATCGCCGCCGCAGGGCAGCCAGGTGTAGGCATCCGGTGCCTTGTCCACCGGCAGGCCCAGCAGCACGCAGCAGAGTGCCAGGGTGGCTGCGGCCGAGAGGGTGGAGAGTGCAGCCGCGCACTTGGGGCACTTGCTGAAGCAGAGCCAGTTCACGGCAGCCACCGCAAGCGGCAGCAGAAGGAATAACCAGGGAAGATTGTTCATACTAGCGATTCGTTCTTGGGGGTTAGTCTTTCAGGGTATTGAGCGCGGTGCTTTCCACCGTGCGGCGGGCGCGGAACATGGCCACGATGAGGGCCAGGCCGATGGCGACTTCCGCCGCGGCGATGCCGACGATGAACAGGGCCATCACCTGGGCATCATACACAGGCAGGCCGTTGGTCCCCTGTGCGCGGGAGAATGCCACCAGCGAGATGTTTGCAGCGCTGAGCATCATTTCCAGGCACATGAACACCACGATGATGTTCTTGCGGATCAGCACACCGGCCAGGCCGATGGCAAAGAGAACGCCGGAGAGAATGAGATAATGTGCTAAGGTAACCATAATCGTTCAGTAGGGGTTAGTCTTTGCGGATCTTGCGGGAGATTGCCACGGCACCCACGGAGCCTGCAAGCAGGGCGAAGGAGAGGATGGCAAAGGCGATGGTGTGCTTAGTGTACAGGCACTGGCCCAGGAGCTTGATGTCCGGCATGCTGTCTGCCTTGGTCACATCAGCCTGCGGGTCCAGCTGCCTGGCAGCGGCGGCGGGGCAGAGCTTGGGCAGCTCACCGCCCAGGGCACCCTGCTGAACCTGCTTGGCAGGCTCTGCCTTGCAGCAGCACAGGCAGGCGCCCGGCAGGTGCATGGCCACGCTGGTGACCATGGCCGCAAACACGGCGGCTATGGCCACGCCGGAAATGTTGGCCAGGAAATTGGAGTTCTCCTCCGTTTTCAGGTCCAGCATCATCACCACGAACAGGAACAGCACCAGGATGGCACCGGCGTACACGATGATTTGGACAATACCGAGGAACTGGGCACCCATGCCGAAGAGGATGGCTGCCGTGCAACCGAAGCACAGCGCCATGTTCATGGCGGAGGTGACCGGGTTGCGGAAGGCTACCACGCCGATGGCGCAGATGACGGCCAGTACCGCAAACACGTAGAAAATAATGGTTTCAGTCATGGCTTCAGGTTATTTGTGTTGGTTCCACTTGTTGACAAGACCCTTGCGCGTGCCGCCGAGACGGTAGAGCGTCTCCTTGTCACGCACGGACTTGCTGCGGTCCGTAAGGGTGATGAGGTATTCCTTGGAGAGGAAGATGGCTTGCTCCGGGCAGGCCTCCTGGCACATGCCGCAGTAGATGCAGCGGAGCATGTCAATCTCAAACTCTGCCGGGGCCTTCTCCTGCTTCTGGCAGGCGGAGTCCGCAGAGACCGGGCCGGGCACCACCTTGATGGCGCGGGCCGGGCAGATGAACTCGCAGAGCTGGCAGGATACGCAGCGCTCGCGGCCGTCCTCGCCGCGCACCAGCGTGGGCGCGCCGCGGTAGTACTCCGGCAGGCGCTCGTCCCAGCGGGTTTCCGGGAACTGCATGCAGACGCCGATGCCCTGGGCGTTGAAGTCATCCTTGCCGCGGCTCCGGCGAAGCACGGAGAGGGCCAGGTGCTTGAAGGTGCGGACAAGTCCTTTCACCAGCTCCACAACGTATATCTTGTCGAGCAAGGAGAACTTGGGTCGTTTGATCGGTATGTAGGACATGGGGGAAAGGTGGGGTTACTTGATGAAATAGAGTACGGCGGCGGCCAGGAAGATGTTGGCCACGGCAACCTCAAGGAAGACGAGCCAGCCGAGCTTCATCACCTGGTCCCAGCGGAAGCGCGGGAGGGTCCAGCGCACCCAGACGAAGAAGAAGATGAAGGCGTACAGCTTGACAAGGAACATGATGAACTGGCAGAGGACTGCCAGCCAGGGGCAGATGCCGGCCAGGTACGCATCCGCGCCGAAGCCGACGGACCAGCCGCCCAGGAAGAGGGTGACGACCACGGCGGAGCCGATGACCATGGCGGCGTATTCACCCATGAAGAAGGAAGCGAACTTCATGGAGGAGTATTCCGTGTGGTAGCCGCCCACCAGGTCGGTCTCACACTCTGCCATATCGAAGGGGGTACGGTTGGCCTCCGCAAACACGCAGGTCACGAACACCACGAAGCTGATGGCCAGCGGGAGCATCATGGCCCAGCGCTGCAGGCTCAGGCCCTCACCCCACAGGGGCAGGAGCGTCCAGCCGTTCTCCGCCTGGTACTGCACGATTTCCTGCAGGTTCAGGGAGCCGAACATCATGAGCAGCGGGATGATGGCCAGGCCCATGGACACCTCATAGGAGATGAGCTGGGCGGTGGCGCGCAGGCCGCCGATGAACGGGAACTTGGAGTTGGAGGACCAGCCGGCCAGCGTAAGGCCGTACACGGAGAGGCCGGAGATGGCGAAAATCCACAGCGGGCCGATGCCGAGGTTGGCCACGCACATCTGGATGCTGCCGAAGCTGGTGTCCACATGGGAGGCGAAGGGCACCACGGCCGCAGCCACCAGGGGCGGGCCGAGCACCAGCATGGGCGCTATGATGAAGTAGAGCTTGCGCACGTAGGAGGGCGTCTGCTCCTGCTTCAGGAAGAGCTTGCCGCCATCCAGGCAGGGCTGGATAAGGCCCATGGTGGGGATTTCACGGTCCAGGCGCAGCCAGGTGCAGAGCTTGGCAATCCAGCTGGTCTCCGGGATGCCGAAGAAGTGGAGCCAGTTCTTGAGGGGCTGTTTCTCCTTGCTGCCGAAACGCTGCAGAAGGAACAGGGGCAGGCCGGCGCGGTTGGGGCCGGGGCGGTCCTGGATCCAGCCGGCCACGCGGCGCTCTGTCCAGACGGAAATGACGACGAAAGCCAGGATGACGGCGAACATGATGACCAGTTTCACCAGGGTGGTGAGCAGGTAGAACACCACTTCATTGCCCATGATTTCGTTCCAACAATTGATGATAGTTTCCATATTGTCTTGCCGGTGTGGGGTTTACTTCTTGGCTTTATCACGCTCCACCAGGGGGATGGTGACGCCGGTTTCCATGATGACCTTGCCGGAGTTGCCGACGGCACCCCAGGTAAGGCCCTTGAGGGGCTCGAACTCCTCTGCCATGGCGGCCAGCATCTGGGTGGGGCACTGGCAGTTGTTCACGGTGGCATTGCTGGTGCCCAGCTTGAGCAGCAGGTCACGCAGGATGTACCAGTCCGGCTTGGAGTTGCCGATGGGCTCTATGGCCTTGTTCAGGCGCTGGATGCGGCCTGTCACGTTCACCATGGTGCCGTACTTCTCTGCAAAGGTGGTGCCGGGCAGCACCACGTCGGCTGCCTTGGTGGTGGGGGTCTCGCTGTGGTCCATGGCCAGCAGGTAGTCCAGCCCGGCCAGGTCTTCCGTGGTCAGGCCCGCCTCTGCGGTCACGTCCTCTCCCAGCACGATGAGGGCGCGGATGGCGCCCTTGCGCACGTTGCTGCACAGGGTGCCCAGGCCGGAGCCGCTCTTGCCCAGGATCATCTTGGCACCGTTCGTGTTCGGGTTGCGGTCTGCGGAGATGAGCATGTCGTCTCCCTTGCCCTTGCGGCCCACCACCTCAATCTGGCGGACGCCCAGGCGGTCAGCCAGCACGCGTACGAGGTAGAGTTCCTCGTTGGTCATGCGGGCGGAGGCGATGATGGCGGTCTTGGCGGCACCACACTTGCCGATCTGCTCTGCCACCAGGCCCAGGGTGGCATCCCAGGTGGATTCACGCTGGGGTGCGCCTGCATCGGTCTTCACCAGCGGGTTGGTCAGGCGGGTGTCGGCGTTGATGTACTTGTAGTTCAGGCGGTGGTTGTCCGGCATCCAGCAGGAGTTCACCTCATCGTTCTGGCGGGGGGTGATACGGTAGACCTGCTGCTCACGGGTCCAGATGTTGATATTGGTGCCGGTGCCGCAGTTCACGTCGATGGTGGGGGTGCTCTTCAGGAACCACACGCGCATCTTGAAGCGGAAGTCCTTGCTGGTCATGGCACCCACGGGGCAGATGTCCACCACGTTCATGGAGTAGTTGCTGTCCAGGCGCTTGCCGGGGTAGCATGCCACGGCATTGTGGCCGCCGCGGCCCACCACGCCCAGCACCTCGTCGCCGGCGATTTCCTTCATGAAGCGGATGCAGCGGCGGCAGAGCACGCAGCGCTCCTGGTCCAGGTTCACGCGCTCGCCGATGGAGATGTTCTTGCCCTTCTTGATCTTGCTTTCCGTGAAGCGGTGGGTGCCGGAGCCGTAGTCGTTGGTGTACTCCTGGAGCTTGCACTCGCCGGCCTGGTCACAGATGGGGCAGTCCAGCGGGTGGTTGGTCAGCAGGAACTCCAGCACGCCGCGGCGGGCGTCTGCGGTGAGCTTGCTGTTGGTGCGTATGCCCATGTTCTCCGCCACGGTGTTGGCGCAGGCAATGATGGCGCGGGGCATCCAGCTGATGGGCTGGTAGCCGTCCTCGCCATAGGTGGGGGTGGCACCGGGGGCCAGGCGCGGGGGCATGCCCTGTTCCACCAGGCACATGCGGCAGGAGCCGGCTATGGAGAGCTTGGGGTGGTAGCAGAAGCACGGTACGTGCGCGCCCACGGAGTTGCAGGCATCGGCAATGCGCGTCCCCTTGGGGAAGCGGTACCATTTGCCGTTGATCTGGACGTTGACCTTGCCTTCGGCAGCGGCCTCGTCTTTCGGCAGTGTTGCGGGTTGTGTGCTCATTCTATGAAAAGGTTAGTCTTCGCGGGTCAGGTACTTGGCAGCCTCGGCAGCCTCCGGGCTGTGGGGCTTGAGTGCGTTGATGGGTTTGGTGAGTGCCAGGAATTCCTCACGGAACTTGGTGGTGAAGGCCTGCACGGGCCAGCTGCACGCCTCGCCGAAGGCGCAGACGGTGCGGCCGCAGATGTTGTCTGCCACGGATTTCAGCAGGTCCACGTCCTCCGGGGAGCCCTTGCCCTCGCAAATGCGGGTGGAGAGCTTGTACATCCACGGGTTGCCCTCTCGGCAGGGGGAGCACTGGCCGCAGGATTCCCAGGCAAAGAAGCGGTTCAGGTTGTTGAGCATCTTGGGCATGCTGCGCGTGTCATCCATCACGATGACGCCGCCGGAGCCGCTCATGGAGCCGTGCTGGGCGATGGAGTCCAGGTCCAGCGGGATGTCGAACACGCTCATCTCACGCACGGAGCCGTCCGGGTTCTTGCCCTTCAGCACCTCGTCGCAGCGCATCACCTTGGCAGAGGCGCCGCCGGGGATGATGGCCTTGAACTTGCGGCCGTCCTTCGGGCCGCCGCACAGGTCGTACAGCAGCTCGCCGTACGTCATGGAGCCGGAGATGATTTCATAGTAGCCGGGGCGCTTCACGTCACCGGACACACCGATGATGCGGGTGCCGGGGGAGCGCTGGGCACCCTCTGCGGCGTAAGCCTCGCCGCCCATCATCATCACCTGGCGCACCTGGCACAGGGATTCCACGTTGTTCACGATGGTGGGGCAGCCGTACAGGCCGATGGCGGCCGGGAAGAAGGGGGGCTTGATGCGGGGGTAGGGGCGCACACCCTCGATGGAGTTGATGAGGCCGGTTTCCTCACCGCAGATGTAGGCGCCGGCGCCGCGGTGCAGGATGAGTTTCAGGCTGAAGCCGGAGCCCTGGATGTCCTCGCCCAGGAATCCGTGCTCCTCTGCCTCCTTGATGGCCTGGCGCACAATCTTGGCACCCTCCGGGAACTCCTCGCGCATGTAGATGACGGCGTAGTGCGCCTGCACGGCGTAGCACGCAATCACCAGGCCCTCTATGAGCTGGTGCGGGTCCTGGTGCACCACAAAGCGGTCCTTGAAGGTGCCGGGCTCGGATTCGTCGCAGTTGCACACCAGGTACACGGGCTTGGTGTTGCCCTTGGGGATGAAGGTCCATTTCACGCCGGTGGGGAAACCTGCGCCGCCGCGGCCGCGCAGGCCGCTCTTCTTCACCTCGTTGATCACGTCGGCCGGCTCCATCTTCAGGGCCTTCTTGAGAGTCTCGTAGCCGCCGTCTGCCAGGAAACTGTCGATGGACGGGGTGTATCCCTCGCGGTCGATGTTACGGAAGATGCGGCGCGTTTCCCGCGGGTGCGGCTCCTTGCCGGGTTTGTAGGTAATCTCGCTCATGTTCTCGCTGTGGGGTTACTTGGTCTTGAGTTCTGCCATCAGGGCGTCCACCTTCTCCGGGGTCATCTCGGAGTACAGGGTGTCGTTCACCATCACGTTCGGGCCGAAACCGCAGTTCGCCAGGCATTCCACCGGCTCAATGCTGAACAGGCCGTCCTCGCTCACCATCATCGGGTCCTCCTCGTCCATGTCGGCCACGTCCAGGCCCATCTGCTTGCAGATGTGGGCGATGAGCTCCTCACCCCCGCTCATGGCGCAGGCGATGGTGTGGCAGACACGGAAGTGGTACTTGCCGGGGCAGCGGGTGTGGATGCCGGGGTAGAAGGTGACCACGCCGGCCACGTGGATGGGGGTGCTGTTGCACTCTGCGGCAATCCACTCTATGGCGGCGGGGGAGATGAAGCCGAACTCCTCCTGCACCACGTGGATGAGGGGGAGGATGGCGGACTGCTCCTTGCCGTCCGGATACTGGGCGATTACTTTCTTGGCCTCTTTCTTGAGCTCCGGCGTTACCTCAAACTTGGGGAAATACTTTTCACCGGGGGACGGCTTGGCGACCGTCAGGGCATCGATGGCATCAGGTGTTTCAGACATGGTAGGAAATGGTTGTGTGTCGAGGTGGTGGAGTTAGCGGTCGCATTCGCCCTGCACGAAGTCGAAGGAGCCGAGGATGGCGCCGACATCGCTGACCAGGTGGCCGGGCAGCAGCTCCGGCAGGATGGAGAGGGTGCAGTAGGAGGGGCTGCGCATCTTCAGGCGGTTGGCAATGCCGCCGCCCTTGGAATCCAGGAAGAAGCCCAGCTCGCCCTTGGGGTTCTCTGCGGCAAAGTACACCTGGCCGGCGGGGGCGTTCACGCACTGGGTGGAGACCATGAACTGGCGGATAAGCTCCTCCATGCCGGTCATCACGTCCTTCTTGGCGGGCAGGATTCCCTTGTCCAGCTGCACCCAGATGGGGCCGCCGGGCATGTTCTTGATCACTTGGCGGATAATGCGCACGGACTGGCGGATTTCCTCCATACGCACCTGGAAACGGGCGTAGCAATCGCCCTCCTGGGCCACCGGCACGTCGAACTCGTAGTTCTCATAGCCCAGGTAGGGGTTGGTCTTGCGCAGGTCTCGCTCCACGCCGCTGGCACGCAGGTTGTTGCCGGTCATGCCGCAGGTCAGCGCCATCTCTCGGGAGATGACGCCCACGCCCACCAGTCGGTCGATGAAAATCTTGTTGTGCAGCAGCAGCTTCTCCATTTCGTCCACGGTCTTGAGCGCGTGGTCGCAGAAGTCCAGGATCTGCTTCTCGATGCCCTTGGGCAGGTCTCGCGTCATGCCGCCGATGCGGGTGTAGCTGGAGGTGAAGCGGGCGCCGCAAATCTGCTCGTACAGGTTGTGCACGCGCTCCTTCTCCTCGAAGGCGTACAGGAACACGGTCATGGCGCCGGTGTCCATGGCGTACACGCCCGTGCCCAGGAAGCAGGAGGATATGCGGGAAAGCTCACAGCACAGCACGCGGATGGCCTGGCCGCGCTCCGGCAGCTCCCAGCCCAGCAGCTTCTCCACCGCACAGGCGTAGGCTATGTTGTTGCTCATCGGCGCCAGGTAGTCCATGCGGTCCGTGTAGGTCACAAACTGGTTGTAGTGGCAGTTCTCCGCTATCTTCTCCATGCCGCGGTGCAGGTAGCCGATGACCGGGTCGCAGGAGACTATCTCCTCGCCGTCCACCACTAGCTTAAGCCTTAACACACCGTGTGTTGCAGGGTGTGACGGGCCCACGTTCAGTGTCACCAGCTCGCCCTGGTCGTCTGCGTCGTTGTTCAAATAATCCGCTGCCGAAGTCAGGGGATCAGGCACTTGTAAAATCTTGGTCGTCTTCATAAGCTGAATTCAGAGGCCGGCTCAAGCCGCACCCGCGCGTTCCGATTTAACACCTTTACCACCCGAAATTCAAGCCTAAACTTGCTTGCTCTCCCTTATTCTGTGCGGAAAAGGGATGAAATAACAATTAGTTAAAACAAACATTCGTTAAGCTATCCTTAGCATCGGCGGGATTCGCGGAGCTTTCTGCGGGTCAGGCGGAGCAGGGGTTCCGGCAGGGCGGCGGCCAGGGAATCATGCAGGGCAGGGTGGCGCAGGCATATTTCGCACGCGCACCAGGCCACGGCCATGTCGGAGTAGTAGGCACCGGGCCGTATGCCGGGCAGCACGCCTGCCACACGGGCAGCCCAGGCGGGGTCTTTCACAAAGTGGTCCAGCAGCATCACGGTGCCGAAGCGGCGCATGTACTCCTGCGGGTGCCGGGTGTACGGCAGCAGCCACTCCCATGCCTGCTCCCGCGCTGCTGCGGCAAAGCTGTACGTGGCGCAGCAGGAATCCACCAGGCTCCAGTTGTCCAGGCGTGGCGCCAGGCGGTCGATGCAGCGGGTGCGGGCGGTGAAAGGCAGGGAATCCATGTAGCCCGGCAGCATGCCGCAGAGCATGATTTCCTCGAACGCGGCGCGCTTGCCCGGCAGCCGCCGCAGCAGCGCGGGCGCATCCCCGCTGCGTGCAATGGCGCGTGCCAGCCGCCGCAGCCGCGGCAGCCGCACCCCCAGCAGCGGGTGCGTGTTGTCCGGCAGCAGCTTTTCCGCAAACCGTGCATAGGCAGGCTCCGCCATCTCCCGCAGCCGCGCCTGTATTTCCCTGCGTTCCATGCCCCCACTATACCCCAATCCCCCCGCCCGCGCAAGCAAACACCCGCCGTACCGCGACAACGGACAATGCGTGACGGAAATTGACCTTGATTCCGCTCCGGGCTGCGGGTATGATGGGTGCATGAGCAAGGTTTCCGCTGAGCAGTTGGACATGGTGCGCGCATGGGCCGCGCAGGGTATTGATTTGAACGGCATCCAGAAGCGCCTGTCCGCAGACTGCGGCGTGCACCTCACCTATATGGATGTGCGGTTCCTGCTGCTGGACAACGGGATTGAAATTGCCACCGCCCCGGAACCCGTGAAGGAGGAGCCCGCCGCCCTGGCGGACCAGCCTGCCGCGGAGGAACCCGCCGCCCCTGCCCCTGCGGTGGACGGCAAGCCGGTGGTGACGCTGGATGACCTGCAGATTCCCGGTGCCCTGCTTTCCGGCAAGGTGGTGTTCCCCGGCGGCACCAAGGGCTCCTGGATGATTGACCAGATGGGCCGCTTCTCCTGGAGCGACCTGAGCGCCCAGCCCACTCCCGCAGAGCTTCAGGCTTTCCAGTTTGAGCTCACCCAGCTGCTGCGCTGATGGAAGGGGCAATATGCTAAGACAGCGCGCCTGAGGCGCGGGGATTATTTTTCGGTGAGGCCGGCTGCCCGTGGGGCGGCCGGCTTTTGCGGTATGTGGTTGCGGGGTGGGTGGAGAATAATTTGCGGCAGGGGTGCAAAAAAACGGCACTGCCTTGGGCAGTGCCGTGTGATAGAAAGGAGATGAACCGGTGCAGGTTAGTTGCTCTGCTGGCGGGAGTAGTTGTACTTGCTCTGGAAGCCGAGTTCCTCCGGGAATTCGGAGAAGCCGGACCAGGAGTTGTACTCCTTCAGGCCGGAGCGGCCGCAGCTGCCCTGGTAGGGCGGGCGGTAGGTGCACTTGTAGGTGGGAGCCCAGAAGGTCACCAGCTCATAGAAACCGTAACCGATGCGGGTGAAGGTACGGGTGAAACCTTCCACGATACCGACGGAGAAGCCGGCGTAGTCACCTTCCTCGCTGGTCCAGCGAATGATGGTGGTGGGGAGCTCTTCAATGCTGAAGAGGATGTTGCCGATGGCACGACCCAGCTTGCGGGTGGCTGTGTACTCGGAGGCAGGCGGAGCCTGAATGTCACCGTACACGGTGCCCGCAAGAGCGGTCAAAAGGAGAGCAGGAAGAAGTAAGCGCTTCATAACGTCACTATAGATACCACTTCTTGCCGAGCATTGCAAGCGGAAAAGTTGGTTGTCTTGCAAAAAAGTGCAATTTTTTCCGTGTGGTGCATGGCGTGCGGCAGGTGGAGGCGGTTTGCGGCGTGTTACAGGGGCAGGGGAGTGTTGATTTCCTCGTCCGTAAGGTAGCAGCCGGGGTCGGAGCCGTACCAGTGGCCGTTGGCGAAGGCGGCGCGGGTGCGGAAACCGCCGCCGCACAGGTGGAAGTGCTTGCAGGTGGCGCAGCGGCCGCTGAGCTTCTTCTGGCGCTCGGCGGGGTCGTCGCTGCCGCGCAGCTCCTTCAGCTGGTCTGCGGAGGGCTGGCCGGCGGCCTCCCACACGTCTGAGAATTTCTGTTCCTTCACATTGCCCAGGGTGACACCCTGCCAGAACTGGTCCGGGTGGATGAAGCCCTGGGTGTCTATGTTGGCGATGCCGCGGCCGGAGCTGTTGGCGCCGCCGCCGTTCCAGGTGAGCAGGCGCAGGGTTTCCTGGGCCAGGGGGTGGCCTTCCCGCAGCTGGCGCAGCAGCAGGTACACGCCGTCTGCCGGCTGGGTGACGGTGAGCAGCTCGCGGTCCTGCCCCTCGTCGTGCCATTTCTGGGAGCGCGCGATGAGCATGTCGATGGCGCTGCGGGCTTCGTCCGGGTGCAGGCTGGCCACATCCACGCCGCGGCCGGTGGGCACCAGGTGGTAGAAGCATACGCGGCGTATGTTCTCCTGCTCGATGAAGTCGAGAATCTGGGCCATGCTCTGGACGTTGTTGCGGGTCAGGGTAAGGCGCAGGCCGGTCTTCTGGCCCACTTCCTCGCAGAGCTTGAAACCGCGGATGGCACCCTGGAATGCGCCGGGAACGCCGCGGAACTTGTCATGCACGGCACCGATGCCATCCAGGGAGATGCCGACGTAGGCCACGCCCAGGTCCTTGAACAGGCGTGCCAGGTCCGGGGTGATGCGGGTGCCGTTTGTGGAGATGGTGACCTTCAGCCCGCGGCTGGTGGCGCGCTCCAGCAGCTGCGGGAGCTGCGGGTGCAGGGTGGGCTCACCGCCGGAAAGCAGCAGGGCGTTCACCTTGTAGTCCGCCAGGTCGTCTATCACGGCGCAGCACTGGTCCCAGTCCAGCTCCCCGGCGTACTTTTCCGCGTGGGAGTCTGCGTAGCAGTGCACGCAGCGCAGGTTGCAGGTGCGGGTGATGTTCCACACCACGATGGGTTTGCGCGTGCGCGCGGAGGTGGGGGCGCAGGTGGCGGTGCTGCTGTGCGGGTTGTTGTCCCCGTGGCCCTGGCCGTAGCGTATGTGGTCGGCGGGCTGGGAGATGCCTGTCCAAAGCTTGGTGATATTGATCATGGGAATGTGGAGTCAGAGTGTTTCCCCGCTGCGCAGGGCGGCGGGTATGTAGTTGCAGAGGGGTTCGGCGGCCATCATGTCGCCGGAAGAGCCGTAGGCGCGTGCGCGGGAGCCGCCGCAGAGCCTGCGGTACTCGCACTTGCCGCACTTGCCGCCCAGCGCGTCGTCGTCCCGCAGTTTCAGGAACAGGGGGTGCGTGCGGTACACGGCGGCCAGGTCGTCGGTGCGCACGTTGCCGGCGGTGATGGGCAGGAACCCGCTGGGCTGTATCTCACCCGTGTGGGAGATGAACACCACGCCCTTGCCGTCCCGCGTGGGCACCATGTGGCGCGGGGGCGGGGTGCCCTCCGTGCGCGCGGCTTGCATGAGCTTGCGGCGGTAGTGGTGGCCCTCCGTGGTCTTCACGGCAAAGGGCAGGGTGTGGCGCAGTTCCGTCAGGCGCTGCCACACGGCCTCCGTTTCCTCGGCGGTGGTCAGCTCGTCCATGGTGGCGCGGCCGGTGGGCACCAGCATGAACACGCTCCACACGTCCGGCTGAATCTGCTTCATGAGTTCTATAAAGGCGTCCAGCTCCGGCAGGGTGGTGCGGGAAAGGGTGGTGTTCACCTGCAGCATGATTCCGGCCCCCTTGGCCTTGCGGGCGGCCTCCAGCGTGCGCTCAAAGGTGTGCGGCACGCGGCGGAAGGCATCGTGCGTCTCCTGCGTGGCGCCGTCCAGGCTCAGGCTCAGGCTCACCACGCCCGCCGCCTTCAGCTCCGCAAAGTCCGTGTTCAGCAGGCGTGCGGTGGCTGCCGGGCTCAGGGATACCCGCAGCCCCTTGCCCGTGGCGTAGCGTATCAGGTCCATGATGTCGCGCCGCATCATCGGGTCTCCGCCCGTGAGCACCAGCATGGGCGGGTTCAGCTCCGCTATGCTGTCCAGCAGCGCCAGGGCCTCCGTGTGGTCCAGCTCCTCCGGGTGCGCCTGCGGCTGCGCTATGGCACGGCAGTGCCGGCAGGCCAGGGCGCAGGCCCGTGTGACCTCCCAGAAGAGGATGAACGGACGCTCTGCAAAATCAATGCTGCTGCTGTGGGGGTGCGACGCCATGGCGCGGATTCTACCCGATTTTGTCTCTTTTGACAAGTTCTTATATAGGCATACGCGCGGGCAAAATGAAAAGTTTTTGCAAAACGCGTGATAAAATGCTTGACAGAGGGTGCCTGTTGGGGTATCTTTCCTGCCCGTTCCCGGACATTATCAACAACATCATACATCAATATGCGTTCCGTCACCGTACGTAAAGGAGAACCGATCGACCGCGCCCTCAAGCGCCTCAAGACCAAGCTCGACACCGAAGGCATCCTCGAGGAGATGCGCCGCCGCCGCGCTTTTGAAAGCCCCATGGACGAGAAGCGCCGCAAGGCCCGCTCTGCCAACAAGCGCAACAAGGTGAAGTGGCACTACACCAACAAGGAAGAGATTCCGGCCGCTGCCGTGACTCCCGCTCCTGTGGAGGCCTAAGCTGAACCGTCTGGGAATCTTTCCTGCGGGGCAACCGGAAACGGTTGCCCCGTCTTATTGCCCGCGTTTGCCGGCAAGGGAAAGAAAATGCATAAAAGTTGAACTTTGGTATTGACACCGCGGCAGAACTGCGCTACAATCTGCCCGCACCTTTGGAGCGGTGGCTGAGAGGCTGAAAGCAACCGTTTGCTAAATGGTCGTACAGGCTTTAACCTGTACCGGGGGTTCGAATCCCCCCCGCTCCGTCGGAGAAAGGGCCGTTTATCCTCACTGAGAGGGTAAACGGCCTTTCTGTTTTTTCGGGTGCCGCCGAAGGTCTGGATACAGTTTTTTGCTTGCCATGCGGGGGCGCGGGGAGTATGTTAGGGGGTGGTATGAGGATAACGAATTTCCTGCGCGGCCTGTTGGCCGGAATATTTTGTGTAGGGGTCACGCTGCCGGCGGGTGCCATTACCTGGCACCCGGATGTGGCGGTGGAGACGTATAGCGATTTTGGGCAGAACTGCGGGCGGTTCAGCGTGAAAGGGCTGAATGAGCTGCAGAAGGCGCGTGCCAAGGCGGGGGTGGCCATCACCTATACGGGCGGGCAGGCGGATTTTGTGCTGCCGCACGGCTTGATTTCCTTTGAGAGCCAGGGAGACAACGGCGCATACGCCGCCATAGCGCCCAATGCCATTGCCACCGTGCAGCACAATGGCGTGCAGAATCCCACCTTCACGGGCCGCTATGTGGGCATGGAGCATTCCATCCACTATAACGGCATCGAGTACCGCCAGTCTGAGAAGGACGTGTTCCTGCTGACCCCGGCGACGGATTACAAGATAACCCGCCTGAACAAGCTGGTGACGGACGTGGAGCCGGCGGTGATGTTCCCCGGTGTGGAGGGCGACACGCTGAACATGCAGCTTATCTACCGCTCCGGCGCGGGTACCATGGTGCGCACCACGCGCGTGAACGGCGAGGTGAAGCATGAGCTGGCGCAGAAGCCGTACATGTACATCCTGGGCGGTATTGCCGCCATAGAGACCACGGGCGCGCACAACTGGATAGGCAAGCCTGGCAAGGGCGACGACGACAGCTGCAGCGGCACCAGCTGGGTGGAGTGGGGGCAGAACTACATCTCCCCGGACAAGGCGCCCTTGCCCTACTCCGGGCATGAGGGCGATTCCGGCTCCCCCGTGTGGTGGTGGAGCCCGGAGCGCAAGCGCTACGAGTTTGTGGCCACCATGCAGGGCATGAACGGCAACGGCGTGACCTATTACACCGCCGCGCCGGACTGGACCGCCAAGAAGCTGGAGAGCTTCACCCGCAGCGTCACCCTCTCCGGCAGCACGGACAAGGTGGAGATTACCCCGGCCAATATCGACACCGGCCGCACGGTGGACGACCCCAAGAACAAGGCCGCCGCTCACCCGTACGAGGGCAGGGTGCTGGTGAACGGCAAGGAGGCCGCCCGCTATGTGGGCTTGAAGGAGGGCACGGACTACTGGAAATCCTTCCTGGACCTAGTGGACAAGCCGGACTGGTTTGCGTACAATCCTGCCAAGTACACCAACCCAGCCGTGAGTATTGCGGACCTGTTCCTTACGGAGAACCTGCGCCTGACCGGCAGCGGCAAGCACAGCATCACCGTGGATGCCCCGGTGGAGATGGGTATAGGCTATGTGGAGCTGCAGGGCAAGGCTTCCTTTACGCTGAAAGGCAAGGGGGAGCTAAACTGCGCGGGCTTTATTGTGGGAGAGAGTACCACGCTGACCACCATGCTCACCCCGCAAAAGGACACGGTGCGTGAAATCCGCAAGGTGGGCCCCGGCACCCTGGTGGTGGCGGGGGAGGGCCCCAACACCGTGAACCTGATGCTGGGCGGCGGCACCACGCGCCTGCAGCGCCGGGGCGGCCAGGCCGCGGAGGCCGTGCATGTGGCCAACGGCGCCACGCTGGTGCTGGAGGGGGATAACCAGGTGGCGCGCAATGTGACCCTGGGCTACGGCGGCGGCACGCTGGACCTCTGCGGCCACGCCTATTCCGGCGATGCCCGCAAGCTCACCGCGCAGACGCAGGATGCCACCCTGTGCAACAGCAAGGGAGCCGTGACGTATGAGGTGCCCGTGGAGGCGCTGGCGGGGCAGGGACCGTACCTGCTCTCCTTCACGGATGCTCCCGGCGGCTCCCTGAAGGTGGAGTTCAAGCCGGGCAGCAAGCCTGAACCCCTGTACCTGGCCTGCACGCACACCAAGCTCACCCAGCCGGGCAGCGGCTGGTTCATCAGCGGTGTGCAGATGGTGCTGGCCGGTACCAACACCGTACACGGCATGGGTTCCAAGGACGGCAGCTCCCCGGACCGCCTGGTGCGGGAGGATGATTGGCACTATGCGGATGCCGCCACCCCTGTGACCGTGGGGGACGCGGGTATTTTTACCCTGGGCGGCCACGCACGCCTTACCGGCAAGGTGACGGTGGAGAAGGGCGGCACCTTTATCATGGCATCCCCCTTTGAAAAGGCGCAGGAGTACATAGAGGGCGGTGCCGCGCCGGAGGATACCGCCACCGTGGCCGACTACGCCGGGCTGAAGGGAGCCCTGCGCCTGGAGAGCGGGGCCAGGGTTACGATTCAGACACCCCTCAAGGAAGGCTCCTACACCTATGCCGGCCGTGTGTCGTCGGACAAGACGGCCGTGACCAGTGTGCGCGGCTGCGGCGGCCGAGTCTGCCTTTCCAACAAGGACAGCAAATACGGCGTGCTGGTGCTGGAGGGCAATGCGCTGACCGACAGCCCTGTGCGCGCCAAGAAGGTGGAGATGGTGGCCGGGAACTACAAGGGGGTCAAGGTGGCTGTCTGCGGCGGGGCAAAGAAAGGCGGCTCCACCAAGGTGGACGGCACCAAGCTCCCCGTGCTGTACGTGACCTGCATGGAGGGCGGCACCCTGCAGGCTGACGAGCTTTCCATTGTGGTGGGCAACGAGGTGTTCAAGGACGGCAAGCTGCCCGCCGCCATGGAAATCCGCCTGGGCACCAAGGAAAAGCCCGTGAAACTGGGCAAGGTGGGCAAGGTTTCCGTGCGCATCAAATCCTCCACCGCGCACGCCAAGTCCTGCACCGCCACCCTGGTGGAGAACAAGGGCCAGACCGTCATCCGCGTGCAGCTGTGATTGCGGCGTGGCCGCACGTTGCGTATGCGCAGGCTTGCCTGCGGAGCGGGTATCTGCTATGCTGGGCGCATGGAAAACAGAAACACCCCTGTGCGCTTGAGTGATATGTGGGAGGGGCGGTGCGCCGCCATCCTGCTGGCGGTCACGTGGATAGCCTCCATGACCCTGGCCGGTGCCAACGCCTACTCCTATATGCCGCTGCTGGGCGGGCTGATACTGGTGGTGGCCCTGGCGGTGCTGGGGCTGCTGCGCGGCGGCAAGGTGGTGCGCCTGGGTTGGCAGGGCTGGTGTTCCCTGGCGGCGGGCGGGTATTTCCTGGTGCGCTGCCTTCTGGAGCCGTGCGCCGTGGTGGAATCGTGGCGGGAGAGCTGCATCATCTGCGCCTGTTTTGTCTTTTACGGCGCGGGCGTGCTGTGGGCGCAGGGCCGCGGCGGCAAATGGGTGCCCTGCGTGCTGGGGCTGGCGCTGCTGCTGAACATGGCGGCATACTGGCTGGCCCGCATGCCGGAGGCGCGCGTGGAGTGGTTCGGCCGCCCGGCGGTGGGGCTTTCCGGGCAGAACAGTCTGCCCGTCACTCTGTATGTGTACAAGAATTTTGCCGGCATGTTCCTGATGCTGGCTGGCTCCCTGCTGGTGCTGCGCCCGGTGTGGGGGGCAGGTCGCTCATGGAAATCCTGTCTTGGTTCGGCTGTTGGCCTGGCGGGCGTGGTGCTGGCGTTTTTCTGCGGCACGCGTTCCGCGTTTGTCCTGCTGCCGCTGCTGCTGGTGCTGGGCATGGGGCTGTGGCTGCTGCTGCGCATCTTCTCCGGGCGGCGCCTGGGAACGGCCGGCGGCGTGGTGCTGGCTGTGCTGGTGGGTGTGTGCTGTGTGGCGGGGTATGAGCTGTTTGCCGTGGATACGTGGCTGGAGTCCCTGGCCAGGGTGGATTCCCACCTGCGCTATGATATCTGGAAATGCGTGTGCGCCGTGGCCGGCGGCGCTCCCGCATGCGGGTTCGGGGCATCTTCCGCCGGGTGGATGATTGTACCGCTGTTCAACGAGTGGGAGTGGCCCAACTACGCGCACAACGAGTACCTGCAGGCCTGGTGTGACTACGGTGTCGTCGGCGTGGGCTGCATGCTGTTTGTGCTGATGGTGCATCTGGTGGAGGGGGTGCGCGCCCTGGCATCCGAGTACACGGAGCAGCAGCGCCGTGTGCGCGTGGCTGCAGCCCTGCTGGTGCTGGCTGCCCTGGCGGCGTGTGCCGTGGTGGATTTCGTGTGGCATGACTTTTCCCTGGCCGGCATGGCCGCCTTTGCCTGCGGCGTGCTGGGTTCCCCGTATCCGCGCAGCAGCCAGGGGCTCTTTTCCTCCCGCCTGTGGGCGGAGGGCAGCCGCCCGTCTGTGCTGCCCGTGCGTGCCATGGGTGTGCCGGGGCGCCTGCTCCTGGGCTGCGCGTATGCTGCCGTGGCGGCGTGCTGTGCGTGTATGCTGCCGCGTCTCTGGAAGCCCTGGGTGGCCCAGTGGAAGTACAACTGCCTGGCCCGGATTCCGTATGAGGAGAATGATGCCGCCCGCCATGCCCTTACAGCCTCCCTGGTGCCGGAGTACCCGGATACTGCGCTGATGGACGAATACTGCATGCTGCCCGTAGACGGTGAGCAGCTGGGGGAAAGGGAGCGGCTGCTCAAGACGGTGCTGGCCGCTAATCCGCACCAGCTCTTCACGGTGACTATATTGGCGGACAACCTGATGGCCCAAGGACGCCACCGGGAGGTGGAGATGCTGCTGCGCCGTTCCTACCCGCAGGAGGGACTGCCCAACTGCATGCTCAACAACTGGGCCTCCTACTATATGGTGAACCTGCTGGAGTGGGGGCAGCAGGAGATGCTGGCCGGCAACGTGGAGCGTGCCTTCTCCATGATGGAGTATGCACTCAATATAGCCTCCAAGTATAGTCCGTCCTTCCGCCTTCTTTGGCGGAGTGGCCCCCAGCCCTGGGCGGCGGATGGAGGACCGCACCCCAACCTGAAGCCGTTTGTCAAGGCTCGCCGCAGTGACGTGGCATTTTTCAAGGAACTGGGCACGGACAAGGACGACTCATGGCAGGAGCCGCTGGAACCCGGCGGCAAGCGTGCCCTGTATCCCGCCCTGCAAAACAGGGATGAAAAGGCCGCCAAATAGGATAACCACCCGCCTTTTTTGCCCGTTTCCTGCAAAAAAATGCGCCCGCCTGCGTTTTCCGCTTGCAATGGCGGGAAAAAAATGCAGAATAAAGGAAATGCGTTAGCCCGCATTCAGACTTTACTTACATTATGAGCACGCCTCCACCTCCGCCTACAGCCCCGCGTCCTGTCCCCCCGGCAGTACCGTCCCCTGTTTCTGCACCCAAGCCCCCCATGGCTCCCGGTGCTCCCGCTGCTCCCGCTGCCCCCGCAGCGCCGGCGGCTCCCCGCCTGACCCCCACGGTGCCGCTGAGCGTGCCCGCCAAGCCTGCAGCTCCTGCAGCTCCCGCAGCGCCCAAGGCTCCCACGGTGCCGCTGAGCGTGCCTGCCAAGCCAGCGGCTCCCGCTGCTCCCGCAGCGCCCAAGGCCCCCACGGTGCCGATGGGTGCGCCCGCCAAGCCTGCAGCACCGGTTCCTGCCCCTGTGGCTCCGGCCTCCAAGCCCACGGCCACGGTGGCTATGCCCACGGCCACGGTTCCGCTGTCCAAGCCGGGTTCCCCCACCACTCCCGCCGCTGGCCTGACCCGCCCCGCCGGGTTCAACCGCCCCGTGCAGGAGGAGAAGGAAGAGGTTCCCACCCCCACCTGGCTGCTGGTTGTCTCCTGGATTGTGGTCATCATCATGCTTGTGTTCTGCTACCAGCAGTTCACCATCGACCAGCATGGCGAGCGCCACACGGAACCCACCCTGGGCTGGCCGTCTGACTCCGTTCCCGCCGCCGGTGACGAGGATGGCGGTGACGCCCCCGCTGCCAGCTCCGACGAGGACGACGAATAAGGAAATCTTGAACGAAACCGGGATTTTCCGTGTCTAACCAACCGTTATGGCATTACAGATTACTGAAAGCAACTTTGAGGAGGAAGTCCTGAAGTCCCCCGTTCCCGTGCTGGTGGATTTCTGGGCAACCTGGTGCGGTCCCTGCAAGATGATCTCCCCCATCGTGGACCAGATTGCCACGGAGATGGCCGGTACGGCCAAGGTGGCCAAGGCCAACGTGGACGAGGGCGGCAACCAGAACCTGGCGACCCGCTTCGGCATCCGCTCCATCCCCACGCTGCTGTTCTTCAAGAACGGCGAGCTGGTGGACACCATCGTGGGTGCCACCTCCAAGGACAACATTGTGGCACGCCTGCGCGCCTGCATGTAACCTTGGCCCCCTCATAGATAACTTCCAAGCCACCGAGCGCACGGCGCGTCCGGTGGCTTTTTTTCATACAAATGAGAGTGCCCTGCCACATGGCCGTCCTGGCTTCCGCCCTGCTCCTTTCCCCTGCCACAGCCGCCGGGGAGAAGGGTTCCGCCGTCGTGCCCGTGGCGCAGGAGCCGCCGCAGGCGCAGTATTGCCTGAACGTGGTGTATTTTGTGGGGCAGGGGGCGGAACCCGTGCCCGGTTACCGGGAGCGGCTGGGGGCACTGCTGCGCTGGGTTCAGGCGTTCTATGCACAGGAAATGGAGCACAACGGGTTTGGCCACCGCACGTTCGGCCTGGCGGAGGAAGCGGGCGGCATGGTGGAGATACAGCTGCTGCGCGGGCGGAAGGCGCACAATGCATACGGCTGCGGGCCGGATGCCGCGGAAACGGTGTGGGCAGAGGTGCAGGCGTACCAGGCCGCGCACCCGGAGAAGTGCCGCAGTGCCCATACGCTGGTGGTAATGCCCACGCTCACGGAGGGCGCGTTCAGCCACGCGCGGCCTGGCGGTGTGCCGTTCTGCGGGTACGGGCGTGGCTGTTTTGTGCTGGATTACGCGCAGTTTGACCTGCGCCATCTGGGGGAGCGGAGCGACGAGGGGCGCGCGCTCACCAAGTGGCTGGGCGGTCTGGCGCATGAGCTGGGCCATGCCATGAACCTGCCGCACAATGATGCCCCGGCAGGGGATTTCGACCGCCGCGGAACCCCGCTCATGGGTACGGGCAACTACACGCTGGGCACCACGCCCACATACCTGACCAAGGCATCCTGCAACCTGCTGGCCTGCTGCCAGCTGCTTGCCCCTGCCGGGGATGACACCGTGTACTACCCGGAGCATGCAGCTGCGCCGGAACTGGCGGATGTGCGCCTGCGGGTGCAGGGGGATACGCTGCATGTGGGCCTGCGCTGCCGCGGGGCGGCGTATGTGAACCTGTACGTGCAGGACCCGCCGTACGGCTGCAATGACGATTACGATGCCGTTTCCTACGATGCGCCCCTGGCGGAGGACCGCGACGGCTACCGCCGCGCGGAGGTGCAGGTGGACCTGGCGGATATCACCACCCTGCCGCATGTGGAGGAACGCTGCGGGGAAAGCGCGCTGGATATCGTCTGCGTGGCGCGCGACGGCCTGCACTACCGCACCCGCATCACCATACCCTGGCAGCAACTGCCGCCGGACGGCGTGATTGCCCCCGGCCCTCTGCAGCTGCAGGAGGGATACTGACAACACCTTTTTCACCCAATCCAATTCAGATGAAAAACAACAAGACATATATGATAGCCGCGCTGGCCGCCATGCTGCTGCCTGCTGCGGCGGTGGAGATTCCCGCCCATTTCTCCGATGCCGCCAAGGCCAAGCTGGCGGACAGCATAGCGCTGGAACCCACGGAGCACAAGCTGAACGTGGTCTACTTTGTGGGCCAGGGGTATGAGCCCGTGGCGGATTACGAGCGCCGCATCAGCGAGCTGCTGGTCTACCTGCAGCAGTTCTACGGCAAGGAGATGCAGCGCAACGGGCAGGGCGCCCGTTCTTTTGGCCTGAACATGCTGCCCAACGGCAACGTGGATATCCAGCTGGTGCGCGGCAAGCTGCCCCACACGGAATACAAGTACAGCGGCGGCCACGGCAAGGTGCGTGCCGAGGTGGACGAGTACTACAAGGCCCACCCGGAGAAGAACTTCAGCCAGCACCTGTTTATCCTGACCCCCACCTTCCTGGATGACGAGTACAGCGATGCCAACCCCGGCGGCGTGCCGTTCTACGGCGTGGGCAAGAGCTGCTATGCGCTGGACTACGCGGATTTCGACCTGCGCTATCTGGGGGAAGACACGCCCAAGGGGCACCTGCTCACCAAGTGGTTCGGCGGTTTTGCCCATGAGCTGGGCCATGGCCTGAACCTGCCGCACAACAACGGCACCGTGGAGGAGACCAAGGCCCTGGGCACCCCGCTCATGGGAGCCGGCAACTACACCTTCGGCCTCAAGCCCACCTACCTGACCAAGGCAACCTGCCAAATCCTGGACCGCTCGGAAACCTTCGCCCCCGCCGGTGACAAGACGGCCTTCTACACCACGGACGACCCCGTGAAGGTGGAGGAGCCCAAGCTGGTGCTGGGTGCGGACGGCGCGCTGGTGTATTCCTTCCGCGCCACGCCCAATTTCAAGCACGTGAACGCCTACATCCAGGATGCCCCCTTTGCCGTGAACGAGGATTACGACAAGGTGTCCTTCACCAACGTGGAGCAGGATCCCGCCACGCCCGGCGTGTACAGCGTGCGCATACCCATGGCCTCCATCGCCAACCTGTCCGGTGTCAAGGATTCCAAGGGTGAGGGCGGCATAGACCTGGTGTTCGTGCAGCAGGACGGCACCCGCTACTCCCACCGCGTCATCTTCAAGTGGGCGGATATCTCCGTCAAGGGTACCCCTTTCATTGAGGTGAAAGCCTTCAAGGGCTGCTGAACCCTGCCGCAAAGGCAAAGCAAGCGCCCCGCCCGGGATTCCCGCGGCGGGGCGCTCCGTTATCCGGCGGTACCGCGCTCAGGCGCGCGGCGCGGGCTGCTGCTGGGTGATGCAGTGGATGGCGCCGCCCTCTATCACCAGGCGGCGGGCATCGATGCCGATGACCTGCTTTCCGGGGAAGCACTCCCGCAGGATGCCCAGGGCGCGGTCGTCGTTCTTCTCCTGCATGAACACGGGCACGATGACGGCGCCGTTGCAAATCAGGAAATTGGCATAGCTGGCGGGCAGCTGTTCCAGGCGCCAGTCCTTGGCCACCAGCGGGTCCGGCATGGGCAGGGGTACTATCTCCACCCGGTGGCCGGAGGGCGTGCGCAGGTCCTGCAGACGCTCGTTGTTCTCCGCCAGGTTGCGGTAGTGAGGGGAGTGCGGATCCGGCTCCACGATGGATACCGCTGCCTCCGCGTTCACAAAGCGCACCATGTCGTCGATATGGCCGTCCGTGTCGTCGCCCTCTATGCCGCAGCCCAGCCAGAACACCTGCCTGGTGCCCAGCATGCGGTGCAGCTCCGCCTCCACGTCCGCCTTGGTGAGCTGCGGGTTGCGGTTGGGGTTCAGCAGCACGGCCTCCGTGGTGAGCAGCAGGCCCTCCCCGTTGCCCTCTATGGCGCCGCCCTCCAGTATCATGCTGCTGCACAGGCGGGGCAGGGAGAGCGTGTCCGCTATGCAGGCGGGAATGGCGTTGTCCAGGTCCCAAGGGGCAAACTTGCCGCCCCAGGCGTTGAACTGCCAGTCTGCCACCTGCATGCCGCCGTCCTCCCGCTGCACAAAGATGGGGCCGTGGTCACGGCACCATACGTCGTTGGTGGGGTGGTCGTACAGGCGGAAATCCTGCACGCCGCGCCCGGTCAGCAGGGCGTTGATGCTCCCGTGCAGCGCGGCGGCGGCGTTGATGCGCACTTGGGCGTGCGGCGAGATGGCGGCCGCCAGGTCCGCATAGCGGTCCAGCAGCTCGTTCAGCCCGCCCTGCCACAGGTCCCGGCGGTGCGGCCATGATATCCATACGGCGTCCTGGGCCTCCCATTCGGCAGGCCAGCGCAACTTCTCTCCTTGGATGGCGTTGTTCATAAAATGGTGGTGTTCAGGGCTCTTCGGGGAAGGATTCCGGCAGGTAGGGGGCATCCAGCAGCTCCGCCAGGGGGGGCAGGTTGTTGAACTGCTCCTGGCGGTCGCTCTCCTGCTTGCCGAACACGCCCACGCGGATCAGGTTGTAGACGAGGCAGCCCACGTCCTCGGAGGAGCCGACGCCCCAGTGCTCCATGACGGCGGCGGCCATGGGGCCGAACTCCTCCAGCGCGCAGGCGCAGAAGCCGTAGTAGAGCTCCTCTGCGCTCAGGTGGGGGGATTCGCTGGTCTTGTGGTACTTCTCCGCAGCGAAATCCAGCGCCTGGCGCATGAACGGGTAGGCATCCGGCGCGTACGACTTGTCACGGCGCATGATTTCCTCCAAGGCATCTTCAAAGCTGAAAGGCATGCGCGCATGCTACCATGAAAGCGCCCGTTTGGCAATCCAATCCGCGCGCGCGGTCAAAAAAGGATGGGCGCAACACCTTTCCGCAGGGGGACAGGATGCGCCCGTTCCCCTTGCTCATTGCCCGCCATCCGCCTAACGGTTAGCCTGAGCGGTGATGAAAACGCCATTTGCTGCCATGCCGTCACGGGAAGGAGGCCCCCGCCCATGATACCCCGTGCCAACCAGTTGCCCCCGCGCACCCGCCGCGGCCTGGGCGGAACCCGCCTGTTTGACATGCCCGGTGTCATCTACCCGGAGGAGGTGCTGCGCGCACTCCCCGGCACGGACCCGCGCACCGGCAAGCCGTACAGGAAAGTGCCCGCCCACGCCATGACCACGCGGGAGGCCGCCGATCTCCTGGGCATCACCCCGTCCGCCGCGCGTGCCCTGCTGCACCGCAAGAAGGTGCGCCATTACAAGGTGCTGGCCAAGCCGCTCTCCCTGCAAGTGTGCTGGAGCCGCAAGGCCGTGGCACGCCTGCAGCAGAAGCGCAGCGTGCCGGAGGACGGACCGCCCTGCGGCATGGTGGATGCCGCAGAGGCCGTGCGTATCCTCTCCTGCGGCCGCACCACCCTGGGGCGGCATGTGCACCGCGGCCGCGTGCGCGTGAAAAAGTGCCGCAAGAAGACCCCGATGGGCCCCAGGGAGGTGTGCTTCTACAGCCGGGACGACCTGCTGAAGCTGCGGGAATACCTGCAGTACTGCCACAGGCAGGAGGAGGAAAGGCGCCAAAAGGCCGCAATTCAGGTGCCGCCCCGCGCCTTTTTCCTTGCCAAACCCCTGCAGGGGGGCTACAATACCCCCGTACGGAACTCAACAAGTACACAGCTTATTATGAAACCTACACTCCTTGTTCTTGCAGCAGGCATGGGCAGCCGCTACGGTGGCCTCAAGCAGCTTGACCCCATGGGCCCCAACGGTGAAGTTATCCTTGACTACTCCGTGTATGATGCCATCCGCGCCGGTTTCGGCAAGGTGGTCTTCATCATCCGCAAAGATTTCGAAGAGGCCTTCAAGTCCCAGGTCGGCGCACGCTTTGCCGGCAAGATTGAAGTGGACTATGCTTTCCAGTGCCTGGACGACCTGCCCGAGGGGTACAGCGTGCCTGAGGGCCGCGTGAAGCCCTGGGGTACCGCCCACGCCCTGCTGGCCGCCCGCAACGTGGTGAAAGAGCCGTTTGGCGTGGTGAATGCCGACGACTTCTACGGTGCCGACGCCTTTGCCAAGGCTGCCGAATTCCTGACCGCCGCCCCCGCAGAGGATGGCAAGGAGCACTACGGCATGATCGGCTACCCGCTGAAGAACACCCTGTCCGACCACGGCGACGTGAACCGCGGTATCTGCGGTATCAAGGACGGCTACCTGGACAGCGTGGAGGAGTACACCAAGATTATGCGCGAGGAGGACGGCGTGTGCCGCGGCGACAGCCTGAGCGGCGAGCGCAAGCCCGTGGACCCGGAGGAGCTCGTCTCCATGAACTTCTGGGTGTTCCCCGCTTCCTTCATCAGCCAGATCCAGACCCACTTCACCTCCTTCATGGCCGCCCACGGCACGGAGCTGAAGAGCGAGTGCTACATCCCCACCGTGGTTGACGAGCTGATCCACAACGGCAAGGCCGATTGCAGCGTCATCAAGACCACCGCCAATTGGCTCGGCGTGACCTACCCCAGCGACAAGCCCGCCGTGGTGGAGAGCATCGCCAAGCTGGTGGAGGACGGCGTGTACCCCGCCAAGCTCGGTTAACCCCTTTCAAGCACATCCCCGTATGTACGATTTGAAAGCCATCGCCTCCATGTTCGACCTGCGGTCGGACTACGTGTGCGGCTATTCCTACGGCTCCGGCCACATCAACGATACCTTCCGTATCGAGTGCGACCAGGCCGGCCTGCGTGTCAGCTTCATCCTGCAGCGCGTGAACAGCAACGTGTTCCGCCAGCCCATACCGCTGATGGAGAACGTGAAGCGTGTGACGGACGAGGCCCTGCGCGTGCTGCTGGAGGAGGGCTGCAAGGAGGCCTACCGCCGCACCCTCACCCTCATCCCCGCCAAGGACGGCAAGCCCTACGCCCAGGATGCAGAGGGCAACGTGTGGCGCGTGTATCCCTTCATTGAGCGCGCCCGCACGTACGACATGATTGAGAACCCCGGCCAGTGCGTGGAAGTGGCCCGTGCCTTCGGCAACTTCCAGAAACTGGGCGCCAACCTGCCCGGCGAGCCGCTGTTCGAGACTATCCCGGACTTCCACAACACCACCAAGCGCTTCCAGAACTTCCAGAACGCCGTGGCCGCCGACCCCCTGGGCCGCGCCGCCTCCGTGCAGAAGGAAATCGACTGGTACCTCTCCCGCGAGTCCGACTGCCACAAGGTGGTGAACTACCTGGCCGGCGGAGAGCTGCCCCTGCGCGTGACCCACAACGACACCAAGCTCAACAACGTGATGCTGGATGACGTGACGGGTGAGGGTATCTGCGTGATTGACCTGGACACCACCATGCCCGGTTCCTCCCTGTACGACTTCGGCGACATGATCCGCACCTCCACCTCCCCCGCTGCGGAGGACGAGAAGGACACCTCCCTGGTGACCATGCGCATGGAGTACTTCGAGGCCCTGGCCAAGGGCTACTGCGAGGCTGCCACCTTCCTCACCCCGCTGGAGAAGGAGCTGCTGCCGTTCTCCGGCAAGCTGCTGACCATGGAGTGCGGTATGCGCTTCCTCACGGACTACCTGGAGGGCGACACCTACTTCAAGATCAAGCGCCCGGAGCACAACCTGGACCGCACCCGCACCCAGATGGCCCTCGTCGAATCCATCGAGAAGCAGATGGACGAGATGATGAAGGTTGTGGCCAAGTACTAAGGCTTGCACAGATTGCATGCAAAGGGGGCTTTCCGCAAGGAAAGCCCCCTTTTTGCGCGTTTGCGCGGCGGGTTGCCCTTAGTCCCCGTCGTTGATGGCGTCAATCATCTGGCGCAGGCGGGCAAAGTTGCGGCGGGCAAAGGAGAAGGAGATGCGGGGCAGGGGAGCCAGCACAGGCTGGGGGTCGTTCCCGTCGTTTTCCATCTGCTGCAGGTCCGGGGCGGCGATGATGTCCTGGAAATCATGCTGCAGCCACTCCATGGAATCCCCTGTGAGCGGCCTGTTCATGCGGATAACCACCTGGTCCCCCTGGAAGTAGTAGGAGTGGAAGCGGCTGTAGAAGCGGGCAATGTGCTGGTAGGCGGCCTCTGCGCTCTTGCAGGGGTAGAGCAGGAACATGTCCTCCTTGGAGATGAGTCCGGCCTCCAGCAGCTCCTTGAACACAAAGTTGTACCAGCGTTTCCAGAAGGTTTCCTCCGGCGTATCCAGCAGGATGATGGGGAAGATGGTGGCCTTTCCGGTCTGGATGAGCGTGATGCTCTCGTAAATCTCATCCATGGTGCCGAAACCGCCGGGCAGGGCCACCAGGGCATCGCTCTGCTTGATGAGGTTCAGCTTGCGGGTGAAGAAGTAGTGGAAATTCATCAGGTGGTCGCTCCCGGCAATGGCGGGGTTGGGCGCCTGCTCAAAGGGCAGGGTGATGTTCAGGCCGAAGGAGCGTTCCCCGGTGGCACCCTCGTTGCAGGCCTGCATGATACCGGGGCCGCCGCCGGTGATGACCATGAATCCGTTGTCGGCGCAGAGCTTGGCAAAGTCGGATGCCAGCTTGTAGATGGGGTCGTCCGGCCGGATGCGCGCGGAGCCGAAACAGGTGACCTTGCGGGTGTTGGCGTAGGGCATGAACATCTTTTCCGCGGCAAAGAGCTCGTCCAGCGTGCTGTTCATGATTTCCAGGTCATGGCTCTCCAGCCCGCTCTGGGCGGCGTTCATCACCGTGGCCAGCAGCTGCAGCACGGTGTCCGGGTCCTTGTCTCCGCAGAATCGGCGGGATAGGTCGTACAGGTTGGCATCTAGGATGGCATTGCCGGTTTTCACCGGGATTTCCAGGTTGCTGTGCAGCTCGGCTCGGCTGTTGATGTCCCTTGCGGCAAGGATAGGTGTCTGGCTCATGTATACACTATGCACCCGCAGCCGCCCTTTGTCACGAAAAAAAAGCCCGCAGCGCGCAAGAAATGCGCGCCGCGGGCGGCAATCAGAGTGCAGAGAGGGGCAGGGCCATATCCCCCAGGCCCAGGGGCACGGGCTCCCGCACGTTGCAGAGCACCATGCCCGGTGCCAGCTTCTTGCGCCCGGTGGGAATATGGGCCGCGTTCGCTAGGTCTGCGGGCATGGGTGTGCTGCTCAGCTTGATTTCCAGCGGGTAGATTTTCCCGTTCTCCTCTATCAGGATATCCACCTCGTGCCCGGCCTTGTCCCGGAAGTAGCTCATGTTCACCGTGCGCCCCGCGTTGGCGTAGCCGCGCAGCAGTTGGCCGTACACCCAGCTTTCCACAATGTGCCCGGCCAGTTGGCTGGTGCGCAGCTCCTCCGGGGAGCGTATGCCGGCCAGCCAGGCGCACAGGCCCGTATCCATGAAGTGCATCTTGGGGCTTTTCACCAGGCGCTTGGTGGAGTTGGTGAAATACGGCTCCAGCATGGTGATGATGCCGGAGGTCTCCAGGATGGACAGCCAGCGCTTGGCCGTGTTCGGGGAGATGCCGGTGTCGTTCGCTATGTTGGCGTAGGAGAGTTGCTCCCCCGTGCGCAGGGCGGCCGCTTTCATCAGCATGAAAAAGGCTGCCTTGTCAGCCACTTGTGTCAGGTCTGCCACGTCCCGCTCTATGTAGCTGGTCACATACGAGCGGAAGAATATGTCCGCCGGCACGTCATCGTGAACCACCATTTCCGGGTAGCCGCCGCGCCAGATGCGGCGGAACAGTTCATCCACACCGCACACGGGGCCGCCTGCCAGGGACTCCGCCGGGTGCGCCGGGTCCAGGTATGCGGCGTGCTCCCCAAGCCCGCAGCTCTCCCGGTTGGAAAGCGGGTAGAGCTCCAGGATGCCGATGCGCCCGGCCAGGCTTTCCGTAACACCCTTCATCAGGTGGAACCTCTGTGACCCGGTTATCCAGTACATGCCGTTGCGGCGGTTTGCATCCACTTTCAGCTTGATGGCCCGCAGCAGGTCCGGCGCGTACTGTATCTCATCGATGAACAGCGGCGTGCCCAGGCCCTCCAGGAACCCCACGGGGTCGCGGCGTGCCGCCGCCGCCGTGGAAAAGTCGTCCAGCGTCACATAGCGCATGCCCTCCGGCATGATGCTGTGCAGCAGGGTGGATTTGCCCACTTGACGCGCACCCGTGAGCAGGATGCACGGGAAATAGCGTGATGCCATTGTGATGGTATCACTCATGCTGCGCTTCAAATGGGGTTTTCCGTTGCTCATGTCTGGGATATTATGCACCCGTTCCCAACGGCTTGTCAATGCTAATCCGCCAAAAATACCGTAGGATTGCGGATTTTCCGCAATATAATGGAGGAAATGCCGCCAGCGTGTGGGGGAAATGCCGCTAGC
>JAUNQN010000034.1 GCA_030536145.1 Akkermansia sp.
GGCAAGTCAAGGCGGTGGTTGCAAAGTCAAGGCCTTTTGTTCAGCGTTTCCTTAGGTGAAAACAAGGAACCGCGGGCCGTTTCCGGCCCGCGGTTCCGCATGTGCCTGTGGCTGGCGGTGGAATCAGTCCACGTTGTCGAAGATTTCCTCCGGCTTGAAGAAGCGCTTGATTTCCGCCTCCGCGCTCTCCGGGGAATCGGAGGCGTGGCAGATGTTGTACATGCTGTTGGTGCCGAAATCACCGCGGATGGTGCCCTTGTCCGCCTTCTGGGAGTTGGTGGGCCCCAGGATGGTGCGCACGCGGGTGATGACACCCGGGCCGCACAGCACCAGCGCCACCACCGGGCTGGTCTGCATGAACTTGGAGAGCTTGGGGAACAGCGGCTCGTCGTCGATGACCAAGTCGATGATGTGGGCGTAGTGCTCGCGCAGGATTGCGTCGTCCAGCTGAATCATCTTCATGGCGCGCAGGCGGAATCCCTCTGCCAGCAGGCGCTGCAGCACGGTGCCGGAGAGGTTCTTGCGCACGCAGTCCGGCTTAAAGAGAATGAGTGTATTTTCTTCTGTGTTCATAACAAGGCGTATGTGCTTCCTAGATACTCCCGATGGAACGGAAAGTCAAGCAAAAGTCACTTTTTGAGCATGTCTGCGGTAATCCTGTAGGTGGCGCCGCAGCGGGGGCAGCTTGCCTCCACGTATCCCTGCTCTGAGAGCTCATCCGCAAAATCCGCCTGCATGCTGCTGATGACGGGGAGGAGCTTATCCACCGTGCAGCCGCAGCTGAAGGTGAAGCGGCGGGTTTCCAGGCGCTTGGTTTCCTCCGTGTCGTCTATCTTGGCCACGTCTGCGGCGGAGAGCTCCATGAGCCAGTCATGGTCTGCGCCGGGCTGTGCGGTGATGAGGGCGTATGAGTCTCCGCCGAGGTAGAAGGCGCGTGCGGGGCGCTGCTCGCTCCGGCGGTAGAAGCACTCCACCCATTCCTCTGCGGTGGTGCCCTGCAGGGGCACCACGGAGGTCTGGGGCTCCTTTCCCTGGCGCAGGTTCTGGGCGTAGAGCATGTCCTGGTCCGGTTCCCGCACGCCCTCTGTGAAGGCGCGGCCCACCACGCTCTCGCTCATGGGGGAGCCGGAGACAAAGAAGTTTGCCAGGCGTGGGTGGCGGACGTTGAAGGTCCAGGCGTGGTACTCCTGCCAGGGGCGTGCCACCAGGTGCAGGGAGAAGAAGGCCAGGAGGTGTTTCAGGGTGGAGTCCTCCTGCTCCGCGTTGCGCAGCTTGTGCTGCGCCAGGTGCAGGTAGTAGCCCACAAAGAGGGGGGAGAAGTCCGCGCGCAGCAGCAGGCAGTTCCTGCTGCGCACGAAGACGGATTCCACGGTGTTGAATTCCTGTACTGGGGTATTCATGGCGGTGGGGCGGGGTTAGCGTATGCCGCAGCGTTTGAGCAGGGCGGAGCTGTCCGGGTCACGCAGCATGAAATCCCGGAAGAGGTCTGCCGCGGGCTGGGAGTTGCCCTGGGAGAGGATGCAGCGGCGGAAGGCGCGCCCGGTCTCCGGGTTGAAGATGCCGTCTGCGGCAAAGCGGGAGAAGGCGTCTGCCTCCAGCACCTCCGCCCATTTGTAGGAGTAGTAGCCGGCCTCGTAGCCGCCGTCGAAGATGTGGGAGAAGGCGCGCAGCATGCTGTAGCCCTGCTCTGTGGCGGGCACGCGGTAGTCTGCCAGCACCTCGCGGTCCACTTCCTCGATGTCGCAGCCCATGTACTCTGCGGTGTGGGTGTGGAGCTCCAGGTCAATCTTGCCGAAGCAGAGCTGGCGCATGAAGAAGGAGGCGGCGCCGTAGTTGCGTGCGGCCAGCATTTTCTGCTTGAGCTCTGCGGGCATGAGCTCCCCGGTCTGCCAGTGGCGGGCGTAGCGGTCGATGGCGTCGCTCTCCCAGGTCCAGTTCTCGTTGATCTGGCTGGGCAGCTCCACAAAGTCCCAGGCGGTGTTGCAGCCGCCCAGGGAGCGCACCTCCACATCACTGAGGATTTGGTGCAGCAGGTGGCCGAACTCGTGGAACACGGTCTCTACCTCCATGTGGGAGAGCAGGGCTGGCCTGCCGCCCACGGGCTTGCTGAGGTTGCCGCACATGAAGGCCAGGTGCGGCACGCGCGGGTTTCCGCCCACGGGGGGCAGGCCGGTGGAGAGCGGCTCCATCCATGCGCCGCCGCGCTTGGAATCACGCGGGTGCCAGTCCGTGTAGAAGGAGCCCAGGTGCTCCCCGGTCTCCACGTCGTGCACCTCGTAGAAGAGCACCTCCGGGTGCCACACCTCCACGCTGCCCTCCGGGGCGGTCTCGCCGTCCTTCAGGCACACGGTGGGCACCTGGGTGAAGCGGATGCCGTACAGCCCGGCAAAGATGGAGAACATGCCCTCCACCACGTTTTGCATGCCGTAGTAGGGGCGCAGGCTTTCCGTGTCGAAATCGTACAGGGCCTTGCGGCGCTTCTCGCTCCAGTAGGAGATGTCCCAGGGCTTCATCACGGGAATCTGCTGCCCGGTCTGCTCCTCTGCGTACTTGCGGATGGCCTCCTGCTCGGCCAGGAAGTCGTCCTTCACCTCGTCGTGCAGGTTGTTGATGAATTCCAGTGCGTTCTCACCGCTGCCGGCCATGCGGCGTGCGGTCACGTAGTCTGCGCAGCAGTCGTAGCCCAGCAGGGCGGCTTTCTCTGCGCGCAGCTCTAGGATTTGCATGATGAGCGCGGCGTTGTCGAACTCCCCAGTACCGCGTGCGTTGAAGGCGCGCCACACGCGCTCGCGCAGGGGCTCGCAGTCCGCATAGGAGAGCACCGGCTGCACGGAGGTGAACTGCAGGGAGAAGCGCCACTGCGGGGCCTGCTCCGTGCCGTAGCCCTTGGCCAGGGCGTCCTGGCGTGCGGACTCGCGGGCGGTCTCCGGCAGGCCGGCCAGCTCTGCGGGGTCTGCGGTCACGTACTCCCAGGCGTTTGTGGCATCCAGCACGTTCTCACCGAATTTCTGGGAGGCGGTGGCCAGCTCCTGGTTGATTTCTGCAAAGCGCTTTTTGTCCTCGTCCTCCAGGTCTGCGCCGCTCTCGCGGAAATCTGCCAGGGTTTCGCTGATGAAGCGCTGTTTCACCGGGGAAAGCTCCTCTGCCCAGGGCTGTGCCGCGGCGTTTTTCAGCACGGCATACAGGCGGGGGTTCAGGGATACGCTGCTGGAGTACATCACCACCTCCGGCATCAGTTCGTTGATGACCTCGCGCACCTCCGGGCTGTCCATCACGGAGCGCAGGTGGTTCAGGCGGAGCCAGCCGCGCATCAGCTCCGCGCCGGATTCCTCCAGGGCGGCAAAGGTGTTCCCGTAGGTGGGTTCCGTGACCTGGCAGATGGCCTCCACCGCAGCCTTGGCGTGCTCAATGGCCAGGCGTATATCCGTGCGGGCGCGCTCCGGAGTAAGGCGTGACCAGGCAATATTCAGCGTATCTTGCAAAAAGGGGTGCTCGTTCATGTTGCCTCCATCATACCAGCACGCGCGCGGCGCGTCAAGCTGCCATTCAGGCAGGTTCCCAAACGCGCCTGCTGCACGTTAGGTCACATTTTCCGGGGTTTTTCCTTGCGGGACGGTCAAAAATTGGATAACATGGCTCCATGTTCCGAACCGTTGTAACAACCATTCTTTTTGCAGGTTCCGCCGCGCTCTCCTGGGCAGCCACGGACCTGGCGGAGGCCGTGCAGAGCGGTGACCTGTGGTCGCTGGAGAAAAGCGAGCTCACCCGCAAGTACCTGCAGGGCACGCGCTATTCCTCCATCGACGAGAGTACGCAGCGCGTCGATGCCCGAAATGCCCTCACCATTGGCGCCATTGCTCCCAACGAGATGATTTTCAAGTGGAACGGCGACAAGCTGGCCAGCATCCAGATCATCATCTACAACAAGGGTGACGACGGCGCAATGCAGCAGGGTGCCTTTGAGGGCAAGGTGAAGAAATCCCGAGAGACCATCGAGGAGATTGTGGGCCAGCCCGGCAAGGCGGCCAAGGTCTCCGAGAAGGAGACGGGCATCAAGACCCAGGCATGGGACTGGAGCTGGGAATCCGGCGCCATCCACTTGGATTGCGGCTCCACCGGCGGTACCTCCAAGAACAAGAAGAAGCAGGGAGAGCCCTTCCAGGCGGAATTCATCCGCATGGACATGGGCCCGGATGCCAAGTCCATCGAGAAGGGCGGCGCCAGCGACAAAATCAGCGCCAAGGTGCTCCTGAAGAGCCTGAAGAAGGAGGACAACGGCGACGTGTGGTTGTCTACCGTGCCCATGGTGGACCAGGGCCAGAAGGGCTACTGCGTGCCGGCCTCCATCTCCCGCGTGTTCGCCTTCTACGGCATGGACGGCGTGGACCAGCACGCCCTGGCGGCCATTTGCGGCACCGCCAGCGGGCCGGACGGCGGCACCCGCACGGACAACATGGAGGAATCCATGAAGAAGATTTGCAAGAAGTTCCCGGTGCGCATCGTGAACCTGGAGAAGAAGCACAAGGACTACACCTCCTTCCTGCTGGATGTGATGGCCAAGTACAACAAGGTGGCCGGCAAGATGGGCAAGGAGGAGATACCGGAGTCCCAGGGTCAGCAGTTCTGGGATGTGGCAGACGGCGATGTGCTGGTGGCTGCCCGCGGCGGCAAGTCCGATGCCAACAAGTTCCTGAACGACGTGGCCAAGAACATCAACGCCGGTACCCCCGTGCTGTGGTGCGTGACCCTGGGCATTGTGAAGGAGACCGTGCAGGTTCCCCAGCAGCGCGGCGGCCACATGCGCCTCATCATCGGCTACAACAAGGAGGAGAAGACCATCATCTACTCCGACTCCTGGGGCCAGGGGCATGAGAAGAAGAGCATGCCCGCCTCTGATGCCGCAGCCATTACCACCAACCGCTACGTGCTCAAGCGCTGATTCCCCGTCAGCAGCCTTTTGCAGCGGGCGCGCACCCCACGGCGGGGTGCGCGCCTTCCTGCTGTGTTGCACGGTGCATACGCAGAAAGCGGGCGGGGTGCTGCATGCGCGGTTGACGCAGGGGGCAGGGCGCGCTATAATCCGCCGCACCACTTATGTACACCAGCTTTTTCGATGTTTTTTCCATAGGCATAGGCCCCTCCAGCTCCCACACCATGGGCCCCATGCGCGCGGCTGCGCGCTATGTGGCCAACCTGCGGGCGCAGGGGCTGCTGGAGCAGGTGCGCCGCGTGCGCGTGAACCTGTACGGATCCCTGGCGCTTACGGGGGAGGGGCACGGCACGCCCGGTGCGGTGGTGTACGGCCTGATGGGGCTGGATGCAGAGACCATGGACCCGGCGGCGGTGGGGTTTGACCCCGCCGCGCTGCGCCTGCAGCTGGGCGGGGTCCACACCATTGCCTTTGCGGTGGAGAACGATATTGTGCTGCTGATGGACGAGACGCTGCCGGAGCACCCGAACGGCATGCGGTTCATGGCCTATGATGCAGAGGAGCACCTGCTGCTGGAGGAGGTGTACTTCTCCGTGGGCGGCGGGTCCGTGCGGCGGCTGGACGAGATGGGCGCCGCGGTGGCGGAGGAGCGCCCCGTGGTGCCGTACGAGTTCGGCAGCTGCGACGAGCTGATGCGCATGTGCCGCGCGCAGAAGATAACCGTGGCGGGCCTGGTGGCGGCAAACGAGGGCTCCCTGCGCCCCGGCCACCAGCTGAACGTGCGCCTGCGCCTGGTGCGGGATGTGATGATGGGGGCGGTGGAGCGCGGCATGGGCAGCCCCGGCCTGCTGCCCGGCAGCCTGCACCTGGAGCGCCGCGCACCGCTCATCTACCGCCGCCTGCAGGAGCGTTTCCTGAACAATGAGACGGACCCCCTGGTCATTGTGGACTGGATCAACCTGTGGGCCTTTGCCGTGGCGGAGGAGAACGCCGCCGGCGGCCGCGTGGTCACCGCGCCCACCATGGGGTCCGCCGGGCTGCTGCCCGCCGTGCTGCGCTATTTCACCCGCTTTGGCTGCCGTGAATCCGGGCGAGACGTGGAAGAGGGCGTGCGCAATTTCCTGCTCACCGCCTCCGCCATCTGCAGCCTGTACCGCGCAAACGCCTCCATCTCCGGCGCAGAGGTGGGCTGCCAGGGTGAGGTGGGCGTGGCCTGCTCCATGGCCGCCGCCGGGCTGGTGGCCGCCATGGGCGGCACGAATGCCCAGATTGAGAACGCGGCGGAGATAGCCATGGAGCACAACCTGGGCCTGACCTGCGATCCCGTGTGCGGCCTGGTGCAGGTGCCCTGCATTGAGCGCAACGCCATAGGCGCGGTGAAGGCCGTGAACGCCGCCCGCCTGGCCCTGCGCGGCAACGGCACCCACTTTGTGAGCCTGGACAAGGTGATTGCCACCATGTACGAGACCGGCAAGAGCCTGGCCGCCGGGTACAGGGAGACCTCCCTGGCCGGGCTGGCGGTGAATGCCCTGACCTGCTGATGCCCCGCACTTTGCCGCTTGTGCTGCGGCCCGCGGCATGCTAGAATAGCGCCACGCATGAGAACACTGGGTGTGATAGCCGGGGCAGGGGAGTTCCCGCGCCTCCTGATTCAGGGGGCGCGCCGCGCCGGCGTGCGCGTGGTCTGCATCGGCGTGCGCGGCGCGGTGGACCGCCGCCTGGCGGACATGTGCGATGCCTTTGCCGCATTCCGCGCAGGCAGCCTGGAGGCTCCGCTGGAGTTTGCCCGCCGCCACGGCGTGCAGGACCTGGTGCTCAGCGGCCAGGTGAAGCCCGCCAGCATCTTCACCCTGTGGCCGGATGCCACCTGCCGCCGCCTGCTGGCGCAGCTGGAGCGGCGCAACGCCCACACCATCTTCGGCCTGCTCTGCTCCTTCCTGGAGCAGCAGGGGTTCCGCGTGCTGGATTCCACCACCTACATGCAGGAGCACCTGCCCGCCGCAGGCCTGCTGGCCGGCCCGGAACCCACCCCGGAACAGCGTGAAACCATGGAAAACGGTATGCGCCTAGCCCGCCACATCGCCCGGCTGGACATCGGCCAGAGCCTCATGGTGCAGGGCAGCCGCGTAACGGCGGTGGAGGCGTTCAAGGGCACGAACGAATGCATACGCAGCGGCGGGAACCGCCCCGCCCCAGCCACCCTGTGCAAGGTGACCAAGCCCGGCCATGACATGCGGTTCGATGTGCCCTGTATCGGCCTGGGTACGGTGCAGAACTGCCTGGCCGCCAATGTGAACCACATTGCCTTCCAGGCGCGCAAGACCTTCCTGCTCCAGCGGGAGCAGGTGCTGGAGCTCTGCAACCGCCACGGCATCACCCTGCAGGCCGTGGACCTGCCGGAGGAACCCGCCGCGCCCCTGGCCCGCGTGCAGGATGACGCCGCCCACGCACGCCTGATGGCCCATGAGCTGGAGCGGCTGGGCATAGGCCACAGCGCCGTGGTGTGTGACGGCGTGGTCATTGCCGTGGAGGACCCGGACGGCCCCGCCAAGTGCATACGCCGCGCCGGGGAATACATGCGCCGCCTGCGCCTGGCCCGCCTCTTCGGCTGGCTCCTGGGGGTGCTCACCGGCTCCGGCGGCTCACGCCCCGCCCCCGTGGTCATGGCCGGCACCCCCGCCTTCTCCCCCACCCCCGCAGAGCGCCGCGCCGCCAAAAGGGCCGGGATTCAAATCCGCTGACCCCTGCGGAAACCCGCTGTGGCGGTGGTTTTTGATTTTTTGCAAGTAATGCTTGACTCCCATATCGGGGCGTGATACGCTGGCTCCAGTCAAGCAGGCCTCGCGTACGCGAGGGCGCCATGTTGCTGTGTGCGAAAAAACCTGCATTATCCGGCCCGGCGTGGGGAAACTCATTCCGGGCCACCTTTTTGCCCGACGAACGCGCGCGCCGGGACAAGCAATGCGCAAGGATGAAAAAAAAGCATTTTTCCTGCAAGTAATGCTTGACCCGTATGCTGCGCTGTGATACCCTGACCCCAGAAAAGCAGGCTTCGCGTATGCGGGGGCGCCGTGTTGCTGCGGTGGAAAAACCTGCATTATCCGGCCCGGCGTGGGGAAACTCATTCCGGGCCACCTTTTTAACCTCCTCCTGTGCAAGCGGTAGCATACAGAACCCATAGGGAATTGGCGCGGCTCCTTATCTCTCGCGGCATGGGCAGTACCGTCGGAATGCTCTCGCATGAGCTGGAAGTGCTTATCGCGGAGAAGCTGACCACGGTGAATTATTACCGCCTTTCTGCATACTGGTACCAGTTTCGCCCAAAGTTGCCCGTAGCCATACCGCCCAAGCGCAGCAAGGCGTTTGTTCCGGGTACCTGCTGGGAAACCGTTTGGGCCTATTACGAGTTTGACAGGCAGCTGCGCAACCTGCTGTTTGGTGCTATCTCCCGCATTGAGATAGCGTTGCGGGAGAAGATTGCCTTCCGCTTGGCAGAGCTTTGTCCACAGAGCTCTAATCCGCAAAATGTCATGGGGAATTACAAGAGCCGCTTCACGATTTCCTCCAAGGGAAATGATAGCTCCCTGTTCCGCAGCATGATGCGCAAGGTGGATGCCAGCTACCAGTCCTCCAAGTCGGAAAGTGCCCGCCATTACAGGAACGCCAAGCACGTGGCGCATGCCTCCGGTCTCCCCGTGTGGGTTTTCATGGAATTTGCCACCTTCGGCAATCTGAATATGCTTATTTCCATCGGACTCAAGAAGGAGGATATCCGAATCCTGGCCGGGCAGATGGGATTCCGCTCGGCGGATTTCTTCTCGTCTGCCGTGGCGCTGCTGCACCAGGTGCGGAACGCGTGCGCCCACCAGGGGCGCATCTGGAACAGGAAATGGGTCAAGAGAGCATCATCCGGTGCGGTATCTCCCATCCTGAAGACACCGGATTCCCCGGCGTGGAAATACCTGAAGGAGGAGGGTGACCTGTGGAGCTTGGGCGAGGAGGAAGAGGATATCCTGCTGTATTCACCCTTTGATACGGCAACCGTGCTGCTGGTGTGCCACACCATGCTCCAGGCTATAGCCCCGGAAAACCGTTTGCGGGAAGATTTGTTTGCCCTTGTGGATTCCTGCCCGGTGGAGGGTATTGCCAGGGAGATGGGATTCTGTGCCGCCGGGTGGCAGGGGCATCCGCTGTGGCGGTGAAATTTTGAAAAAAAAGCGGGGAAGGGGGTGCAAGACGGGCTTTAGCCTTTACATCCCGTGGATATATGTTATACTCCTCCGCGCATGAATATGGACATTCTTCAGAAGGCGGCTAACGTAGCCCGTGGACTTGCCATTGATGCCATTTTCGACAAGGCATCCGGCCACATGGGTCTGCCGCTTGGCTGTGCAGAAATCGGTGCCGTGCTTTACGGCGGCTTGCTTAACGTGAACCCCTCTGAACCGCGCTGGCTGAACCGCGACCGTTTCATCCTTTCCGGCGGCCACGGCTCCATGTTCCTGTATGCATGGCTGCACCTCAGCGGATTCCCGCTGAGCATGGATGACGTGAAGGCCTTCCGCGTGAAGGGCTCCCGCACCCCCGGCCACCCGGAGTACAACCCCGCCGTGGGTATTGAGTGCACCACCGGCCCCCTGGGCCAGGGCGTGGCCAATGCCGTGGGCTTTGCCATTTCCGCCAAGCACGCCGCCGCACGCTTCAATACCCCGGAGCATGAAATCTTTACGCAGAATGTCTACTGCCTGGCGGGCGACGGCTGCATCCAGGAGGGTATCTCCCGAGAGGCTGCCGCCATTGCCGGCAAGCTGCAGCTGGACAACCTGATTCTCATTTACGACGCCAACGGCATCACCCTGGACGCCGTGACGGAGAAGACCCAGATTGACGACGTGGCCGCCGGTTTCCGCTCCCACGGCTGGGATGCCTTCACCATCGACGGCAACAACCTGCAGGAGGTGGCAGACACCCTGCGCGTGTGCAGCCTGGAGCGCAACGGCCGCCCCAAGCTCGTCATCGCCAAGACCGTGGTGGCCAAGGGCGTGCCCGGAATCGAGGGCACCACGAAGGGCCACGGCGAGGGCGGCGCCAAGCTCTGGGCAGAGGCCCACGCCAACTGGGGTATCCCCGCCGACCAGAAGTACTACGTCTCCGACGAGGTGCGCGAGTACATGGCCGGCCTGAAGGCCGAGCGAGAGGCCACCTACGCCGAGTGGAAGCAGACCTACGAGGCCTGGCGCGCCGCCAACCCGGAGAAGGCCGCAGAGCTGGACGACAGCCACGAGATTGCCATCCACGGCATCAGCCCGGAGGAGTGCAGCGCCCTGATTCCGGAGTTCCCGGCGGATTCCAAGCTGGCCACCCGTGCCTCTGCCGCAGATGCGGAGAACGCCTTTGCCGCCAAGCACCCCGGTTTCCTTTCCACCAGCGCTGACCTGTTCTCCTCCAACAAGAACTACCTGAAGGGCGCCGGTGATTTCGGCCCGGAGGACTACACCGGTCGCAACTTCTGGTTCGGTATCCGTGAGCATGCCATGGGTGCCATCTGCAACGGCATTGCCTACGACGGCCTGTTCCGCGTGTCCGCCGGCACCTTCTGCGTGTTCGTGGACTACATGCGCGCCTCCATCCGCGTGGCTGCCCTGGCCCACCTTCCCGTGGCCTACGTGCTCACGCATGATTCCGTGGCCGTGGGTGAGGACGGCCCCACCCACCAGCCGGTGGAGACGGTGACCGGCCTGCGTGTCATCCCCAACCTGGATGTGGTGCGCCCCGCCGATGAGGAAGAGGCCGCCGGTGCCTGGATGTGCGCCATGGAGCGCAACAACGGCCCCACCGCCCTGATCCTGACGCGCCAGAACGTGCCCAGCCTGGCCACCGTGGCGGATATCCCCGCCTCCGTACGCCGCCAGGGCACGCTGAAGGGTGCCTACGTGGCCCTGCGTGAGCAGACCGCAGAGCCCGGCCTGATTATCATCGCCTCCGGCTCAGAGGTGCTGCTGGCCCTGCAGGCCGCCAAGGAGCTGGGCCCGGATGTGCGCGTGGTCTCCATGCCCTCCATGTTCCGCTTCAACCAGCAGCCCGCCTCCTACCGTGAGACCGTGCTGCCCGCCTCCTGCAAGCGCCGCATCGCCATCGAGGCCGGCAAGACCGACCTCTGGTACCGCTACGTGGGCGAGGAAGGCCGCATCATCGGCATCGACTACTTCGGCTTCTCCGCTCCCGGCCCGCAGGTTCTCACGGAGCTGGGCATGAATGTGGAGAACATTGTGGCCACGGCCAAGAGCCTGTAAGGGAACAACTAGTATTTCACCGGCCGCGCTCCTGCCAAGGGGGCGCGGCTGTTTTATTTGGCGCAGAGCAGGGCGGTGGTGCGTGGCAGGTATTTGGCCAGCAGGCGGTGCAGGGCGGTGAGCAGGGGAATCAGGAGCAGGGGGAGCCAGGTGTTCCAGCCCCAGCGGATGCCGTAATAGTAGACGGGGGCCAGGAACAGGCTGTGGGCGGCGTAGGTGAAAATCATGCTGCCGCCCGCGTGCACGGGCAGGGCGCGCAGGGGGGCGGGCAGCAGGCGGCACAGCCAGTAGGCCGCCGCCGCGTACAGCCCGGCGTATGCCAGGGAATCCACGGGCAGGCTGTGGTAGCACAGGGTGGCGTGCCAGTCCAGGTACAGGGCGGCGGCGCAGAGTGTGGCCAGCAGGGCGGCATGGCGCCGCAGCAGCTCCGTGAGCCGCTCCAGCGGCACGCTTTTCAGGGAGAATCCCAGGGTGACGTACCAGAGCGTGTCCCAGCGCAGGGATTCATGCTGGGGCAGGGTGGTATCATACGCTGCGGCGGCTAGGGCCAGGGTGAGCAGCCAGGAGAAGCGCGGCAGGATGCGTGCCAGGAGCAGCAGGCCGACGATGCCCTGGAAGATGGCGAGGTTGCGCAGGAACCACAGGGGGGTGTTGTACGCGCGGGCGCCGATGCCCACGGCGCGCTCCCAGCTCCATTCCGCCAGTCCCGGCAGCACGGAGAACCCTGCGGAGAGCGCGGACCACAGCAGCCAGGCCAGCGCCAGCAGCCCCGCCCTTTTCAGGCATTTGAGCGTGTTTTGCGGTGTGAAATAGCCCGCCAGGATGAAAAACAGGCAAATGGAGCCGCCGGAGGCCGGGCCCACAAAGGCGGGCGCGCAGCCCCCGTGCAGCCAGATGACGATGAACATGGCCAGGCACCGCGCGGCGTCCACCCACTCCACGCGCGGGCGGGCGGAGCGGGCGGCGGGCTGTGCGGGGTCTGCCATGCGGGGTGCGGCTTAGTCCTGCAGGGAATCCAGCAGCTGCTGCGTGATGCCGCGCACCGCGGCGCAGGTCAGGTCCACGCAGGCATCCAGGTCGCGGTCGTCCAGTATGCCGTTGTGGGAGTGGATGTAGCGCGTGGGCACGCCGAAGACGATGGCGGGGGTGCCGTGCCACTGGGGGTAGCTGGCGGCGGCATCCGTGCCGCCGGTGCGGCGCACGGTGGCCTGGCAGGGTATGCCCTGTTCTGCGGCCAGGCCCAGCACGTAGTCCCCCAGGCGGGGCGGGGTGATGTTGGTGGGGTCGAACAGGCGCACCTGGGCGCCGCGGCCCAGCACGCCCTGGCGACAGGTGCCGGACTGGCCGAAGGTGTCGTCTGCAGGCGGGCCTTCCAGCACGATGACGAGGTCCGGCAGCTTCTCCATGGCGCGGGCACCGCGGGTGCCCACCTCCTCTTGCACGGTGCCGATGCCCTGCACGGTGCAGGCGGGCTTGTCCGCCGCCAGGCGTTTCATGGCCTCTATCATGCAGTATACGCCGGCGCGGTTGTCGAAGGCCTTGCCCATCCAGCGGTGGGGGATTTCCAGCCCCTGGAGCTGCACATCCGGGGTGACGGCGCAGCCGATGGTGATGCCGCAGTCCGCCACCTCTGCGGCGCAGGAGGCGCCGATGTCGATGAACAGGGCGTCGTTCGGCATCACGGAGGAGCGCTGGGATTCCGGCAGCAGGTGCGGGGGCTTGGTGCCAACCTGGCCGGGAATGCTGCGGCCGGCGCGGGTGTGCACCAGCATGCGCTGGCTGGGCAGGGTGTGGTTCCACCAGCCGCCCAGCGGCACAATGAGCAGGAAACCGTCCGGGGTGATGCCCTGGACCATGAAGCCGATTTCATCCATGTGGGCCATGAGCCCCACGGAGGGGCCGGAGCCGGGCAGCTCGCAGATGATGTTGCCGGCGGTGGTGGTGGTGATGTTGGTAAGGCTGCCGAGTTCCTCACGGATGATGGCGCGGATGCCGCCCTCGAATCCGGAGGGGCCGGCGGCATTGCTGCAGCGGGTCAGGAGTTCCTGGTTCATGGTGTGTGGTATGGTGTGTAGGCTGTAAAAAAAGCGGCGCGCACAGGGCGCGCCGCGGGGGAAGGGGGCTTGGCGTTATTCCGGGAACATGTCCCGCAGGTCGTTGAAGCGCAGGGCGGGGTTGTCCATCTCGTCCTCCGCGCTATGGCGCCGGGGGGCGGAGGCAGGCTGCGGGCGGGGAGCCGTGCGGCCGCTGTCGATATCGTCGAAGAGGCTGTTGATACGGTCGTCCAGCTCGCCGTTGTCATCCTCCCGCCCGCTGCGTGCGGCAGAGCGGGGGCGGCCGTCCAGGTCCAGCGTGCGCTGGGTTTTGGGCGCAAAGTCCGGCAGGAAATCCTCCGGCATCCCCTCGCGGGTCTGCGGTGCTGCGGGGGAGGGTTCCGGCCGGGGGGCCGGTGCCACGGGCGGCTCCTCCTCCACGGGGTAGTCCATGGGCTCGGCAGTCAGGGGAGCGGGTGTGGGCTCCGGGGTTGCTGTGGGCTGCTCCACCTTTGCGGGGGGAGCGGGGACGGGTTGCACTGCGGGGCGGGCCGCTGCCACCGGCTCGGGTTCCGGGGCGGGAGCCGGCGCTGCCGGTTCCTCCTTCTCCCCGGCAGGTTCCGGGGCGGGGGCTGCTTCCTCCGCGGGGTTCGGGGCGGGTTCCGGGGCAGGGACGGGTGCCTGTGCCGCAGGGGGCAGGGCGGGGGCGGCGGCTATCTCATCCGCATTCACGGAGGCAATCAGGGTGATGCGGATTTCTTCTCCAAGGGCGGGTTTCACACTTGTGCCGAAGAAAATCTCCACGTTGTCGCCGGAGAGCTTTTCACGCACGGCGGCGGTGATGGCGGTGATTTCCTGCAGGCGCATATCCTGGCCGCCGGCAATGTGCAGCAGCACCTTGCGCACGCAGGAGAGGGAATTGTGGTAGGCCACCAGGGGAGATTCCATCAGGTGCTCCACGGCCTCTGCGGCGCGGTCCTGGCCGTAGCCCTTGCCCATGCCGAAGATGCAGCGGGACTTTTCCCCGTCCAGGGTGGCGGCCAGCTCGTCCAGCCCCAGGTTGATGAGACCGGGGGAGTTGGAAAGCCAGGGTACGGTGGCCGTGGCCTGTGCCAGCAGCACGTTTGCCTTCTCAAACACCGCCTGGGCACCCGGCTCCCCGGCAAACAGGGATTCCATGTAGTCGTTCTCAAAGCAGAGGGTGATATCGGAGAGCTCCTCTACTGCGTGGAAAGCCTTCTCCGCCTGCTGGCGGCGGCGCTTGCCCTCAAAGCTGAAGGGCATGACCGCCACGGTCACCAGGTACACGCCGGCCTTCTTGGCCATTTCCGCCAGCAGCGGGGCCGCGCCGGAACCCGTGCCGCCGCCCAGGCCCACCACCAGCACCAGTGCGCGTATATCATCCAGGATGAGCTCTATGCGCTTGCGGCTGTGGAATATGGCGGAGCGCCCCAGCTCGGGGTCGCCGCCGGTGCCCATGCCGTGGTTCTGGCCCTCGCCCAGCTGGATGAAGTTCACGTTGCCGCAGTCGCGCCCCAGACGCTCGTCCGGGGAGAGTGCGTACAGGTGCACGTTCTCTGCGCTGGAGCCGCCGAAGATGTGCAGGATATTCACACCGGCGCCGCCGAGACCGACGATGGCGATGCTGTCTTCTTTATGGGAAATGCTCTGGTAGGGAAGCATGGATGGGTGGGGTTAGCGGTTGCGGAAGATGTTCAGGAACTTGGTGAGCAGGCTGGCGTTTTCGGCGGTCATGGCATCATCGTCGAAGCGCTGGGCATAGCGGATGAGGCCGATGGCCGTGCAGTAGCGGGGATCGCTCAGGTAGTGGGCCTCCCCCGGGGCCACCTGCTCCGGCTGCATCACCGGAATGCGGAAGATGTGGTAGGCCAGGCCGTCCAGGCCGCGCATCATGCTGGTGCCGCCGGAAAGGTACAGGCGCATGCCCTCCTGCCGCAGCAGCTCCTCCGGTATGCGGTCCCGCACGCGCAGCAGCGTGTCTGCCAGGCGGTTGCGGATGATGCGGTTGAGCACGCCGCGCTCCACGTTCACCTCATGCATGCCCAGGTCGCTGCGGAACTGGGCCAGGGAGCGGTCGTTCACATCGCCGAAGGCGTCGCCCTCCGTGCATTTCAGGTATTCCGCCGCCTCCTTGGAGACGCGCTGGTTGAGCATCTTGATGATGTCGCTGTTGATGGAGTTGCCGCCGAAGGGAATGCAGCCGGAGGCCACCACCTCCGAATTGCGGTAGCAGATGTAGTCCGTGGTGCCGCCGCCGATGTCTATGAGCAGCGCGCCTGTCTCCTTCTGTTGGCGCGTGAGCACCATCTGGGCCGTGGCCAGGGGGGCAAAGACCATTTCCTCCACCTCCAGCGGGATATTGTGTACGCAGAGCAGGGAGTTTTTCACGCGGCTGAGTACGCCGTGGATGATGTGGCTGTTGATATCCAGCGTGCGGCCGGAAAGCCCGGCGGGGTGGCGCGTGGGCTCTCCGCCGTCTATGGAGTAGCCGCCGGTTTCCGTGTTGATGACAAAGCGGTCGGGGGCCAGTTCAATCTTCTCGGATTTCTCGCGGGCGTAGGCCATGTGCTCCTCGTCGATGATGTCCTCGTCGTCCGGCAGGCGGTAGGAGCCTATGTTGTTCATGCTCTGGATGTGTTCCCCTGTCACGGAGAGGAAGACGTTCAGGATGTCCACGTTGGCGTGGTCCTGGGCCAGCTGCCAGGCATCGCGCACGCACTGGCGGGCCATGTTCTGGTCTGCAATCTCACCTTTTCTCACGCCGGCGCTCAGCACCTCTCCGGCACCGATGATGGTGGCCGTGGCGTCAGGGCGTATTTCACCGACCACCATGCACGTTTTGGTGGAACCGATTTCCAGGCCTACTAGGATTTTGGATTTTGCCATGTACTTGTATCTGGGATATAGGGTTGTTTAGGGAAGGGGGTCAGCGGGAAAGCGCCTTCTGGCAGGCGCCCGGTTCCGGCATAATGCCGGGCAGCAGGGTCATGTAGTCGTCGCTGCGCTTTTCAGAGGGGATGAACAGGAACCCCGGCTTGCGGTCCAGCTCCTTGTAGGAGGTGGCGCGGAACAGCGGCAGTACCTGGTTGGTGCTGGGCTCGTATGCCTTTTCCCCGGTGAAAGTGCCTGTAATGGCATATTCCACGTTGTTGTCCGTGCCGAACACGGCGTTTTTCAGCGGGGGTTCCGGGCCGCGGTCCGGCTGGTGCAGCTTGCTCTCGTCCATCATCACCAGCTTGGCGGTGCGCCAGCTTTCACCCGGGCGGCGCAGGTAGCCCCACATGCGCGTGTACGGGATATAGTACCGGCGGCCTATGTAGTAGTCCCCGGGCTGTTCCTTGGCTATCTGGGCCTCTCTCTCCTGCAGGGCCTGGCAATCGGATTTCAGCGTGTTGCACTGGCTCAGGAGCAGGGCGGCGCCTGCCACGTATAAGAACTTTTTGGTCATGGTGCGCATGAATCTGGAACAGACTACCAGAGCCGCCCCCCGCGGTCAAGCCATTATGACGCATGCGCGCGGAAAAATGCGCCCGCCGCAATTCCTTGCCAGGGGCCGGGCCGGGAGATGTATCCAAAATTTTTGGATACATCTCCGCAGCTGAACATAAGTACGTTATGGCTGTTTCAATCCTAGCTCCGCCTTTCCTGCCCCTTGGCGGCGGATTCCTGTTCCCCTTATTCAAGCATGGCGGCACAGGCGGGCGGACACTTCTCCCGGGCTGCCGTGGTGCGGAAAATGCCCTGCGGAGGTGTGAACGGGCTTTTTCCTTGAAATACGGTTAGGAATCCTGTAATATCCGGGCCGTATGAACTGGCTAAAGAACATTACCGCCATGATAGCGATGATAGGAGCCACAGCAACAGGACAGGAAACGGGGGGCTATGAGCCGCACCCGGATTGGGAGAATCCGCAGAACCTATTCCAGGGGAGAGAGGATTCCCGCGCGTTCTTTGTTCCGTTTGCCAACCGCGGGGAGGCCCTGAAGGGGCACCGCGGGGATTCCTCACTGGTACTCCCGCTGAACGGGAACTGGAAGTTCAACTGGGTACCCAGCCCGGATCAGCGCCCGCTGGATTTCTTCAAGCCGGAAACGGACGTGAGCGGCTGGAAGGATATAGACGTGCCGAGCAACTGGCAGATGCGCGGCTACGGCACGCCCATCTACAGCAACCAGCGCTACACCTGCATCCGCGACTGGCCGCGCGTGATGACCGCCCCGCGCAACGGTGACGAGAAGCGGTTCACCACGCCGCAGAGCGAGCCGAACGCCGTGGGCTCCTACCGCAAGGATATAGAGCTGCCGGCAGACTGGGCAGGGCAGGAGGTGTTCATCCGTTTCGACGGCGTGGACTCCTTCTTCTACCTGTACGTGAACGGTGAGAAGGTGGGCTTCTCCAAGGACAGCCGCACCGCCGCCGTGTTTGACATCACCAAGTATGTGAAACCGGGCAAAAATGTGATAGCGGCAGAGGTGTACCGCTACAGCGACGGCACCTACCTGGAGTGCCAGGACATGTGGCGCCTCTCCGGCATCTTCCGTGATGTGTACCTGTACACCACCCCGCGCACCTTTATCCGTGACTTCTTTATCCACACGGATTTTGCCCAAGAGGGCAGTGAGACGGATTTCACCAAGAGCAAGCTGCGCGTGGAGATGAACGTGGCCAACCGCAGCGGCAAGCGCGTGGCCGCCTTTGTGGACGGCGAGCTGGTGGATGCCGCCGGCAAGACCGTGGCCAGGCTGGAATCCGGCCGCGTGGAGGCTGCCGACGGCGGCGAGGCCGATTTCACCATGACTGCCGATGTGGCCAACCCCGCGCTGTGGAGCGCGGAGAAGCCCAACCTGTACACCCTGCTGCTCACGCTGAAGGACGGCAGTGGCGCGGTTACGCAGACGATATCCCGCAAGGTGGGATTCCGCAAGGTGGAGCTTACGGACGGCCGGTTCCTGGTGAACGGCATGCCCGTGAAGCTCAAGGGCGTGAACCGCCATGAGAGCCAGCACGCCAACGGCCACGCCGTGACCCGCGAGGAGTGCCGCCAGGAGCTGGAGCTCATGAAGCGCGGCAACATCAACCACATCCGCAACTCCCACTATCCCCAGCCGGACTTCTTCTATGAGATGTGCGACGAGCTGGGCATCTACGTGTGCGACGAGGCCAACATCGAGTCCCACGGCTACTACTACGGAGAGGACTCCCTCTCCCACCCCAAGGAGTGGCGCGCCCAGCACGTGTGGCGCAACCGCAACATGGTGGAGCAGAGCAAGAACCATCCCTGCGTGGTCATTTGGTCCTACGGCAACGAGGCCGGCCCCGGCGACAACTTTGCCGCCGTGCGGGACTGGATCAAGAGCCGCGATACCTCCCGCGTGACCCAGTATGAGCGCAACAACGACCTGGCGGACCTGCACTCCAACCAGTACCCCAGCGTGAACTGGACCCGTGAGATTGCCAGCCGCAAGCTGCAGAAACCCTGGTACATCTCAGAGTACGCCCACATCCTCTGCAACTCCATGGGCAACCTGAAGGACTACTGGGAGGCCATCGACTCCAGCGACTCCATCATCGGCGGCGGCATCTGGGAGTGGATCCACCAGAGCTATGACCAGGAGGTTACCCTGGCAGACGGCACCAAGGTGGTGCGCCAGAGCTACGGCGGAGACCACGGCGAATACCCGCACGACGGTATCTTCTGCATCAAGGGCGTCATCTACTCCGACCGCACCACCACCCCGCTGTACGATGAAATCCGCAAGGTGCAGCAGAACGTGGAATTCTCCCTGGGCGGCGTGAACGCCGTGGGCAACACGCTCACCGTGAATATCCGCAACAAGAACTGCTTCACCAACACGGACGAGTTCGATGCGGAATGGGTGCTCACCAAGGAGGGCACGGAAACCGTGGCCCGCGGCACCTTTACCGCGGATATAGCCCCGCTGCAGTCCGGCAAGGTGGAAATCCCCGTGCAGGACCTGCAGCCGGAGGGATTCTCCCCGGACAGCCGCTATTTCCTGACCGTGAACCTGAAACTGCGTGAGAACACCGCCTGGGCCAAGAAGGGCTACGTGGTGGCCACGGAGCAGCTCCTCCTGCCGGAGGACCTTACCAAGTTCTCCTCCTCCGCACGCCTCATCGGCATCGACAAGGATGCCAAGGTGGACGTGCGCAACGAGAACAGCCGCGTGCTCGTCATCGGCAAGAACTTCTCCGTCTCCGTGGACAAGGCCACCGGCGGCCTGCGTGACTTCATCGCGAACGGCCACCAGATCCTGGGTGAGAAACCCACGCTCATGCTGAACGCCTTCCGCGCCCCGCTGGCCAACGACAAGTGGGCCATGAACCAGTGGCTCTCCAACGGTTTCCGCAACATGACCCACACCGCCACCCCCCTGTTCGTGGAGCGCCTGCAGGGCGGCATGGTCCGCATCTCCTGTGATGTGACCAGCCAGGGTATCCGCAAGGAGAGCCTGGACAGCCGCGACTACGACAACGGCAAGTTCGACGTGAAGGACGAGGGCCCCATCATGGAGCGTGACTTCAAGTTCGTCACCCAGCTGGTGTACACCATCATGCCGAACGGCTACATCAGCGTGCAGGCCGGCATTGTCCCCAGCGTGGAGAACGTGGTGCTGCCCAAGCTGGGCTACCAGCTCATGCTGCCGGAGCGCTACAACCACGTGAAGTGGTACGGCCGCGGCCCCGGTGAGAACTACCCGGACCGCAAGGACGGCGCCGCCGTGGGTATCTGGGACCGCTCCGTGGAGAACATGCTGGAGCGCTACCCCTTCCCCATGGAGATGGGCAACCGCATGGATACCAAGTGGGTCTCTGTGACGGATGATGCCGGCGTGGGCCTGATGGTGGCCGCCAGCGCGGATGAGAAGCTCAACTTCTCCGCCCTGCCGTGCACCGCACAGGCTATCTTCTCCGCCCCCCACCCGGAGGAGGTGGAGCGCGCCCGCGCCACCGTGCTGAACGTGGATGCCGTGACCCTGGGCCTGGGCGGCGCCGCCTGCGGCCCCCGCCCCATAGACCGTGACATCCCCCTCTCCAAGCCCACCACCTTCGTCTTCTCCCTGCGCCCCGTCATCCCGGGGCAGGATGTGGCCGTGATGGGCCGTGAGGTGCTGCCGCTCACCGGCGCCGTCACCCTGAGCCGTGACAGCATGGGCTATGTACACGCCGCCTGCGGCTCCCGTGATGCCAAGATACACATCACCCTGCCGGACGGCTCCACCAAGGAGTACACCGGCCCCTTCCTCCAGCGTGAGGAGGGCAACATCATCGCCATGGCCACCAGCCCCGGCAGCCTGGAGGCCGTGCGAGTCGTCCAGCACCTCCCCGCCTGGAAACCGGACAACCTCATGCGCATCGTCTCCTGCTCCAGCAGCACCGGCGCCGCAGAATCCCCCTGGAACATCATCGACGGCCGCCGAGACACCATCTGGCACTCCTACTGGCATGAGCCCGTGGCCCAGTATCCGCACAACGTGGTGGTGGACCTGGGCATGACCTCGGAGCTCCGCGGTTTCGCCGTCACCCCCCGCCAGGGCCGTGCCTCCTCCCGCGTGCGCAAGATTGCCTTCTACCTCTCCAACGACGGCAAGGACTGGGGCAGCGCCCCCGCCTGCGAGCTGGAGATGGAGGACAGCGACAACGAGCAGCGCGTGCTGCTCAGCGACCTGCGGAAGGCCCGCTACGTGAAGATGGTCTGCCTGGAGCCCATGGTGAAGGGTGAGCCCTACGCCGCCATCGCGGAGCTGGTGCCCATCATCACCCATGTGGAGGGCGAATACCCGCCCCACGCCTTCTACGCCATCACCTACGCCAGCTCTGAGATGGCAGAGGGCGGCGCCGCACGCAACGTGCTGGACGGCAACCCCGACACCGTGTGGCACACCACCGTGGGCGTCACCGTGGCCAGCTTCCCCCATGAGCTCCGCCTGGACCTCGGCGGCGACCGCAAGCTCAAGGGTATCCGCTACACCGGCGGCAAGGGCAAGAAGGGCCGCGTGAAGGATTACGAGGTATACGTGAGCAACAACGGCACCGACTGGGGCGAGCCCGTGGCCCGCGGCTCCTTCTCCGACAACGCGGAGCAGCAGCAGGCCCTCTTCTTCACCCCGGCATCGGCCAAGTTCCTCCGCTTCGTGGCGCTCTCCGCCCATGACGGCGGTGATTCCGCCGTGGTGGCAGAGCTGGATGCCATCCTGGAGGGCGAGCAGGAATAACCCCCGCGCCACCCCCCTTCCACCAAATCCCCGCCCCTGCGGCTCCCGCCGCAGGGGCTTTTTTTCGGGGGCGGAGCGGGGAAATGCGGAAAAGCTGTGGAATTTGGCGGGAAAGCGCGTTCCTTTTGCCAGAGAGACAAAATCATCTCCCCCCCTAATCATGAAGAAAGCACTTATCGCCCTCGTTGCCCTGCTGCCCATGCTGGTGCAGGCCCCTGCCGCAGATACGGCCAATGCCACCAAGAAGCCTGCCGCCGCGGCTGACAAGTCCGCCAAGGGTGCCGTGGGCGCCGCCATCAAGAAGCTGACAGACGACCAGATCTGGAGCGATACCAAGCCCTCCGCCAAGGCAGACTACTACATCTACCTTTCCTCCGCCTCCTGGTGCGGCCCCTGCAACGCAGAGATGCCCCATGTGGTGGAGCAGTACAAGAAGATGGGCTCCAAGGTGGAGCTTATCCTGGTGAGCGCCGATTCCACCAAGGAGGCTGCCCGCGGTTTCATGGACAAGTACGGTGCCAAGTTCCCCTGCGTTTCCAAGGCCGGTGGTGCCACCCTGCCCGGCTACACCGCCCCGAACGGTATTCCGAACGCCATCTTTGTGACCAAGACCGGCAAGGTGCTGAAGAACGGCCACGGCGGCGAGGTGATGAACTGGCAGAGCATTTGCAAGGCCGGTGCCGGTGCAGACAAGGCCAAGACGGCCAGCGCCAAGAAGAAGCCCGCCGGCAAGCCCGGCAAGGCCCGCAAGGCTTGATTCTGCCTGAAACAGGTTTTATACATACCGCACCCGGGATTGGCGCTGCCTTTCCCGGGTGTCTTTTTTTTGCAGGTGCGCGGGGCAGGGGGCAATAGGTAAAAGAAATGCCGCCGGAGCCGCCCCCGACAAGCATGGACTGAATACCGCTGCTACCTCTCGGTCCTGACGGGGTTTTCCAGCCATGCCTCCGGGGAGCCCCGACGGCGAAGCGATTATGCCAGCGTATGCGCTGCGGGTCAAGCCCTTTTTGTGACTTCCGTTCCGCGGGTGACTGCGGGGTGGGAATCTATGGTGGAGAATCCGGAGGTTCCGCCCGGGCAGATGGAGAGGTTGCAGGTGATGCGTTCCTTGAGCTGGTCCACATGGGTGATGAGGCCGATGAGCTTGCCGCCTGCGCGCAGGCGCTCCAGGGAGTCCAGCACCTTCTCCAGCTGGTCGCCGTCCAGCGTGCCGAATCCTTCGTCCAGGAACAGGGTGTCCAGCTGCGTCTCGCTGCCGGCCATCTGGGCCAGGCCCAGGGCCAGCGCCAGGCTCACGATGAAGCTCTCACCGCCGGAGAGGTTGGAGGCGGCGCGGGGCTTTTCCTCGTCCTGCCAGTGGTCCACCACCAGCAGGCCCAGCTTGCCGTCCGGGGTCTGGAGCAGGGAGTAGCGGTCCGTGAGCAGGTGCAGGCGCTCGTTGGCGCAGATGAGTAGGTTCTGGAAGGTGATTTGCTGGGCATAGCGCTTGAAACCCTCCTTGCTGCCGCCCAGTACCTCATGCAGGAGGTCCCAGTAGCGGAAATCCTGCTCACATGCTGCGCGGCGTGCCAGCAGGTCCGCATTGCGCGCCAGGGTGTCGTCGTCCTGCTTGAGGCGTGCGAGCACCTCCACCAGGGCGTGTCCTGCGGCGGCGTCCTCTGCGGCGGCATCCCGGTGCTTCTCCAGCAATTCTTCGCGGGAGTCGCTGCACTCGTGCCGGCTGCGGAGCTCTGTCAGTTGGGCGGTACGTTCCTCCACCGTCTTCTTGGCGGCCACGGCGGCCTGTTCCAGGTCGCGGAGCCGGTCCTGCAGCTGCGCGTGTTCCCGGATGTGCCCCTCCGCTTCCAGGTAGGCCGTCTCGTCTGCAAAGCCTGCTTTCTCCAAGGCTGCGGCAAAGTCTCTTTCTGCGGCGGCCAGCGCCTCCTTGCCGGTGCGGTGGCGGTCCTGCGCGGTCTGGAGCATGGCCTTGTGCTCCCGCACCTTCTGGTCCGCCTGGGTCAGGGCGTCCTTGGCCTTGGTGCAGGCGGTTTCCAGCATGGAAATCTTGCTGCGGGTGGCCCTGGTGCGGGTGTCTGCGGATTCCGTGCCCCAGGTATTCCTCAGGGATTCGGTGAGTGAGGCCAGGGTTTCGGCATCCCTCTTGGCGGCGGTCTCCTTCTTGCCGGCCTCGTCAGCGGCGGCCTTGGCGGCGGTCTCTTTTTCCGTGGCGGTGGCCTGGAGTGCGGCCAGGGCGGTTTCCCCATCGGTCACGGCCTTGGCGGCGGTCTCGTATGCCTTGGCGCGGCGCTCCAGGTCCTTTGCCAGGGTGCGTGCGGCGGGCAGGGACTGGGGCAGCTCCCGGCAGAAGCCGCGGAGCACGGAGTGCAGCTCATCGCGCTTCTCTGCGGCGGGCAGCACCTTTTCCAGGATGCCGGAGTCCTTGTCCAGCTCTTCCAGCCTGGCGATGGCCTTGTGGGCCTTTGCGGCTTCCTTGGCGGGGTCCTTGGCGGCGGTAGCTTCACCCAGCACGGCGGTGTGCAGGGCAAACTCCGTGCGCAGTTTGGCCAAGGCGGCAGAGGCGGCCTCCCGGCCCTGGCGGGCGGTCTCCAGTGCATCGGCGTGGGAGTCGCGCAGCTTCTTGGCCTTTGCCAGTTCCGCCCTGGCCTCCTTCCATGCCTTCTCTGCGGCGGCCAGCTCCTCGTCCACGTGGGTGGGGCGGCACTTGCCCGGGGTGGTGGCGCCGCAGCAGGGGCAGCAGTCCAGCCTCCCCTCTGCAAAATCCTTGTACAGGGCATCCAGCTGGGTTTGGATATTGGCGCGCATGCGGATGGTGGTGCAGATGAGCCCGCGCTTGTCGGCAGTCTCCTGGGCGGCATCCACATCCGGCAGCTCCTTCTGCTTCAGCGTCTCCAGCGCGGCCTTGGCGGCCTGCTCCGCCTGTTCCGCCCGGGCCAGGTCTTCAGAGTGCTCCTGGTAGAAATCCCATGCGGCGGCCAGTTTGTGCAGGTGCTCCGGGGTGTTGCCGCCCAGCAGGGTTTCCCGCAGGCTGTGCAGCTCCGCCACGCGGTCCCGTATGGCCTGCGTGGGGGGCAGCTCCGCTCCCTTGGTGTCCACGTGTTGCCAGTTCTCCAGACACAACTTTACAGCCGCCAGGTGGGAGCCAAGCTCTGCATCTGCCGTGGCGGCTGCCAGGCGGGTCTTGGCCTCTGCCAAGGTGCGTTCTGCCGCCTTGTGCTTGTTTCCGGCACTCACGGCGGCACACCGGGTGGCGGCGGCCTGGGTAGCGGCATCGTTGGCCAGGCGGCGGGTATCTTCCGCCGCGCGGGTGGCCACGGAAATCTGCTGCTCGAGCGGTCGCAGCTCGGTGTCGATGCGCTCCAGCAGCTGCTCCAGGGCGGGTGTTTCCGTCTCCTGCCTGTTCTTGGCGGCAGTCAGGAGCTCCTCCGCCTCCTTGCGTGCGGGCTCCAGTTCCCGCAGGTTCTCCTGCTCCTGCCGTATGAGGTGTTCTGCGGCGGCCGATTCCTGGCGCTTGAGCACCAGGGCCGTGTGGGCAGGGCGCGCCCCGGTGGCGCGGGTGGCGGAATCCAGGCGTGCCTGGCTGCCATCCGCGCGGAAAGCCGCCAGCTCTGCCGCGGCCTTGGCCTGCTCTGCGGTGGCCTGCTGCAGTCCTCGGGCGGTGCGGGTGCAGTCGTCCAGCCAGGTGACGAGGTCCCTCAGCTCCTGCAGGAGGGCGCTGGTGCGCTGCCGCCGGGTGTCCAGCTCCTTGCGGCTTTCCTCCAGCGCCAGGCGTTCCTCTTGCGGCAGGGTGGGCTCCGGGGTCATGCTGTCCAGCTCACGCTTTTTGGCATCCCACACATTGTGGAGCTCCTGGCCTATCTGCTCATAGATTTCCGTTCCGGTGATGGTGGTGAGCACCTCTGCGCGGTCTTTTTCACCCGCTTTCATGAAGGAGGCAAACTCCCCCTGCGCCAGCATCATGCAGCGCTTGAAATTGGCAAAGTCCAGCCCGGTGCAGTCCTGTACCTTCCTAGCCACGTCGCGCAGCTGGTTGGCGGTGGTCGCTGCCCGGTCGGCCTCATCGTGCTCCTCGAACGTGCGCTTGCAGTTGGCAAACGGGTCCCTGCTGCCGCGGCGTGTGCGCTGCTGGCTGGTGGTCACGGTGTACCGCTTGCCGCCGTGGGAGAAGGTGACGCTGGCCATGCAGGAATCCGTCCCGCGGCTCATCAGCTCGTTGCAGGTCTTGGATACGCCGTCCTGGCGCGGGGTTTCCGCATACAGGGCAAAGCTGATGGCATCCAGCAGCGTGGTCTTGCCCGCGCCGGTGGGGCCGGTGATGACAAAGATGCCGTCTCCCGCCAGCTCCGGGTGGGTGAAGTCGATGGTGTAGTGTCCCTTCAGGGAGTTGATGTTCTCGAACTCGAGTTTTTCGATTTTCATAGGGGGAAAATATCAGTGTTTGTTGGAAAGAACGGTGGAAAGGATGGTGCTGAAGCACTTGGCGACCTCCCGGCGGTCTGCGTCCGTCATGCTGTGCTCTTGGGTATACTCGTCCAGCCTGGTGTTGAATACCTCCTGCGGGCCGAGCTGGTGCAGGGATTCCTGCCGCCCCATCAGGGCGGCGGCCGTGGCGTGGGTGCCGGTTTTCCTGGCTAGGCAGACGGGTATGTGCTTCTCCCGCCGGGCTGCGGTGTCCCTTACCTCCTGCAGGGTCCTGTCTCCGCCGGTATATTCAAGCTGCAGCCACACGGGCTTGCCCGTGCGCTCCGCCTCTGCGGCAAGTCCGTCCAGCGTCTTACCCAGCTCCTCCTTGCCGCGGCAGCTTACGCTGCGGAACAGGGTGAAGTCCGGCACGGGCAGCTCCCGCACCGCGCCGTCCTCCCACACCAGCAGGCGGTGGGGGGCTGCGGCCTCGTCCATGCCCATGGGCAGCGGGCTGCCGCAGTAGCGTATGCGGTCGTCCCCGTATCCGCGGTGGATGTGGCCCAGCGCCACGTAATCGAACACCGGGGAGAAGACATCCCGCCCCACGGCCTCCACGTTGCCGATGGTCAGGTTGCGGGTGGAGGGGGTGGTCTCCGCCCCGCCCAGGAGCAGGTGGCCCATGGCCAGCACGGGGCACTGCGGGTGCGCTGCCTTCCACTCTGCGGCCAGCTCGGCCACGCGGGCATACACGGCGGCCACGCCGCGCACGTAGGACGTGCTGCGCCCCGCCTCGTCATCCGCATCCGCCCGCAGGGATACCTCTGCCACGCGCAGGAAAGGCACGGCGCACACCAGTGCCTGCGGGGTGCCGGCGGCGTCCTTCAGCTCCACCAGGCAGTCAGCGGCGTTCTCCTGCCGCAGGCTGGTGACCAGGTGGCAGTGGTGGCGCTTGAGCAGCGGGCGCTCCACCCCCAGCTGGGTCACGCCGTCATGGTTCCCTGCGGTAATGACGACCTGCCCGCAGCCCGCCCCGTGCGCGCGGCTCAGGAAATCGCAGTACATCTCGCGCACGCCCTCGGAAGGGGTGGTGTTGTCGAAAATATCGCCGCTCACCAGCAGGGCGTCCGGCTTCTCCTGCTCCAGGGTGTGGAGCATGAATTCCAGGAACTGCTTGAATTCCTCCATGCGGCTGTGGTCCATCAGGCGGTTGCCCAGGTGCCAGTCTGAGGTGTGGATAATCTTCATGCCACCATTCTACGCATCCTCCGGCGTGAAGTAAAGCGGCAAGGAGTAGAATTCCACAAAATTGCCGTGGCAAGCAGAAACGCCCCCGGCGGCATGCCGGGGGCGCTCCCTTGGGGTGGAGTGTCCGCGCACTCCGGGTTAAATCTTCCTGGCGCGGCCTTTCCAGAGCAGGATGCCCAGCAGCAGGGCGCAGAGGGCGGCGCGGGTGGCCAGTTGCCAGGGCTCTGCGGCATCCGTGCCGGGGATGACGGTGCTCCAGGCGGCGTGGCTGATGAAGGGGATGACGGAGAGGATGGCGAACACGGCGCGGGAGACCAGGTAGGCCACGGGGCGCATGTCTGAGAGCGGCTTGCAGAGCCAGGCCATGATGACCAGCGGGAGCAGGGAGGTGTACAGGTCCCCCAGGCCGGTGGCGGCGGCCTGCTCCAGGTCCGCATGCGTGAGTGCCGCCCCGGCGGAAAGGCCGTGCCAGGTGCCGAGGGCGGTGGCAAGCAGGGTGACGAGCGTGAACCAGATGGCGGCACCGCCTATGCCGGGCACCTGCACCATGCGCAGGAGGGGCAGGGGGGCCAGCTTGTCATGCACGGGCTTGCGCTCCGCGGGCAGCATGCACTCCAGCACGGCGGCCAGGGTGGCGGTCTTGCAGGCAAAGTTCACCAGGTCCACGCCCTGCCCCCAGAGCAGGATGCTGGTGTTCCCGTGCCACTGCAGGGCGGCTGCGGCAGCCGGCGGGGCCAGCATGAGCAGGCGCGGCACCAGGGAGCAGTTCACGGAGGAAGGCGCATAGTAGCGGCGGGAGATTTCCACCCCCAGCGCTATGATGGCGGCTGCCACCACGGTGATGACGCACCACTGCTCTGCGGCAATGTCCGTCTTGCCCAGCATGTTCAGCAGCATGCCCGGCAAAATCATGACCAGGAACTGGATGAGCGTGACCACGCAGAAGAACAGGAACACGATGCGCAGGATGACATGCAGGCGGGAGGCCAGCATGAACACCGCCGTGAACACCGCGCCCAGCGCCAGCAGCGTGAGCAGGATGGTGGCGTCGTCCTCCCCCACGCCCAGGTCATGCTGCCGCCACAGGATGATGGGGGCGCACAGCGCGGCAAACAGCACGCTCTGCAGCACGTTCGACACCCATACGGAGTACACGATCTGCCGCGCGGTGAGCGGCGTGAGCATCAGGAAATTGGTGCCTTTCACCATGGTGTCTCCCCGCACGGCGGAGTACGCGCGGAAAGGCACCCAGCCCAGCAGGATGAAGCCCACCAGGCCGTAGATGTACTTGGTGGCGTCGCCGGGCTCGTCCAGGTAGTTGGCCTGGATAAGCCACACGCCCGCCACGGAGAGCAGCATCACGCACATGTAGGTGATGGCGTGGTAGGCCTGGCGCCAGTCTTTTACGATGACGGCGGGTATGAAGTCTGACAGGTATTTATTCATGGCGCTGCTTGAGTACGTTGACAAAGGTTTCCTCCAGGTTCAGCTCCCGGCGGTGGAAGTCCGTGATCAGGAATTCGGCGGAAAGGCGGCGGAGCTCCAGGGCCAGGGCCTCGTCGCCGTTTATGGTGAAAGCGGCACAAACGGTGTTTTCTGCCTGCTCTTGCACATCCTGCCAGGTATCCCGGGCGCGCAGGGTGGCGGCTAGTGCGGCGGCGGGTCCGGCGGTGCGCACTTGCACGTACAGGGCATCCTTCTGCCGGGCCAGCTCTGCCTGCGTGCCCTGGCTGATAATCTTGCCGCGGTCCATGAATATCATGGAATCACACATTTCCGCCAGCTCCGTGAGAATGTGGGAGCTGATAAGCAGGGTCTTGCCCTGCTGCCGCAGGTCGTTCACCAGCTGCTTGAGCTCTATGCGGGCCTGCGGGTCCAGGCCGGCGGCCGGCTCGTCCATCACCAGCAGCTGCGGGTTCCCTATCAGCATGCGTGCCAGGGCTATCTTCTGCGTCTGCCCCTTGGAGAGGGTGTTGATGCGGCGGTCGGAGAGCTCCGTGATGTGGCAGAACTCCAGCACGCGCGCCACCTCCTCCTCGCGCTTCTTGCCGGCCAGGCCGTAGGCGCGCGCGTAGAAGTCGATGAATTCCCGCACGGTGGTGTGCGGGGCGGGGGTAAAGCCGTCCGGCATCCACCCCAGCTCGCCGCGCACGCGGTCCGGCGCGGCCACGGCATCCGTGCCGCGGTAGTTGATTTCACCGCTGTCCGGGGTGTCCAGGGTGATGAGCATGCGCATGATGGTGGTCTTGCCGGCGCCGTTTGCGCCGATGAGCCCCACGGATTGCCCGGGGTACAGCTCAAAGGATACGCCGTCCACAGCCCGTACCGCACCAAAGTGGCGGACGAGGTTGCTGACGCGCAGGATTGGTGTTGAATCTGCCATAATGGGTGAAAATAGTCTGTCTTACTGCTGGTTGGGGTAGGCGCGGCGGCCGAAGATGGCGGAGCCCACGCGGACGATGGTGGCACCCTCCTCCACGGCCACGGGGAAATCATGGCTCATGCCCATGGAGAGCTCCGGCAGGGGCAGGGGGCCGCGCTCACGCAGCCGCCCGGCCAGGGTGCGCAGGGCGCGGAAGGCGGGGCGTGCGCCCTCCGGGTCCTCCGTGGGGGCGGGTATGCACATCAGCCCGCGGATGTCCAGGTGGGGCAGGGCGGTCAGGGTATCCCAGTCGGTGAAAATGCCTTCCGGGGTGAATCCGTGCTTGCTTTGCTCACCGTCCACGTTCACCTCCAGCAGGATGCGGGCGGTCACGCCCAGCTCCCCGGCTATGCGGGAAACGGTTTCCGCCAGGCGCAGGGAATCCACGGCCTCGATGAGGGCAAACCCCTGCTCCAGGGCCTTGCGCACCTTGTTGCGCTGCAGCGGGCCGATGAGGTGCCAGGTGCAGTCCGCCGGCATGGCGGGCATTTTCTCCATGGCCTCCTGCAGGCGGTTCTCGCCAAAGTCCCGCTGGCCGTCATGGTAGGCGTGCATGATATCCTGCACGGGGAAGGTCTTGCTGACCGCCAGCAGCTGCACGCTGCCGGCAGGGCGCCCCGCGCGCTGCTCCGCAGCGGCTATGGCGGCGCGTATCTCCTGAAGCTGGTCCTGAATGTACATGGGAAAGGGAAAGGTGCGGCAGGGCGGGGCGGGAAAAGCCCCGCGGGCCGGGGTGTGTGCAATGGTGGTGAAAAAGCGCGGGCGTGGCCATGCGTGGCACGGTCACGCCCGCGGAGATTGGTTGTGCGGCGGGGGGTTACTGCTGCCCTTCGGGCGCCTCCGCAGGCTGCTCCGGCGCGGGGGCCGGCTCCTCTGCGGGGGCCTCTGCGGCGGGTGCTTCCTCCGCCTTCTTGGCGGCATCGGGCTTCTGCTGCTTCTCCGTGTCGTTCGTGGTGCGCTCGTTGGCGGCGCGCACCATCAGCTCCCGGCCCATGAAGGGCTGGCCGTGCAGCACATCCACGGCACGCTGGGCGTCGTCCATGCGCTGCATTTCCACAAACCCGTAGCCCTTGCTCTTGTAGGTGTGGGTGTTGTAGATGATTTCCACGCTGCGCACGTTGCCGAAGCCCTTGAACAGGTCCTCGATTTCAGATTCGGTAGCCTCATAGGAGAGGTTGCCGACGTACAGGCGCGCATTGCGGAGCGGCTGGTTGTTCTGGGGGCGTTCACGGCGCGGCCTGTCTTTCTTGGCCGCGGGGTTGCCGCCCTTGTTGTTGGTCTTGGCCACCCGCACCTTCTGGGGCGGGGTGGGCTTGCCTTCCTTCTTCTTGTCCCCGTCCTTGCCGTCCTTCTTGCCGAAACCGAAGAACTTCAGGACCTTCTGGACGAGGGATTCCTTCTTCTTCTCCGGCTGCTCCGGGCGCGGCATGCGGTGGCGGGAACCATAGCTCTTGCGGTTCTTGCGGCGGCGGCTTCCTTGGCCGTCCCGCCCTTGCGTGTGGTGTTCTGCCATGTTGTGTTCCTGGTATATGCCCTGCCGGCCTGCCTTTTCCATACAGCACAGGCCGCAGCGGCGGTTTGGTGCAGGCAGGCGGCCGGCGGTTTCCGTCATATCCCCGCGGCACTCTGCCCTGTCCCTATCATACCGCCCAATGGCGGGCTGGCAAGCACAAAGTATGCCATTTTTTAATTATTCCCCGTTTCACCGGGTGCGGCACGTCTTGGCGTATCGTAGGGGAGCCGGACAGCCCTTGGCTACGGGTCCAGTCACCCCACCGTTCGGTGGGGTGAGGCCCGCTTCTGATGTCTGGGCAAACCAGCGCATCAGTTACTCGGCGGTTAAAATTAAAATAAGCTCATCGCTGATTTTAATTTTATTGACCTAAACGCATAACGTGTCGCTAATCGGCTGCATATCTCACACTCTGTTTTTGAAAAAAG
>JAUNQN010000005.1 GCA_030536145.1 Akkermansia sp.
ACCTACCCTCTGTCAGCGCGGATTAAAGATGGCCGCCAACTGTCAAAAACAGGGGCCACCATACTTTTCCATACACCGGATTTCCATTATCAATATGAAGAAAACTCTTTTCCTTAGCGCCATCCTTTCCCTGACATGCGCGGCAGACGATGTCTTTGTGCCCCAGTCCATCATAACGGTGCAGGCCGGGGACACGGCCCGCCCGGATACCACCCTGACGGCAGAAAACTACAGCAGTTGCACCACTGCGGAAAGCAGCTCCGTGGCGGATGTGATGGAGCAGGCGCAGCAGTTCACCAAAAACTACTCCAAGAGGTCTGCCATTGTAAAGGACGGCCAAGGCACGCTGATTATTGACCGGGACCTGGAGATGAAAACACCGCTCCTGGTGCGGGAGGGCACCATGGTCTTCCGCAATGCCACCGTTACCAATACGCCGAAGAGCGATGGCAACAACCTTTCCGTGAGCGGAGTGAATGCAGAGCTGGTGCTGGACCACGCCAGCTACTCCCAGCCCCAGCCGCCGGCAGTCTCATACAGCAGTTCCGTTTCCATAGGAGCCATTGACGGAGACGGCACCCTGACGCTAAAGAACGGCTCCTCCTTCTCCACCGTGCAGACCATCTTCACGGGCGGCAGCTCCAACCTGCCGATGCCCGATGCAGAGGACCCCGCTTGGAACGCCAATCCCCATGGCGGCGGCTCCTATGCCTATGTGGACACGGATCCTGCTTCTGCTGATACCATTGGGCAGGGCAATACATACTACCGGGATGCAACCGGGGCTGCCGGGTTCCGGAATCCTACCACCACCCCCGCAGGCTCCCGCCTGAGCACAGCCACGGTGAATGTGCTCAGCGGTTCAGAGCTGAATTCCGGCACCGGGTTCTATGTGTACAACACCACGTTGAACATCGACGGTGCAGGTTCCGCCGTGAACACAGGCACACGCGGCAATTCCGACAACGTGTGGATTGGCGGCAGCTACGGCACCAAGGCCGTGGTGAACATCACCAACGGAGCCGCCATGAACATCCTGAACAACCAGTACCTCATGGTTTCCCACTACGATGGGCAGGACAGTGAAATCAACATCAGCGGGAAAGGCTCCAGCCTGGTGGCCGACAGCACGAGCTACGCCTTCATCGGCGCCGGAAAGGAGGGCGGCGCACGCACTACTGTCAACCTGGACGACCAAGCCTCCATGTACATCCGCTACGCCATGCTCGGCCGCGGCGGCAGCGAGGCGAACCTGAACCTCTCCGGCGGCTCCCTCTACCAGGGAATCTACCTGCTGATGGGTGACAACAGCACGGTGAGCGTGGATGCCGAATCAGCACTCTCCGTATACCATACGGAGATATACGACGGCGCAACCCTCATCAACCGCGGCACCCTTTACTACTATGTGGACCAGAGCGGCGCATACGCCAGCAAGGTCTACCTGTACGGAGGCTCGCGCCTGCAGACGGGTGAAGCCATTATAAGCGGCTGTGAGGGGCTGGTGGCAGAAGGGCATGATGCCCATGCCGTATACGCCACCGGAATGAAAAACGGCATGAGCCTCGCCTTCGGCGCGGATAGCGGCGCAGAGGCCGATGCCTCAGACGGGGGAACCGTTACCCTGGGAGCCCTGCTGACGGGAGACAAGGAAATGCAGTATCTCTCCTCCGCAGATTTGCAGCTCATCAACAACGAGGTGCTCAGCGGACTGGGCCTGGCCAAAACGGACGGGGAAGGCAACTACCTGCGCGACGCGGACGGCAACTACCTGGCCGGGAATGAGAACGGCAGCTACACCCTGGCCTTCAAGCATGAGATTGGAAAGAACATTACCCTGAACTACACCACAGACGACCTGAACAAGCACAACGGCACGGAGAAGATAGCCGTCAGCGGCGGCAATATCCTGGTGGAAAAGGGCCGGGACGACAGCCATACAGATACCAAGGTAGGCACCATCGGCTCCTATGTCGGCTCACCGGATGAAACCGAAGCCAGCATCGCCGTAAGCGAGACAAGCGGAGGCAGCAGTGTCAAATGGGAGGGCAGCGCCCTGGAAACCGTGGCCGGGGAGGATTCCACCCTAGCGGCGGGCACTTGTGTCCGCGTGGGCACGGAGGCGGAAACGGGCACCCTGAATGTAAAGGCAGGCAGCTCCCTGACCAACAACGGCACCATACAGGCCGATGCCGTGGTGGAACAGGGCGCCACGCTCAAGGGATCCGGCACCCTGGGCGCAACAGACGTACACGGAATCCTGGTGGTGGGCAATTCCCCCGGTGCCCCCACCTTTGGCGGAACCCTGACCCTGGAATCGGATTCCCGGACCCTGTTCAGCGTGGCAGGGCTGGATACGCCGGCCACGGCTGGGCTGAACGGCTGGGACAGCGGCACCTATTCGCAAATCACCCTCTCCTCCGGCACCCTGGACCTGCAGAAAGGAGCCGTGTTTGTCGTGGAATTCGGCGGTGCCCTGCTGGAGGAAGTAGGCGGGTATTCCACCTTCACCTATGACCTGGTGCTGGTGACCGCACAAGAGGGTGCCATCACCCTGGCAGAGGACATGCTGGCAAATCTGATAGACCATACGGAATTCCGCATCGCGCCGGAAGCCCTAGCCAATGGCGCGGGCTGGAGCCTTTCCCTGGACCGCAGTCAGCAATTCTATACGGTGGAAAACAACGGCTCCACCCTGCACCTGAAGGGTACGGCCACCCTGATACCGGAGCCCGCCACCGGCACGCTCTCCCTGCTGGCCCTGGCAGCCCTGGCCGCACGCCGCCGCAGAAACTGATTATCCACCACGCCATGAAACTGTTCACCCTCCTGCTCCCGGTGCTCTGCCCCCTGCTGCTTGCCAAGCCGCAGGAACCTGCCGCCCTGAAGGATTCCCTGCAAACAATCCAGAACCCGGAGCGCGGGTTCTACCATGTGTGCGGGCTGAAACTCAAGCCGGAGGGCGGCAAGGCTCCCAACCTGCCCGGCGGCCCGCTGGTCCACCTGCGCATCGACCTCTCACCCTACTCCACCCGCGCGGGCGGAAAGGATGCCCCCCTGGGCGATGCCGCGCTGAAGATGCTCACCGATACGCTGGACGCCATCCGCAAGGCCGGCAAGGGGGTCGTCATCCGCAGCTGCTACGACCCCGGCTACGCAGGCAAGAAGGACCAGGAGCCCGGCATGGACACCATCTGCCGCCACCTGCGCCAGCTGGGGGCGGTGTACGGCAAGTACGCGGATATCATCGTGTGCCTGGAGCTGGGCACCTTCGGCCCCTGGGGGGAGATGCACACCAGCAAGTGCTGCACGCAGGAGAACGTGAACAAGGCGCTGGATACCCTGCTGGCCGCCACCCCGGCGGAAATGACCGTGAACCTGCGCACGCCGCAGTATGTGGCAGGCTGGCTCGGCATTACCCCCGCCAAGGAGCTGGACGGCAAGAGCCGCGCCTACCAGGCGGCCATGAAATCCAAGGGGGCAAACGGCCCGCGCGTGGGCATGTTCAACGACGGCTACCTGGGCTCAAGCAGCGACCTGGGCACCTTTGCCGCCGTGCCGCGGGAATCCGGCGTGGCCTGGCTGGACCAGGCCGGCACGCGCACCTTTTACGGCGGCGAGGCCGTGGCAGATGCCAGCGGCAAGACCCAGGGTGCCTTCAACACCCTGGAACACATTGCCAAGGAAGGCCCCGTGACCCACACCACCTACCTGAACTACGAGTGGAACCAGCGGCTCCACAAGGCCTGGGCGCAAGAGACCTACCGCAAGCCCGGCGCGGAGTACGACGGCCAGGACGGCATGAAGTACGTGACGGACCACCTGGGCTACCGCCTGGTGCTGCGCAAGGCCAGGGTGGCAACCAAACCGCTGAAGGAGAAGAAGTTCAAGATGCAGCTCACGCTGGAGAACGTGGGGTTTGCCCCCGTGATCAAGCCCAAGGAGGCGGAGGTGCTGCTGGTGCACCAGGATGGCAAGACCACCTGCACCCTGCCCTGGAAAAAGCTGGATATCCGCACCCTGGCCGCAGGCTCCACGCAGGAGTTCACCTTTGCCGCCAAGCTGGAGAAACCGCTCAAGCACGGCACCTGGACTGCCCGCCTGCGCCTGGTATGCCCCGGCTATGCCACCGCTGACACCAGGCCCGGAATACGCCTGGCAAACGGGGATGCAGACTGGGATGCCGCCACCGCCTCCAGCACCCTCTGCACCTTCCAAGTCAAATAGCGCGGCCTAGGCATCCGGGGATTCCGCCTGCTCGTTCCGCACCTGCAGGATTCCCGTGTACACCAGGCGCAGCAGGATACCCCAGCCGATGAGGCCGATGAAGATGTGGCCCAGCAGCAGGCTGTTCCACGCCACATGCAGCACCACGGCCGTGGCAAAGATACGCAGGAAGGAGGCATACGCAAACACGCGGAACCCGTGGTAGATGCGGGTGAACTCCCTGCCCTTGCGGCGCAGCAGGTCCACCGTGCGGCAAAAGGCGCCCGCCACCATGGCGGTCCACACCACATGGCCGAAGGGGGCCAGCGCCGCGCGCAGGTGCAGCACGCCCGCAGGGGTGCTGGTGCTCTCCTCGTCCAGCAGGGTGCCGAACACGTACCCGGCACTCTCAAAGGCGGCAAACCCGGCCCCCACCGCCCCGCCCAGCAGGATTCCGGTAAGGATACGCTTCTTGTACAGCCCGCCGCCCAGCAGCATGGCAGGCAGGAACTTGGCAGGCTCCTCCAGCACCCCGGCCAGCTCCGCCGGAGCATCCCAGCCGGCAAACAGGAACAGCGCGCACACCAGGGATATCACGCCGCCCAGGCACATGGCCACCACCACGCGGTGGAACGGGTAGTCACGGCAGATATTCAGCTCGAAAAACAGGACCAGCGTGCTGAACGGCAGGGCAAAGTTCCCCACAAACATCCACCCCGGGAACAGCATGTGGATTGATTCCGGGAAGCAGGTTATGGCCAGGTAGAACCCCAGGTAGCACAGCAGGCACACCAGCAGCACGCGGGAGAACAACCACGGCGCCGGCCACTTGGCTTCCACGGCGGAAAGCGGCGGCGTGGTGGCACGGGAACCGCAGCAAAACAGGTCGGACACCTCCTCCACGCTGTGGCGGCGGAATATCTCCTTGCAAAAGGGCACAAAGTCAAAGGTCTTGAGGTCCGGCAGGGAATCGTCGCGCGAGTCCGCAGCCCGGCGCCCCTCCGCCTCCTCCAGGTACTGCAGGGTCTCCTGCACGGGCAGGCGGTGGTCCATGCCCGCCGCCCAGGCCGTGGTGCCGGGCGGGTAGCCGCCCTCCTGCTGCGTGAGCCTCACCTCATCCTCCGGCAGGGGGCCTTCCCGCCGAAGGTCCGGGTATATGATATACAGCTGTCTCATCACTTTCCTGTTATAAATGCGTGTTCCACTTCCTTAACCCCATCCGGCACCGCACTAACCAGGTACAGGCTGACCAGGGCGCCCAGCACCAGGCCCGCCGCCAGGCCGTACAGCAGCGGCTCCCGCTTCCAGCGGGTCATGCGCAGTTCCACGTCCAGCATATCCAGCGGCGGCTCCGGGGCCTTGCCGAACCGGTTGGCCGCATCACTGCCGGAGAACACGGCTACCAGGCAGATAATCGCGCACACACACAGGATAATCTGCAGCAGGCCGCCCAGCAGCCCGCCCAGGCTCCCCGTGCCCACAAAGGCGCACAGCAGCAGCCCGGTCTTCCCCGCATCATGCAGTCGGCGGCACGCCACCGCCGCCAACGGCGGCAGCAGCAGCAGGAACGCAGAAAGCAGGACAAACAAGAAAAGGAAAACATGCCCCCCGCACGCACAGACGAAGGAAACCACGCCTGCCGCACCCATCAGAAACGCCGACGCCAGCACAAACAGCCAGAACTCCTGCCGCCCCGCGCGCCCGTGGAAACGCGCATAGCGCATCATGCATGACAGGAACGCACTGGCCAAGGTATAATCCGGCATCACCGGAGCCGCAGCAGGTGCCGGAAACACGGCAGGCTCCGGCGGCACGGGAGACTGGGACGGCACGGGCGGCAAGCCCCCGAACAAATCCCCTGCCCGCTGCCACTCCCCGCTATCCGCCGCCCGCACCGGGGTATCATCCTGCAGGGTACCCGCCCGCAGCAGCTCCCGCAGGGAATCCGCGCCGCAGGGACCGTTCTCCTGCCCCTCGGCCCTGTAATAGAAAAGCTTATCCATGTACGCGAACAACAATACACCCGTTAGGCAGCGGCAACAAGCCAAATATACGGCACCACCGAAACATGGCTGGTCCTGCCCGGGTGTTGGTTCTGTCATGGGCACGGCGGAGCAGGATGGTACGCATGGGGTGTTGCGGCCCCATCACGCCCGCACTACCACACCCATCCCCGGCATGCCGTTTTTTTCGCGTCCGGCCCCGCTTTTCTGCTTGAATCGGCGGCAGAAAGGTCTACAATAAAAGCCATATGAAAGCTCTCGTCAAGACAAAGGCGGACAAGGGGCTGGAACTCATGGACGTTCCCATGCCCGAAGTCGGCCCCAATGATGTACTCATCAAGATTTACAAGACAGCCATTTGCGGCACGGACCTCCACATCTGGAACTGGGATCCCTGGGCCCAGCAGACCATCCCCGTGGGTATGCACGTGGGCCATGAGTTCTGCGGCATCATTGAGAAAGTCGGCTCCGCCGTCCACTCCTTCCAGCCCGGCCAGATTGTCTCCGGCGAGGGTCACATCGTCTGCGGCACCTGCCGCAACTGCCGCCGCGGCCAGTTCCACCTGTGCCCGAACACCCAGGGCGTGGGCGTGAACCGCCCCGGCTGCTTTGCAGAGTACCTCTCCATCCCCCAGAGCAACGTGGTGCCCATCCACCCGGATATGCCCATGGAGATTGCCTCCATCCTGGATCCCCTGGGCAACGCCACCCACACCGCCCTCTCCTGGGACCTCGTGGGCGAGGACGTCCTCATCACCGGTGCCGGCCTCATCGGCTCCATGGCCGCCGCCGTCTGCAAGAAGGCCGGTGCCAAGAGCGTAACTGTTACCGATATCAGCGACTACCGCCTCTCCCTGGCCAAGAAGCTCGGCGCAGACCGCACCGTCAACGTCATGAGCGGGGATTCCATCGAGCAGGCCATGAAGGACCTCAAGATGACCGAGGGCTACGACGTGTGCCTGGAAATGAGCGGCGCTCCCTCCTGCCTGCAGGACATCATCAAGTACTCCATGTACGGCGCCCGCATCTCCCTGCTCGGCATCCAGCCCGGCGGCTCCGGCATCGATTGGAACACCTTCGTATGGAAGGGTCTCAAGATGAAGGGCATCTACGGCCGTGAGATGTTCAGCACCTGGCAGAAGATGGACGCCATGCTCCGCTCCGGCCTGGATGTCTCCCCCATCATCACCCACCGCCTGGACTACACCGAATTCAAGGACGGTTTCGAGGTCATGAACACCGGCAAGTCCGGCAAGGTCATCCTGAACTGGGCCAAGTAACCCCGCAGCCCCGCGCCGCCTGATTTTCCAGCGTCCATCCGGCCCCGCCGCCGGGTGGACGTTTTCCTAGCCCCGCCTTGCCCGCACTTCCACAAGACAGCGTCAAGCAGCCACCAAATCATAAAATCTTAAATCCAAAATTCTAAATCAGATTTCCCCATGCACACCGCAAACCCCTACGTCGCCTCCCTGGTGGCATACAAACCCGGCAAGCCCATCACGGAAACCGCCCGTGAAATCGGCATGGCGCCGGAGAACATCGTCAAGCTCGCCTCAAACGAGAATCCCATCGGTCCCTCCCCCCGCGCCGTCGCAGCCATGCAGCAGGCCGCCACGGAAACAAACCTCTACCCGGACGGCGCCGCCTACACCCTCCGCCACAGTATCGCGGATTTCCACAGCGTGGACTTTGACCAGGTCGTCGCCGTGGCCGGCAGCAGTGAGCTCCTGCTCCTCCTCAGCCTCGCCTTCCTGAACGCGGAAACCCACGCCATCGCCCCGGATTACAGCTTCCTGCTGTACAAGACCCTCTCCCAGACCGTGAACGGCGGATACGTCTCCATCCCCAACAAGCCGGACTTCTCCGCGGACCTCCCCGCCCTCCTCGCCGCCATCACACCCCAAACCCGCCTCGTCTACATCACCAACCCCGCCAATCCCCTCGGCACCATGGTCGGCCAGCAGGAGCTGGATGCCTTCATGGCCGCCGTCCCGGACCACGTCGTCGTCGTCTTCGACGAGGCCTACATCCAGTACGCCGACGAGCAGCCCGACACCCTCAAATACCTGGCCCAGGGCAAGAACGTCGTCATCTCCCGCACCTTCTCAAAGGTCTACGGCCTGGCAGGGCTCCGCGTGGGATACGCCCTCACCACCCCCGCCATCGCCGGCCTCCTCCACCGCGTCCGCTCCCCCTTCAACGTCTCAAACGTGGCCCAGGCCGCCGCCACCGCCGCCCTGGCAGACCACGCCCACATGCAGCACGCCGCCGACCTCAACCGCGCCGGCCGCCGCTTCTTTGAGCAGCAGTTCCAATCCCGTGGCATCCCGTACGTCCCCAGCCACACCAATTTCATCCTGGTCAACATCGGCGACTGCCTAGCCTGCTTCAACAAATGCCTCTCCCAAGGCGTCATCCTCCGCCCCATGAACGGATATGGTCTCCCGGAATACATCCGCATCACCATCGGCACCCAGGAGCAGAACGAACGCTGCATCCAAGCCATGTTCGCGGAGTAAGGCCCCCGCAACCAGCCCCCGCACAACAAAGCGGCATGTGCCCACAGGCACATGCCGCTTTGTTGCAAGTCACTTAAGAGCATCCAGAGCAAGGTCACTATTTCCATTACAATCAAACAACTTTTCGATTATTGACTTAATAACCGCATTCTGCAATTTATAGACAGCTGAATGCTCATCAAAGTCTTCACAATCCTTCTTTTTCTGTAAGTGGCAGGCATCATTATATATTGCACCAACAAGATTATAAGCATCGGGGACATCAATATTACGCGCAATACAAAAATCATATTTATTTTTAGTCATATGAGTCGATATGTATTGTTTTTTATCTTCATCATCGTCAATCATATCATACATATTTTTCTCCACTCTAATACGCAAAGCAAGTGCGACAGCATATGGATCATACTCTGTTTCTCCATGAATATAATTATTAGTTTGCTCAATTAAGTACTTTTTAAAAGTATCTGGGTTTCCCCAACTCGCACGAATTTTCGAGTTACCAATTTCTTTCAATTGTTCTGAAAGATCCATCGGCGAAGGATGATAGTGAAAAAGATTATTACAAATTTTGATATACAGCTCTTTATCATTTTCCGCGCCAACTTCAAGCTTCTGGCGAAACGATATAAATTCCATTAATGGCCTATGACCTCTTGGCGCAGAAGAATCAAGATGCACTGAATTAATTTTATTTTTATTGAAAATATAATTTCTAAAATTACATTCGTTCAAATGAGTAAGAACAACAATATAAATATTACCTTTGGATATTTTCAAAATCTCGCTAAGATAATACTGAGCAGCAAGCATATTGGCATCATCCAAATAATCAAAGACCTCATCTACCACAAGCAAATACTTCTTATCATCAGCAACTGAAGACTTGAACAATATAAGTTGAGCCACAAATGTAAGTATATCTCGTTGTCCATTCGACAATTGATTAGCAATGGGAAATACAATTCTCAATTTACCTTTATGCTCTTTTGCCTCGATTGTATTACTTGAAGAATTCACAAATTCCAAATTAGAATTCAGTCTATCCTTAAACACTTTATATTCAGAATACGAACATAATTTTCTAATTTTTTGATATTCCTTCTTATAAAGAAGTGACATCTGATATATAAAACTAAAGCATTCCAAATCACCATACTCACAACCGAAACATCTCAAGAGATGCGCTATTTTTTTACTATTATCATCCTCTCTGAAGCTTTCAAAAGTTTCATCTTCAAGTTGATTTCTAATATCAACCTCTGTACCTGTCATTGAATTAATTGCATCTCTAATTGCATCTAATAGAGCGCTTCTTCTAACCTGAAGGAATTTAGCAAAAACACTCAAATTATCTTTTAAGCAACTCATAAAATTTGGATTATCAAGCATAGGCTGTATAGATTTCAAAATTTTACCATTTCGCCCGAACTCTTTCCTTAGATCCTGTATTGAATAAGGAACCGACACCTTAGACTCCGCTTTACATACATCTATACCATCAATCTTAATAAAAGCATTGACATTAGAAATCCTTCCATATATTCTCTTAGTATAGCCTGCACTAGCACGACAATTTATAACATCTACTGATATATGCTTTGAAATATCATTTTTATCCGAATCTGCCCATATCTCCTTGCCATTTAAAACAATACCGAGATGGCTACTTTCGTTTGTGAAGTGTCTATTTTTATTTTCTTCTGACACCTCCAGCTTACCATTTTTCAACGCCAGAAAAGCCGTTGCAAGAGATGTTTTGCCAAATCCGTTGGGTGCCATGCAGATATTAATCTTTTTAGGATTCAAGTTTACATCCAGTCTTTTACCATCAAGATTATACCCTTTAACGTTTTTAATTGTTATTGCGCTTATCATTTGTCGTACCGGCTTGTTTATACAATGAGCCGCTCCAACAGTCATTATACAAATTTTCATACGTTTGTAAACATTATTTCATTTTATATCATATTTTTTCATTACAAACTAATTATAAGAGCATTAAATCACGTCTGTATTACACTAATTATATAACAAATTGATTTTTATTGCTATTATACAATACCTCAATTGCATCCTAGCACAAGATGGCTCACTGGAATAAATTTAAACTGAATTAAATTTTGCCCGGGTCCTACCTAAGTGTTAATTTTCTTACCTATTGATATTCAAAGTCTACCTCTACGGATACATCGCGCACTATCTTCCGAAAATCCTATAGAGCGGCGTGCAGAGAACAACCCAAACAGAAGAGCACGCCAGGTTTACGCGCAAACCTTCCTGAGCTATTCCGCGCACATATACAAGCGGCATGGCACCTCTCAGGGACATGCTCGCCTAAAAATTTCAAATACAGCAATATAGAAGTTAGGCTACATTATTGGCACTTACGAAGTTCCTTAAGAAAGCCCTCTACATTGAGGAGCCAAGCTTGCTGCTGGCTGGTGTAGGTAGCGCAAAGTTCTGTAGGTACAACTAGAGTCAAATTGTGCGCTTTCATTTCATCCGTCTGAGCCTCGCTGATTGAGCGTTCCAAGGTAAACAGATGCTTATGCCGGATTCTTTCGGCTTCAACCAGCACTTGGCGCCAGCGATCCTTGCATGTCGTTTTGACACCAAGCATATGAAGGCTGGTTTCCGGGAAAGAGGGGGTTCGGTAATCCGCAATGGAAGGAAAGATAAAGTCCGGCTTAGACCTCCCCTCGGTTATTGGAGTCCTTGAATACTTGATGCCGTAATCCTTGAACATTTGTTCAAGGTGGTTCTCCAATGCCTGTCCAGCTCTAGACTTCCGGCGATTGAGAACGCGCTTTGCGTACTCCGCAAAAGAATCGGCATTGATAACACCATCCTTGATTTGCTGATTGATTATATGCCGTTCCAAAACAGAATACAGATGCTCTTCCATGGAATACCAATCCAAAATGACATCATCGGGAGACGCACCATCTAGCGCGTGAATGTAGTTGCTTCTCTGACGGGCATATTCTGAAAACTCTTGAGTTTTGGGGAAATCGCCATTGAATTTCTCCAACATGTCCTCCAACTCATTCTCAGACTGAGGCAGTTTGATACCTATCAAGTCAAGCAAACAAGACACAGAACGGGGGATACGCCTTTTCTCCATATCTGTATCAGAAGAAAAGGCAGTCCCGGCTGTAGACAAGCCAAACAACCAAAGCAAGTCGCCTAATACCTCACTATTATTTTGGGCCACTAAAATCAATGCCGTCTGGTCAGGCCTTTTTGCAAAGATGACGCAGTCACCCTCCCGCATCATGTCGGTTACCAGGTTGGACTGAAAATAGGCCCTATACTCAGTTCTTGTCGGATGCTCTTTTCTGGCATCGTATACAGTCAAAACACCATCTTGGCGTAAGACTTCCTCATCAGATATGTACACAAATGAGGTAGTAATCCGTGCTGCTTCATCAGGCTTGCCAAAAACCTCAAGAAAAGCAACAGTAGCGTTGAATTCATGCTGATTTGACTTGCGCGGATTACATTCCACAGCCGACAGGCGTTTGTACACTATGCCGGTAAAGTAGGAGGCAAGGGTGCCACATTCTACATTCATATCTAGACTTCTGTTAGTATTTTAGCCACATTCTGCGCCGATGCTTCGATGGCCGGAACTACAACACTGTTGCCGATTTGGTGATACGCCTGTGTTTGAGAAACAGGGAAAACATACTTGTCGGGGTTGTATCCTTGCAACTGCATTGCCTCTTGCACAGAGAGTCGTCGCGGACGGTCACCAGGCTGTTCGATGAGAATCTCTGCACCATCCTTGTGATAACGGGCGGAAATTGTACGCGTAACCTCGCCCTTCTTAATGGGCAATGTGTGGAGACCATAACCAAAGCCATTGCCCTCTGCTTCGTGGTGGGCCTTGTGCCGCAAAAGAGTGTTCCAAGTACCTACGCCGAGCGTCAAACCTTCTAACTGGGGCTTGACAATTGTCGCCAGCTCCGGATATCGGTATCCGCTCTCAGGCTTATCTGGTATGACAATATCTTCTTTGGTTACCCGTATTTGCTTCGGATCATATCCGACAATGTAAATTCTTTCACGATGCTGCGGTACCCAAGCAGAGCCATCTACAATCTTCCAATTAATCACATAGCCAAGCTCGTCTTCCAAGGACTTTCGGATAATCTCCCAAGTCTTGCCCTTGTCGTGAGAAAGAAGATTCTTAACATTCTCAAGCATGAATGCCTTAGGACGTTTCAGTTTGATAATCTCCTTGATTTCAAAAAAGAGAGTTCCTTGCGTTTCATCTTGGAACCCATGTTTTCTACCGAGGGAATTTTTCTTGGACACGCCGGCCAACGAAAAGGGTTGGCATGGGAATCCAGCACAAAGAACATCATGGTCGGGGATTTCATTCTTTGGAATTTTCCTGATGTCTCCATATGGGATTTCGCCAAAATTCCGCTCATAGGTTTGCTTAGCGTACTTGTCCCATTCACACGAGAAAACGCATTTGCCCCCAGCATTCTGAAAAGCTATGCGAAAACCGCCAATACCGGCAAACAAATCAATAAACGTAAACTTCCATGTCTTAGGAGGACCATATGGCAAATCCTCGAATAGGTTTAATGGAACCATGCGCTTTAAATCCTCCGATTCGCCCTCACTCAAAACAAAAACGGACTCATCAGGATTGATATAGTTTTCGATACTGTCACGCAAGGAGTCTGCTTCCGCCTTTGTCAACAAAGGCACGCACCCACCCATACCCTGCATCAAGTGGGTTACAGCTGCAGGCATTTCTTCCTCTATACGGTGCTGCCCATTTACAAGACATACTTGTTCCAACAGGCGATTCTTTATAGTTGTTCGTATTTGTTCTGGGCGCATCATCGAGGCAGAGAGTATTGATTTTTACCAAGAGTATACACATTTTTGCCCCTGTCAAGCTTTTATTAGCGGACGAGAAGCACAAAGAGAGGTTACCCCCAGATGTCCAGTATACCGGACTAGCCGGGGTGGCGGGGTTCCGGTATGATGGCGGGATGACTACAGAAGAATTGCTGGAGGCGGCTGCGCGGGGAGATGCGGAGTGCGTGCGGGCCTGTATTCGGAGCGGGGTGGATTTGGAATGCGTGGACGAGGACGGACAGACGCCGCTGATGCTGGCGGCGGGGAGTTCGGCGGAATGCGTGCAGCTCCTGCTGGGAGCAGGGACGGATGCCGAGACGGGCGACAAGGATAGCACCACGGCCCTGATGCTGGCTTGCGATGCCAATCAGGCGGCTTGCGTCCGCTTGCTTCTGGATGCCGCGCCGCAGACAGTCAACGACCGTGATGCATTCGGATGGACCGCGCTCATGTGTGCGGCAAACCAAGGGAACATTGAAACCACTCGCTTGCTGCTGGATGCGGGGGCAGACACGGACTACACCGAGAGTTATGTCCGCACGGCTGCGGAGATGGCGGAGGAAAGGGGCTCCCGCGAGCTGGCGGACATGCTGCGGCTGTGGGCAGCAGGGAAAAAGGCGGGGCTGCGTATCTACCACCGCAGCACTCCCCTGCCCCCAAACGGCGGCTGCATTGGTACGGGGGCCTTCCTGCTGGGGGATTGCCTGAACCTCCCTGCCGACTTGCGGCACAATTTGCGCTATATCGAGAGCCATGCACCCGCCATGCTGGAATCCCTGGCACGCCGCAGCACGGAGTGCGGGGAGCGCTCCGTGTACAGGCTCACGCAGGAAATGGCCCGCCAAGACCCGCTGCATGTACAGAAAGAAGACCTGTACCTGTATTGGATGCGCCAAATCCTCCACGCCCTGGCCTTCACCCTGCCGCACAATGCCCCCTGGAACGGCGCACCACCCGCCGCCCACGGATTCGCCATCCTGCACCCTGATGGCACGCTGGACTCCTTCACCCCGTTCCAGTTGGCCGCACTGAACCACCAGCTCCTGCACCGCGCCAGGTTTGCGGTATGTCATGCGGCAGGCTGGCAAGGCGGGGAGAAAGGTGGCAGAATGGTGCTGGAGCTAGGCAGATGGATATCATGCCCCCAGAGCAGCGGCACCGTGTGATGGTGGCGAACAAGAGCAAGGACACCAAGCCGGAGATATTGGTGCGGAAGCTGCTGCATGGGCTGGGGTACCGGTTCCGGCTGTGCCGGAAGGATTTGCCGGGCAAGCCGGATATTGTGCTGCCGAAGTACCGGACGGTGATATTTGTACACGGGTGTTTCTGGCACCAGCATGCGGGGTGCAAGGCGGCATCCCGCCCATCCACGAACGTGGAGTTCTGGGAGAAGAAGTTTGCGCGGAACCGGGAGCGTGATGCGCGTGTGGAGGCGGAGCTGGCGGCGCTGGGGTGGCGGGTGATTGTGATTTGGGAGTGCGAGGTGAAGCGCGTGCTGACCACGCGGATTATCCCGGGGCTGAATGACGTGGACGAGACAGAGGAAGAGGAAGGGCTGCTGATGGCAGCAGAGAACGATGGTGATTAGGAAGGGGATTCCCAATTAGCATTTAGATGCGCGGGCACCCCCTGGCGCAGGGAGGGCGATTTTTGCCCATCCTGTTTACTTTTGCAATAAAATTGTTTTACAGCTTAAACAAAACAGTTCTCGCGGTGCGCCTGTACTGGTGAAGGCACGATGCCTGAAACACTACAAACACAAACCAAATACAGTTATGAACAAGCACATGATGTACAAAGCAGCAGCCCTGGCCCTGGTAGCCGCGGCATCCGTATCCAGCAGCGCCTTTGCCCGCAGCTCCGTGGAGCACAAGGTGGCCAAGGAGAAGGTCATTATCATAGAGAAGGACTGCCACCACTGCCGGCATGAGGCGGACCGCCGCCACCGCGAGGAGGCCCGCCGCAGGGAGGAAATGCGGCGCGGGGAGGAGGCCCGCCGCCGCGCCGAGCGGGAGCGTGAGCGCCACCACCACCACTGCTGCCACTAAGGGGTCTGCCGCCGCCCCCCCGACGCCCGCCGGATGGAGAAGTGTTTTTCACTTTTGCACCCGGCGGGCATTTTTTCTGCTGGACACGGCGCGCGCATCTGCTAGAATGGCGCGCGTATGAAAAACCTTGCAGCATCAATGCTCCTCTCCGCCGTGCTGGGTGCCACCTGCGCCCTGGCCAGCCCGGAGGCAATCAAGAACACCCAGGCACCGGAGGCCGGCAAGGCCGCGGTGTTCTCCTTTGGCGGCGAGAAGAACCGCGAGTTCATGCTGGACGGCAAGCCCTTCCAGATCCGCAGCGGTGAAATCCACCCCCAGCGCGTGCCGCGCCAGTACTGGCAGCAGCGCATCCGCGCCGCCAAGGCCATGGGCCTGAACACCATTGCCTTCTACGTGTTCTGGAACACGCTGGAGCAGCCGGACGGCAGCTGGGACTTCTCCGGCAGCAATGACATAGCCGCCTTTATAGACCTGTGCCAGAAGGAGGGCATGTGGGTGCTGTTCCGCCCCGGCCCCTTTGTGTGCGGCGAGTGGGACCTGGGCGGCCTGCCCACGTACCTAATCAAGGCAGACGAGAGCAAGCTGCGCTACACGGGCAACAAGGAATTCATGGATGCCCAGACCCGCTACCTGGACCAGATGGCCAAGATAGCCATACCGCGCCTGTGCAAGAACGGCGGCCCCATCCTGATGGTGCAGCTGGAAAACGAGTACGGCAGCTACAAGACGGACCACGACGAGATGGCCTACATTGAATGGCTGAAGAACTACTGGGAGAAGAAGGGGGCAGAGAACTTCTACCTTTCCGAGGGCTCCCAGCCGCACCACCTGCGCTTTGTGCCGAAGGGCGTGGCCATCGGCCTGGACCCGGGTGAGAACGACGGAGCCTTCAACCGGGCCTGGAGCGTGAGCCCGGAGGTGCCCGTGTTCTCCAGCGAGACGTACCCCGGCTGGCTGCGCCACTGGGGAGAGGGCAACTGGACCCCCGCCCGCGGCGTGCTGAACTCCGTGAAGTGGTTCATGGAGAAGGGGCACTCCTTCAACCTGTTCGTGCTGCACGGCGGCACCAGTTTCGGCCTGACCGCCGGAGCCAACACCGGGCCCAAGGGCGGCGCGTTCCAGGCAGACCTGACCAGCTACGACTACGGCTCCCCCATCGGTGAGCACGGCAACCTGACCAAGGAGTACTTCGAGTACCGCAACATCATCCAGGGCTACCTGCCGGAAACCAAGCTGCCGGAAGTGCCGGAGGTGGCGGAGTTCACCCCCAAGAACCGCACCAGCCTGCGCCAGCTCACCTGGAAGACGGAGGCCAAGCAGCTGGATACCCCCTGCACCATAGAGAGCCTGGGCCAGAACCAGGGCATGGCCCGCTACAAGGCTACCCTGCCCGCCGGCCCGGAGGCCAAGATGCACTGCAAGGCGCATGATTTCTCCATCGTGGTGGTGGACGGCAAGCCCATCGGCACCCTGGACCGCCAGAAGGCGCAGGAGGAAATCACCATTCCCGCCCGTGAGAAGGAAGCCACGCTGGAGGTGTTTGTGGACACCTTCGGCCATGTGAACTTCAGCGCCTTCCTGGAGAAGGACCGCAAGGGCATCATCGGCCAGGTGACGCTGGACGGCAAGCCCGTGACCGGCTGGAGCGTGGCCCTGCTGCCGCTGGAGCACTGCAAGGGCAAGTTCGAGACCAAGGACAAGGCCCCGGCCGAGGACCTGCCCGGCGGCCTGTTCAAGGACAGCTTTACGCTGGACAAGGTGGCCGACACCTTCATCGACATGAAGGACTGGGGCAAGGGCTACGTGTGGGTGAACGGCCACCTGCTGGGCCGCTACTGGCACATCGGCCCGCAGGAGCGCCTGTACTGCCCGGCCAACTTCCTGAAGAAGGGCAAGAACAGCATCGTCATCCTGGATACGCTGGTGGACAGCGCCCGCCCCGTGCGCGGCTGCACGGAGCGCAACATGGAGGTGCACAAACAGACCAAGGCCCTGAACAACCAGTGGTAAGGCCACAGGCCGCACACCGTTTCCGCGGCGCGCCCCCGCACGGGGCGCGCCGCTTTTTTTGTACCCGGCATGTCATGCTATGGGCTTGCCATGCTTAGGAAAAGTTGATAAAGTGGCACCGCTTGCTACTGAACATGAAACATCTCTCCACACTCCTCTTGCTACTGATGGTACTGCCCGCTGCGGCACAACAGGCGGCGCCGGAATCGGCCCCGCTGCCGGCGGACACGGCCCGTGAGATGGAGGCTGCCAAGGAGGCGGCCGCCGCACAGGAGCAGCCGGAGGCCCCCGCAGAAATGCCTGCGGAGATAGCCATTCCCCCGCAGGCGCAGGATGCCGATGCCGAGGAAGTGCCCGGCACGGAGGCAGCGGAGGAAACTGCGGAAGAGGTGGAGGAGAAGGAGCCGGTGGTGTTCCGTGAGCCCTCCAACGCCATGTTCCACCGCCGCTACCTGCCGGTGGAAATCAAGCTGCAGCCCGGCTGGAAACTCACGCCGGCGCAGATGGTGACCGCCATGCAGCTGCCCATACCCCGCAAGAACGGGCGCGGCTACCTGTACCCGGAGGACCTGGACCCCACCCCGGAGCAGAAGGCGGACGGCAGCGCGCTGAGCGCCAACCAGCGCGCGCAGATGAGGCGCGCCCGCAAGAATGCGGCAGATTCCATCTGCTGGGAGGCGTTCAAGTCCGCCAAGGCCTACAACCGGGAGCATGAGGAGGAGCTGCTGGCCCAGATGCGGAAGGGCAAGCACATCCGCATCAACCTGGCCACCCAGCACGGCTTCTACATGGACGGCGAGACGATGCTGCGCGATTTCGGCGTGTGCTCCGGCAAGAAATCCACCCCCACCCCCACCGGCCTGTACAGTATCATAGAGAAGGACAAGGACCACAAGTCCAACCTGTACAACAGCGCCAAGATGCCTTTCTACCTGCGCCTCACGCTGGATGGCGTGGGCCTGCACCAGGGGCCGCTCATGGGCTACCCGGCCTCCCACGGCTGCATACGCCTGGGTATGGATACGGCCAAGTACCTGTACACCAACTGTGAGGTGGGCCTGCCCGTGTATCTGTACAAGGATGCCAAGGAGCCCATTCCCAAGAAACCCGCTCCCGCCAAGAAGGCGCCCGCCCGCCGCAAGAGGCGCTGAGGCGCGCGGCACGGCAAAGGAACAGCGGCATACCCTGCACGGGGTATGCCGCTGCCGTTTGAGCAGAAAGCTGCGGGCTTACTTGGCCAGGCCCAGGAGCTCCATCTCAAAGATGAGCGTGGAGTTGGGGCCGATCTGGCCGGGGCCGTTGGCACCGTAGGCCAGCTCCGCGGGGATGGTCACCTTCCACTTGGCGCCGATGGGCATGAGCTTGAGCGCCTCCGTGAAACCGGGGATAACCTGGCGGATGTTGAACTTCACAGGCTGGCGGGACTGGTCGAACACCGTGCCGTCCACCAGCGTGCCCTTGTACATCACCTCGGCGGTGGGGGCGTCGCCGTACTCCTCCGGGCTGTACTTCTTGTCGCCGCCGGGCACCAGCACCTCATACTGCAGGCCGCTGGCGGTGGTGGTCACGCCCTCGCGCTTGCCGTTCTCCTCCAGGTACACCTTGCCGATTTCCGCGTTCTTGCGGCCGCGCTCGTCGGCACGGGCCTGGAGCATGGAAATGAACTCGTGCTGGTAGGCATCGGCCTTCTCGTTCAGGAACTCCGGGTTCACGGTGCCGGAAAGGCCCTCCACCATGCCCCGGCCAATCATCTCTGCCACCAGGTCATCCGCGCCCACGCCGGGCAGCATCTGCTGGAGCATCTGGCCGCCGATGCGGTAGCCGATGAGGTAGGACATGACTTTCTTCATTTCAAGTTGGTCTGACATGGGCGGCATTATACCACGGCGCACCCGCACGGGCAAGGCATAGCAGGGCTGCGGGCGCATTTTTTGCTGGACATGCGGGCGCGGTTTTGCCAGTATACGCGGCATGAGAATCCTGTTACCCCTGCTGGGGCTGGCCTGCGTGGCCGCCCTGGGCCCGCTGCCGGCAGCCGCTGCCGCGCAGGACACCCCCGCCGCCAAGTCCACCGTCAAGAAAAAGAAGAAGGCGGACAAGAAGCCTTTCTCCCCGGAGCTGAAAAAGGCCCTGGGCAAGCTCAAGTACCTTACCCCCAATCGACTGAACCCCAAGGCGGAGTACTACATCTACCTGCAGTCCGGCTCCAAGTGCGCCAACTGCAACCGGGAGATGCCCGGCGTGGTGAAGGAGTACAAGGACATGAAGGACAGCGGCGCCGCGGTGGATATACTGCTCATCTGCTATGACGACAAGGCGGAGGATGCCCTGGCTTTCATGAAGAAGTACGGCGCGGAGTTCCCCGTGGTGCTGCGCAAGGACGTGAGCCCGGAGGTGCTGCCCGGCTTTGAGAGCGCACGCGGCATCCCCTACTGGCACATCCTGCGCACGGATACGGCAGAGGCCACCAAGGGCCGCGGCCCCGCGCTGGAGGACTGGCGCAAGAAGACCATCGAGAAACCCGCCCTGCCCCCGCGCCCGCCCGTGCCCAAGCCCGCGGCATAAGCGGCTCCCCCCCTGAGCGCCAACCTCACTTGCAGGACAGACCCGGACAGCCCGGGTCTGTTTTTTTGTTTTTTTCCACAAAAAAACGCAAAAGGCCTAAAGTATTCCCCCCGGAGCGGTATAATGGGGTATAGCAACATGCACGACGCAACTGATTTTCCCCTCCCGCGGCTCTCATGAGCCACCCGCCTGCGGCCCCGCCGCCCAAACAACACCTATCCCCGGCATGCCCACATGCCGAGCGTTTCCCAGCCCCCTTTTTTTTCACCCCCTTACAAGAACCTAAAAGATATTATGACCATCAAAGAATACGAGAAAGCATTACAGGACCTCATCAACCTCTCCAAGGAGCAGGCTGCCCAGTTCAAGCGTGAAATCCGCGCGCTCAAGCGCCAGCTCAAGCAAAAGGAGCAGGAGGCTGCAGACCCCTTCCCGATTGAGGATGACGACGAAAAGCCCTCCGCCCGTGAAGAAAGGCTCAAGGAGAGGATGAAAGACAACCGGGAGAGAGTCTTGAAGGCCCTGGAGAAACTTCCGGGCAAATCCGGCTCCGCCCCCGCCATCGAGGAATTCGTCCAGGAGAACTGCATCTCCAACCTCATGGACGTGGACGAGTACACCTTCCGCGCCCTCATCATGCGTGATTTCAACGCCACCGTGGAGAAGGCATACGCGGACCGCAGAATCCCCCCGCGCATTTACCACAGCCTGGTGCGCTTCTTTGACATAGCGGCTGACATCAACAGCCTGGACCTGGACGATTCCATCAAGGAAAGCGCAGCCAAGCTCAAGGAGCAGGACGAGGAGAAAGCCCGCCTGAAGCAGGAGGCGGCCAACGCCGACCGCGGGGAGTTCCGCCTGCAGGGCCGCACGGAGCTGGAGGAGTTCTTCAACGAGCATGTGGTGGATATCGCCAACCACCGCGACCTCTACGCCAATTTCGGCGTGAACTTCCCCAAGTCCTTCATCCTGGAGGGGCCTCCCGGATGCGGCAAGACCTACGCCGTGGAGCGCCTGGCAGAGTTCCTGGGCTGGCACACGCAGCGCATCTCCGCCGCAAACGTGGGCAGCACCTTTATCCATGACACCGCCAAGAAGATTGAGGAAGCCTTCGAGGAAGCCACCAAGAACGCACCCTCCATCCTCATTGTGGACGAGATGGACGCCTTCATGCCCAACCGCGCCACCAGCGGTGACCAGCACACCCACGTGAAGGAGGAGGTGGGCAGTTTCCTGAAGTGCCTGCAGGATGCGGAAAAGAACCAGGTGCTGGTGATTGGCATGACCAACCTCGTCGACACCATCGACCCCGCCATCATGCGCACGGGCCGCATGGGCACCCACCTGAAGGTGGACATGCCCAGCCTGGAGGAGGTGGAGGCCGTGCTGCGCTACGCGCTGGAGAAAGTCCCGCACACGGAGTTCCCGCTCACCCCGTACGCAGAGAAGCTGCTGGACCACCCGCTCTCCGATGTGACCCACGCCGTGGACTGCGCCGGCATGCAGGCCGCCCGCTCCCGCCGTGAGATTCTGGAGGAGGCTGACCTGGCAGCGGCCCTAGACCGCATCCTGGAGCGCCAGGGTGCCAAGGACAAGGCCCGCCGCCCCATCGGCTTCGCCGCCTGAGCAGCCCCCCCTCCCGCTCACCCCGCCCTGCCCCCGCAGGGCGGGGATTTTTTGTTTGTCTTGACTCCGGGCGGGTAATGGTCTAATATACCCGCGTTAGAACCACTAACCATACCCCCAGAACTCTTATGTCTATGGAAAAACCATTGGAAGGCAAGGTCGGCGTCGTGACCGGCGTCGCAAACCACCGCAGCATTGCATTCGGCATTGCCAAGGCCTGGCACGAGGCCGGAGCCAAGCTCATTTTCAGCTACCAGGGCGAGCGCCTGAAGGACAGCGTGATCAAGCTGGTGCGCCAGCACTTTGGCGAGGACACCGCCGTGTGTGAGCTGGATGTGGCTTCCGACGAGTCTATCGAGAACTTCTGCGGCTTTGTGGCCACGCAGACGGACCGCGTGGACATGCTGCTGCACGCCATCGCCTTTGCGCCGAAGGCCGCCGGCACGCTGGAGGGTCATTTCACGGATATCCCGCGCGAGGCCTTCAGCCTGTCCCTGGAGATTTCCGCCTACTCCCTGATTGCCCTGGCCCGCGGCATTTCCCCGCTGATGACGGCCGGCGGCTCCATCACCGCGCTGACCTACCATGCCAGCCGCCAGGTGGTGCCTAACTACAACCTGATGGCTGTCTCCAAGGCCGCCCTGGAATCCTGCACGCGCTACCTGGCATACGACCTGGGCCGCCGTGAGGCTCCCATCCGCGTGAACTGCATTTCCGCCGGCCCGGTGCAGACCCTGGCCGCCCGCGGCGTGAGCGGCTTCACCTCCATGTTCAAGGTGTATGAGGAGAAGGCCCCGCTGCAGCGCTCCTGCACGCTGGAGGAACTGGGTGCCATGGCCACCTACCTGGCCAGCGACGGCGGCGCCTGCGTGACCGGCCAGTGCCTGTATGCCGATGGCGGCTACAGCATCATGGCCATGTAAGCGCCCCGCGCATGCGGTATCATTTCCGCCGCCGCCCGCCTGTTTGGCGGGCGGCGGCAAGTTTTTGTCCCTGTGGCAGAATAGCGCCTTGCCATGCACCGCGCGGGCGCGTATAATGGGCGCACGCGTATGATAGCCGTTCCGCACAGCGTTGCACTTGCCGTTCTGCTGGGCCTGTGGGCCCTGCCGGCTGCCGCAGCGGCGGATGGGGCGGCGCCGGATCCGGCGGACGAGGAGATTTCCGAGGAGGAGGTGCTGGACGTGAGCGATGTGGAGGACGTGCAGCCGGGCGTGCCCGCCATGTCTGAAGAGGACCGCAGCCGCATGAACGCGCTGGGCCAGGAGTTCCTTGCCACATCGTCTGACATGTGGTTCCTGCTGGCCGGGGTGCGCAGCAGGGAGGAGGCGGATGCCGCCGCAGACGAGTTTACGCGCCTGGTGGCCAAGACCTACGAGCTGGACGAGAAGATGAGCCAGTGCCCCGTGGTGGTGGGAGAGGGCGCCTGCGCCGGCACGCTGGACAACATGCAGGTGCAGATCCTGGACTCCCTGGAGAACGTGAACGTGGAGTTCACCTGCCTGTGCCGCCTGCGCTGCTACGGGTCGGAGAAGCTGATCAAGGCTTTCCGCCTGGCCGGAAAGGCCGGGCTGTTTGCGGAGGAGGACGTGGACTCCCTCACCGCCCTGCCCCGCACCTACACGGATGACGAAGCCGCTGCGGAGCTGGCCCGCCTGAAGAACCTGCTGACGCCGGACCGCGCCCTGCATGAGCTGCTGGCCACCGTGAAGGATGCCGCCAGCGCAGAGGCCGCGCGGGAGCGACTGGCGGAGCTGGACAAGGAGCTGCGCGCCCTGCTGCCCAGCCAGCCCGCAGGCGTGTTCAAGGACGAGCGCGCCGCCGGGGTGACTGCCGTGACCGCCCCGCTGGAGCGCGCCCTGTGGGACCTGCGCAACGAGATTGTGCGCATTGCCGGGCTGCGCGGATACTCCCAGGAGGAATTCGACGAATTTTCAGATGAGCTGGACAACGTGTTCCAGACCATAGAGGACGTGCACGCCGTATGGTTCCAGGACGTGTTCGACCCCTCCTTCCGCTCCGACCTGGAGGATGCCTTTCAAGAAAACGTAAAAACCGCAAACGACTAAGACTATGCCTGTATCAGATTACCTTGTCACCATCGGCCTGGAAGTACACTGCCAGATCAAGACGCAGACCAAGATGTTCTGCTCCTGCAAGGCGGGATTCGGCTACGAGCCCAACACCAACGTGTGCCCCACCTGCCTGGGCATGCCCGGGGCCCTGCCGGTACTGAACGAGTTTGCCATAGAGCGCACGGTGCTCACGGGCATGATGCTGGGCTGCAGCACGCCGCCCGTCTCCAAGTGGGACCGCAAGAACTACTTCTACGCGGATATGCCCAAGAACTACCAGACCAGCCAGCTGGACCTGCCGCTCTGCATTGGCGGAGAGGTGCCGCTGTACACCTGGGCCTACCCGGCAGATGCCAAGGTGCCCGCGGCAGAGGGCGCCGTGGTGCGCAAGGTGAAGCTGGACCACATCCACCTGGAGGAGGACGCCGCCAAGCTCACCCACTATGCGGGCTACTCCCTGGTGGACTACAACCGCGGCGGCACCCCGCTCATGGAGATTGTATCCGCCCCGGACCTGACCAGCCCGGACGAGACATACGCCTACCTGAAGAGCCTGCAGCAGATTCTCATCTGCGGCGGTATTTCCGATGCCGACATGGAGAAGGGCCAGATGCGCTGCGACGTGAACGTATCCCTGCGCCCCAAGGGCCAGAAGGAGCTGGGCGCCAAAATTGAGATGAAGAACATCAACTCCATGTCCGCCGCCCGCCGCGCGCTCATTTATGAGATTGCGCGCCAGGCAGAGGAGCTGGACATGGGCATAGCCCAGGTGCAGTCCACCCGCCGCTGGGACGACACCATGGGTGAGAGCATTGTGATGCGCACCAAGGAGAACGCGCACGATTACCGCTACCACACCTGCCCGGACCTGGTGCCGGTGCACACCGCCCCCATTGTGGAGAAGGTGCAGGGCGACCTGCCGGAGCTGCCGGATGCGCTGTACACCCGCCTGCAGCAGGAGTACGCCCTGCCCGCGGCAGATGCCGGAACCCTGGTGGGGGACCTGCCGCTCTGCCGCTATTTCGAGCAGGCTGCCAAGCTCTCCCCCGCCCCGCGCAAGGTGGCCAACTGGGTTATCAACAACCTGACCGCCGCCCTGGCCAAGCGTGAGCTGGGCATTGCAGACTGCCCCGTCACCCCGCGGGGCCTGGCCGCCCTGGTGGGTATTGTGGAGGACGGCACCGTATCCAACAACCAGGCCAAGGAAGTGCTGGACGCCATGTGGGAGAACGGCAACATGGATGCCGCCGCCGCTGCCGCCGCCCTGGGCTACAAGAAGGCGGACTCCGGCGCGCTGGAGGCCGTGGTGGACAAGGTGCTGGCGGAGAACGCCGCCGACGTGGAGGCGCTGAAGGCCGGCAATTCCAAGATTATCAACGCCCTGACGGGCAAGGTGATGAAGAGCAGCAATCCCAAGCCCAATCCCAAGATGGTGACGGAAATCATTGCTGCCAAGCTGGGCCTGTAAGCCCCCGGGCCGGCCGCCGCCATGTACCTGCTGTTCGACTGCAACAACTTCTTTGCCAGCTGTGAGCAGGTGTTCCGGCCGGACTGGCGGCGGCGTCCCCTGGTGGTGCTCTCCAACAACGACGGCTGCGTCATCTCCCGCAGCGCGGAGGCCAAGGCCGCCGGCATTGCCATGGGAGAGCCCTATTTCAAGTGCCGCGCACGGCTGGAGGCCATGCGCGCCGTGGTCTGCTCCGCCAACTTTGCGCTGTACAGCGACCTCTCCTCCCGCATGATTTCCATCCTGGAGGACCACCTGCCCAACGTGGAGCAGTACAGCATAGACGAGGCGTTCTCCTGCGCGGACGACAAGCACGACTGGCTGCCGCTCTGTCGGCTGGTGCGCCGCCGCATCCTGCACTGGACCGGCCTGACCGTGAGCACCGGCATAGCCCCCACCCGCACGCTGGCCAAGCTGGCGAACGAGACCGCCAAGCACGACCCGCAGTGCGGCGGCGTGCTGGCCCTGGCCACCCCGCAGGACTGGGAGCCCCTGCTGGAGACCACCCCCGTGGGAGAGGTGTGGGGCGTGGGCCGCCGCCTGGCCCCGCGCCTGCAGGGGCTGGGGCTGCGCACCGCCGCCGCCCTGGCACGGGCGGACCTGGCGCTGCTGCGCAAGGAATTCGGCGTGCACGGGGAGCGCCTGGCGCTGGAGCTGCGCGGCATCTCCTGCCTGGATACGGTGGAGGGCGCCGGGGAAACGCGCTCCCAGGTGATGGTATCACGCACGCTGCAGGAGGGCATCACGGAGCTGGAGCCTCTGCGGGATTCCCTGTGCCGCTTTGTGGAGAAGGCGGCCCGCATCCTGCGCGGGGAGGGGCTCATGGCCTCCACCCTGTACGTTGTCCTGCGCACCTCCCGCTATGAGGAGGCGGGCCGACTGTACGCCAACGAGGCCGGCTGCAACTTCCCCGCCCCCACGGACGACACGCGGGAATTCTCCCGCGCGGCGGGCATGCTGCTGGAGCAGCTCTACCGCCCCGGCTACCCCTACCGCAAGGTGGGCGTGCTGCTGGCCAACCTGCAGCGCGCGGATGCCGTGCAGCCCACCTTCGACCACCCGGACACCGCCCCATCCCCCCTCATGAAGGTGCTGGACCGCCTGCAGCACGCCGGCCACCGCATCCACTTTGCCAACCACACGGACAAGCAGTACTGGAACAGCAGCTTCTCCTCCCCGCCGTACACGACGAGCTGGAAAGACATACCCGAGGTGCGCTAGGAATGATTTTCAAGGCAAAACGCCCCGGCGGAAGGCGGGGCGTGGCCTTTCCGCAGGGGCGTGAATGGTTGGGGTGTTGAGCCTGCGGTGTGCCTCAGGACTTGAAAAGCGTCAGGGCTTTTGCCAGGGGTCCGGGGGCTCCGCCGCCTTGAAATTGTACACGGGTTTCAGGATATCCCGCACCTGCACCGTGGGTTCCAGGTGGTTGATAATGGAGCCTATGCCCTTGTACGCCATGGGGGATTCATCCAGTGTATCCACGGAGACGGAGGTGGTGTAGATGCCCTCCATACGCTCCTGGAATTCCTGCAGGGAGAGGCTCCGGCGGGCCTGGGTGCGGCTCATGATACGGCCTGCGCCGTGCGGGGCGGAGCAGTTCCAGTCCTCATTCCCCTTGCCCGTACCCAGGATACAGCCGTCCTGCATGTTGATGGGGATGAGCACGGGCTCCCCCTTGCGGGCGGAGATGGCCCCCTTGCGCACGATGTTGCTCTGGTGGTCGATGTAGTTGTGGATGGTGTGGAATGAATCGCCGGCCCGGAGTTTCAGCTTGTGCACAATCTTGCGGATGATGAGCTCACGGTTCAGGGTGGCAAAGCGCTGGCAGATGCGCATATCCGCCAGGTACTGCTCACGCAGCTCCCCCTCCAGGTAGCACAGGTCCGGCGGCACGTTGGGAGCCGTGCCGGCATAGCGCGCGGCGAATTCCTCCAGCGCGGCGGCAATCTCCTTCTCCCGCCCGGCGGCGCGGTACTCCTTGATAATAGCGGCACGCCCGTGCTTGGGGGCGGGCAGGCCGCGCACGGAGTCTATGGCCTTCTGCTGGTAAATCTCGCACACCTGCTTGCCCAGGTTCCGGGAGCCGGTGTGCACGATGAGCAGGTACTCCCCTGCACTGTTCACATCCACCTCCACAAAGTGGTTTCCGCCACCCAGGGAGCCCAGGCTGCGGTACAGGCGCTCCACCCGCTGCAGCTCACCGCGGCAGTGCAGCGCCTCCAGCTCCGGGAACGGGGCCACCGGGGCATCGTTCACATCCATGCCGCTGGGTATGCTGCGGTGCATCACGTCATCCAGCGCGGCAAAATCAGGCTTCTGCCGCCCTATGTTCAGCGTAAGCATGCCGCAGCCGATGTCCACACCGACGATATTGGGAATCACCTTGTTTCCGAGATCGGCCGTAAAGCCGATGACGCATCCCTTTCCGGCGTGGACATCCGGCATGATGCGCACCTTTGCCCCGGCAAAGGCCGGTTGGCCCAGCAGCGTATCCAGCTGCCGGCGGGCCAGGTCGTCTATGGTATCTGCATATATCTTGATGTCCTTGTTCATTTGCGTATATGGTAATGGGGCGCCGGCACACGGCTCCGACCAGCTGGAAGCAGCGGCAACAAGCACCAGGAGCCGCAGCAACAGCAGGAGACAGCATGGCCGTATTCCGGCGCGTCCCGTTGTTCGTCTCTCAATTCAGAACACCTTGAGTGGAAAAAGGGTTATCCAAATGATAGGGGTACGGCAAGCTACCACTACACCGGACACCTGTCAAGCACAATCTCACAAAAATTGAAAAAAATCCACGGAAGGTCGCCTGGCACGGCCATACCGGCAAACGGCGGCGCTACTCCGCAGCGGCCAGCCGCAGGGTGAAGGGGGAGCCGGCGGCGGGGCGTATGGCCAGCGTATCCTCCCCGCTGCCCATGCGCTCCAGCATGCGGATGAACGCATCCAGAGACGTGGCCGTGAGCGCCAGCTCTACCGATGAGATGCCGTCTTTCCCGTACCCGCGGCTGATGGTGCAGCGGTCCTCCGGCATGCAGGGGAATATGTTGATAAACTCACACTGGTCGTAACCGCTGCGGCGGGACCTGCCCGGCTCCACGTCCGGCATATCGAACTCGTGGTCGCGTTCCCTGCGGGCCCGTTCCAGCATGCGCAGCAGGCAATCCCGCCCCTCCCCGTCCAGGGTAAAGGCCAGCTCATCCCGCTCCTTGTGTGTGTCAATGGCTAATATCATGGCTTTTCACATTCCCATAATACCCGGAAACGCCGGATGCACAAGAAAAATTCCTCATCCGCACAAAAAATGATTTTTGGCACTGCATAACTGATTCCTCCTTTTGACGCAGGGAAACAAGCATAAACAGTGAAAATATAAACTTCAGCCTGCGCTTTTCACCCGCCGTATACATCTTTCCAAATGCTGTATGCCTTTTAAGCCTGTTAATCAACTGATTTCAAATAAAATACAGAATTGAACCTTCGCGCAGGCAACGCTTTCGCCGGTCGTCGGCCTACTCTTTTCCTGAGGAAAATAAGGGACTTGCGGATTTTATGCTTGATACAGCATTTGGAATACTGTATACAGGTGCTATCGAGGCTTGCCTTGACTCACTCCAAAAAGCGAAAGACAATCCCCTTACACAAGCGACTACATGAAAAAGACACTGTTCCTGCTGGCTACGCTGCTGGCACCGCTGGCAGCCCAAGCTGAAACCATATGGACCGCCGGTGTGATAGAAGGAGCCCCCTCCACCTATTACACAGCTTACAAGCACAACCCCTCCTACGGCTGGGACCACAACATGTGTTGGGCTGTATCGGCATCCAATGTCATAGCATGGTGGCAGGACCAGGTGACGCAGAGCGGTGCGTACATTCTGCCGGAGGACTGCCCGACGGGGCTGGGCGTGTGGGAGCAGGTACGCCTGCTGTGGCAGGACAATGCCGGCTATGCCGTACGCGTTATGCAGCACTGGCTTTCCGGTGACCGCAGCGGTAGCAACGACAGCAAGTTCACGCAGGAGGGACTGGAGTTCAAGGGCTATTTCAACCACCTGCTCGGGGCGGACTACTCCTTCAACGGCGACCCGCGCCCGGCCAACTGCATGACCGCCACAGTGTACGCCAATGCCAAGACGTCCAAGAACACCTATGATTCTGCTGTGCCCCAGATTATCGACCTCATCAGCAACGGCTGGGGCCTGGTGCTGGGTACCACCAACCATGCCATGACCATGTACGCCATAGAGGTGGACGAACAGAACGAGATTACCCAGGTTTGGTATTCCGACAACAACTACCCCAGCTATGGTGACGGGTACTTGAAGACAGCATCCGTTCACAAGGGCGCAGAAAACCAGTTCGGCTACAACGGCATCATTGCCAATGCCATCGGCTACGGCGGTGCCATTGAGAACGTGTACGCCATGCGCAGCACGGGCATGCAGTTTGACACGTATGAGGCCGTGGCAGGGGCAGACAACACGGCGGACGTATTCTCCCATTTCCTGAACCTGACCGTGGATGGGGCGAGCGATTACCGTTTGAAATATGACCTGCGCGAGGCCGGGGTGGACTGCCCCGTGGACACGCAGGGCAATGAGGTGGGCAATATCCGCCTGTTGGACGGCAAGCTCTCCCTGGTGGCGGGCGTAGACAAGTACGATGGCGGCGGCGCGGCCCAGGGTACTATCTCCTTTGGAGAGAACGCCGCTGACGACGGCTCCCGCACGCTCTCCGTGCAGCACAGCGCCTGCATTGCAGGTGAAATCCGTATCAACACAGCGGATGGCAACACGCTGGAGGTAACGGAGGGGAATACCGCCAGCTTCGGCAGGCTTACGGGTACCGGCAACCTGGACAAGACCGGTGCCGGCACCGCAGAGGTAACGGAGCTGGTGTGCCTGCAAGGAACCATCAATGTGCATGCGGGGCAGTTCCTGCTGGGTACGGACGTGGTACTGGGTGCGGAGACGGTGCTCACAGTGGATTCCGGCGCACAGGTGGGACGTGCTGCGGGACAACCCGTGACCCTGACCCTGGACTCCGGCATCCACACCAATGACGGCACGATGACCCTGACCACCACGGTGAATGCCAATGCCACCCTGAAAGGCAGCGGCACTTTCGGCGTGGTGACAGTGGATGGCGGCAAGCTGGTGGTGGGCAACTCCCCCGGCCACCAGGAGTACACCGGGGCGCTTACGCTGAACAGCGGCAGCATAGAGTTTGCCGTGGGCGGGGTGCAGGCGGCATCCACAGGCCAGGAGACAGGCTGGCAGTCCGGCACCTATTCCACCATCAACATGGGCGGCCATGACCTGGTGATTGGACCAGACGGAGAAATCCTGATTGCCGTGGGAGAGAAAGCCTTGACCTCCATGGGCGGAGCATTTGAGCTGGCCCTGGTGACAGGCTTGAACCGCACGTTCTCAGATGCGGAGCTGGCCAAGCTCGCGGAGCAGACCAGCTTTGTGCCGGCGGAAGCTGGTGCGGCTGAGACTTCCGGGATGGTCCTGACCACGCCGAAATTCTCCTACAAGATGTCCGGGAATACGCTGGTGCTCACGTCCGCATCCGCAGCGGGAGATACCGTGCCGGAACCCGCCACGGGCACCCTTTCCCTGCTGGCCCTGGCTTCCCTCTGCACCCGCCGCCGCAGAAAGTAACCCATTAAACCACAGCATATACCATGAAGAAGACACTTACACTTGCCGCCGTACTGGCTGCACTGTACACAGCACCCGCCTACGCAGGGGAACACTGGGCAGATGGCGTGGAGTGGGACCGCGTAAGCCGCCTGGCCACCGGGGCATACACCTCCTACAAGCACAATTCCACCAGCGCGGCTGTGCCGGAGGGCGACACGCCGGACCACTTGCTGTGCTGGGCTGTCTCCGCTTCCAACCTCATTGCCTGGTGGCAGGACCGCGTGCGAGAAAACGGCGCGCTCATCCTGCCGGACGATGCCCCCCGCGGTTACGAGGTGTGGGAAAACGTGCGCAAATACTGGTACAACCAGGGTGGCTGGGCGGTAGGTGCGGTCGAGCACTGGATGCACGGCAACACCATCAGCCCGGTATATCAGACACGCACGCAGGAAGGCCTGGAGTTCGGCGGGTATTACAACCGCATCTCCGGTGCGGAATTCAACATTGGCAAGACTCACAGCACCGACCATTTCATGCCGGAAGGAGCCCTGGTGGACACCTTCCGCATTTCCGGGGTGGACAGCGAGCATGATTACGCTGCTGCCTCTGCATGGATTGCGGAGCAGTTCGACAACGGCTCCTGCGTAATGTATGCCACCTCCCAGCATGTCATGACGATGTATGGCGTGAATATCAACGAGAAGACGGGGCTGGCTGATACAATCTACTGGACGGACAATAACAACACGGTGGACAAATATGCGCAAGACCGCCTGCTGGAGGGCGACGTGTATACCGGCAGTTCAGACACCAAGATGCGGGCCCAGGGCTGCGGGTACTATGACATCCTGTACCTGTACTCCATCCACTCCACAGGAATCCACTTCAACGACTATGACGTGCGTGTGGATGCGGAACGGAAAGACTGCGTGTTCTCCCACTACTGCAACCTGATTATCGGGGACGGGCAGGAGTTCGACCTGCAGTACGACCTGCGCCGGGTGGACGCCGGGAATCCGGACTGCCCGGTGCTTGGGGAAGTCATCACGTACGAATCCGACGGAACTGTCACCGGCCGGCGCGCCGTGACCACGGGAGACGTGCAGCTCAACAGCGGCACGCTCAACCTTGTCAGATTCCAAGACACACGCAACACCGTGAACAATACGGAAGGCGGCAGCGTGGAGGGCACTATCTACTACCTTGGCACCCGGAATGACGGCCAGGAGCGCAAGGTCTCCGTGCAGTACTCCGGCAAGATTGCCGACACCATCAACATCACCACGGAAACCGGCAACACGCTGGAGGTGACGGATGGGCACATCGCCACCTTCGGCAAGCTCACGGGCAGCGGCAACCTGGACAAGACCGGTACCGGCACCGCGGAGGTCACAGAGACAGTGAACCTGAAAGGTGTCATCAACGTGAGGGAAGGCCACTTTGCCTTCGGAGAAAGTGCCACCCTTGGCAGAGAAACCACGCTTAACATCCTCTCTGCCGGACAGGTGGCAGGCAAGGCGGACAGCGCTGTGACACTGACTCTGGATTCCGGCGTACTCACCAACGACGGCGTAATGAACCTGACCACAACGGTGAACGCAGGAGCCACGCTGAAAGGCAGCGGCACCTTTGGCAAGGTGTTTGTTTCCGGCGGTGAGCTGGTGGTGGGCAATTCCCCCGGCCACCAGGAGTACACGGACAGCCTGACGCTTTCCAGCGGCAAGCTGGTGTTCTGCGCATCCGGGTTCTCGGAGGCCAGCGCGGGCAACAGCACGGGCTGGGATTCCGGGGCCTACTCCACCATCAACATGCGCAACCATGAACTCGTCATCGGCCCCGGGGGAGAAATCATCATCTCCGTGGGTGGCAACGCCCTGAACAGCCTGACCACTGGCTCCGGGGATATAGAGATGATCCTGGCCACCAATGCCCTGGTGGACGAAACCGTGCTGCTCACCCTGGCAGGCCGCACCACGTTTGAGATTTCACAGGAGGAAGGAGCCATGGCTGCTCCTGCCGCCCCGCAGGGCGGCCTGGGGGTGGCCAACGTGCAGTACGCCCTGGAATCCGGCAACCTGGTGCTGCGCGCCACATACGGCGCGGGGGTGCCTGTGCCGGAACCCGCCACGGGCGCCCTTACCCTGCTGGCTCTGGCTGGGCTTGCAGCCCGTCGCCGCCGCAAGTAACCCTCCTTTCCATGTAACAGGCAAAGCCTCGTCCGTTCCAGCGGACGGGGCTTTTTTGCCGCCCCGCCGCAAAATACGCCTGATGCATAACTGATTCACACTTGACGCGGCGGGGCGCGGGGTGGTAGGATAGAGCACATGATACGCACACTCCTCACCGCCCTTGTTTTGGGAAGCGCCCTGCTGTCCCCGGTATTTGCCGCTCAGCCTGCTGATGCGCTCAACGCGCACATAGCGGAGCTGAAAGGCCGCACATATGATGATGCCGTGCTGCGCCTGTACCAGACCCGCCTGCTCACCATGCTGCCCCAGATACGGGATGGTGCGGACATCAACACCACCAAGGGGAACGACAGCGGCAGCACCGCCCTGCACTATGCCTGTGGCCTGGGGGATGCGGAGCTGGTCTCCACCCTGCTGGCCTGCGGGGCAGATGCCAAGAGGAAGACCAAGAAAGGGGCCACGGCAGAGGTGTGCGTGGGCTCCGACCCCGGCGGCAAAATCCGCAAGCTCCTGCAGAATCCCAAGACGGCCAAGCTGAAAAGCGGCGGTTCTGCGGCAGCCCCCGCCAAGGGCAGCCGGGCAGACGTGTTCAACTACCACATCAGCAGTCTGAAAGCCCGTACGTATGATGATGCCGTGCTGCGCCTGTACCAGAGCCGCCTGCTCACTATGCTCCCCCTGATACGGGATGGGGAGGTCATCGACACCACCAAGGGAAACGAGAACGGCAGCACCGCCCTGCACTATGCGTGCGGCCTGGGGGATGCGGAGCTGGTCTCCACCCTGCTGGCCTACGGGGCAGATGCCCAGAAGAAGACCAAGAAGGGAGCTACGGCAGAGGTGTGCGTGGGTTCCGACCCCGGCGGCAAGATCCGCAAGCTGCTGCTGAACCCCAAGACAGCCAAGCCCGCCACCCCCGGCGCAGTGGCCGTGGCCCCGGCTCCCGCCACCCGGGACACGGCGGCGCAGCCTGCGTTTACCAAGCCCAAGGCGGACAGCACCCCCGGCATGGCCCCGGCGGACATTACGGGCCGCACGGTGAAAATCATGCGCAGCATGGAGATGATACGCGACAACGAGCAGCACCCCGACTGGGCCCCCAGCGAGGACACGGAAACCACCGTGCTGAAATTCAAGGCGGGCAACACCAGCCCGGCCCTGGAGGGTGCGGATGCCCCGCCCGCTGGGTACGGCAACGAGCTGCACTATGTGAAAACCGGGGCGGATACCGCCACCATCACCGCAAGCCTGTGGGAGAGCTCCACGGAATACACGCTCATCTTCACCTCTGCCAAGGGCGGCACCGTAACCAGCCACGGCAGCGGAGAAGGCTACACCTGGGAAACCAAGGACGCCACCTTCTCCATACGCTGATACTGCCAAAATAGGCTTGGCATGCCCTGCCCCCCGTGCTAGAATCCCCGCAGTTCCACCGCTCATGAAACTCCCTAATCCTCGCAAGATTCCGTATGTCCTTATCCTGGCCACCATCGGCCTGGGCTACGTCATTTTTACCACCACCTATGACAAGGAGGTACCGGATGCCATCGAGCTGAGCCGCCCGAAGGTGAAGGAAGGATCCGTGGATGCTGCGGGTATCAAGAAACCCACGCATTTCGGCATCGAGTTCAGCGGCAGCACCCGGTCCTCTGAACCGGGTGCCCTGCTGGAGAACGCCAGCGAGGAGGAACAGCAGAAAATACTGGAGAAGAACCGCGAGCGCATGCACCAGGCAGAGGTGAGCGCCACGGAGGCCGCCGCCAAGTATGTACCGCCGCCCACTGCCGCACCCCTGGAGGATGAGCGCGGCAGGTTGGCCAGGGAGCAGAAAAAGGCCCAGGCTAAAGAGGACACCCCGCAGGCAGAGGAGCGGGACGAGCCGGAAGTGATGCCTTTCCCCGCCCCGGCGGAACACAAATCCACGGAAACAGCCCCTGCAGAACAGGATTCCTTTAACAAGACCGAAGGATTTGATACCAAGTGGCTGGAGAAGGGCAAGCCGCGCAAAAAAGCACGCTGAGCCGCACCATCATGCCGCACAATCTCCGTCAAGCCCTCGTTTTGAGCTTGACGCAGCGGGGGCGGAATGTGATAATGTATGCAAGATATTGACTTGCACACATGAAACTTTTTTCACCTTGCGTACAGAGGCTGCTTGCCCTCCTGGCTCCAGTCATTTGCCTTACAACGGCTAGTGCCGGGACCCTTCCCGTCACATATTCCAGCGATGCCTATGTGGTGGACGGCGTAAACCTGGACGACCTGCTGCAATCCGAGCGGTTCTATGACAACGGCAAAGGCTACTACTGGACATGGACGAGCGAACAGTCCTACAAGGGCGCATACGCCCTGTACCAGCAGACGGGCAATTTCAACTTCATGGGCGACCTGAAGTCGCGCATCCAGGGCACGAGCTTCAGCGTATCCGCCTTCTCCGAGCTGGGGAAAGACCGCAACTCCTGCTGGTACAACGTGGCATCCAACGTGCTGCAGTACTGGGAGAGCTACTACGGCGTGTTCTACACCGGCAGCAAGCCGCTGGTGTACGGCCTGACGTATGACAAGGGCTACCTGCAGCAGCTGGAAGGCACGCAATCCCTGGACCTGAACCTGTACTTCTACGACAACTGGACCAAGTACGACAGCAAGGGCGCCGCCGTGGGCGGCAACGCCGGCATGGCCGTGAACTGGTACCTGAAGGAGAGCGTGAACGAGAACGCCGGAGTAGAGGGCTACTCCCAGCTCCTTACCACCGGGAACGGCGCTTTCTTCTCCAACTACTATGCCGGGGAAAAGGCATACAGCGAGCACATCTTCGGCAACCGGGGGCAGACAGAACTGGTGACCGCCACGGAATTCCTGCGTACCGGCATGGGCTACAATGAGCAGATGGAGCTGGAGACATACGGCCAGGTGGCATACGTGGGCATCCACTGCAGCCTGGAGGAGGGGCACGCACTCACCTGCTATGGATTCACGCTGAATGACGAGGGGCTCCTGGATTCCATCCTGGTGACCAACTCCGACGACATCAAGTACACGATGTTCCAGCTCTATGTACGGACCGGCGATGACGGCTACATGCACCTGTACGAGGATGCAGCCGGCACCAAGGCCTGGAATTTCCTGAACGAGAACTGGTATATCACGGATATCACCACCATCAACACGCCGCAGACGCTCAAGGACCTGTACACGGAATACAGCACGGGGGCCCTGGAATGGACAGGTGTACTGACCACATGGGATGCCGCCAGCGTGGGCGGCACGGAGACGCTGCCCACCGCCGCCAGCGGCTGGCAGGTGCATGCCGTGGACCGGGATTACGCCAGTTTCTACCACAGCGGGCGCAAGGTCAGCTTTACGGATAGCAGCAAGACCACGGCAGTCAAGCTTGTGGGCGCCCTAGAGACGGAGGAGGTCCACTTCTCCAATTCCGAGAAAAACTACACCTTCAACGCCTCCTCCGGCAGCAGCCTGAAGACAGACTGGCTGCACAAGACCGGCAGCGGCACCGCCACGTTCAACAACACCGCCATCACGGCCGGCAAGGTGGAGGTCATCATGGGCACCCTGGCCCTGGCCGGAGGCAACCTGACCGCCGGCTCCGGCGAGGTGGGCATGAACGGCACGCTGGCTCTCAACGGCGGACGCTCCACCTTCACATCCGGCCTGGTGGTGGATAGCACCGGCACGCTGGCCATCGGTGCCAGCAGCACGCTTACGACCACCCTCACCCTGAAAAAGGATTCCGGCATGGACTTCTTCCTGTCCAGCGGCAACAAGACGACCCAGCTGCTCACCCTGACCGGGGACCTGGTTATTGGAGAGGAGTGCCGTTTCACATTCAATGATGCCGACCTGCAGAACGGGCAGACCTATATTCTCATGACCGTGAGCGGCAGCGTGACCGGTGTGAACAACATCATATCCGCCTCCGGCAGCATCACCCTGAGCGGCAACAAGCTCCTGCTGAACTACACGGCCCCGCATGCGCTGACATGGCGCGGGGGAAGCAATGTGTGGGATGCCTCCCACTGGGATGGCCAGGGCAACACCTCCACGGACCGCACGGACGTGGTGTTTGCCGGCTCGGCGCAGGGCAGCGTGACCGTCACCATCACCGGTGAGGTGACCCCGCTGAACATCACCGTCAGCGGCGGCACATACACCTTCAACCGCGGCACGGACGGCAGTCTGGCCGGTTCCGGCCGCGTGACCGTGGAAAACGGGGCCAAGCTGTACGCCAATATCTCCCTGCAGAACCGTGATATCATCCTGCACAAGGGAGCCACCCTGGTGTACGCCCCCGGCGGGAAGGAGGACACCATCGACGGCATTACCCTGAACACGGGCAGCCACCTGGTACTGAGCGGCAGCACCACCTTCCATGTGATTGACCCGGCGGAAATCTGCGGTGATATCACGCTGCAAAACAATGCCTACGTGCATGTAAGCTCCTCCCTGTATACGGAGATGTACGGCATCCTGAAGGGTGATACGGGAACCACCCTGGCCTTCTCCAACAACTCCACCACGCAGGATGTCACCTATGTAGTCTCCGGCGAGCGTTCCGCTTTCTTGGGCAAGGTGGTCATCGGCAAGGACGGGGATTCCCACAGGACCATCCTCTCCTCCACCGCCGCCACGCACAACATCACCATCAACGAGACGGGCGAGCTCCGCCTCCACGGCACGGGTGCCATCACCGGCTCCATACAGGGCACGGGCATGCTCACGGTGGACAAGGCCGCCACGTACAGCATAGACAAGTCCCAGGTGCTCGGCACCGGGGTGCAGCTCAACGTGGCCGGCACGGCCACCATCGGCACGGCATCTGCAGGTATCGACGCCGCCCTGCCCTCCGCCATCACGGTATCCGGCCACCTTACCGCCTACTATGATGCGGCCAAGGATACGGACAAGACCCTGGAGATGGGCAACCTTTCCCTGCACGGCGGCACGTACACCTTCAGGCACACGGCCAAGTCCACCGCCAGCAACCTGTCCATCAACAACTTGGACGTATCCTCCGGCGGCACGCTGGAAATCACCCACAACCTGAACCTGAGTGCCGAAAACCCCAGCAGGAACGGCTGGGATCGCACGGTCATCGACACCCTCTCCGGCGACGGCACGCTGAACATCCTCTCTGCCACGGTGCTGACCATCAGCCGCGTGGCAATCAACGGCACCGCCGGTGACGGCTACGAGGGTGGCCTGACCATCCGCAACGAGGCACCTGAAACCACCTTCAGCATCTCCGGCAACGCGCTGCAGTACGGCACCACCGTGGAACTGGGCGGCGGCACCATCTCCGGAAAGGTAACGATGGACACCCAGCACCGCAGCTACAAGCTCCCCGACGGGACATACGGCGAATACGGCCTGGTGGCTCTCGGCATCACGGGAGACGCCACCATCGGCGGCCTGGACGACACCATCTCCGGCAGCTACACCTACCTGTACAGCGGCACATTCAACAGCACCTACGCCTACCGGGACGAGTCCAGCTCCTCCTCATTCTCCAAGCAGATTGCGGCCGCAGCCCACACGCTGACCATCAACACGGCGGAGAACTGCACCTTCAAGGGCATGGTGACGGGCAGCCTGAGCCTGGTCAAGACAGGCCGCGGCACACAGACCTTCAGCGGAGACACATCTGCGTTCAACTCCGGCATAGCCGTCTCACAGGGCACCCTGGTGTTTGAAAACGCCATTGAGAAAGCCACCGCGGTGGAGGTGACAGGAGGCACGCTGGTGCTGCACGGCGGCGACCTGGCCGGCCTGCGCGGCTCAGACATCGGTGCTGCAGGCACTATTGTACTGGATACGCCCACCACAGGCCAGGCATACCACGTGGACATGAGCGGGGCTCACGGCAACTTCACCGTGAAAATCCAGAATTCCGATGTGGTCATGAGCGGAGCCGTCGCCAGCCCGACCATTTCCGGCGTGGGTGACATCGTCTCCACCACCGGCACCAGCAGCATCACCGTGGAATCCGGCTACACGCTCGCGCTCGGCTCCGCCTTCTCCAACACCGGCACCCTCACCCTCAAGGGCGCATACGACGTGTCTGCCCTCAAACTGGAAACCGGCACCACCACCCATGTGAACACCAGCGGCCAGACCGGCAACAGCGGTTTCACCATGAGCGGCGGCAGCAGCGTGACCCTGGTGAGCGGCGGCACCACCATAGACGGCGGCGCCACCATTACGCACAGCGGAGCCCAGGGGCAGAAGCTGGTGCTGGGACGTGACGGCAAGGCCACTACCAGCGGTACGGTAGACTACACCTCCTACCTGCTCACCGGGTCGGACACGGCCCAGGTATCCGCCATCAAGTCCACCGCCACAAGCCACGGTGCCACACTGGCCTCAATCAACATGGATGGCGGCACGCTCACCGTGGATACTGCCATCAGCGGCCTGAAGGCCACCGGGGGCAAGCTCCTGCTCACCTCCGCGGCCACCACCCTGTACGGCACCATCAAGGATACGGCAGTGGAGGCATCCGCCGGCACCATCTATGCCACCATGAGCGGCAGCAGTTCCCTGACCACTTACGGCAATGTTACCTTAGGCAGCAGCATGACCTACACCGGCATGACCACCGTGACAAGCGGAACCCTCAAGCTGAGCAGCAGCGGCCTGAAATCAGACATCACGCTCAAGGGCGGCACCCTGAACACCGGGAGCGGCCTTTCCCTGGCCAGCGGGCAGGACGTGGTGATGGCCGGCGGCAGCATCTCCGGGAAACTGACCACCAACTCCGGCAGCACACTCACCCTAGAGCAGGATTCCGGCATTTCCGGCTCACTCACCCTGAACGGCGGCACCCTGGACCTGGGTTCATACAGCCTCAGCGTAACGGGTACGCTCACCCTGGGCCAGACCACCACTATCAACGTGGCATCCGGTCTGAGCCAGGGCACGCACACCCTCATCAGTGCGGCCTCCGTAACAGGAAACACCAGCCTGGTGCAAATCACCGGATGCGGCGGACAATACGAATTGCTGAAGCAGGACAACAGCCTGGTTCTCAATATCCTGCGGGAGAACACCGTAACCACCGTGTACGGCGGCAACACCTGGGCCAACGGCAGGAACGGCTACCAGAACGGTGATACCGTGAAAATGACCAACGGCGGCACCATCACCATATCCGGCACGGTTACCCCCGCCAGCGTAACCGTGAGCAGCGACAAGGCCACCACCTGGAACGGCTCCGGCTCTTTGGGCGGCACCGCATCCCTCACCAAGGACGGCTCCGGCACGCTGACTATCAACACAGCAAACTCCTACAGCGGCAACACCATCATCAACGCCGGAACCGTTTCCGTGGGGAATGACAGCGCCTTGGGCAGCGGTATCATCACCATGAACGGCGGAGCGCTCAATATCAACGGCAAGCAGCTGACCAACAACGCCCTGCTGGTCAAGGGCACCTCCAGCGTAGCCGCCGGGACAGACGGCTTTGTGGACAACATGGCCATGGAGGCAGACGGCGTGGTATCCGGCGACGGCGAGCTGCTGCATGCAGACACGCTCACCGTGAGCGGTACCCTGAGCACCAAGAACCTGAACCTGGCGTACGGCAACATCAAGGGCGGCAGCATCACCGTACTGGAGACCGCCACCGTGCAGAACGGCTATTTGGGCAGCGACCTGAACGCCAGCTCCCTGGAGAAGAAGGGCAGCGGCCTAGTGCAGATGTCCGGCAAGAACAGCTTTATCGGCGGATTAACTGTTATGGGCGGGCAACTGGCCCTGCTGGAGGGCGGCAGCACCAAGGGCAACATCTCCGTGAAGTCCGGGGCCTCCCTGCTGACGGCGCAGACGGTGAACGGTGATATTGCCTTGGAGAATGGAGCAGCCATGTACCTGCGTCCGGATGCCACCTACAAGCTCTCCAGCCACATGCTCAGCTCCGCCGGCGGCACGCTGCACGGCAGCCTGACCACCGCCACTGGCAGCGTCACGGAACTCTCTGGCACGGGGCTTGCCATCACCCAGAACGCCACACTGTCCGGAGGCAATATCGTATACACCGGAACCGCCAAACTGGACGTGCAGGGAACCCTGACCCTGGCTGCCGCCACGGGACTGACCGGCAACTGGACCACAGGCACCACCTACACGATTATGCATGCCGGGTCCATCAAGAACACCAGCGGAGTCAAGGACCTGTACAGCCTGTTCAACCTGAGCAACACCGCATACACCATCAGCTCCACCGGCAAGGACATCACGCTGACCCCCAAGGCCGTGAAATCCGCCCTGGCCCGCATGGCAGCAGCCCCGTCTGCATCTGCCGAGCCTGAAGCCGCCGACCTGAAACTTGCCGGGGAAGATACAGCAGTGACGGAGGCCGGGGGCACGGCACGGGGTGTCATCACGGATTCTGCCGTGCGCGGCATTGCAGACAGCATCATCCAGGCAGACTGGGGCGTGCTGAACGCGGCCCGTTCCTTCTCCGGCACCCTGCACCGCCATTACGCCACCAAGGACCTGTACAACAGCGAGAGGCGCTCCGCCGCTTGGGCGGATGCCCTGGGCGGCATGACCCGCCAGTCCTCCCACGGCGGGCATGCAGGTGCTGATTCTGAGCTTGCCGGTGGCGCTGTGGGTGTGGAATCCACCTTTGGCCAGGGCAGCTGCCTCTTCGGCATGGGCATCGGCTACACCCGCAACCGCATCAACACCTTCGGCCAGCCGGGCCTCAAGCAGGACGGCACACAGGTCGGCATCTATGCCGCACCCGGTGTCCACGTGCATGGAGCCACGTATTCCGGGGAACTGTCCGCCAGCTACGGCCGCACGGAAACCCGCGGCACGCTGGGATTCTCCCGTGAGAAATGGGACCAGGACAGCCTGGTACTCTCCGCCCGCCTGAATGCCGCCAACGATGCAGGAACCGGTGTCTTCATCGGCCTGGAATACGCGGCCACCAGCAGCGGCCGCATCGGCGACGTGCGCACCGGCTCTGCCCAGAACCTGCGCGGTGAGCTGGGCGGGCGCTTAGGCAAGGTCTGCGGCGCATTCTCCGCCTGCGTGGAGGGTGCCCTTACGGGGGACATAATGCGCCACAATCCCGCCACGGACCTGGGCGATCTCTACCATGGGGCCAATCCCGGGCGCATCGGCGGCCGCATCTCCGCCGGTATAGGCTATGCCATCTCCGATTCTTGGGAACTGCGAGCCTCCTACACCTTCCAGGGGGCCAAGCACAACAACAGCCACAGCGCCACCATCGGCACCACCTACAAGTTCTAACAACCGACTCGTTACTAGCATTTTATGAAAATCTCCCGCATCCTGAAACTTCTCGCTGGAATCGGCATTTCCGCCACCCTCTGCGCCTGCGGCGGTGGCGGAGGCGGCGGAGGTGGTGGCGGCGGCGGCACCGGCGGCGGAGCCACGCAAGACCTGGGCATCAGCTACCACCCCGGCTCCACGGATTCCGCCACGCAGTCCGCCGACCTGCTCCACCTGCTCAACGGCCGCACCGTCCACCTGCAGGGCAAAGGAACCACCTACACCTTCTACTTTGCCACAAACGGCGGCGGGTATACCGTCTCCCGCACCAACAACGGCGCCACCCAGACCGGCTCCATGGCGGATTATACATACTCTCCCAACGGCCAGTACGCGGCAGAGGCAGAGTTCCCCATCACCTATGCACAGGAGTGGCAGGACATACCGGGAGAAAAGGAAACGCTCCGCGTCAGCTTCTCCTTCACCTCCGCCACCACCGCTTCTTGTACCATCAAGGTAAACGGAACCCCGGCAGGCACTTTCCCCGCCACTATCTGGATCGGCAAGTAATCAACGACAGGTTCCAGCAACCGTACACGCAGCAGGGAAACCCGCCATGGGTTTCCCTGCTGCGCATTATGCGGATGACGAAACGTTCACGTACATCCCGGGGATAGCCGCCTCACTACCGGCATAAAACAAAAGAGGGAAACCCGTAAAGGATTTCCCTGTTGACTAAGCGGATGATGGGATTCGAACCCACGACATCAACCTTGGCAAGGTTGCGCTCTACCACTGAGCTACATCCGCGATATGCGGTTTATGTGTTCCGAACAGGAAGCGGATGATGGGATTCGAACCCACGACATCAACCTTGGCAAGGTTGCGCTCTACCACTGAGCTACATCCGCGACGTTGTCCTTGCCCCCTGCCCCGCGTTTCACGGCGTGGCGTGAAGGCGGGGCTATTTTAACGGATTCTGACAGGATTGCAAGACTTTTTTTACGTTTTTCTTAAAAAAGTGCAAAAATCCGCCAAAACGGGGCATACGGGGCACTATTTGCCGATTTTGCGGCGGAAATAGTCAATGGTGCGGTCCAGTCCCTCTGCCAGGGGGATGGAGGGAGCCCAGCCGAGCTTTTCCGCAGCCAGGGAAATCTCCGGGCGGCGCTGGGTGGGGTCGTCGGACGGCAGGGGGCGGTGTACCAGCTTGCTGGTGGTGGGGATTTTGGCCAGCACCTGCTCCGCCAGCTGACGGATGGTGAACTCTCCAGGGTTGCCCAGGTTCACGGGGCCGGTAAAGCCAACCTCGTTCTCCATCATGCGCACCATGCCCTCGATGAGGTCGTCGATGTACTGGAAGGAGCGGGTCTGCTGCCCCTCGCCGTAAATGGTGATATCCTCCCCGCGCAGGGCCTGGCAGATGAAATTGGAGACCACGCGGCCGTCCTCCGGGTTCATCATGGGGCCGTACGTGTTGAAAATGCGGATTACGCGGATATCCACCCCCTCGTGGCGGTGGTAGTCGAACATGAGGCTCTCCGCGCAGCGCTTGCCCTCGTCGTAGCAGGCGCGGATGCCGATGGGGTTCACATTGCCGCGGTAGGATTCCACCTGCGGGTGTACCAGCGGCTCGCCGTACACCTCGGAGGTGGAGCTCTGCATGATGCGTGCGCCATCCCGCTTGGCCAGCTCCAGCATGTTGATGATACCGAACACGCAGGTCTTGGTGGTAAAGATGGACTTGTCCCCCTGGTAGAAGGGCGGGCTGGCGGGGCAGGCCAGGTTGTAGATGCGGTCCAGTTTCTCCGGGCAGTCGTACGGCTCTATCACATCATGCTCCACAAAGGTGAAGCGCGGGTTGCCCATCAGGTCCTGCACATTCTCCAGGGAGCCAGTGTAGTTGTTGTCCAGGCAAATCACGCGCTCGCCGTCCGCAATCAGGCGGTGGCACAGGTTGGAGCCCACAAACCCCGTTCCTCCGGTTACCAGTATTGTTTTCATCATGGCTATTCTACCCCCGCACCCCCGGCAAACGCAAGGCAAAATTGAAAGGGAGCGGCAACTTGGCGCGGATGGATGACGCCTTTTTTTCCCGTGGCCGCCGATTATCCTTTACAAAGCGGGCATGATAATGCATTCTTTGCGCCGCTTATGACATTTTCCGAACTCGGTATATGCCCTGAAATCCTTGAAGCCATCGAGCTGCTCGGGTTTGAAACCCCATCCACCATCCAGGAACGCGCCATACCGGCGGCACTGGGCGGCGCAGACATCGTAGGTCTTTCCCACACGGGTTCCGGCAAGACCCTGGCCTTCAGCATCCCCGCGCTGGAGAGCATAGACCCGGCGGTGCGGGAGGTGCAGGTGCTGTGCCTGGCCCCCACGCGCGAGCTGGCGGTGCAGATATGCCGGGAGGTGGACAAGCTGTCGATGTACCTGGACGGCGTGTCCTGCGTGCCGATTTACGGCGGGGCCTCCTTTGGCCCGCAGCTTTCCGCGCTCAAGCGCGGCGTGCAGTTTGTGGTGGGCACGCCCGGCCGGCTGATAGACCTGATGGAGCAGGGAGAGCTGCGCACGGACAAGGTGGCCACGCTTATCCTGGACGAGGCGGACGAGATGCTGGACATGGGATTCCAGGAGGATATAGAGCACATTGTCTCCATGCTGCCGGAGCAGCGGCAAACGCTGTTCTTCTCCGCCACCATGAGCAGCGCCATCCGCGGGCTCATAGAGCGCCTGGCCAAGGACCCGCAGGAGATAGTGGTGGAGCGCCCGGTGCTTACCGTGCCCACCTGTGAGCAGGTGGTGTATGAGGTGGTGTTCTCCTCCCGCATAGAGGTGCTGAGCCGCCTGATTGAGATGGGGCGCATGAAGCGCGGCCTGGTGTTTGCCAACACCAAGCGCGTGGTGGATGACGTGGTGGACGGCCTGCTGGCCCGCGGCTATTCCGTGGACCGCCTGCACGGAGACATGCCGCAGACCCTGCGCGAGCGCGTGATGGAATCATTCCGCAAGGGCAACCTGAACGTGCTGGTGGCCACGGATATCGCCGCCCGCGGGCTGGATATCGACGACCTGGACATCGTGGTGAACTTTGAGCTGCCGCGCGAGCCGGAGGACTACGTGCACCGCATCGGCCGCACCGCCCGCGCCGGGAGAAAGGGCAAGGCCGTCTCCTTCATCGGCCGCCGGGATTTCTCCCTCATGGCGCGCATAGAGCGCTTTGTGGGCATGCGCATGGCGCGTGAGAAGGTGATGACCGCGGAGGACGTGGCCCAGATGCGCCGCGAGGTGCTGATGGACGCCGTGCTGGAGAAGGCAGCCATGGCGCATGAGCTGCCGGAGGAGCTGCGCGACATAGACCTGCCGGCGGAAAAGCTGATGACCGCCATGTTCAACCTGCTGCTGGAGAAGGCCAGCAAGGAGCTCCAGCCCATACCGGAGGACCGCCCGAACCGCTTCCAGCGCCACGGCCAAGAGGGCGAATTCCCCGTGGAGAAGGGCAACGACTGGAGCCTGCAGGAGAGCGTGACACTGTTCATGAACGCGGGCAAGATGCTCCGCATACGCCCGAAGGACGTGGTGGGCATGCTGTACAACGAGGGCGGCGCGCCCAAGGGCTCCGTGGGGGATATCCGCATGTTCCCCAAGCACTGCCTGATCCAGGTTTCCCCGGAGGTGGCACCCCAGCTCATCGAGCGCCTGGCCACCACCACCATCTGCGGGTATGAGGTGAACGTGCGGGAGGACAAGGGCAAGCCGGAAGGCCCCGCACCCGCACGCGAGTTCCGCCCCCGCGAGCGCCGTGAGCGCGCTCCCCGCCGTGAGTTCACCGACCGCCAGGAGCGCAGCGACTGGGCCGACCGACCGGAGCGTGCCGAGCGCGGCGAGCGCCCGTTCCGCCCTGCCCGGGCCGACCGCTACGAGCGCCCGGAGCGCGGCAACCGCTTTGAGCGTGAGGAGCGCCGCTCCTTCCGTGACCGCGGGGAGCGCGGCGGATTCCGCAACTACCGGGACGACCGCGACCGCCGCGGCGGCACGCCCTTCCATGACCGCTTCAGCTCCCGCCGAGGGCGCCGCGGCTAAGAAGTTCCTGCTGACAGCGCACCCTTCCGCATCCCCTGCCCGCCCCGCGCGGCGCAGGGGATACCGTTTTCCCGGCATGGCACGGGAGCGGGGGATTTGGCTTGACTGCGCGGGGGCGGTAGCCTATCATGCACGGCGTGAAAATTCTCTCCAAGACCTTGATACTTGCCGCCCTGCTTTCCATGGTTCCCGCCGCGCAGGCGGGCAGCGTGTGGGTGCGGGGCGTGACAGCGGAGGGCGGGTGGCATGATGCAGACAAATCCCTGGACAAGGACGGGGACCTGTGCTGGGCCACCACTGCTGCCAACATGGTGGCCTGGTGGCAGGGCCTGCACCCGCGCGAGACGGCGGCGGGCAAGGCCCCGCGCGGGCTTGCTGCCGTGTGGCAGGAGTTCCGCAACGCATTCCGGGACGGCCTGGGCTCCACCTACTACTGCCTGCGCTGGTGGCTGGCAGGGGAGCGCCCGCCGGAGCAGATGAAACTGGCCCCGCAGGCACAGGCCCACCGCGGCTACGGCCCGGCCCCTCTGCGGGAGCAGGACCTGATTATGTACAAGGCACCGGAGTTTGACGGCAGCGGGGATATATCCGCCACGCTGCGCGGGCTGCTGGAGAAAGGCTACAGCGTGGCGCTGGGGCTGCGCAAGTTCGATGCGCAGCACTATGTGAAACCCGGCGGGCACATGATTTCCCTGTGGGGGCTGGATTACGATGATGCCACCGGCACGGTGACGCGGCTGTACGTAACGGACTCCGACGACGTCATCGGCACCTGGCCGCAGTACCAGAAAGGGCTTTTCAGCGCAGACTGCACCCCCGTGCCGGACCTGAAATACAGCGGCGGCGCGCCCTTCCGCGGGCTGGCCCTTTCCAACAAGCTCAAATGGTTCCGCGGAGAGACCACCATCACCACCATAGTGGCCCTGAATGCGGATGCCGCCCTGCCCCCCGCCAAGCAGAAATGATGTACTGGCGGGTAACAGAAAAGGAGCTGGAGTTTGCGTTCCCCGCCGGTACGTCGCGCGGGGTGTACACCACCCACCGCGTGTGGTACGTGGAGCTGCGGGATGCACAGGGCCGCACCGGCGTGGGGGAATGTGCCCCACTGCCGGACCTGAGCTGTGACGCCCTGCCCCCCGCCGCCTACCGCACCCGCCTGGAACAGGCTGCGGCGGAAACCGCCCGCACCGGGCGCGTGCCCGTGGAATCCCTGCGGGATTTCCCTTCCATCCTCATGGGGCTGGAAACCGCCATGCTGCACCTGCAGCGCGGCTCCTGGCAGCTGGGGGACAGCGCCTTCTCCCGCGGAGAGGAGGGCATACGCATCAACGGCCTGGTGTGGATGGGGGATTTTCCCACCATGCTGCAGCGGCTGGAAAGCAAGCTGGCCGCCGGGTTCTCCTGCATCAAGATCAAGATAGGCGCCATAGGCTGGCAGCAGGAGCTGGACCTGCTGCGCCGCATCCGTGAGTGCTACGGCCCGCAGCAGGTGGAGCTGCGGGTGGATGCCAACGGAGCCTTCTCCCCGGAGGAAGCCCCCGCCCGCCTGCGGCAGCTGGCGGAATTCTCCCTGCACTCCATAGAGCAGCCCATACGCGCCGGGCAGTGGCAGGCCATGGCACGGCTCTGCCGCCACACACCCGTTCCCATTGCGCTGGATGAGGAGCTCATCGGCATCAACACCCCCGCCCGCAAGGCGGAGCTGCTGGATACCGTGCAGCCGCAGTACATCATCCTGAAACCCACGCTGCACGGCGGGTTCAGCGGCGCAGGGGAGTGGCAGGATCTGGCAGAGGCGCGCGGCATACGCCACTGGGCCACCTCTGCCCTGGAATCAAACGTGGGGCTGAACGCCATAGCCCACTGGTGCGGCGCGCGCACCCACACCATGCCCCAGGGGCTGGGCACCGGGCAGATCTACAAGAACAACACCACGCCCTTCCCCCTGCAAATCCGCGGAGAGCGCCTGTGGTTCTCCCCGCAGGCCCCTGCCCCCGCCTTCCCCGGCGCACCGCCCGCCACGGCGGAAACCCGCGCCGCGCTCCGGGAATTCCTGGAGGAGTGGAACAGCCCCGCCCCCGCTGTCGCCGTGCATACCTCCGGCTCCACCGGCACGCCCAAGCAGATGCAGGCGCCCAAGAAGGCCATGCTGGCCAGCGCCCGCATGACCTGCACCTTCCTGGGCCTGCAGGCGGGGGATAGCGCCCTGCTCTGCCTGCCGCTGCGCTACATAGCGGGCAAGATGATGGTGGTGCGCGCCCTGGCCGCAGGGCTGCGGCTCATCCCTGCGGAACCGGGCGGCCACCCCATGCGCGGGCTGGAGGAAGTGCCGGATTTTGCCGCCCTGGTGCCGCTGCAGGTGTACAACACCCTGCAGGTGCCGGAGGAGGAGGCCATGCTGCGCCGCATACGCCACGTCATCATAGGCGGCGGCGCGGTGGATGCCGCCCTGGCCGCACGGCTGCGGGATTTCCCGAACGCCGTGTGGTCCACCTACGGCATGACGGAAACCTACTCCCACATTGCCCTGCGGAGGCTCTCCGGCCCGGCGGCGGACGACTGGTACACGCCGTTCCCCGGCGTGGAGCTTGCACAGGACGGGCACGGCTGCCTGATTGTCACCGCCCCGCACCTGGGCTGTGCCGGGCTGGTCACGCGAGATATCGTGGAGTTTGATGCACGCGGCCGCTTCCGCATCCTGGGCAGGCGGGACAACACCATCAACAGCGGCGGAATCAAGATCCAGGCGGAGGAAGTGGAAGCCGTGCTGCACCGCCACGGCCTGCGCGGGGCGCACATCACCGCCGTGCCGGATGCCAAGTTCGGCGAATGCGTGGTGCTGCTCACCACCGCCGCGGCGGCAGAGGCGGAGGCCCTGTGCCGCGCCTGCCTGCCGCCCTACTGGCAGCCGCGCCGCATCCTGCACGTGCAGGACCTGCCGCTCACCCCCACCGGCAAGCCGGACCGCGCCGCCGCCCGCCGCCTGGCCGCGCAGCTTGCCGCCACGCTCCCCTTATGACAGAAAGCCCCCACCCGCGCATCCGCAAGGTCATGGTCGTCATCCTGCTGGGTATTTTCCTGGCAGAATGCGGCAACGGCATCTGGGACCTCCTCTTCAGCAACTACCTGAGCGATGTACACGGCATGGATGCCGGCCAGCGCGGCATGATGGAATTCCCGCGCGAGCTGCCGGGCATCCTCTGCTTTGTAGCCATCAGCGCCCTCTTTTTCCTGAACGAGGTGAAGCTCTCTGCCCTGGCATGCCTGCTGGCCGCTGCGGGCGCGGTGGGCATACTCACCCTCTCCCCGCAGTGCAGCATCATCACCCTGAGCCTGTGGGTGGTCACCGCCAGCCTGGGCCAGCATATCCTCATCGGCACCATTGATTCCATCGTCATGCACACCGCGCGGCCGGAAAACCGCAGCCTGCGCCTGGGGCAAATGCGCGCGCTCTGCACCGCCGCCGCCCTGCTGGGCGCCCTGTACGTGTGGGTGAAATGGAAGTTCAACAGCAGCTATGCCGTGGACTACACGGTCATGGCCTGTATCCTGACCCTGGCCGCCGCCCTGTTCTTCACCGTGCGCCACGGGGCGCAGTTCCCGCCCCGCCGCTCATGGAGGGAAAACTTCATCTTGCGCCGGGAATACGCCGTGTACTACGGGCTGGAGACCCTGCACGGCATCCGCAAGCAGCTTTTCCTCACCTTCGGCTACTGGCTCATGGTCAGCACCCTGGGGCAGAGCCCCGGCCGCATCGGCATGGTCATGCTCATTGCCGGCGTCATCGGCCTGTTCACCCAGCCCCTCATCGGCTGGAGCATCAAGCGCTTCGGGGAGCGCCGCGTCACCATCTTCGACAGCGTGGCCCTGGCCGCCCTGTGCCTGGCATACGCCTTTGCGCCGGATGTACTGCCCGTAACGTGGGCCGTGGGCGTGGTGGGCGGCTGCTTTGTGCTGGACAAGCTGCTCTTTGCCATGGGCATGGCCCGCACCACGTACATCACCCGCATCTGCGGTGAGCGCAAGGCGGAAATCACCCCCTGCATCTACACCGGCATTGCCATCAACCACGTGGCCTCCATCTCATACGGCATCATCGGCGGCATCATCTGGCAAACCACCGGCGGCCCGCAAGCCGTCTTCCTCATCGGCGGCATTGCCGTGGTGGCAGCAGGTTTCCTGGCCACCAGGATGAAATAATGCCGATATTCCGCCGTTTCACGCGGAAACGGAGCTGAAAAATCTTGACAGTAGCGCGGATTGAGTCTAAAAGAAGGCCATGCGGATAGTCATGATGGCAACAGGCGACATCGCAATCCCATCGTTCAAGGCATTGGCCGCAACAGGAGAGCTCGTCGCACTCATTACCCAACCGGACAAGCCGGTGGGGCGGCACATGGTGCTTACCCCGCCGCGTATCAAGGTGCTGGCGGAGGAAGCGGGGATACCCGTCTACCAGCCAGAGAAGATGCGCGCGCCAGAGGCCGTGGAACAGCTGCGCGCCTGTGAGCCGGACCTGGTGGTGGTGATGGCCTATGGCCAAATTCTCTCCCAGGAGGTGATTGACGTGCCGAAGATTGCCTGTATCAACGCCCACGCCTCACTGCTGCCGCGCCACCGCGGGGCCGCCTGTATCCAGGCCGCCATCGAGGCAGGCGACGACGAGACGGGCATCACCATCATGCACGTGGTCAAGAAGCTGGATGCCGGGGATATCATCTGCCAGCTTTCCATCCCGCTGAGGGGCACGGAAACCGCGGAATCCCTGCATGACCAGCTGGCAGACCTGGCGCCGGATGCGCTGATGGATGCCGTGGCATGCCTGGCAGAGGGAGCAGACGACCGCCGGGAGCAGGATGAGAGCCTGATGACCTACGCGCCCAAGCTGCTGCGCGCAGACGGCAAGATTGACTGGAACCAGCCCGCCACCCAGGTGGCGCGCAAGATACGCGCCTACCACTCCTGGCCCGGCACGTTCACCATCTACCCCTCCGTGAAGACGGGAGAGGACAAGCAACTGAAGATTTTCCCGCCCATCGACCTGTTCTCCACCATGAAAAAGCCCGTGGGCACGCCGCCCGGCATGGTGCTGGAGGCCGGGCCGGAGGGTATGCTGGTATCCTGCGGCGGGGTACACGGCGGCGCGGTGCGCATTACCACCATGCAGCCCCCCGGTGCCCGCAAAATGAATGCGGAGAGTTTCTTTGCCGGGCACAAGATTATGCCGGGCACCATTCTGGGCCTGCCCAGCAGGGCGGAATAAGGGAACGGCGGCCTACCGCCCCGGCTCTGCGGGAGCGTTCTCCGCAGCAGGCTCCTGCGCGGGCTCGGTTTTCTCGCCGGACTGGCTCCACAGGCAAATGGCCACAAAAATGTAGATGGGCGTAAGGATGCAGCCCGCCAGGTTCACCAGGTACCCCACCACGCGGGAATGGGTGAAATAGGCGATACAGAACACCACCAAGGCCACCAGCACGCCGGCTGCCCCCATGAGCGCCGTGGACACCAGCGCCTCTTTCATACCATTGAACACGAAATTCAGCACCGCCGGAACGATGCCCAGCAGCAGCGCGGCCAAGCCGCAGTCCCTGGCGTCGAATTCGTTCAAGTCTTCCGGTTCAGTGCTCATGTGGGCACAGTATACAACCAACATATCTGCTTGGCAAGCAACTTTCCCTTGACTTCTCAAACAGTTTACCCTATCCTCTCCACGCAATGTTCGTCGACAATATCAGAATTTTCGCCAAGGCAGGAAAGGGCGGGAACGGCTTGGCCAGTTTCCGCCGTGAGAAATTCGTACCCCGTGGCGGCCCCGATGGCGGCGACGGCGGTGATGGCGGCTGCGTCATCCTGGAGGTGAACCCCGGCACGAACGACCTGCGGACCTATTTCTACGACCCCAAGCTTGTGGCCACGGACGGCATGCCCGGCATGCACGCCCGCAAGCACGGCAAGGACGGCCGCACCGTCGTCGGCAAGGTTCCGCAGGGCACCATCGTGTACCGCAGCAATGCCGCCACCATGCAGGAGGCCACCTGGCTGGAGCGAGAGGGAGACGGCATAGAGCTGGAGAAGATAGCGGACCTGACCGAGCCGGGCCAGCGCTTTGTGCTGTGCCAGGGCGGCAAGGGCGGCCGCGGCAACTGGCATTTCCGCACCGCCACCAACCAGGCCCCCGTGGAGTTCGAGTTCGGCACGGAGGCCGAATCCGGCGTGTTCTTCCTGGAGCTGCGCCGCATAGCGGATGCCGGCCTGGTGGGCTACCCGAACGCCGGAAAGAGCACCCTGCTCACCGCCATCTCCAATGCCACGCCGAAGGTGGCCAGCTATCCCTTCACCACCCTGCAGCCCATTGTGGGCACCGTGGAGTTTGAGGACTACCACCGCGCCGTGGTGGCAGACATCCCCGGCATCATCGAGGGTGCCAGCCGGAACCGCGGCCTGGGCCATGAGTTCCTGCGCCACATCATGCGCTGCCAGGTGCTGCTCTTTGTGGTGGACATGACCGGGCTGGAGCATGACCCGGTGGAGGCCATCCAGACCCTGCGCAAGGAAATCAAGCTCTATTCCGAGGAGCTGGCCACCCGCCCCTGGGTTATCGTGGCCAACAAGATGGACGAGGAGGTTTCCGCAGAGAACCTGGCCATCCTGCAGCAGCGTTTCCCCAAGGTGGAGATTATCCCCATCTCCGCCGCACAGGGAGACGGCATCCCTGCGTTCAAGACGCGCCTGCAGAGCCTGCTGGAGCAGGAGTAAGCCGCCGCCATGTACGCCGTCCTCTCGGATATCCACGCCAACCTGGAGGCCCTGCGCGCCGTGTTGGCGGATATGCGGGAGCACGGCGCGCGGCAGGTGCTGGCGCTGGGGGATTTTGTGGGATTTTGCGGAAACCCCGCAGAATGCGTGGACACGGTGCGCCCGCTGCTCACCGCTGCCGTGGGCGGCAACCATGAGGCCGCCCTCTTCCACCGGGACTACTTCGGCATCCCCATGTTCGACAGCATGATAGAGCGCACGCTCACCATGCTCACCCCGGAGCAGGCGGAATGGCTGCGCTCCCTGCCAGCCACCGCTGCGGGAGACGCCTGGCACCTGGTCCACGCCCCGCAGGACCGCCCCGGCCACTGGCTGCGCATACGCAGCACGGCAGATGCCGCCCGCGTGTTGGCCGCCACCACGGCACACGCCGTGTTTTTCGGCCACACGCATGCGGCCACGGCCTTTTGCATGCAGGGCGGCTGCGTGCAGGCCATCCCCGTTGAATATGATGCACAGGGCAGTTTCACCATCCGTATGCAGCCGGGCGCGCGCTACCTGGTGAACCCCGGCTCCGTGGGCTACCCGCGGGACTGCGACTGGCGCGCGGCATACGCCCTGTACTCCCCGCAGGAGCGGTGCATCCGCCTGCGCCGCCTGCCGTATGATGTGGAGACAGCCTGTGCCAAGGTGACCCGCACGGGGCTGCCCGCAGAGTTCGGCGATTGCCTGCGCCGCGGTGCGCACACGTACAAGCTTTCATGACATGGCGCGGATGAAAGGTTGCCAGCGGCGGCAAATGTGGTAGAATAGGCGCAACATGAAACCTGCCAGCCGAGCCCTGACCTTCGCCGCCCTCCTGCTTGCCCTGCCCTGCGCAGCCGCCAAGAAGGGGGATGACACGCAGAAACAAACCGCCCCCGTGGAGGAAAAGGGCGGCGTGGTGAACCGCATTGCCGCCACCGTGAACGGCCGCCCCATCACCTCCAGTGAGGTGCGCCAGCGCATTGCCCCCTATTTCCGTGAGCTTTCCATGCTCTACCCCAACCAGGGCCCGCGCTTCAACTCTGAGCTGGTAAAGGCCAAGAAGGAGGTGATGAAGGACCTCATCGAGCGCGAGCTGGTGCTCAGCGAGTTCGAGACCAAGGGCTACATGATGAAGGAGGACCAGGTGGACGAGGAAATCAACCGCCGCGTGCTCACCATGTTCAACGGCGACCGCGACGCTTTCCTGGACACCCTGCGCAAGAGCGGCATGAGCCTGGCAGAGTACCGCGATTCCGTGCGCAAGGAGCTCACCGTGGCCGCCATGCGCTCCTCCAAGTATGAGCGCGGCATACCCCCCACCCCGGATGAAATCCAGGAGGAGTACAACCTCACCAAGTCCGACTACCGGGACATCTCCAAGGATGCCGTGGAATACGACAAGATTTTCATCCCCATCGTGGACCCGGACGACGAGACCCGCACCCCCCAGCAGATTTACGAATTCTCCAACAAGCTGAAGGCAGACATATCCGCCGGCAAGATTTCCTTTGCAGATGCCGCCCGCAAGTACTCCCAGGACGCCCATGCGGAGGACGGCGGCAAGTGGCCGCGCATCCAACGCTCAGACCTGGCCGTGGACTTTGCCAACGTGGTGTTCAGCGCGGAGCAGGGCCAGGTGTTCGGCCCCATCGTGGACCGCTACGGCTTCACCATCGTCCGCGTGCGCGCCAAGCACCTGGCCCCCGCCCCTGCCCTCTCCGCCCCCGGCATCAAGGAAAAGATGGATGACGCCGTGCGCCGCAAGCAGAGCGAGAAACTCTACCGCCAGTGGGTGGAACGCCTGCGCAACAAGGCCGTTATCCGCACGTTCATCTAAGCCGCCCTTTTTGTCATACCTGACACAAGGATTGCTTGACGAATCCAAAATATCCCGATATCATACAAGCACATTCAAGTTATCAATACTATGAAGTTTGCCACCATTACCACCGCCATCCTTGCACTCGGCGCCATGACGGCCCCGATGGCCCTTGCACAGGGTTCCACCGCCACCACCAACCTGAAGGTTGCCACCGTGAACGTGAAGGAGCTCTACACCCTCTACTACAAGCGCTTCGACACCGAAACCGTGCTCCAGAAACAGCTGGCCGACATCAAGAAGGACATCGCCAACCGCGAGGACAAGCTCCGCGAGCTGCAGGAGGAAGCCAAGAAGATTATCGACAAGAACGACGGCAGCCTTTCCGACAGCGCCCGCGCCAAGCTGCAGACCGAGTTCAACGCCAAGCAGAACGAGTTCCGCGCCCTGGAGCAGGAGCTGAAGGACTTCGTGCAGCGCCGCAACGTGGCTTTCCGTGAGCTGCGCAACCGTGAGATGCGCCTCCTGATGGAGGACGTGCAGAACGCCGTGAACTCCGTGGCTGAGAAGAGCTCCGCCGACATCGTGATGGACTCCGGCGCCCTGTCTCCCCAGCCGGAAATCGGCATCGGCACGCCCGTGTTCCCCTACCTCAAGAAGAGCTTCGACATCACCCCCGAGGTGCTCAAGCAGCTCAACGCCGGCGCTCCGAAGGGCTTTGACCCGCAGGCCGAGCTGAAGCGCCTGTACGGTGACGCCGGTGCACCCGCCACCCCCGCCGAGGTGCCCACCAAGTAAGAACCCCTTACCCCCCGCTCCCCTGAGCCATGGACCTCTCTCTCGACGATGTTCTGAAGCTCACCGGAGGCAAGGTTCTCAACGCGGCTCCGGAGACCAGTCTCTCCGGAGTCGCCACGTTGTCTGAGGCCTGCCCCGGCGAGATTGCCTTCCTGGGCAATGAAAAGTATTTCCAGGATTTCCTGACCACCAAGGCCAGCGTGGTGCTGGTGCCGCCGGGGCTGCCGCAGTACCCGGAGGGCGTGTGCTTTGTGGAGGTGGAGAACCCCTCCCTCTCCTTCAATGCGCTGGTGGACCATTTCATGAAGGCGGCCAACGACTTTGCCCCCGGCATACACCCCAGCGCCGTGGTGGACCCCACCGCCAAGCTGAACCCGGAGAAGGTGCGCGTGGGTGCCAACGCCGTGATTGAGGCCGGGGCGGAGATTGGCGACGGCTGCGACATCGGCGCCGGCTGCATTGTCTGCAAGTCCGTGGTCATGGGTGAGAACTGCAAGCTCTACCCCCGCGTGGTGGTGCGTGAGCGCTGCATCCTGGGCAAGCACGTCGTTGTCCAGCCCGGTGCCGTTATCGGTTCGGACGGTTTCGGCTTCCTGCTGAACAAGGAGACCGGCCGCTACGACACCATCGACCAGGTGGGCATCGTCGTCGTCGGTGACAACGTGGACATCGGCGCCAACGCCTGCATCGACCGCGCACGCTTCGGCCGCACCGTCATCGGCGAGGGCTGCAAGCTGGACAATCTGGTGCAGATCGGCCACAACGTGAGCCTGGATTCCCACACCGTCATGTGCGCGCAGAGCGGCATTGCCGGCAGCACGCATGTGGGCAAGTATGTGACCCTGGCCGCCCAGGTGGGCGTCTCCGGCCACATCACCATCGGTGACCAGGCCATCCTGGCAGCACGCACGGGCGTGATGAGCAGCCTGGAGGGCGGCCAGCCCTACTGGGGCTCCCCCGCTGCCACGTACAAGGATGCATCCAAGCAGTACGCCGCCATCCGCCGCCTGCCGGAGGCCATGAAGGAGATGCGCGACCTGCGCAAGATGGTGAAGGACCTCCAGAAGCAACTGGAGGAAAAATCCTGATTCCCCTTTCAACAGAGGGAGGGGGAGGCTGTCCTCCCCCTCCTTTTTTGCATGTGCCATGTTCAACACCGCTATCATTTCCTGCGTCTTCCTCCACCATGCCTATGCAGAGGGGAGCGCCCCTATGCCAAAGGATTACGCAGCCGAATTACTGATGTGGAAAACGGTTCACAATGTAAGCCGGGAAAATATCGGCAGAGAACATATACTGGCGGAAATCCTGAATGAGAAAAGCGACGACCGCTTTCTTGCCTACCTCCAGACCCTGTATACCTTCTACATTGTAGAAGATTCCCACAACCAGGAAATATTCAATCTGATAGGGGAAATCATCAGCAAATCCCGATCCAGGGCTTTACCCCGCAGACGGTTCTACGATTTTCTGAGGGAGCTCTTGTCATTTTCAAACAACAGGCACCGTTCCGGCGTATTGCTAGTCCAAATGATAGAGAACCTGAAAACCGGGGCAGGCCCGAATATAAACAAGGCGGAATTGGAAAGCCTGTACACCCAAGCCTTTGCAAATGACAACCCCGGTGTCATCCAAGCCATGCTGGACTGCCACATCATATCCGGCAAAGACGGCATAGACGTATTGCAAAGGCTGTTTTTGACACATGGTGTCATCCATACGGATGCCTATGTTGCCAAGGAGCGCAGCACCCTGGCCAAGCGGCAAAGCGATTCACCACAGCTCCAAATACTGCCGGGGCGCATGCACATGGTGGAGAGGAAGAACGGCATCCCGATTGCCGACCTCTTGAAATCACACCATTACCGCTTCATGAATCCCGGCAGGTACCTCCTCTTCTTGGAAAAAACGGAGCTGATACCGGGGTACGGCACGCGGTTCAGGCTTCAGTCCGGGGCAGAGGCCCTATTCAAACACATCACCGACATGGGCACGGAAGGCGCATGAGCCACCGTTCCCGGCAACGGCACGGCCCCGGCGGCAGAACCGCCGGGGCCGCCTGTTTCAGAAAAGCATCCCGGGCTCAGATATCCTCCGGGCGCACCTCGTCCGGGGGCATGTCGTCCGGCATCAGCGGCTCGTCCTCCGGCCACAGGTTGGCCTTCGGGTCGCGGAAATAGTCGCGCATGGGGCGGTTGTAGAGCTTGCGGGTCTCTGCGGGCATGGTGTTGAGCAGGGCTTTCAGCTCCGTGGCAAAGTCCGCATCCTTCTGGGCGCGGGCATCCATGCGCACCTTCACGGTCATGGCCAGCATATCCTGGCAGCCGTCCAGGGGCTTCTTGCGGTCCTCCTCCTTGGCCATCCAGCTTTTCACGCCGTCCTTGGGGGCCTCTGCGCGGCCTGCCAGGCGGATAAGGGATTTCAGGATGGCGGGGTCATGGGTGGCATCATACGCGCCCCAGGCCATCTCCAGGATAGGCACCTCCTCCATGCCTGCATGCAGCTTCTCCAGCTTGCGGAAGCTGGGGTGCTTGCTCTCCTTGGAGAACTTGACGAAACGGGTGAGCACCTCGTCCTTCTCCAGCATGGCAAAGGCCTCCGCCTTGCACTCCGGGGTATTGGCCAGCCACAGGGCCAGGCTCAGGCCGCATTTGAGCGTGAGCGTATCCACCGTGCACTTGGAGAGCAGCTCCGGCAGCTCCTTGGTGTGGCTGCGCAGGATTTCAGAGCGGAACCCTGCCATGTAGCTGTCCATGCCCAGCTTGGGTTTCATGGAGAGAATCTTGGCAGCCTTCTCCATATCCGGGGCCTTGTAGTAGTTCAGCAGCAGGCGGTCCTCCTCTGAAAGGGAGGAAGCACCCTTGCTCTTGGCCTTGGTCTTGGCGGAATCCTTCTGGGCGGCGGGCGCAGCAGGGGCGCAAGCCAGGCCCAGCGCGGCAATCAGGGCTATGATGGCGGTTGCTCTTGTCATGTTACCATACTCTCACAAACGGCCCGCCTTGGCAAGCACCAATGGCAGCACGGCACCAAAAAAAGCCGCATGCGCGGGCAAGCGCAAGCGGCCGGAAATCTGCTGTGGCGGGGCAATCAGGGGCGGGCGTCCTTGATGGCCTTCATGATATCGTCCAGCTCCTTGCAGGTCACGCCGGCATCACGGATGCGGCCTTCCTCGGTGGCGATGTCGTTGTTGATCTTCTCCGCCTTCTCCTGGAACTGCTCGTCCAGCTTCAGCTCGCCGGGGTTGCCGGGTTTCTGGGTGGAGCCCATGGCAGTGTTGCCGGAACCGCCCTTGCCGTACAGCTCGTGAATCTGCTTGAGCGCCTTCTTGCACCCCTTGTCGTTCTTGATGGACTTGAGGATGGAGAGGGCCTTCTGCTGGCGCTTCACGTAGAACTTGCCGTCAGCCTTGGCAGCCTTCTTGTCCAGGCGGGCATTCTTGGCGTCATCGTCAGCGCCGGAAATCTGGGCCGTGCCCACCAGGGCGGCCAGTGCCAGTACGGGAATCAGGTATGTTTTCATGGATGGGTCTGTGGAAGGGGATGTTTCTTGGTGGCGGCGGCCACCTTCTCCAGCAGGGGGGCGGTATCATACGCATTCGCCCAGGCTTTCAGCTCCTTGCCGGTGTAGGAGGACAGGCCGTCTGCCGTGAGCTGGCGGGCCAGCACGGGCGCGGGTATCAGCATGCACAGGAAATCCTCCTCCGCCTCATAGCCGGGCCTCACCTCCCCTGCGCGGGTCATGATGACACCGTCGCACGGGCTCATGGAGTTCTGGCGTATGATAGCCTCGGTGAGCTCATCCTGCCCTATGCTGAAATCTGCTGCCATACGGGCGTATTGTACACACGGCACGCGCAAATGGAAAGGCTAAAAACAGGGTCCGGCAGATTTTTTTCATAAAAAACGGGCAGCCGCATGGGCTGCCCGTGTATAAGCTCTGTTGTGCGCGGCGGATTACTCGTCGGAATCGGGGATTTCCTCGTCCTCGTTCTCCTCTCCGCCGTGGGCCAGGATGAACTGCAGGTCGTTCAGGTCCAGGCTGGAGGCAAAGCCCTCGTCGCCCAGCACATTGGTAACCAGCTGGTTCTTCTGGTGCTGCAGCACGCGGATTTTCTCTTCCACGGAATCGCGGGTGAGCAGGCGGTAGGCAATCACCTTGTTCTTCTGGCCGATTCGGTGCGTACGGTCGATGGCCTGGCTTTCCACGGCCGGGTTCCACCACGGGTCGTACAGCACCACGTAGGAGGCAGAGGTAAGGTTCAAGCCCGCGCCGCCGGCCTTCAGGGAAAGCAGGAACACGCTCGGCTCCTTGGTGGTCTGGAACTTCTCGATTTCCGCCTTTCGGTCCTTCGTCTGGCCGGTCAGGTAGTTGTACGGGCGGTTCTCCGCCTCCAGGCGCGCCTTGATAATCTCCAGCATGGAGACGAACTGGGAGAACACCAGCACCTTGTGGCCCTCGTCGCGCAGCTGGTCCAGCAGGTAGAAGAGCGCGTTGAGCTTGGCGCTGTCCTCCTTGATGTACTTCTGGTCCACCAGGCCGGGGTGGCAGCAGATCTGGCGCAGGCGCATAAGGCCCTGCAGGATGGCGAAGGAGTTCTTCTTCACGGACTCGTCGGAATCCACGCCCAGCAGGGCCTCCTGGATACGGCGCAGCTCCTGCTTGTACATCTGGCGCTGGATGCCGCTCATCTTGGCATAGATTTCCTCCTCCGTGCGGGGCGGCAGGTCCTTGGCCACCTGCTGCTTGGTACGGCGCAGCAGGAAGGGCTTGAGACGCGCTGCCAGGCGGTTCTGGCTCTGGGAGTCCTTGCGCTTGTCGAAACGCTTCTTGAAGTACGCGCGGCTGCCCAGCACGCCCGGCATGGCAAAGGCCATGAGGGACCACATGTCCAGCAGGCGGTTCTCGATAGGCGTACCGGAGAGCACCAGGCGGTTGTAGGCGTTGATGTCACGCGCAGCCTTGGCTGCCTTGGAATCCGGGTTCTTGATCTGCTGGCCTTCGTCCAGGATGACGGTGAGCCACTTGATGGAGTTGATCTGCTCACCGCACACGCGCAGCTGGGCGTAGTTGATAACCACCATGTCGTAGTTGCCCACAATCTTGTCTGCCACGGCCTGCTCCTTGTTGCGGATGACCAGCACGCGCACGCCGGGGGCAAACTTCTCCGTCTCGCTTGCCCACACGTCCAACACGGACTTGGGGCACACGATGAGCACCGGGGGAATGACCAGCTTCTTGCGGCCCTTCTTGTTCCGGGCCTCGTAGTCCTGGCGCAGCCACAGGATGTAGGTGATGGACTGGATGGTCTTGCCCAAGCCCATATCGTCTGCCAGGATACCGCCGAAACCGTTCACCGCCAGGTAGGCCAGGAAATGGAAACCTTCCTCCTGATACGGGCGGAGCGTGGCGTTCAAGGTCTCCGGCACCGGGGGCTTCACGTCTATCTTGATTTCAGACGTGCGCTCCTTGATCTTCTGCCAGGCCTTCGGGTCAAACACCTCTGCCGCGCGCGGGTCTGCCAGCTGCAGGGCGTGCATGCGGTGCGTCTCGCCGGAAAGGTCGAACGGATCCAGGCCCAAGCGCGTCACGGCATCGCGCTGGTCGTCGTCCAGCTTGATTTCCAGACGCATCCAGCGGCCGTCGTCCATGCGCACATAGCCGCCGCGGGCGGATACCAGGGAGCGTATCTGCTCCTTGGTGAGCGTCACGCCCTCCACGTCAATCACCACGCGCAGGTCAAACCAGTCAATCTCCTGGTTCACCACCTCAAAGCGGATGGCAGCGGCCACCGGGTCCGCCAGCAGGGATTTCAGGTTCTCGTCCATCTCCACCTTGATGGTGGGGGGGATGGTCTTGGCCCACTCCGCGAATTTTTCCGGGAACTGCTTGGTGATGCGGCTCTTGAAGGCCTCGTTCTGGACATCATAGGTGAAGCTCATCTCCGCCAGCATGTCCGGGATGGAGTACAGGTACTCACGGATGAAGCGGATGAGCGTGCCGTCCTTCACCGGCTTCTGCTCCACCAGCTCCCAGTCGTCCTTGGTCAGGCGCTCGAAACGGCGGCCGGGGTCGTCCTGGGCCAGCACCTCCAGCAGCACGTGCTCCGTGTCTGCGCTGGTCAGGCCGCGCACAATCCTCATCTTGAAGGTGGGCTTCATCTCTATGTCCACCACACGCTCCTCCATGCTCGGCGGCAGGGTGGCGCCAATCTTGCGCAGGAACTCCACGCCGTCCAGGCTGTCGATGACGTTCTTGGGGATGGAGTAGCGGGGCTCCACCTCCGTGCTTTCCAGCCATCGGGGCGGTCCGGGGAACACGGTCTCGTCTGACTGGTAGAGCTCTACCTGGCCGGGCAGCTGGCGCACGGAGTGCGTTACATGCACACCCGCAGCCGTCACCAGCTGCAGGCCGTAGCAGTCCGGCACAATCGGGTCGTCTATGCAAATCCACTTCAGCGGCTCTGCCACCACCTTGAAATAGCACTCGTCCAGGTTCACCAGGTAGCCTTTCAGCGCAGGCTGGTGGAACAGGCGGTTCATCACGCAGCAGGCGGATTCCTTGTCCAGGTCCAGCACCACGGATTCCTCGCGGGCGGCGTAATCCCGCAGCACGTTGAGCAGGATATCCGTCTGCGGGTCGCACTTGTACGCGCCGCGCAGGAACTCATGCACCAGCTGGTCCAGCTGCGCATGCTCACGGATGGTCACCCAGTCCTCCGCCGGGTTGTGGCGGAACTCGAAACGCGCCTCGTTGATGGTGGAAACCAGGCGCATGTGCAGGTGGGTGCGGGGGGGCTGCGGCGGGCGCTCGTTCACGCTCTGGATGCGCTCGCACCAGGCGCCCACCTCCTTCTCGCGCTCCCAGGCGCTGATGCGGTTCTGCACCTTCTCCAGGTCCGTCACGGCGGACATGAAGGCGGGATAGGGCAGGCGCTTCTTGGTAAAGGCATAGGCAATGTAGTTCCAGAACTCCAGGATATTGTGCGGCGGGGTGGGCCAGAGCTCCAGCGGCTCATAGCTGGTAATCTCCCAGCGCGGGTTCAGGCGCACGATGTCATGGTCATGGATTTCCTGCTCAATGGCAAAGCGGCGGTAACGCTTCTCCAGCTTCGTCACGTACTCGGCCTCTCGGTCGTCCAGGTCGCGCCCCAGCTTCTCCTCCAGCACATCGGAGAGCGGAATCTCGTTCAGCTCGTTGGGGCTTTCCGGCATGTTGGCGCCGCGGTACAGGCGCTCTATCATGGTGGCAATCAGGCAGGCGCCGGAAACGCGCTCGTCCTCCGCCTTGCTGCTGCCGAACCAGCGGTTGCCCTGCAGGCGCAGGCTGGTGGTGAATGTACCTGCCTTGGTTTCTACGCGCCCTTGGATAAACAGGTGGTTGCCGAAAATCTGCGTAACGGCTCCGTCTTTCTGGAGCCTCTCACCCTCCTCTCGCACATCCGCAGGGAAGGCGTTCAGGAAATTGAGTGTGGCGCGGTCAGGATTGAGTGATGGACTTAACATTGCTGGAGTATTGTTCACCCGCCGCACGCGCTCCCCGCCCCGGGTACAGGACGGAGCAGCAGCGCGCATCCGCGAGCATATATATATAATACCACAATATTTTAGTAATTCAAGATACTTCAGCCTTTTTTTTGCATTTTTTTCTCCGTGCGCGCAAGGGACTGTACCCCAAGCCCCAGCGTGGGCGCCCGCCGCCCCACAGGATTGGCATGGGCATGAAAAATGCGTCACCCGCGCCGCCCCTCCCGGTGCCGGCCTTGACTCCGCGCGGCGGAATGTGGTAAGCTGGCGGCATGAACCGCACCCGCTTCTCCATGGCCGCGCTGCTGCTCGGCAGCATGCTGCTGCCCTCCTGCAGCATGTTCAAGCAGGAACACAGAGCGACAGAGGCCGAACGCCAGGCCAACCTGCAGAAGGCACCGCCGCCCCTGCACCTGGGTGCCGTGCACCAGGTATTCCCGGAGAAGCACTTTGCCCTGCTCCGCATCATCGGTCCCGTGCCTGCGGAAGGCACCGTGCTCATCACCCACCCGCCGGATGGTGCCACGGACCGCATCGGCAACCTGTGCGTATCCTCCGCCCAGAACGCCCACAGCAACATCATCGCCGCAGACATCCGCAGCGGCACCGTTATCAAGGGAGACCGCGTGTACCTGTACCGCAGCGTGGCCGTGCAGCCGGAAGCCCGGGACGACGAAGGCAACCCCACCGGTGAATCCACCGATTCCGGCGAAACCGCCGGAGAAACCACAGACCCCGCCCTGCCGGAATCCGCCGCCCTGCCCCAGCCCCCCGCCGGCCTGGCAGATGCCGCAGCAGCCACCACCCCGGCAACCACCACCGCAGACGTGCCGCCCCCTGCCCCGGAGCCTGCCAACAGCGTGGAAACCACGGTTGTCCCGGAGCAGGACAAGCTGGACCAGGCCCCAGAAAACAAGGCTCTCATCGACGACGTGCCGGATTCCATCAACGGCTGGAACTAAGGCCGCAGGGATATTTTTCCATAAAGGCTGCGCGGCAACACCCGCGCAGCCTCTTTTATTCCTCCTCCTCTGCGGCGGGGGAAAGGCCCAGCAGGCGGCGGCGGGTGGCGTTGCCCTCGCGGTGTACGTCCTCCTGGTTCACGCCCAGGTTGTGCAGCAGGTGGGCAGACATGGAGAGAGCGGCCTCTGCCTCGCCGGCAAAGGCGGCCTCTGCGCCGGAATCCAGCAGGTTGCGGGCATTGCGGATGTAGGCGGTGTGGGCCAGCACGCGTATCTTGGGGTTCAGGCTGCGGGCGGCGGCGGCAATCTCCTGCGCGGGGGAACCGGGGGCGGAGATGATGATGGCGGCGGATTTCTCAATACCGGCCATGGAGAGGATGGAGCGCAGGCGGGCATCGCCATGCAGGGCGGGAATGCCCTCCCTGACCAGCCGTTCCACGGTGTCTATGTTCATCTCCAGCACCACCACCTGCATCCGGTAGCGGCGCAGGATATCCGTGACAATCTGGCCGCAGGGGCCGTAGCCCACCACCACCACGCGCTCCGTGTCGTCGCTGTGGGCGGGTATCAGGGAGGGGTCGCCGGGATCCGGCAGGCCCACGCCGCGCTTCTCCAGCATGAAGAGCAGCCTGGGGATGAAGCGGTAGCAGGCGGCATTGATGACGATGGAGATGATAGCCACGCCGGTGATGACATTGGCGGCGGCCTCCGGCAGCATCTGGTAACGGGTGACCACCAGCGCGGCCAGGATGAAGGAGAATTCACCAATCTGGGAGAGGGAGCCGCCCACCATGGCGGAGAGGCGCACGGTCCTGCCCAGCAGGCGCATTACCAGGAAGGCGCCCAGCGGCTTGGCCAGCATGCAGGCGGCCAGGGTGCCCAGCGCCAGCGGCCAGTATTCCAGCAGCCCGTGCAGCTCAAACCCCATGCCTATGGACAGGAAGAACAGCACGGCGAAGGCATCCCGCATGGGCAGGGCGTCCCCTGCGGCGCGGCTGGCAAACTTGCTCTGCCCCAGCACCATGCCGGAGAGGAAGGCGCCGAATTCTGTTGAGGCGCTGAATGCGCTGTCTGACAGCACGGCAATGCCGAAGGCGGCCACCAGCACGGCCAGGGTGAACAGCTCGTTCGACCCGCTGCGGGAGATGAAGGAGAGGGAGGGGGAAATGACCCAGCGCCCCAGGAAGGCCACGCAGGCCACCAGCATGAGCAGCTTGAACACCACGCCCAGGAACGCCATGAGCAGGCTGCCGCCGCCAAACACCGCCGGCAGCAGCACCAGCAGCAGGATGGTGAAGATATCCTCCACCACCAGCCAGCCCAGCGCCGTGTGGCCTATGGGGGTGGACATGAGCTTGTTGTCCCCCAGCACGCGGGTAAGCACCACGGTACTGGAAACGCAGATGCACAGGCCGTACATCACGCTGTGGGACAAACCGGGCTGCATGCCCAGGAAATAGAACACGCCCGTGCCGGCCAGCACCATCACGGCGATACAGGCCAGCGCGCCCGGCACGGCCACTTTCTGCACCGCCACCAGGTCCTTGATATGGAACTGCAGCCCCACGCCGAAGAGGAGGAGGATGACGCCCACCTCAGAGCAGTGCTCCACCACCTCACGGTCCACAGGCACGCCCCACCAGCCCTGCGTGGCCAGTATGCCGGCGGCCAGGTAGCCCACCAGGGGAGAAAGGCGCAGGAACTGGGCCGCCATGCCCAGCACCAGCGCCAGCAGCAGGCCTATGGCTATGGTGCTCATGCCAGCACGCGCGCCCAGAGCACCTTCAGGTAGCGCCCCTCAGGGTAGGTGGAGAGGAAGGGGTGGTCCCAGCCGGGGCCGCTCATCTCCAGGATCTGCAGGCGGCGGCCCAGGCGCTGGGCAGCCTTGATGACCACTTTCTCAAACTCCGGCGGCGTGACCAGGCCGGAGCAGGAGCAGGTGACAAACAGCCCGCCGGGGCGCACGCACTGCAGGCCCAGCATGTTCAGGTCGTTGTACTTCTTCAGGCCCTCCTCCTTCTCCTCGTCGCGCCCCAGCACAAACTTGGGCGGATCCAGCAGCACCACGTCGAAAGTCTTGCCGTTGCGCACCATCTGTCGCGCGTACACAAAGGCGTCCGCATGCACAAAGTCGATGCGCAGCGGGCCATGGGAGGCGTTGATGTTGGCATTTCGCTTGGCCATGGCGATGGCCTTCTCGTCCAGGTCCACGGCGGTCACCTCTGCCGCGCCGCCGTGCAGCTTGGAATAAATGGAGAAGCCGCCGGAGTAGCAGCACAGGTCCAGCATGGTCTTGCCCTTCACCAGGCGGGAGAGCTTCAGGCGGTTGTCCCGCTGGTCGCAGAAGAAGCCGGTCTTGTGCCCCTGGGCAAAGTCCACCTCAAACTGCACGCCGTTCTCCGTGATGCGCACCTTCTGCACCGGCTCGCTCTTGGGGGCGGTGGCGGGGTCTATGCCCTCCATACGGGCAATCTTCTCATCCACGGTAATCACATGGCGGCTGGTGCCGCACAGCTTGTGCAGCAGCGGCAGCCACTGCGGCAGGCGCAGCCACACGCCCAGGGTGCTCACCTCCAGGCTCAGCACATCCGCATAGCGGTCCACAATCAGCCCGCCCAGGCCGTCGGAATCCCCATGCACCACGCGGTAGGCATTGGTGGATTCCTCCAGCCCGCAATCATGCCGGCGCCATTCCACGGCGCGGCGCAGGGCCTCCTCCAGGTCCTCCTCTGTCAGCACCTGCTGGCCGTGGCGCAGCATGCGCAGCGGGGTGCGGCTGTTGGGGTTCCAGAACCCGCCGCCGAAAAGCTCGCCGTTCTTGTCGTACACGTTGATGATGCCGCCGGTCACGGCATCCGGGCTCACGGCTCCCAGCATGCGGGGGAACACGGCCGGGTTGTAGGTGAAATACTTGAGCTGCACCCAGGGGCGCTGCCAGTTCTCGCTGCCCTCCGGGGCCTCTGCGCCCTTGTAGGTGCGCGGGGCGGGTGCCGGGGCTGCCGTGCCGTGTCTCTTGTCCCTGTACTTGGGGCGGAAATCCTGCCTGTTCTTCTGAAAATCCCTCACGCGGCACATGGTACACGCTCGCGCGCGGGTTGTCAACCTAACTTTGCCGCTCCGGCGTTTCTGTGCGGGCAGCATGGGCTGGAAATGCGTTTTTCCGCGCCATTTCCGCGACGTTTCGGAAAAAAAAGGTTGCAAGAACGGGCAGAAGATGGTATTTTTTGAGCTGACGATTCATAGATTGATTTTTATGGCGAAAAACGAGAACCAGGGAATGGAAAGCCCTGTCAATCTGTCAGACTTGGCAGATTTTCAGTTCGGGCCCGCTTGGACCCGGGGGGGCGATACGAAGAGCAGTGATTTCACACGCTTCCGCGAGCCGCGGGAAGCACGCGAGCCGCGCGACCGCGAGCGGCGAGCACCGCGCCGCCCCGCAGACGGCGAACGCAAGCCTTTCAACACGGAACGCAGGGGACCGCGCCCGCAGAGGGATGGCCGCCCCCCGCGCCGCGACGGCGCACCGCGCCCGCCGCGCGAGCTGCCGCAGCCGGCAGAGGGATTCCGCGTGGAGCTGCGCCCCGCCAACTCCATCCTGGAAATCTTCTCCAAGGAAATCCAGAAACAGAAGCGCGCCCTGCCCCTGCTGGACCTGGCCCGCGTGGTCATGGCAGAGCGCAGCCGCTATGACCTGGTGTTCATGAAACTGGAGAACGGCCCGCAGCTCATCCACTCCACCAAGGGCGACGGCGCCTGCTGGCTTACGGAGCAGGAGGCGGTGGCCTACCTGTGGAAAGCCCCCTGGTTTGCAGAGCTCTACACCGTGAAGCAGGAGGAGACGGAAGCCCCCAAGGGCAACTTCACCTCCGTGGCCAGGATTGGCGAGGACATCATCGGCCCCGGCAGCTGGCACGGCTACCAGGCCGCCATGATGAACCTGTACCGCAGCAAGTACAGCACCATGCCGCTGGAGGTGTTCCGCAACAAGATTACGCAGGACACGGCGGAGGAAGCCGTGGCCGCATGGCTGGCCGGTGCCACGCACAAGAACGTGTGGGTGCCCGCCCGCGAGGGTGCGGAGGAAACCGTGCTGGCAGACACCCAGGCGGTGGAGGCGGATTTCCGCGCCAACCACTATGCCACCGTGTACGAGGTGGTGGACAAGGTCTTCATCAATGCCGACACCCCGCGTGCCGTGCTCTCCCCCGGCTTGGCCGCCCACATTGCCATCATGGGCACCAAGACCCGCCAGAGCCCCCAGATGCTCATCCCCAACCTGTGCCACGGCATGGCGCGCTACCACCTGCCCATCTACAAGTGGCACGGCCACCACTACACCGGCCCCAGCCGCATCCGCGCCATTGCAGAAGGCACGGTGCTGGCAGACCGCATGATGGCCATCGTGAACTGGAGCAAGGAGAACTCCGGCAAGAAGGCGGACGTGATGTTTGCCGAGCTTTCCGGCGTGCCCGCCGGCACGGACGAGGAGAGCAGCAAGGCCGCCCAGGAGGCGCACGCCCCCTATGTGGCAGACATGATCTGGCTGCTGGAGCAGGGCTACATTGTGGTCACCGGTGACAACGCCGTGTGGTACCCCAAGGGCGATGCCGCCCCGGAACCCACCAAGGACCCGCGCCGCCAGGGCAACCGCCGCCGCCCGCAGGGCAAGCCCGCCCCCAAGGCCAAGAAACCCGCAGCAGAGCCCCCCGCCGCACCAGCAGGGGAACAACCCGCTGCTGCCCCGGAGGCGTAATCCCTGCGCTGCAATAAGCACCCTTCACCGGGCGCGGCGGGCGCCCACGCCCGCCCGGCCCCGCTTTTGACGGGGTGTGTCAAAGGTGCTACCCCCCCGCCCCAACCACCCCCCCCCCCGCGGCGCCGCGGCCCCACCGGCCGCCCGCGCCCGCTTTTTCCCGGTGGAGTTCCCTTGGTCATCCCGCCCGGCGGGGGGGGGGATGGCGGCAGGGATAGCCCAAGCGGATGGAACCTCACAGTTTGACATCGCGTTTGCCATATATTGTGTCAACCGCTATCATTTGAAACAAAGATGATTGACAAGCATGTACTGATTAAAGTGTCATCTACCACGACATGTCACTTTGACTACCATTTGCACAAAAAAGCCGCCCCTCCGGGGAGGGACGGGAATAAGACGGGGCGGCGTTCCGCTGCGCGGGTCACCTCACTTCACAAAACCCACCTTGTCCGCCTCCGTAATGGGGCGGATAACGCGGCAGGGATTGCCGGCGGCCAGGGTGCGGGGCGGGATATCATGGGTGACAATACTGCCGCAGCCGATGACCGCGCCCTCGCCGATGGTGACACCGGCCATGATTTTCACGTCTCCGGCAATCCAGGCCTTGTCACCGATGGTGATGCGCCCGCCGATGAGCGCACCCTGGGCGCGTTCCTCCGGGTCCAGGCTGTGGTTGGCACTGTACATACCCACATTGGGACCGATGAGCACATTGTTACCGATGGTGATGCGGGAGCAATCCAGCAACACGGCACCGAAATTGATGTAGACATTGTCGCCGATAAAGATATTCTTGCCGAATTCACAGGTAAAATCCGGCTCCACGTACACATTGCTGCCCACCCGGCCGAAAAGGGACTCCATGAGGCGGCGGCGCTCCTCCACCTGCTCATCCGTGGTCTTGTTGTACTGCTTGAAAATGGTCTTGGCGGCCACGCGGCGGTGGAACAAATCCTCGTCGAAGTCGTCGTAAATCATGTCACGCTGCATTTTTTCCCAGGCGCTCAACCCGTTGTTTCCGGTATCCATAACAGGGTGTTTTTACCGCTTTCCGGGGCGCATGTCAACCCCTTTTCCCGCCGACGCTTTTTGCGGCATACAGGGGGCGGGCGGGAACTTCCTGCTTGACTTCCCGGACCCATCAGGTATGATATCACGGATTCCAGCCGGGTGCCAAACTGGGGCAAGCCCCCGCCCGGCGGACACCTAACACACTAGAAACATGATTAGAAACACACTCCTGACACTGATTTGCACTGTGCTGCCCGTGGTAGCGCAGGATGCCCGGGCCATCCCGGCAGTAGAGACTCATGCCAAGAACATCTCCGTGGCAGATACGGCTGCCGTATCTCCCCGCCCGGAGGGCTCCGTCTACATGGGCGGTTTCCGCGCGCCGAAGATTGAGAACGTGCGCGTGGCCATGATTGGCGTGGGTGAGCGCGGTTTCCCCCAGACTGCCCAGATGACCGCCGTGCCGCACTGCGAGGTGGTGGCCATCTGCGACGTGTACGACGACCTGGCCAACAAGGCCGCAGATTATGTGAACAAGAAGAAGGGCCAGCGCCCCGCCGTGTACAGCGGTGACACGAAAGCCTACATCAAGATGCTGGAAGAGGTGAAGCCGGATGCCGTCATCATCTCCACCAGCTGGGAATCCCACGCAGAGATTGCCATTGCCGCCATGGAGCACGGTGCCCACGCCTTTGTGGAGGTGCCGCTGGCTACCACCATCGAGGACCTGTGGCGCGTGGTGGATGCCTCCGAGCGCACGCAGAAGCACTGCATGATGCTGGAGAACGTGAACTACGGCCGTGAGGAGCTCATGTTTCTGAACATGGTCCGCCAGGGTCTCATCGGTGGCCTGCTGCACGGCGAGGCCGCCTACATCCACCCCCTGTGCGAGCAGATGCACAGTGAGGAGCGCGGCTGCGGTTCCTGGCGCACGTACCACTATGCCAACCGCACCGGCAACCTGTACCCCACGCACGGCCTCGGCCCCGTGGCCCAGTACATGAACATTGCCCGCACGGATGACACCTTCGACCGCATCGTCTCTTTCAGCAGCCCCGCACTGGGCCGCCCGAACTATGCCAAGAAAAACTTCCCCGCCGACCACAAGTGGAACAACATGGAGTTCAAGTGCGGCGACATGAGCACCTCCATCATCAAGACCAAGGCCGGCCGCACCATCATGGTGCAGTGGGACGAGACCAGCCCCCGCCCGTATGACCGCAAGAACCTGATTCAAGGCACGGAAGGCACGCTGGCTGGTTTCCCCACCCGCATTGCCGGCACCAAGATCAGCCCCGGAGCCAAGCAGAGCGCCACGCCCGGCCAGCCCGGCGGTGCAGAGATTGCCGAAAGCGACGGCTACCACAAGTGGTACCAGGGCAAGGAGGCAGAGAAGGACATGTACGCCAAGTGGGACCACCCGCTGTACACCCGCCTGGGCAAGCTGGCGGAGGAACAGGGCGGCCACGGCGGTATGGACTACATCATGCTCTACCGCGCCATAGAGTGCCTGAACAATGGCGAACCGATGGACCAGAACGTGTACGAGGGTGCCCTGTGGTCTGCTGTCACCCCGCTCTCCGAGAAATCTGTGAACGAGGGCGGCGCCCCGCAGGTGTTCCCGGATTTCACCCGCGGAGACTGGAAGACCACCGCTCCCCTGCCCGTGGTCAAGTAACCCCCCCAAAAAAAAATAAGAGCGCATGACCTGCCCGTTTGACACAGCAGCGCGCATCCATGCGCTCAACACCGCCCCCGGCCGCACGGATACAGCTCCGCCGCGCGCCGGGGGCGCCCGCTACCTGGGCGGCTTCTGCGCCCCGCCGCTGGAAACCGTGCGCCTGGCCCTGGCCGGGCTGGGTGAGCGCAGCGGCGTGCTCATCGCCCAGCTGGCCGCCCTGCCCCATGCCGCCGTGGTGGGCCTGTGTGATATCAACCCGGATGCCGTGCACGCCTCCGTGGCGCAGACCGTGGAGGCCCTGCCCGCCCCCCTGCCCCAGTTTTTCAGCGGGCCGGACGCCTACACGCGCATGCTGGATGCCGTGCAGCCGGATGCGGTCATCATCTGCACCAACTGGGGCACCCACGCCCCCATGGCCATCCAGGCCATGGAGCACGGCGCCCACGCCCTGGTGGAGGTACCGCTGGGCAACACCCTGCAGGAGCTCTGGCGCGTGGTAGACACCGCAGAGCGCACGCAGAAACACTGCATGATGCTGGAAAACTGCAACTACGGGCGGGATGAGCTCATGTTCCTGAACATGGTGCGCCAGGGGCTCATCGGCAAGCTCCTGCACGGGGAGGCCGCCTACATCCATGACCTGCGGGAGCGGCAGATGCTCTCCGGCTCCGCATGGCGCATGGCCCATTTCTCAGAGCGCAACGGCAACCTGTACCCCACGCACGGCCTGGGCCCCCTGGCCCAGTACATGAGCATCGCCCGTACGGAGGACACCTTCGACCGCATCGTCTCCTACAGCAGCCCCGCCCTGGGCCGTGCCGCCTTTGCAGAGGAAAAGCTCTACGAGGACCATGAATGGAACCGTGCAGACTACAACTGCGGGGATATCAACACCTCCATCATCAAGACCCGCCTGGGCCGCACCATCCTGGTGCAGTGGGATGAGACCAGCCCCCGCCCGTACGACCGCCGCAACCTGATACAAGGCACGCACGGCACCCTGGCCGGGTTCCCCACCCGCGCCGCCGGCTGCGGCATAAACGACGGCAGCGCCTGGCTGGCCAGCGAGGCGGAGGTGGCGGAACTGCGCCTGAAATACGAGCACCCGCTCTGGAAACGCCTGGGTGCGGAAGCCCTGCGGCACGACCCCCGCGGCGGCATGAACTACCTGCTCTTTGCCCGCATCATTGAATGCCTGCACCACGGCCTGCCGCTGGACCAGAACGTGTACGAGGGGGCCCTGTGGTCCGCCGTGGCACCCCTCACGGAAAAATCAGTCTCCGAGGGCGGCGCACCCCAGCTCTTCCCGGATTTCACCCGCGGTGCCTGGTCCACCACCGCCCCCCTGGGCATTGTGGAGTAACGCCCCCGCTGCCTGGCGGCCATGCGCCCGGGTTTCTTGCCAAAGAGCCGAATATGTGAGTGATCAGTGGTGGCTGGGTTTGCGGCGGCCGTGGGTTTCGTCGTTCCATTCGGCAGTGGTGTACTTGGCAGCCACCAGTTCCTGCACAGCCTGGTTGAAACCGGGGTACGGCTCTTGGCCCTGCACCAGGTTCACGGTGGGGGCAAGTTCCCGGGCCAGGAGCTGCTGCCAGCCGTCTGCCGGCTCACAGAGCTGGATGAGGCCCTGGTGGAGCACGGCCCCCTTGTAGCGGCGCTGGCCGGCACCGGCCAGCTTGTGCCCGGCGGCATCCACAATATCACTCTTGACCGGGCTGGCCCAGCAGGCGCGGCCGCCGTCCGGCGCGTCCTCCGTGAGCAGGCGGCACTGCACGCCGCTGGCGGCCAGGGCGCGTGCCAGGGCGCCGTGTATCCACAGGTACAGGCGGTCTGCCATGGGGTACATCACCCCTTCCCTGGCCGGCAGGGTCACGGTATAGGTATAGCCGGAGCGGTGGTCCACAATGCCGCCGCCGGTCCAGCGGCGTATGTATTCCTGCGCGCCGGGGAAGATGGAGGCAGCCTCTGCCGTGGTGTCGAAGTAGCCGAAGCTGACGGCAGGCACCGCCCAGGAGTAGATGCGCAGCCAGGCCTCCGGGCGGCAGCAGAGCAGCTCGTCCGCGGCCATGTTGTGGTAACCGCTGTGTGGTTCCGGGTCCAGCCACAGGTTGATGCTCTGCGGCAGGGTGGCGGCGGCATCCTGCTCCGGGCGGGCAGGAGCCATCATATCCGGTATTTCTGGCATAATGGTATAATGGTGGTATGGGGGTGGAAAAACCGCGCGCCCTGGCGGGCGCGCGTGAAAGGGTGTAACCAGTGCTGCGGGAGCCGCCTTACAGGGGCTGGGGCGGGCGCACCATGGTGGAGAAGGTGCGGGTGTAGCGGCGGAAGAAGTCCGCAGCCTTGGGCGCGCGGCGGCGGCCCAGGCGCACCTGTTCCGCGATGGCGGCGCCCTCCTCCGTGAGCACGGTCAGGGAGATGTTGATGGCGCGGATACGCGGGTTGTAGAGCACCTGGCCATCCACCTCGATGCGGTCGCCGTACACGTCAATCTCCTTCTCCTTGCCGTTGGAGGAGATGACCGGCACCACCTTGGTCTCATACTTGGCGTAGCCGCGCTCGGGGTCGCCCTTGCCCAGGGAGTGGTCGATGGTGAGCGCCACGTTGAACTCGATGATGTCCTCGCAGAGGATGTTCTTCTCGTCATCCTTCACAAAGGCGTCATACGCCGTCTTGAGATTGGTGGTACCCAGCAGGCGCTGGAAGGTCTCCTTGGTATCCACCAGCTGGCGGTACAGGGAGAAGCGGGGGAAGATGCCGGGCTGGCCCTTGGAGGTGGCGGGCTGGTTGAGCACCTGGTCACGGTAGATGAGGCGGTAGCCCACGCAGTTCACGTCGCCTTGGGTTTCCGGGCTGTGGGCGCGGGCATCTCGGTAGCTGCGGCGGGCGGTGGAATCACTGCTCACCACCGGGTTGCGATCCACGGTGCTGGTAAAGAAGATGCACTGCGCGGAGCGCGGCACGAGCATTTCCCTGCCCACGCCCTTGAATTCCTTGGAGGGGCGCGCCACCAGCCACTCGTAGCGGTTGTCTGCCAGGCGCATCTGCATGGCCTCGAAATCATGGCCCAGGCAGGAGAGCGCCATGCGGGCGCGGGAGGTGGTGCTAACGTCCTCGCGGATGCCGCGCCAGATGTCGATACCCTTGGTGGTCATCTGCATGATGACGGCTACCAGGATGGCCGTGATGGCCATGGCGGTCATCAGTTCAATGAGCGTGAAACCGCGCAGGATTGTATGTTTTCTGGTCTTCATGGCTTATCGGCGGAAGGAGAGGTTGGCGGAGAATGCGGGGCGGCCCAGGCGCTTCCACGGCTTGTTCTTGTAACGGGCCGGGTTGGGCGGGGACATGATGTAGAAATCTGCGCGGTAGAAGACGATGGCGCCGCGGATGGTGTTGTACTCCTCGATGACGAAGTTTTCCGGGGTCTTGGCACCGCGGATGACGCCGGGCTTTTCAGCAGCCTTGAACGAGCCGTTGCCCTGCTGCTCCAGCTCTGTCATGCAGACCAGGTACACGGGGCCCACGGCATCCTTGATTTCCTTGCTGTGGATGGGGTCGTCCATGGGGCAGGCGATGGTCACCAGCTGGCTGTTTGCGGTAGGCACGTTCTTCTTGGCCACCAGCGGGGGGAAGGTGCCGTCCTTGCGCACGTCGCCGGTCATGTCTGCGCGGTAGGAGAAGATGACGATGGAGGTTTCCGGCTTGGCGGAGCGCTGCATCCAGTAGAAAGCCTTGTCGAAGGGCGTGATGAACTTCTGCGGGGTGGAGTTCACGGCGGATTCCTCTGCCCGCTCGTTGCCTTTCAGGGTATCCAGCTCAGTGCGCAGGATGTTGGTGATGCGCTCTGCCTCCTGGCGTGCCAGGGCCTGCCGCACGTTGCCGCGGGCCGGCACAAACACCGTCAGGAACAGGGAGAGCAGCACGCCCACCAGGCCAATGGCCAGCAGCGTCTCCACCAGGGTGAAGCCGCCGCGGCGCGTACGGAAGTATGTGTTCTTCATAAGTGCAAGTCTTTCTCTTTAGTGTTCGATAGCCTGGTCAATGGTGCGCAGCAGGGTGGTGGTGCCGTTCGGCCAGATCACGATACCCTTGGCACCGGCGGGGCGCTTGTTCTCATCCACGGAGTTGGGCACAATGCCGTTTCTGGCGCTCTTGCCGGCACCGGGGTGGCCGTAGATGAACACCATGCGCTGCGCGCGGCTCGGGTCGTTCGGGGAAGCCCCGGGGGCAGCCAGGCGGCCCTTCTCGTCAAACTCCACGTAGTACACCTTCACCTTGCCCTTGTTGGAAAGGCGGGCCTTGTCCTGCCCCAGGCTGTCCTCGCCGTCCATCCACTCCACGGGGCGGCTGTAGTACGGGCTGAAATACACGCCGGCGGGCAGCATGACACCGGAGGCGGTGGAAACCCACTTGCCTTCCGGCACCACGTTGGTGCCATCGTACTCATGCCCCTTCTTGCTGGTCTTCTGGAACATCTGCACCGTCATGAAACGCAGGTGGCGGGAGTCCTTGGACTGCGCGTCCTTCTCCTCGTCCGCAATGAGGATGCGGGTGTACGTGTCATTGCCCTGGGCGGTGGCGCGCGCCTCCCGTACCAGGGATTCTATCATCTCCACCGCACTGTCCATGCTGCGGCCCTTGCCGGGGTCTCTCAGCACACTGGCCGCCATCACCATCATCAGGCTGATGATAGCCACCACCACCATGAGCTCAATCATGGTGAAACCGCCGGGTTGTATCCTGCTGTTGCGTTTCATATAGGTTTCAAGCCGCACATGTTTTCGGCTGTGGATAACATTACCAGTTTTTTCCCGTGATGGCAATCTCTTTTTGCGCACAAGCCCGCTTTTGGGCGGGTTTTGCACGGGAGAACGGCAGACGTCATCAGAACGGGCTGATGGAGATGGAGGTACGACCCACCTTCTTTTCCAACGGTGACACGGCCAGGTCTGCAAAATCCTCTGCCCACTGCTCCACGGTCTTCCGCTGGTACGCATAGCGGCGGAAATCCTTGGTATCAATCAGGGCCGTGCCTACCAGAGAGGACATACCGTAGGCAAAATCCGCCACCTCTGCCACCAGCTTGCCGTTGGCATCGTATATCCGCCCGGCCATGGCCAGGTGGCCTGTACGTTCATCCTTGGAGGATATGAGCCGTTTCCAGATAAAACCGCCGCCCAGCGCCTCTCCCAGCACCCCGGTGGCCAGGTTCTTGCCTGTCTTGGCGGACCGGGCCTCCAGCAGGGCAATCTCCAGGGTCCAGGCACCCTTGGGAGAGTCGGAGAGCTGCAAGGTGGATTTCTTGGCAAACTCAGCCTTGAGCCGCTCGTCGAAATAGCTGCGCAGGCCCTCGATGGCCGTGGCGTCCTCCGCATCGGCCGGCTTGCCGTTGTAATAGGCCAGGGTCACCGGTTTCACGTGCAGCTTGTAGGTACCGGCTACCATCTTGTCCCACTGGGACCAATCATAACCCGGGGCCACCCAATAGGAGGAGAAGGGAACCACATTCTGGTCCGCCTGGTTGTAATGGTTGATGAAACCCGTGTGCGGTATGCGGTTGAAATCCGCCGTGGAGCACGCACCCAGCAGCAGGGCAAGCCCGCAAAGAGGTAAGAGAGAATTTTTCACATCCACCTTTCTACACCCGGCCTCCGCAGTGCGTCAAGAAAAAAAGGCGCAGCCTGTCCATTCTGTGGGCCGCGCGGGAGAAGGAACGGAGCGGTTTGGGGTTGACGAAAAGGCCTGTTTGGGGTATATGGACGGGGCTATGACGATACTGCAGTCTCTCATCATGGGTCTGGTGGAAGGCCTGACCGAGTACCTGCCCGTGAGCTCCACGGGGCACCTGATAATCACCCAGTACCTGCTGGGGATGGAGGATTCAGACTCCATGAAAGCCTTTGAAATCTGCATCCAGGGCGGTGCCATCCTGGCGGTGCTGGGGCTGTATTTCCAGCGCGTGGCAGCCATGGTGCGCGGCGTGCTGGGCAAGGACCGCGCCGGCCTGCGCATGCTCGTCAACACCATGGTGGCCTTCATGCCCGCGGCGGTCATCGGCCTGCTGTGCAACGACCTCATCAAGGAATACCTGTTCAACGCCCACACGGTCATGATTTCCTGGGCGGTGGGCGGCATTGTCATCCTGCTGTATGTGGCCGGGCGCAACAAGAGCGGCAAGGGATTCGGCGGCAAGCCGCTGGAGGAGCTTACCTGGAAAGGCGCGCTGGGCGTGGGGTTCATGCAGTGCATAGCCATGTGCCCGGGCGTGAGCCGCAGCCTGATGACCATGCTGGGCGGCCTGTGCGTGGGCCTGAGCGTGGCGGGTGCCGTGGAGTTCAGCTTTATCCTGGGCCTGGTTACCCTGGGTGCCGCCACCTGCCATGATGCATACAAGTACGGCGCACACATGGTGGAGGACATCGGCTGGGGCCCCATGGCGGCCGGCACGGTGATGGCCTGGGCCAGCGCCTGGATTGCGGTGAAATGGATGGTGGGCTACCTGAACCGCCACAGCCTGGCCATCTTCGGCTGGTACCGCATAGCCGCCGCCCTGGTCATGCTGGCGCTCATCCTGACCGGGTTTGAGATTTCCGAGAAGGAAGAGGCCCCTGCCCCCCAGCCCGCCCCCGCCGAGGCGCAGGCGGCAACGGAGAAGTGATTCAGGCTGCCACGCCTTACCAAAAAAGCGCACCCGGCGGGTGCGCTTTTTTGCGTGTTTGATTTCCGACCTCAGCGCCGGATGGAAATAATTCCGTCCACCCACTTGGTCACGGCCTCCTTGGCGGAGGAGATGGAGCTGCCCTCGAAGGCGGCGGAGCGGAGCATGGTGGCCTTGGAGAGGAGCTCCTTGGCATCCTTCTCACAGCGGGCCATGCCACCGCTGCCGTGGGTCACGAAGAGGGCCACCTTCTTGCCGGCAAAGTTGTTCTTCTCCAGGAAGGTGCGGACGGGCGGGGCAATGGAGCTCCACCAGTTGGGGGTGCCGATGAAGACGACATCATACTTGTTCAGGTCCACCGTGGGGGTCTTGATTTCCGGGGTGGCCTCCGCCTGCACCTCCTTCTTGGCCTGCTCCACGCACTCGTTGTAGTCCTTGGAGTAGGGCTTCACGGGCACAATCTCCATGGTGTGGGCACCGGTGTGCTCCGCTATGTACTGTGCAGCCTGGCGGGTGTTTCCGCTCCAGGAGTAGTACACCACCAGCACGCGTTCCCGGTCCACCACAGGCTTTTCCTGGGCAGCGGCATGGGTGGTGCCAGCCAGCGCGGCGGCGGCGGCAAACAATGAGGCAAACATCTTGGTAATCTTGTTCATATCAACGGTTACAGGTTGGCTTACGCACGCCATTCTATTCACGCGGCGGGCGGCTGGCAAGCAGAAAATGAGCCACCATTTGCGCCGCAGGACAAAAAATCCGCCCCGCAGGCCGCAGATACGCCTTGACCCGCGCGGGGCGGAGGTCTATACTGGGGATAACTTGACAAACTAGACACTTTATGGCCACCATACGCCCCTTTGCTGCAATCCGCCCGCCTAAAGAGTATGCGGAGCAGGTTTCCTGCCTGCCGTACGATGTGATGAACCACAAGGAAGCCTGCGACATGGCTGCCGGCAATGCCTCATCCTACCTGCATATCTGCCGCGCGGATATCGACACCTCCGAGGAGGAAATACACGACACCGTGACCTACGAGCAGAGCCGCAAGAGCCTGGAGGATTTCCTGCGCCGCGGTTTCCTGGTGCGTGAATCCAAGCCCTGCTACTACATCTACCGCCAGCTGATGTGGGGCCGCGTGCAGACGGGCATCGTGGGCTGCGCCAGCGTGGACGAGTACCTGGACGGCACCATCAAGAAGCATGAGCTTACCCGCAAGGAGAAGGAGCTGGACCGCATCAACCACTTCGACACCTGCTCCACGCAGACGGAGCCGGTATTCCTGGCCTACCGCAAGCACGAGGGAATCTCTACCGCCGTGCGGGAGTGGATCAAGTTCCACAAGCCGGAGTACAATTTCACCAGCGAGGACGGCGTGACCCACATCCTGTGGCCGGTGGACGACGATGCGGTCATCGAGGCCATCCGCAAGGGATTCGAGGAAGTGCCCGCGCTGTACATTGCAGACGGCCACCACCGCACCGCCAGCAGCGCCGCCGTTTCCGCCAAGCGCCGCACCCAGCACCCGGACTACACCGGGCAGGAGGAGTTCAACTACCTCATGGCTGTCACCTTCTGCGACGAGGACCTGTTCATCATGGACTACAACCGCGTGGTGCAGGACCTGAACGGCTTGGACGAGCCCGCCTTCCTGGCCCGCATCGCTGAGAAGTTCACCGTGACCCCCGCCCCCGCCGCCCCGTATGCCCCCAAGGCCAAGCACGAGTTCGGCATGTGCCTGGGCGGCAAGTGGTACAGCGTAACCGCCAAGGAGGGCAGCTATGATGCCGCCCACCCCATCGAGAGCCTGGACTGCTCCATCCTGCAGGCCAACCTGCTGGCCCCCGTGCTGGGCATCGACGACCCGCGCACCAGCCCGCGCATCGACTTTGTGGGCGGCATCCGCGGCCTGCAGGAGCTGCAGGACCGCTGCGGCGCCGGCGTGGCCTTCTCCCTGTACCCCGTGACCATGGCAGACCTGTTCCACGTGGCGGACAGCGGGGAAATCATGCCGCCCAAGTCCACCTGGTTCGAGCCCAAGCTGCGCTCCGGCCTGTTTGCCCATGAGATTGAACGCTAACCCTTCACACACACTCCAATATGAAAAAGATACTGATTCCCACCAAGCTTGACAAGGCGGCAGCAGCCCAGCTCGTCGCCGCCGGGTACGAGGTAGTGCAGAACGATGCCGACCCCATCGAGGCCACCGTGGCCGCCAACCCGGATGCCGTCGGCCTCATCGTGCGCTCTGAGAAAGTAACCCCCGCCGTCATGGATGCCCTGCCCGCCCTCAAGTGCGTTATCCGCGCCGGTGCCGGGTATGACAACATCGACTACGTGTACGCCCGCACCAAGGATATCGACGTGATGAACACGCCCGGTGCCAACTCCAACGCCGTGGCAGAGGAAGTGGTGGCCATGGCCCTGGCCGCGTACCGCTACGTGGTGCCGGGCGATACCACCACCCGCGCCGGGGAATGGAACAAGAAGAAGTACATGGGCCGTGAGCTCACCCGCAAGACCGTGGGCATCCTGGGCCTGGGCAACATCGGCCGCCAGCTGGTGAAGCGCCTCCAGGGCTTCGAGTGCAAAATCCTGGGCTATGACCACTTCCTCTCCAAGCAGCGCGCCCTGAACATCGGCGCCACACCCGCAGAGCTGGATGAGATTTTCTCCACCGCAGACATCATCTCCATCCACGTGCCCGGCGGCCCCGCCACCAAGAACATGATCGGCGCAGAGCTTATCTCCAAGCTCAAGGACGGCGCCATGCTCATCAACTGCGCCCGCTACGGCGTGGTGGACGAGGATGCCCTGCGCGCCGCCAAGGGAGAGGGCAAGAACATCATCTACTGCACGGACGTACACCCCAAGGACACCGCCGCCATGCAGCCCAGCGCAGACATAGCGGACGTGATGCTGCCCCACCTGGGTGCCAACACCAAGGAGGCCAACAAGATGGCCGCCATGCGCGCCGCCAGCCAGATGGTGGACTACTTTGAGAAAGACGACACCAGCTGCGTGGTGAACGCGGAGAAACCGGAGAACCTGAACCCCGCCCACCTGCAGCTTTCCGCCATGCTGGGCAAGCTCTGCTACCAGGCCGGCGGCTGCCGCCCCATCCGCAAGGTGGCCTGCACCTTCTACAACAACCTGCGCTCCTTCCGCAAGTGGTTCACCCCGTGGATCCTGGAGGGCACCGTACCCGGCGCGGAGCACGGCCTGATGCCCGCCGCCGCAGAGGCTTCCTTCCGTGAGCACGGCATCGTCTTCAAGGCCCGCGAGCCCATGGACGACAAGCTGTACGACGATGCCCTGACCCTGGACATCTACATGGAGGAGAACGGCCAGGAGATAAAGACCAGCGTGCGCGGCATGCTGGCAGACGGCCTGCCCGTGGTCTCCCGCATCCAGGAGTTCGACCACCTGTACGCCGCCCTGCCCGGCAACACCCTGGTGCTGCGCTATGCAGACCGCCCCGGCGTCATCGCCACCATCGGCCAGACCCTGTCCGAGGCCGGCATCAACATCGAGAACATCGTGGCCCCGCGTGATGCCGCCAGCGGTGATTCCCTGGCCTTGGTCAAGACGGACAAGACCGTCACCCCCGTACTGGTGGAAATCCTCAAGAAATCCATTGATGCCAAGCTGGCCTTCTCCATCTCCATGTAAGGGATAGGATAGCCGGCACCGGCCCCCCCTGCCGCCGTTCCCCACCGGGAGCGGCGGCTTTTTTGTACCCTACCCTCCACAAAAAACTACTTATTAGATAGGTATTTCTTGACAACGGGGAAAATTCTGGTAGACTGCGAGCCCCGTGAAAAGCCTACTCCCACTCTCTATCCTTGCGCTTAGCCTCATTCCCAGAACCCAGGCAGAACTCTTCTGGGTGAAAGGCATCGAATGTGAAAACAACGACTGGCACACGGCAACGGGCTGGTATGATGTCAACAAGCACTACAACTGGGATTACAGCACCAATTCCGAGGAGGAAGACGGTGACAACAACCTGTGCTGGGCAGCCTCTTCCAGCAACCTGATAGCCTGGTGGCAAGACCAGCACCCCGGCGCAGCACAGATGGCAGGAGCAGCAGAGAGAGAGGAAGACATCTGGCAAGTGTACAAAGACTCCTTCGCAGACAACGGAGGCCACACGGCATCCGGCATGCGCTGGTGGTTTGACGGCAAGACACCTGCGGTGCCCGCCCAGAAACCGGGTCATGAAACCGCCGGCTATTACTCAGAATACCTCGCGTTCGAGAACGGGGACGATGCAAGCGACTATATCAACGATCGTTATGTGGATGAGTTCTACCACGATGCTTACGGCACCTACCCCGATATTTTTGACGGGAGCAACCACTTGCTCGCCCTCTCATATGAAATCAAGCAGCTGATTACCTCTGGCAACGGTATCAGCCTGTACATCGGTTCACTTTCGGAAGGCAGCCAAACCATAGGCGGAGCCCACGCCATCACCTTGTGGGGTATTGACTACAACATGGAAACCGGCCTGCTGGAAAAACTCTATATCACTGATTCAGATGACATTGCATGGGGCTACTACGGCTTGCAGGAAGTGGAAGTGAGCGCAGATACGGCCAGAACGGCCGCCATCTACGAGGGGTTTCCAACCGTAGAGATGTTTACGCTCCGCCATACAGAAAAATCCGGATATGCAAGTTACGGCTCGCAGTATGAATACATGTACAAGAACGATTACGCCCTCTACGGCTACGCATACCTGGACTCTGCGCTGCCCATCAACTCTCCTCAGGTACCGGAACCGGCCACTGCCACCCTCTCCCTGCTCGCCCTGGCAGGGCTCTGCTCCCGCCGTCGCAGGAAATAGGACCAAGCTCCTGCAGGTTCAGGCAGATCCAATCACTCCGCCAGTTCCCTGACAGGCACGCACAGGTACGCCGCCGGGGGAGTGCCGGGGAGCGGGGAAAGCGCCAGGATGCTGTGGCGGGTCATGCGGCCTTGGCGGAACCAGCAGAGGCGCGGGCGCTCCGGGTCTGCGGGGGAAATGAGCACCAGGCAGGAGTCCTCCGCCCCGGCGCGGTCGGCAGAGGGCGGGAGCGTGGCGGCTTCCGGGGATGACTCTGCAGCGGCGGGCGGCACCCGGTACAGGCCGGCAGGCAGGTAGGCGGTGGCGGCACGGCGCACCTCTGCCGGGGATTTGCCCTCCAGCGCCGCCAGGGCGGGGTCCGTTTCCGCCACGGCCTGCCAGGTTCCGGCATGGGCCAGCGTGCCCACCATGGCGGATTCGGAAAGGACCTCCTGCAGGGTGAGCGCATGCGCCGCCGGCAGCCACAGCAGGGCGGCCAGGGCGACGGCAAGCAAGCGGCGGCACAGGTGCTTCATCTGGTAAAGAAGCGGATGAGCCTGCGCTTGAAATCCGTAATGGGCTGGTAGCGCACGGGCAGGTCAAACAGCGTGGTGTTGGTCACCACGGACTTGTAGTGGGTAAAGGCATCAAACCCGGCCTTGCCGTGGTAGGCACCCAGGCCGCTGGGCCCCACGCCGCCGAAGGGAATGCCCGGCACGGCCAGGTGGATCAGGGTGTCGTTCACGCAGCCGCCGCCGAACGGCAGGTTGCGCATCAGGCGCTCACGGTTTTTCAGGGAGCCGGAGAAGATGTAGCATGCCAGCGGCTTGGGCAGCCCCAGCACTATCTCCTCCGCCTCGTCCAGGCTGTCCACGGCTATCACCGGCAGCAGGGGGCCGAAGATCTCCTCCTGCATGCAGGGGGAATCCAGGGTCACGCCATCCAGCAGGGTGGGCTCCACGCGCATGGTCTCAAAACTGCCGCGGCCGCCGCAGCACACGTGCGCGCCGCGCATCAGGGAGCCCAGGCGGCGCATGTGCCGCTCGTTGACAATGCGGGCGTAGCTGTCATTGTGCAGCGGGTCGTCGCCCAGCATGGCCTTCACCTCCGCGGCAAAGGCCTGCACAAAGGCATCCTTCACCCCGCGCTGCACCAGCACATAGTCCGGCGCCACGCAGGTCTGGCCGGCGTTCGTCACCTTGCCGAAGGCAATGCGGCGGGCGGCCAGCTTGATATCTGCGGTGGAATCTATAATGCAGGGGCTCTTGCCGCCCAGCTCCAGGGTGACGGGGGTCAGGTGCTCTGCGGCGGCGTGCATCACCTTGCGGCCGATGGCGGGACTGCCGGTGAAGAAAATGCAGTCGAAAGGCTGGGCGAGCAGCTCCTGCGCCACCTCCGGCCCGCCCTGCACCACCGCCACGTAGTCCTCTGCATACAGCTCCTTGAGCATCTGGGCCAGCACCTTGTTGGTGCGCGGGGTGAACTCTGACAGCTTGAGCACCGTGGTATTGCCGGCGGCCATGGAGCAGATGAGCGGGTCCAGCGCCAGCAGCACGGGGTAGTTCCAGGGGCTGATGATGAGCGCATTGCCGTACGGCTCCGGGCGCACGCGGGAGAAGCACGGGAAGAGCATCAGCGGCGTGAGCGCCGGCTTGGTGCGCGCCCAGCGCCCCAGGTGGCCCAGGGTGTAGCCTATGCTGTGCCGCACCAGGCCAATCTCCGTGAGCAGGGCCTCCTCCTCCCCCTTGCCCAGGTCCGCCTGCAGGGCGGCGCAGAGCTGGGGAGCCCACTCCTGCAGGGCGGAGCGGAGCGTGCGCAGGGCACGGCGGCGGAATGCCACGTCCAGCGTGGCGTGGGAGCGGAACAGGCGGCGCTGCTTTTCCAGGAGCGGGTGCATGGCTGGCTCGGCGGGATGGGGTTCTTGCGGAAGGTCAGGAATTGCGGTCTGCGGAGGCGCGGGTCAGGCGGTCCATCATGGCGGCGCCCAGGCCCACGGTGGGCAGCTCCTCCGCCACTATCACGTCCACGTCCTCGCACTCGTCCATGGCGCGCATCACGGCAAAGAGACGCACGGCGGCCTCTGCCAAGCGCCCGCTGCCGGGGGAAAGCGGCATCACCTGCGTCCAGCAGTCCATCTCCGCCAGCTTGGATTCACCCTTGTAGGAAATCAGGCCGTAGGACACGCCCTCCTGCGGCTGGAACGGCCCGCGGGGGTTGCACAGCAGCAGGGGCTTGGCCGGCGCATAGTGGCTCTTGAGCTGGCCGGGGGCATTCGGCGCGGTCTCCTCTGCATCCTTGCGCTTGGAGGGTTTCACCACGCGGCATATCTCACGGATTTTCTCGCGGGTCACGGGTCCCTCTCGCAGGATACGCACGGCGGGATTGCCCTTGTCATCCATGCAGGGGGCCAGGATGGTGCTCTCCAGCCCTTCCGAGCAGGCGCCGGAATCCAGCACCAGGGGAATGGAGCCGCCCAGCTCCTTCAGCACGGCGGCGGCAGAGGTGGGGGAAATGTGGCCGAAACGGTTGGCGCTGGGCGCGGCAACGGGGTGGCCCAGGGCCTTCGCCACGCCGCGCATGGCCTCGTGGCTGGTCACGCGGCAGGCCACCGTGGGCAGCCCGCTGGTCACTATATCCGGCACGCACGCCTTGCGCGGCAGCACCAGGGTCATCGGCCCCGGCCAGAACTCCGCCGCCAGCTTGTCCACCAGCCCGCGCAGCTCCTCCGGCACCTCCGCTATCTCATGCACGGCACGCGCATTCGGGAGATGGCAAATCAGCGGGTCGAAATGCGGCCGCTCCTTCACGGCAAACACCTCCGCCACCGCATCGGCGTTGAACGCATCCGCTCCCAGGCCGTACACCGTCTCCGTGGGTATGGCCACCAGCTTGCCCTCCGCCAGCAGGGCGGCGGCCTCCTTGTAGGCGGCGCGGCAATCCTCCAGCGGGTCTATCTCCAGAACTCTTGTCTCCATGTGCGCGCGATGATATACCCGCCTCCGCCGCCTGTCAACCAAAACCCGCAGAATTCCCCGCATTCCGCGGGCCACATGCCGCGCGGATAGTTCACTATTCCTGAACATTTTACCGCTGGCGGGCGCTTTTTGCTTTCCAACCCCGGCGGAAAAGGGCTATAATACCGCCACCGTTCCCCGTACCGCACCATGAACATCCGCAACATCACCGCCACCCTGGCCTGCACCGCCGCGCTCTGCACCCCCTGCATGGCCGATTCCGTTTCCGACACCAACGCCCGCAACGCCAAGCTGGCAGACTACCAGGCCCTCCACTCCCGCGTGGATGACATGCAGAAACCCGTCTTCTGGCTCTTCCTGGGAGACAGCATCACCCACGGCTGCCAGCACGTGAAAGGATTCCGCAGCTTTGCAGAGCTGTGGATGGAAATCATCAAATGGGAATACACCAACCGCCCCGGCGAGCGCAAGAACGACATCGTGCTCAACACCGGCGTGAGCGGTGAAACCGCCACCGGGTTCCTGAAGGAGGCCCCCTGGCGCCTCGGCCAGTTCAACCCGGATGTCGTCTTCATCATGTTCGGCATCAATGACGCCAACAAAGTGAAGGACCTGGCCAAATTCAAGGCGGACCTCACGGCCATCGTCAAGATGGTGCGCAAGAAGAAGGCCATCCCCGTGCTGCAGGTCCCCATGCTCACCACAGACAACAACAACCTCCGCCCCCGGTATGCAGAGGCCGTGCGCTCCGTGGCGGACAAGGAAAAATGCCTGCTGGTGGACCACGCCGCCTACTGGAAGGAAATCTCCGGCTCTGATTCCGCCAAGGCCAAGTGGATGAACAACGCCATCCACCCGAACGAATTCGGCCACCGCGTCATGGCCGCCACCATTGCCAAGGAGCTGGGCATCACCCCCAAGAACAGCCCCACTCTCCGTCTCCCCACGGAATAATGCGTCAGCACACCTTCTGCGGGCTTGACACCCTGCCCCGCCTGTGGCACAATCAATCCCGCACCACGGCTCCGTCGTTCAATGGATAGGACGAAGGTTTCCGGTACCTTTGATGTGGGTTCGATTCCCGCCGGAGCTAGAGACAAATGAAGATTCCGCCCTATCGGCGGAATCTTTTGTTTTGGGAACTCCGCAAGGCCATCACAGGCCTCACCCTAGGCGGCTACATCGAGAGCATCCCCCTCATCGGCGGTGTAATCTCCCACCAGGCCCGCAACTACGTCGCCACAGGCAACCGCACCAGCATTGACCCATTCGGCTTCGGTGACATGGCCGCCGTCTACGACTTCCTCAAGCTCTGCAACGACATCATGAGTCACGATGAAGAAAAAAGGCATTGGGATGCCAAGGCCACCCTCAAGCTCGCCAACGCCATCCGTGGCCTGGGCATTGCCGCAGGCTCCATCCTCCCCAACAACCAGGCCGGCGCCACCATCAAGGCCTCCCTCAACGCCCTGAACACGGCGGGTAACATAACTCGCGACTATCTCATCCACCGCACAAACGACCAACGCCGCAGACCGCCCCGGCACCCCATTGTGTCATACGGCTTTCCCAATGCTGTAGACCTGCTTGATGATGTAATGCTTTAATTGCCAGTGCTATACAAATTGAGGTGCGCGAATGCTCGAGTTGGACGGATAGGGGGCTCACTACCCCTAACTCCCGAAAAATCAATCCTTCTAACTTTTCGGCTTGATACAGCATTACCAATACTGTATACAGGGGACATCGAGGCTTGCCTTGACTCACTCCAAAAACGAAAGACAAACCGAAAATCACTTACACATGAAAAAGACACTTACCCTGATGGCACTGCTGGCCTGCGTGGGCACAGGTCCATTGTTCGCCACCGAACACTGGTGGAATGGCGTTTCAATCAACAAGGAGACAAACCTTCTTGAGGGTGGATACACATCATACAAGCGCTCTCCAAGCATAGACTGGAACATGTGCTGGGCAGCCTCGGCTGCAAATGCGATTGCGTGGTGGCAAGATCGGGTGGAAGAAAATGGTGCTCTGATTATCCCGGAGGAAACACCGCGAGGATATGATGTTTGGGAGAACGTCCGTCTGTGGTGGCAAAACAAGGGAGGTTTTCCCGGGACAGCCATTCAACATTGGATGACTGGTTGGGAGGGGCTGTACTCCGTCGAGAGTTATGCCCAGACCGCACTTGAATCATCGGGTATTCAGCATGGCGGCTACTACAATCGTCTTGCTGGTGCTAATCTCAGCAGCTCAGACTACGGCAGCTCATTCGGGGCAAACCACGAGCGGTACGAGGCCTCCCCAAATACGGATTATCTCTACAAGTACCAATATACCATGATTCAAACGTATAGGTTCTTGTCTAGCAACGCCGAGAGTCCAGACAAAACCCTCTACCAATCTGCTTCCGAGAGAATCATCCAATACATGGATGACGACTATGCCGTGTTGTTCTCTACTCCTTCCCATGCAATGACGGTTTATGGGGTCAACGCAAATGAAGAGGGGCTGATAGACAAGTTCTATATATCAGACAACAACGATATAGATGCAGCAAAAGGTATGTATAGGGAACTCAGCATTTTTCCCTCTGACGAGAGTTCAGCAAATGGCCCTGGGCTAATGGACTCCAATTACTGGGGGAATTCTCATACAATTCGAGACATTTGCGTTTTGCGCACAAATGGCATCCGTTTCCTGGACTATGATGTGCGCGTGGGCAACAATTTCGAGGGCGAGGATGAATTCCTGTTCTCCCACTACTGCAACCTAATTGTGGATGGCGCGCAGGACTACGAGCTCAAGTACGACCTGCGGGATGCCAAGGCACCCGGCAGCCCCGTAGATGCACTGCGGGTGAAATTGGCAACTGATGACGACTGGTTGTCCAGCTACGAGGTGTTTACGGATGAGGAAGTGCCCACAGGCGACTTGCTCCTGCGCGGTGGCAAGGTGACGCTGGTAAACTGCGCTGACGGGCGGGAGAAGCTGGATGGCGGCGGCAAGGTGGAGGGTGTTATCCGCTTCCAAGATTCCGTGGTCAAAGGGACAACTGATACCATACAGGAAGCCAACCGCACGCTGAAGGTGGACCGCACCGACACCATTGCCAAGGAAATCAACCTGAGCGCCACTAAGGGCACCAACACACTGGAGGTGACGGAGGACAATGTTGCCACCTTCGGCAAGCTCACGGGTACCGGCAACCTCGCCAAGACCGGCACCGGCACGGCAGAGGTGACGGAGGAAGTCAGCCTGAAGGGCAGCATCAACGTGCAACAGGGCAAGTTCGTCTTGGGGGTGAATGCCACGCTGAGTGCGGATACCGTGCTGACTGTGGCAAAAGACGCACAAATGGCAAGCACGGCTGATAAACCCGTTACCCTCTCCATCACCTCCGGCGTACACATCAATGATGGCGAGATGACGCTTACCACGACCATAAGCGAGAGTGCCACGCTGAAAGGTAGCGGCAGGTTCGGCAAGGTGACTGTGGACGGCGGCACCCTGATTGTGGGCAATTCCCCCGGCCACCAGGAGTTTGAGGATTCCCTGACTCTCAAGAGCGGGCGCGTGGTGTTCAGCGTGGCCGGGTTCAATGAGGCCGCAAGCCTTACGAGCACAGGCGGCTGGGATTCCGGCACCTACTCTACCATTGATATGAATGGTCATGAGTTCATCGTGGCCCTGGATGGCCAAATCATCATTGCTCTCAGCCGGGAGGCGGCCAACAGCCTGACGATGGCGGGCGGAGATTTTGCCATGGAGCTTGTCAGCGGCATGAGCAATACGCTGACGGACGAGCAGCTGGCGGCCCTGGCCAAGCAGACCACGTTCCAGCTCTCCGAGGAACTGGCAGCCCAATCTGGCCGGGCCACCCTTGCAACGCCTGATTATTTTGCCTATCAAATGGTGGGCAACAAGCTCATGCTGACCTCTGGCGCGGGTGACAACCAGACTGTCCCGGAACCCGCCACGTCTACCCTCTCCCTGTTGGCTCTGGCCGGACTCATGGCACGCCGCCGCAGGAAGTAAGAAATAACCCTCTTTTTCATTAGTAAGTGTGGCCCCCTCTCGCTGGGAAGCGACAAGGGGGCCTTTTTTTCGCCCCATACAGCGCGCACAACAGCCCCCCATAGAATCGAAAACACCCGCCAGGCCTAAGCCCGGCGGGTGCTGCCATCGTATGCAAGAAACAGAAGTCTTACTTCCTCCTGCGGCGCGCGCAAAGGCTTGCCAGCGCCAGCAGGGAGAGGGTGGACGTGGTGGGCTCGGGAACTGCGGGAGCTTTCGCCAGGGTCACGTTCAAGCCTGTTCGCATATACATCTCCGCAGCGTTAATATAGTACTCCAAATTTTCAGTAGAGAACTCAGCGACGAGGCCTTTGTCCAAAAGTTTTGCATCATCTTCACTCAGGATAAAGTGGGTATTGCTGTCTCCAAAGTTAGCTACCATTGATTTGAAATCATCGATATTCGCTATCTTCGTGAATAACCTCAAATCTAAGTTCAAGGTGAAGGACTGGCCCACCATACTCAGTAAATCATCCGTACCGGCAGCGCTTTTCAAGATGTTTTCGCCCAAGGCAAAGGTGAACTCAGGATTTTCCAGTGTCAGGTAGCGATTACTCATGTTGATGGACGAGTATCTACCCGAATCCCATCCATTGTCTCCTTCGGTGGCGTAATGGGAAAATTTTGCGGCATCGTCGATACTGAAAACCAAATTTCCGGCATACACCTTCAATGAATCATGAAAGACTTGCAATTCGGGGCCATTGCCCACCTTCAGCGTGCCGCCCTTTTGCACAACGACTTCACCGAAGGTGCCGGTTCCTGTAAGTACGCCTCCTTCTTCAACCGTGCAAAGGGTAAATGCCTGCACATTAGAAGTATTCGAGGAATTGGCTTCAGTGCGTACTATCTCAATGACACTGCCATCTTTGACCGTCAAATTGGCAGCGGTTCCTTCATTGACAAGGCTGCCGCCGTTGGCCAAGGTTACATCGCCCAGCTTGCCGAAGTTCTGCACGTCTCCGGCCATTACTTCTAACACAATACTTTCGCTGGAACCCCGCAGCTCCAGAGAACCTAAGCCGGTCTTGGTCAAAGTGTTCTTTCTGCCCTGTTCATAGTCTTTGCCAGTGATGTTATCTTTGACAATGAGCTTCTTCCCTTCTTCAACATCGAGCAGATTCATTTCTGCAGCTTGCACTAAAATGGATCCCGCTGTCAGGTCGTGGTCTACGGTCAGGTGGCGGAATCTGTACGAGGCAGCGTAGATATCGTATTGAATTTGCCCAACATCTTTTACGTCTTCGTCGACGGTGAATCCACCCGCAACCTCATACTTCAAAATCACATTGTTGCCTTCAAGATAGTTTGGTGGAGTTTCCTCATTGCTGAACGTCGAATGAATCAAGGTAAAATACTCCACCTTTGATTTCAAGTTGTCTGCGGATTTGCCCAAGGTCCTGTATTCGTAATACCAAGTTGGTTCCACTGCAACCGCAGTCAAGTGGGTATCCTTGTCATCAGAGTCGGTTATAAAGAGTTTGCAAATCTCATTCTGGGCATTCAACTCAACGCCCCAGACAGTGACGGCGTGGCCCACATTGCCTCCGCCTGCGCCTCTGGAAATCCATGACAGACCCACGCCGTAGCCGTCTTTCATATAGCCGACCAAGGCGGTGGAGAAATTGGCAACGCTGCCGTACGACATTGGGTTCAGGTTGAACAAATCTGCAGCAGGTACGATGCCCCCCTTCAATTTATCCTCGTAATAGCCACCCTTTCCATCGAGAGAAGTTTCGGTTCTGGGGTAAAGGTAGTTGCCAATCTTCTGGTCTCCCTGGTCTCCGGTAAACCACCACTTGAGCCCTTGCTCGATGAAGCCGCCCCTGTTCTCAAAACCGTCGCGATAAGTATCCCATATGCTGTCAATGCCCGTGGGAGCATCATCGGGAAGATTGCCTTCGGGCTGCCGATTCTGCCACCAATTGACCAGATTGCTGCATGTCGCAGCCCAGCAGAGGCCACCATCTGTTTTCCAGTTCTTGGTTGCATCCGTCCAGCCCTGGGCACTATTCCAGTTCGTTCCATCCCATGTTATACCTTTCACCCAAACGATTTCTCCAAATGCCCCAAGAGGCATCATTGGCATTAGCGCGGCTGTCGTCAGGGCAAGGAGCGTTAGTGTCTTTTTCATGGCGTGGAGAGAGTCTAAGGTGTATGCGTTTTCTAGTGAGTACAGTCGGTTCCACTTATACAGCATTTGTAACGCTGTATGCAAGCCTAAAACGTGCAATGCCGTTGTTTTTTCCTAACGAATGGATGCCATCTTCCAGACACCGTCTGCAGGTGTTCTGAAACGGGGATGATTATTTTCATAAACGTATAGCCAAACTCTTATTTATCCGTGCCGCGCCCAAAAGGGGCGGCGGCACCCCTTCACTGACTCCCGCCAACACTCGCTGGCGGTTGGGCGTAGCTATATGGATTAAGCTTATAAAGTACATGTCACAGGGATGCCGCCGGAAGGGCATGACACACTAAAACGGGAGCAAGTTAAGGCGATTTGCGCATGATGACAGGGATGACGGAACGCGCGCGCCCTGCTTGCCGGCCAGGGTGACCAAAGAGCCCCCGCCAGGCCGAAGCCCGGCGGGGGCCGCCATCGTTCGTAATAGGGGGCTTATTTCCC
>JAUNQN010000006.1:0-79471 GCA_030536145.1 Akkermansia sp.
GGCAAGTCAAGGCGGTGGTTGCAAAGTCAAGGCCTTTTGTTCAGCGTTTCCCTAACACTCGTTTTGAGTTGTTTTTACCTGCTTTTGTGTGTAGAATTCATCGTAAAATTGCGTTCCCAAGGGTATGAAGACTATTTCTCTCTCATTCTTATGTGCTGCAAACATGGCGTTAGCTGCACCTGATATGCTGCATATTCCCGCTGCTCCTGAGTTTTCCTTTGCTGCAGATGGTGAATCTTCTCCTATTGAACAAGAGTATTTCATTGGCAAATATCCGGTAACGAATGAAGAATATTCGCAATTTTGCGCTGATACGGGGCATCGGGTTCCCCGCTATTGGAAAAACGGAAAATATCCGTCCGGTAAAGGTAAACACCCCGTGCTTTGGGTCTCATTCGATGATGCAGAGGCGTACTGTGAATGGCTCACAGAAAAAAATCCGGGAAAAAGTTATCGTTTGCCTACAGAGGCCGAATGGGAGCATGCTGCCTCCGGTCCGCAACAGACCCGCTATCCATGGGGAAATGATGCCGAGATTTCCTTCAAAAACGGACTTATCGTTTCAAACTTCAATTTCAATGGGGTTATTGCATCTATTTTGCTCAAAAAGAACCCCACGCAGAAAGTGACCTTTGTTTCGCCCCGTTCAGAGCGTAAAGGCGAGTCTGTTGCTCTTAATTCTTTACTAATTTTGAACGAACGAGGGTGTGTAAAAGGCTGGCAAGACCACAAAAACGGTGGTGGCTTTGTACAAACAGATGTATTTCAGAAGCTGAATGAGGAAGGCGGCTATACAACGCCTGTAGATGCTTACCCCAAAGGCGTTAGTGCATACGGTTGCTTTGATATGAGCGGCAACGCATGGGAGTGGACGAGTTCCAAAATAATAGCAACCAATGGAGCTGAGCGAGGGCAAACTGTACAAGCAATTCGTGGAGGCTCTTGGTATGCAACATCCCGTAGTTGTTCTGTTATTTTCCGAGGTGAAGGCCGCCGAGCGGAAGCAGCGTTCAATACCGTAGGATTTCGTGTTGCCGCTGATAGCGATAAGAAGAGAATATGATGGCCCCCTGTTTTTGTCAGTTGGCGGCCATCTTTAATCCGCGCTGACAGAGGGTAGGTTCCTTATACAACTTGGGAGTATTGTTTGTCAAACCATTTTTTCAGCGATTTTGGAGCGGAGGCACAGCGGCCCGAGCGTAGCGAGGGCGCGCCGCGATAGCGGCGCGAGCTGTGCCGGAGCGGAAAAATCGCTGAAAAAATCGCCGCCGGGGGGGCTCCCCGGCGTTTCCGGTATTCCTCAGGCGACATGTTGCCCAAGGTTGCGTGGGGACGGTCGGTGTTGTAGTAGTCCATCCACGCGGCCGTCGCGCTGCGGGCGTCCTCCAGGCCGTCCGGTTCGCGCAGCAGGAAGAACTCGTGCTTGTAGGTGCGCCAGAAGCGCTCCATGACGATGTTGTCCGCCCACCGTCCCTTTCCGTCTTGGCTGACCGCGATGCCGTTCTCACTCATTCGCTCCTGCCATTCCCGCGACGTGTACCGGCTGCCCTGGTCTGTGTTGAACACCTTGGGCACGCGCCCGCTCCCGAGCGCCATGTCCAGCGCACGCATGCACAGCGGCAGCCCCATGTCCGCCCCGAGGGCCCAGCCCGGCACGCACCGGCTCGACCAGTCCATCACGGCGCACAGGTAGTAGTTCCTGCTGCCGATTTGCAGGTAGGTGATGTCGCTCGTCCAAACCTCGTCCACGCCTATCGCCTCCATTTCCCCCAGGAGGTACGGGCGTTTCCCCTCCCGCCCGCGCCCTGGAGTGCTGGTCCGGGGGTGGCAGTAGACGGTGCGCAGGCCCATCTCGCGCTTCAGGCGCAAAACCCGCTTCCTCCCGACCTTGATGCCGTAGCGCCTTTCCAGCACGTCCGGCATGCGCCGCGCCCCCAGGCACGGATCCTTGGCGTAGGTCTCGTTGATGGCCGCCATGGCCGCTGCATCTCCCTCCCGGGCGCGCGGCTTGTAGTACGTCCCGCTGCGCTGCAGGCCCAACAGCTCGCACTGGCGGCTGCGGGACGGGGCAGTTCCTGAGTCATCCTCCAGGTCCAGGAGCTGGCGGCGCTGCCCTACAGCCCCAGCTCCCTTGATTTTTTTGTCAGCCAATCCAACTCGAAATCCCTCTTGCCCAGCAGGCGTTCAAGGCGGGCTATGCGTGTCTGCAACTCCGCCTCCCTCGTCTTCCTCTTGCGCTTGAAGCCCTCCGCGAGGTGTTCCTTGGCCTGCCGTTTCCAGTCTTGCACCAAATCCGCGCTTATCCCGTGGTCGGACGCGATTTGCTGAATCGTCTTGGTGCCTTTGAGCGCCTCGAGTGCCACTTCTTGCTTGAATGCCGCGCTGTAGCGGCCTCTCTTGTGTATGGGGTGTGCCATAATGTGTATCCTTTCTTGGTTATTATACACCCTCTTGCCCGATGCGGCCACTTTTCCGGCTTAGCCTACCGTCCTAATTTCTGGGGCCACCATATAACCTTGCAATGAACATCAAAATAATACATAATGAGTTATAGATGTGTACAATTCTGCACAAAAACTCTCGATGCTCACCGACTGCTGCCACCCACCGGGGGGATTGGGCTTTTCCCTCTCGCCTTGACGCAAACAGAAACACCCCTGGTGACGACAGCAGCCCTGCCGGGGTGCGGCAGGGCTGCGGGGATGGAAAGGGGCACCACCGGTAAAATTGCCTGGATTGGAATTGCCGCCGGTATCTACTGGCCTCCGACCCTAGCGCGCTCCATGTCCCCAGCCTAGTTGTCTCGCTGGGCAAGTGAGAGCGCGCGTTTTCCAGGTCGGGTAAACGCGCTCCTAGGAGCGAGATGCTGGGGGATACTCAAAGGCCAAGCCTTTGGAGAGCTTCTTGGGCCTTTGTGTGCCCCTGATTAGCGGCCAAGCGGTACCACATGACCGCCATCTGTATGTTCATGAGCACGCCTTCGCCTTTCTCATAGCATAGGCCGAGACAGGCCTGGGCTTGGGCGTCTCCCTGTTCTGCAGCCTTGCGGTACCACATGGCGGCCTGCTGCACGTCCTTCTCCACGCCAGTGCCGCAGTAATAGCAAAAGCCGAGAAGCCTCTGGGCCTCAGCTAGCCCCTGTTTGGCAGCCCTTCGGTACCACTTTACGGCCTGTTGCAAGTCCTTCTCCACTCCCTTGCCTGAGTAATAGAGAGTACCGAGAATGAATTGAGATGCGATGTTTCCTTGTTCAGCGGCTTCGCGGTACCATTTGATAGCTTTCTCCATGTCCTTCTCTACGCCTCGGCCATAGTAATAGCACATGCCGACTTCGAGCTGGGCCCCAGCGTGTCCTTGTTTAGCAGCTTTGCGGTACCATTTGGCAGCTTTTACCCAGTCCCTCTCTACGACCGCTTCGCAACCATAGTATTGGCCAAGAAAATACAGGGCATCGATATTTCCCTGTTCTGCAGCCTTGCGCCACCACATGGCGGCCTGCTGAAAGTTCCTGTCTATTCCCCAGTCTCCTGTGAAATAGAATCCACCGAGAAAAACCTGGGCCTCGGCATACCCCTGTTCAGCGGCCTTGCGGAGCAACTTGATTGCCTTATTTTGGTTCTTGGTAACACCATCCCCATTGTAATAGGCTTTGGAAAGACTGAACTGAGCTTCCTGGTTTCCCTGTGCTGCCGATTCCTTCATCCGCTGGATGTCAGCTGGAGAGTTTGCCGCAAAAACATGCCCGGCAGCCAGTAGGGCCGTAAACGCAATCGATATAATAGTCTTGTTCATGAGAGGTAAATATAGCTATATTTGTAGCACATTGTGGCAGCTTGTCGAGAAAAAATGACGTTCTTTCTACTTTTCTGCTTGGGGTGCAGCTAGACGACAGCAGCCCTGCCGGGGTGCGGCAGGGCTGCGGGAATGAACGGCCTTGCGGGGCGGCTTACTTGCCGGTCTTGAACATGGGGATGAGGGAGGCGCCCCAAGACTGGAATTCGCCGATGTAGGGCTGCTCGATGACGATGGTGTTGGCACCCTTCTTGAGCGGGAGCTTGGTGGGGTCCTGCGCCCACCAGATTTCCTCGTCGTCGTAGGGAATCTCGTTGGCGGGGCTTGTCCAGGTGTCGCCCTTGTACTGGCGTTCCCCTGCCAGCTTGTAGTGGCGGGGATTCTTGATTTCCTTGCCGTTCACCCAGATGCGGGTGCCGCACTGGGACCACTCGCCGTTCTTGGGCACGCCGGAGGCGCGGCGGGAGGAGCGGGCAGGGGCATCGAACCCAATCATGAAGGGCATGTCCCCGGCCTGGGGGGAGTTGATGGTGGTGACGGCCCAGGCGGTGTTGCCGGGTTTCACCTTGCCCAGCAGGCCCAGGCAGCCGGTGTTCGGCTTGGTGCGCAGGTACAGGTTGGCACCGGTGGTTTTCTGGGTTTGCAGGGAGCCGTAGTCGCCCTTCAGCACGGAGTCTCGGTTCTTGTCCGCCTCTCCGCTGGCCACGGGGCCCACCACGGTCCACTCCACGCCCATTTCCGGCCAGTAGGGGAAGGCCTCGTCCTTCAGGATGCTCTTGGCCATCTTGGCCATGCGCTTCTCAAAGCGGCTGTATGCCTGGCCCTGTGGGGAATCTGCGGCGGGCATGTGGCAGGGCAGGGCATCGCCGTCTGCCTCACCGCCCAGCCAGGCGCGCTCCGCCATGGCCAGCATACCGGGCCACTGGGCGCTGTGGCGGGCAATGTTGCGCTTGTCCTCCACGCGGGCATCCGGCCAGTTGCAGATCATCACGCCCATTTTCAGGTCGTCTCCCTTGGCGGAGCCGCAGGGGCGCATAAAGAAGTAGCGGCGCACCAGCAGGCCGGGGTCGAAGAGGTTGGTGTAGCCGATGGTGGAATCAAAGCTGTGGCACTTGATGGTCTCCGGCTTCAGGGATTTCTCCACCATCTCACCGCCCTCACCCCAGCGCTGGGAGATGGAATCCTCACCCACGGGCAGGTCACGCGGGCCGCCCCACTGGGCGGGAATGCGGCCGCGGGCGATGAGGTGGTCGCTCATGCGCTTGACGAATTCCTTGGCGTTGGGGATGCGCACCTCGTCTGCGCCGATGTGCAGGATGGGGCTCATCTCCTTGGGAATCTCCGCGCAGAATTCGTCCAGCAGCTGCTCCAGGATTTTCATGCCTTCCTCCGTGTGCATCTTGAAACCGAAGCAGCGCTCAAAGTAGGAGCTGTGGCCGGGCATGTCCAGCTCCGGGATAATCTGGATGTTGCGGTCTGCGGCGTACTGGAACAGCTCGCGTACCTGGTCGTAGGTGTAGGTGTCGTCCTTGTCGCGCGTGCGGTGCTTGGGATCGTTCAGCACGGGGTAGCACTTGCACTGCACGTGCCAGGCGGGGTGGTCCGTGAGGTGCCACTGGAAGTAGTTCACCTTGAAGCGTGAGGCAAGCTCCAGCTGCTGCTTGAGGCTCTCGATGGTCTGGAAGTTGCGGCCGCAGTCATGCATGAACCCGCGCATGCGGAAGGCGGGGTAGTCCTCAATCTCGCAGAAGGGGATGCCCTTCTTGCTGTCTGCCACCATCTGGCGGAGGGTCTGCAGGCCGTTGAAGAGACCGGCCTCCTTGGCGGCGGAGATGGTGACGCCCTTGGCGGTCACGCTCATGCGGTAGCCCTCTGCGGCGTGCTCCGGGGCGGTGGCCTTGGCATCCAGCTTGAGTGCCACGGCTAGGGCGGGTGCGCCATCCTTGCCGGCGGCGGCCACCTCCTTGGTCAGGCCCTTCACGGCGGTCTTGACCATGCGGCCCTTGGTGTCGCCGGTTACGGATACGGTCTTGCCCAGCTTGATGCTGCCGGATTTCCAATCCACTTTCTGCGGGAAGGGGAGCAGGGTGCAGGGGGCGGCGGTTTCCGCCTGGGCGGGGATGGGGGAGGTCCATTCTCCGAAGGCGGCCAGGGGGCTGAACAGGCAGCCCAGGGTGAGCAGGGGGATGATGTAGCGGTTGATTCTCATGGTACTGTGTGTAGGGGTGGTGAAGGGTTACTTGGCGGCGGGGGCCAGGGCTTTGGGGGCTGCGTGCACGGCGCCGGGCTTGCAGCCCTCCTGCCCGCTGTATGCGGCGGAGATGCCGGGCGTGCCGCTGCCGGTCTCTGCGGCGCAGGCCTCACCGATGAGCTGGTTGCCCAGCCACACGTAGAAGCCCGGGGCCACGCCGTCTGCGGCCTTGCCGTTCACATAGGCCACGCGCAGGGGCTCCTTGTTGGTGCTCATGTCACGGGAGTACAGGATGAAGTCCTTGCCCCAGGTGATGTAGGACTCGCAGATGTTCAGGGTGCCGCGGTGCTTGCCCGTGTCTATGGAAAGGGAGAGGCAGTCCTGCGTGTTCCATTTGTTGTCGGTGTAGCCGTTGCCCACGCGGGGGGCGGCCAGCTCCACGGTCACGGAGCCGTCCCCGGCCGTTTTCAGGGAGCCGCTCCAGGAGGCATCCTCCCCGGCCTTGTGCAGGCAGGAGAAACCGCCCTTCTTCCCGGCGGCCTTGCGGGGCAGGCCGGCGGTGCGGCCGGGGCAGCCCAGGGCCTTGGCCAGGTTTCCGGCCATAATCAGGTTGGTCTGCGGGCCGGGGTGAATCCAGTCCACGCGCTGCTGCGGGCTTACCAGCGCGCCGTACGGGTCTGCGGGCGTGGCGGCCACATCCACCGTGCCGGGGCCGGGTGCCACGTAGCGCACGCCCTTCTGCTGCGCCCAGGTCTCCAGCACCTTGTTGAACTCCACGATGGCGGCGTGGTCTGCCGCGGCAAACTGGGTGCGGCCCGGGGGAATGAGCCCCATCACGATGACCTGCCGCGTGGCGGCACCCTGCAGCATGGCGTCCACCAGCGTATCCATGGTGCCGCGGCCGCTGAAACTGCCGCCCTTGTCCCCGGTGCCCAGAATGCCCAGCAGGGCCTGCTGCAGGTTGTCCTGCTTGGAGATGCTGCCGCCCTTGTGGAAGTTCTGGATGATATCGTTTGTGCCCAGCAGCACCACATAGGTGTTGGCACGGTGGTCTTTCACCAGGCCGCCGATGGTCTGGCCGGCGTATTTCACGCCGGATGCCGTCTTGAACTCCATGCCGGTGCCGGGCTGGGTGTAGGCGGTGTTCTCCTCCTGGAACAGCTGCCAGATTTGCCCGCCCTCATGGGCGGAGTGGCGGTTCTGGAACGGCACGCCGCGGTACTTCTCCGCCGCCAGGTTCACGCCGTTTCCCTTGCCGCGCTTGAAATTGTTGCTGTTGTAGCCCGTTTCCTCGTACTTCACGCCGTTGTCCACCAGAATCTTGTGGAAATCCCAGCGGTAGGAGCCGGTGTTGATGCCGTGGGTAATGGAATCCCCCACAAACATTACCTTGCCGGGGCTTTGCATGGTCTCCCCGGTGGCTGCGCATGCACACGGCACGGCTGCGGCACACAGGGCGAGTGTCAGGATGCGTTCTTTCATGTCAGGCTTGAATAGGATGCAGCCTTATAGCACGCCGCCCGCCGCATGTCAACCTATTTCAACCGCACTCCCGCCGTGTTTGCGCGCATTCAGTAAATTATGACAAAACGCGAGCTTGCGGAAGGGCGCTTGCGGTGCATAATAGGGGAAATGATTTCCTTGCAGCACATCAACGGCAGCGTGTTCCGGGCGGAGGCCTGGAGCTGGCGAGGCCTTGCTTGTTGACACAGGGAAGCAGCCCCGTGCGCCGCACGGGAGTGCCGCCGGAAGGCGGCATGGCAGATACACCGCTACGGCTTCCCGATGGGCCGCAGCGGTTTTTATTTACCGGGAAATCTTACAAAGACACTTACACCATGCAACAGATACAGCTCAAACAGCAATGCCGGCGATTGACCCAGGGCGATATCCAGACGCCTATCCGCCTTTTTATGCAGATATCCGCGCAGAACCCGAACGGGATTCTGCTGGAGAGTACGGAGGTGGACGGCCGATGGGGGCGCTACAGCGTGATTGCCACGGATTTCATGGCGGAGTTTTCCGTATCCGCCGGTGCGCTGAAGGTGCAGGTGCATGATGATGCGCTGGCCCCGCTGGCGGAGCTGGACGGCCTGCCGTACATGGAGGGCATGCGCGCGGTGATGAAGGCGGTGGAGATACAGCCGGAGAACCCGGAGATGGCCCCCATTACCCGCGCCCTGTACGGCTACTGGGGATATGAGATGGCCGCCGTGTTCCAGCCCAAGCTGGCGCAGACCCTGAATGTGGCGGATGCGGAGAGCCGCCTGGTGGTTGCCGCCACGGTGCTGGTGTTTGACCACGTGTACAACCGCCTCTACCAGCTCAGCATCGGTGAGCCGCGGGATATAGAGGCCATGCCGCCGCTGGCGGACGGCCGCCGCAAGCCCTGCAAGGCGGGCGAGACGGAGAGACGGCCCGCGGAGGACGCTTTCAAGGCAGGGGTGGAGAAGGTGCGCCAAATGCTGCACGACGGCGAGGCCATCCAGGTGGTGGGCTCCACGCAGTGCAGCGCAGAGTTCAGCGGTGATACCTTCACCCTGTACCGCCGCATGCGCAGCATCAATCCCTCCCCGTACATGTTCTACATGCACTTTGAGGACATGGAGCTTTTCGGCGCCTCACCGGAGGTGATGGTGCGCTGCACGGAGAACCGCCTGCTGCTCTCCCCCATTGCCGGCACGCGCCGCCGCGGCCGCACGGAGGAGGAGGACGAGGCCTTTGCCCGTGAGATGACCGCCAGCCCCAAGGAGCGCGCGGAGCATGTGATGCTGGTGGACCTGGGCCGCAACGACCTGGGGCGCGTGGCCGTGGGCGGCAGCGTGAAGGTGGAGCGCCTGATGGATGTGGAGCGTTTCTCCCACGTGATGCACATGACCAGCCGCGTGACGGCGGAGCTGGCCCCCGGCATGGATGGCCTGGACCTGCTGGCCAGCGCGTTCCCCGCCGGCACGGTGAGCGGCGCGCCCAAGGTGCGCGCCATGGAAATCATCCATGAGATAGAGGAGGTGCCGCGCGGGCCGTACGCCGGCTGCATCGGCTGGCTGGGGCTGGACAAGGACGCCGTGCACCTGGACACCGGCATCACCATCCGCTCCATGTGGCACCGCAACGGCCGCGTGTACTGGCAGATGGGCGCCGGACTGGTGTATGACTCCGAGCCCAAGTACGAGTGGATGGAGTGCCGCAACAAGGGCCGCATCATTGATACCGTGCTGGCAGAAGACTGAGAACCCCTAGCCCCTTTCCAAGACCATGTTCCTTTTCATCGACAATTACGATTCCTTCTCCTACAACATCGTGCAGTATTTCATGCAGACCGGGCGCACGCCCACGGTGCTGACCAACGACAACCCGCGGCTGCTGGAGCTGGCCACGGACCCGGCGCTGGAGTACGTGGTGCTTTCCCCCGGCCCCAGCAACCCGGAGCATGCCGGGTACTGCCTGGAGTTCCTGGCCCGACTGCCGCACCACATCCCCGTGCTGGGCGTGTGCCTGGGCCACCAGTGCCTGGGCCACTTTGCCGGCTGCCCCGTGGTGCGCGGCCCGCGCGTGATGCACGGCAAGACCAGTGAGATTACCCATGACGGCACCGGCCTGTACGCGGGCGTGTGCAATCCCATGACCATAGGCCGCTACCACTCCCTGGTGGTGAAGGTGCCGGAGAACCACCCCCTGCTGGAGGTGACCGCCCGGGACGAGGACGGCGAGGTGCAGAGCATGCGCTACAAGGACCGCCCCTGGGTGGGCGTGCAGTACCACCCGGAGAGCATCCTGACCACGGACGGGCTCAAGCTCATCTCCAATTTCCCGGACATGGTCCGCTGATTCCCCCCCATACTGAACCTACAAACAAGCAACCAAGACAATGAACCAAGTCAACTTTCCCAAGGCAGGTGTAATAGCCGCAGGCGTGGCCGCCGCAGGCATCATCTTTGCTTTCTGCAATTTCGGCAACCACGCCGTGGACGGCGGCTATGTGGCCTATGTGTATTCCAACCCCATCATGGGCAAGAAGGAGTTTATCTCCACCATCAACGGTCCCGGCGGCACCGGCTTCTGGTCCTGGAGACTCCAGACGGTGGATATCTCCGTGACTCCCTGGACGATGGAGGAGACTTTCGATGATATCCTGGCCAAGGACAAGCTGATGATGAATGCCCAGGCCTCCCTGGTGTTCCGCATAGACCGCACGAAGGTGCGTGAGTTTGTGGAGAATTACGGTGCCCTGAAGGAGGTGAACAACGACGACCCGGCATCCATCATCAAGGATGCCTACCTGAGTTTCATCCAGCAGCATTTCCGCTCCGCCATCCGCTCCGAGGTTTCCAAGTACGACGGCCTGGACGCCAGCTCCAGCATCCCCCAGATTACCCGCGCCGTGGAGACCGACCTGAAGACCAAGTTCGAGGGCACTCCCTTTATCGTGGAGTCCGTCACCATCGGCAGCACCACACCGCCCAAGAGCGTGACGGACGGCATTACCAAGAAGGTGGAGGTGGCCCAGGCTTATGAGCGCCAGGCCACGGAGCTGGCCATGGCCCAGCGCAGCGTGGAAATCAAGGAGGCAGAGGGCCGCGCCGCCGCCCGCAAGGCTGAGCAGGAGGCAGAGGGCCAGCGCCTGGCCGCCAAGCAGAAGGCGGATGCCGAGCTGTACGCCGCCAAGGCCCAGGCGGATGCCAAGCTGTATGCCGCCAAGGCGGAGGCCGAGGCCGTGGCTGCCGTCGGCGCCGCGGAGGCTGAGGCCATACGCGCCAAGTCCCAGGCCATCGGCAGCGGGTATGTCAACCTCCGCTTCGTGGAGAACCTGGACAAGCTCAAGCTGCCCACCACCATGGTGGGCGGGGATATCATGAAGCAGGTCACGGACCTCTTCTCATCCGTTCCCGCCGCCAAGCCCGCCGCCGCTACCGGCACGGAACCGCAAACCCCTGAAAACTGAAAAGGCTTATGACTATCTCCCACATACTGGACAAGCTGGCAGACGGGCTGGACCTGGAGCCGAGCGAGGCGCGCTGCGCCATGACGGAACTGATGGAGGGGCACCTTTCCCCCGCGCAGGCCGGGGCCCTGCTGCTCACCCTGCGCGCCAAGGGTGAGACGGCGCAGGAGCTGGCCGCCGCCGTGGAGGTGTGCCTGGACCGCGCCGTGCCCGTGGCGGGCATCAGCGGGGAGTACATCGACATCGTGGGTACGGGCGGGGACGGCAAGCACAGTTTCAACTGCTCCACCTGCGCCGCCCTGGTGGTGGCCGGCCTGGGCTACCAGGTACTCAAGCACGGCAACCGCGCCGTGTCCTCCTCCTCCGGCGCGGCAGATGCGCTGGAGTGCCTGGGCTACCCGCTGGACCTGGACCCGGACGGCATCCGGGATTCCGTGCGCAAGAGCGGGTTTGCCTTCTGCCTGGCGCCGCACTACCACCCCGGGTTCAAGGAGATTGTACCTATCCGCCGTGAGCTGGCCGTGCGCACGCTCTTCAACCTGCTGGGGCCCATGATCAATCCCTCCCGCCCCACGCATATCATGATGGGCGTGGCCAAGCCGGACATGGTGCAGAAGATTGCCCGCGTGCTGGCCCTGGGGTCCTACCGCCGCGCCCTGGTCATCCACGGCGCCGGCGGGTATGACGAGGCAACCGCCTTCGGCCCCGTGACCGCCGCCCTGGTGGAGGACGGCCAGGTGAAGCCCTTCACCTTCAATCCTGCGGACTACGGGTTCACCCCGCCTGCATCAGAGGATGAGCTGCGCGTGGAGACCCGCGAGGAGGCCGAGAAGGCCGTGCGCGACGTGGTGGCGGGGCAGGGTACCAGGGCCATGAGCGACATGGTGGCCCTCAACGTGGCCCTGGCGCTCAGCCTGCTGGCCCCGGAGCTGGATATGCAGTCCTGCGTTTCCCGCGCCCGCATGGCCGTGGCCCAGGGCGTGGCCATGAAGGTGATAGCCGCCTGGCAGTAACGCCGCTTCCGCTATGGACTTGCAACGCTTTATCGATGCCAAGCAGGCGGAGCTGGAAGCCCTGCGCCGCGCCATGCCCGCCCCGCTGGAGGTGGCGCGGCCGGATTTCCTGCGCGCGCTCACGGCTCCGCCCCCTGCGGGGGAGCCGCTGCGCGTGATAGCGGAGTTCAAGCGCTCATCCCCCTCCGCCGGGGTTATCAACGACCGCCTGGACCCCGCGGACGTGGCGCGGCAGTATGCCGCCGGCGGTGCCGCCTGCATGAGCGTGCTTACGGAGGAGCGCTACTTCACCGGGCATGTGCGGGACCTTTCCGCCGCTGCCCCGGCAGGGATTCCCCTGCTGCGCAAGGATTTCATATTCAGTGAGCTGCAGGTGCGCCAAACCTTTGCCACCCCAGCCAGCGCCATGCTGCTCATTGTGGCGCTCACGCCGGATGCCGCGCAGCTGCGCGGCCTGCGTGAGCTGGCGGAGACACAGGGCATCCATGCCGTGGTGGAGGTGTTCACGGAGCGGGAGCTGGAGCTGGCGCGCGAGTCCGGCGCGCGTATCATTCAGGTGAACGCCCGCAACCTGGAGACTTTCAAGACAGACCGCGTGGAGGGGCTCAAGCTGGCCGCCCACAGGCTGCCGGAGGAATGCTGGATTGCCGCCAGCGCCATGCAGGAGCACAGCCACCTGCAGGATGCCGCAGCCGCCGGCTACCACGCCGCCCTGGTGGGCACCGCGCTTATGAGCGGCAACTGCCCGCTGGACAACCTGCGCCGTATCCTGCATCCGTAATTCACCGCCATGCCTCCTTTCATCAAGGTTTGTGGACAGTCAGCCCCCGCTGCCGCGGCTTGTGCCGCCGCCCTGGGCGCGCGCTGGGTGGGCTTTATCTTCCACCAGGGCAGCCCGCGCTGCGTTACCCCGGAGCAGGCAGCCGCCATACCCACCCCCGGTGTGGGGCGCGTGGGCGTGTTTGTGCGCCAGGGGGCAGGGGAAATCCTGGAGATTGCCCGGCAGGCACGGCTTGATTTCATCCAGCTCCACGGCAGGCAGACCCAGCAGGATGCACAGGCCATCGGCCCGCAGCGCGTTGTCCGCGTGCTGTGGCCGGAGCACTGCGGCAGCCCGCAGGAGCTCCAGCGCCAGATAGACGAATGGGCCCCGTACTGTGCCTACTACCTGCTGGATGCCGGCTCATACGGCCAGGCGGGCGGGCAGGGGCGCAGGCTGGATTGCAGCGCCTTTGCCGCCCTGCATTTCCCCCACCCCTGGCTCCTGGCCGGGGGGCTGCATGCCGGGAACCTGGCAGAGGTGCTTTCCCAATGCAGCCCCGACGGGCTGGACCTGAACAGCGGCGTGGAAAGCGCCCCGGGTGTAAAGGACCCCGCGCTGCTGCGCGCCGCCTTTGCCGCAGCGGGCATGCCGCAGGTGCAGCCCCAGCTGCTCCCCGTACACCCTGCGGACCTGCCGCAGATGAAGGCGGACATGCAGCAGGCATTCCAGCTGGGGTATGAGGCGTCTTACGGACCAAGCGAGACTCTCATCCTGCCGGAGAAGGACATAGACTACTCCCTGGGCCAGTCGGGGGCCGTGGCGTACAAGGCGGTGGTGAACGGCATCATGGCGGGCTGTGCCATCGTGGCCCTGCAGCCGGAAAAATCCACAGGTCACCTGGATTTCCTATACGTGAAACATGGCTTGCAGGGGCTGGGTATCGGTCTTGCCCTGTGGCAAATGGTGGAGGCCCGGCATCCGGAAATCCGCCGCTGGGAGACTTGCACGCCGTACTTTGACCGCCGCAACATCCACTTCTACGTAAACCTCTGCGGTTTCCGTATCACGGAATTCTTCCACTCCCGCCACCCCATGCCGGACGCACCGGATGATTTCACCGCCGATGGAGGGGACGGCATGTTCGCCTTTCTGAAAGAGCTGCCCCAAGGGTGAGCGGCGGCGCACCGTTCAGCGCACGCTCTTGAGCGCCAGCTCAAAGGCGCGCACGGTGCTGAATTCCCGCGCCAGGCCTTTTCCGGCTATGCCGAAGGCCGTGCCGTGGTCCGGGCTCACGCGCAGCCGCGGCAGGCCCAGGGTGGCGTTTACCGCGTTGTCGAAATCCACCAGCTTGAGCGGAATCAGCCCCTGGTCATGGTAGGGGCACAGCACCGCATCGTACAGCCCCTCCACCGCATCACGGTACACGCAGTCCGGCACGCAGGGGCCGGATATGCTGCAGCCGGGCAGGGTGCGCTGCAGTTCCTGCACCGCCGGGGTGATGATGTCTATCTCCTCCCGCCCGAAAGCGCCGTTCTCCCCGGCATGCGGGTTCAGCGCCGCCACCGCCAGGCGCGGTGCCGCCGTGCCCGTGCGCTGCAGGAAATCCGCCAGCAGCGTGCCGATACGCACCAGCTCCGCCGTGTCCAGCAGCTGCGGCACGTCATGCAGCGCCACATGGATGGTGCCCAGCCCCACCGTGAGGTGCCGGCCCGTCAGGCACATGGCAAAGTTTTCCACACCCAGCCGCGCTGCAAAGAACTCCGTCTGCCCCGGGAAGGGGAATCCCACGGCATGCAGTCCCTCCTTGCACACGGGGGCGGTCACCACGGCGTCAATCGTGCCCTCCTTCAGCGCCTGGGCGGCCAGCTCCAGGTGCTCCAGCGCGGCGTGCGCCGTCTCCAGGGTGGGTTGGCCGGGCGTGGCCTGCACCGCCCCGCCCATCTGCCGGTACTCTGCGCGGGGGTCCAGCTGCGGCAGGGCCTTGCGGATAATCTCCGGGCCGATGCCGGCCTGGTCCCCCAGCGTGTAGCCGATGACCGGGCTCTCCAGGCTCACGGGGCCACCTCCTCCGCCGTGTCGTCATCCTTCAGCACGGGTGCGGCGGGCTTGCCTGCCGGGTCATGCTTGGGCACGGGGCGGTAGGAGCGCTCCGTGTTGATATACTGCGTGTTGGTGTCCCTTTCCTCGAACTTCAGGGATGAATCCACGGAGGCGTGGTACACCGCAGTACCCACCAGGGCCAGGATGGCGGGTATGAGTATCAGGCTGCCCAGACAGGTCTTCATGCCCCCATTCTAGCGCACCGCCCTCAAATTGCAAGCCCAATGTACGCCGTGCCTCCACCCCTTCTGCCACATTTCCGTTTGGGGGCAAGTCGATATAAAAGTTGGGGAATTGGCGGGAATGGCGGCTTGACTCCCCTACCGTGCTGTGCTAGCATACGCGCACTATGAGAACCATCGAAGCGCGAATCGAGATTCCCATGGGGAGTCGCAACAAGTATGAGGTGGATACCAAGACCGGGAAAATCCGGCTGGACCGCGTACTCTCTTCCGCCGTGTACTACCCGGCAGAATACGGGTTTGTGGAGGATACCCTGTACCTGGACGGCGATCCGCTGGACATCCTGGTGTTCACCTCCGCCCCCACCTTTCCGGGCTGCTATGTGGAGTGCCGCGTGATAGGCGGCATGGATATGATAGACTGCGGTGACCCGGATGTGAAGATACTGGCCGTGAACGTGGGCGATCCGCGCTATGACCACGTGCATACGCTGGACGACCTGCCGCCGCACTACCTGCAGGAGATTGAGAACTTTTTCCAGACCTACAAGACCCTGCAGAACAAGGTGACGGAGGTGAACGGCTTTTTCGACACGGAAACGGCCTGGCAAATCATCGACGAATCCTTTGCGCGCCATGCGCAGCAGGCGGGCAGGGATGGCGCAGCGGCAGATTAGGGATTGCCACACCCGCAGCCGCGTGGTACAATTCCTGCCGCTGGATTGACAGCCCGGATGCGGATGCATGGCGTGACCGGGGCTGTCTGAACGTGGAAAGAAGCCGACCCAGATACACAGAATATGGTGATACGGACAGAACGGGATGATGAATACAGGCAGGTGGAGGAGCTTGTGCGTGAGAGCTTTTGGGATGTGTACCGCCCCGGTGCCTGGGAGCATTATGTGCTGCATGTCCTGCGCAGCCACCCGGACTATGTGCCGGAGCTTGCCCTTGTGGCAGAGGAGGACGGCGCCCTCATCGGCCAAGTCGCCTTTATGCGGACCACGCTTGCCGCGGATGACGGCCGCCGTATTCCCATCATGACCATGGGGCCCCTTTGCATTGCCCCGGCCTACAAGCGCCGGGGGTACGGCCAGAGGCTGCTGGAGGAAGCCATGCGGCGGGCTGCTACCATAGGTTGCGGTGCCCTTTGTTTCGAGGGGAATATCGACTTCTACGGCAAGAGCGGCTTCAGCTTTGCCTCCACCTTCGGGCTCCGCTACCAGGGGCTGCCGGAGGGTGCAGACAGCTCCTTCTTCCTTTGCAAGGAGCTGATATCCGGTTATCTCCGGGGCATAACGGGTGAGTACGCCACACCCGCAGCCTATCTTGTGGCCGAGGCGGATGCAGAAGCATACGACCGCCTGTTCCCGCCGAAGCAAAAACACCGCCTCCCCACCCAGATCTTCTGAAGCCAAAGGCCGTTCGTGGTTGCATGCGGGGACCCTGTACATTAGGAGTTGCCAAATGCCCTCGCGCGTGATACAATCCCGCGCGCTATGACCTACACCGAGAAGCTTGCCGCACGAATTGCCGCCACGCGCTCTGCGCTGTGCGTGGGCCTGGACCCCCGCCCGCAGACGGAGAACATGAACGAGCTGGCCGACTGGCTGCGCAAGGTGGTGGAGGAAACCGCCCCCTATGCCGCTGCCTACAAGCCCAACATCGCCTATTTCGAGGCCATGGGCCTGCCGGGCCTCAAGATGCTGGAGGAGCTGCTGCCGGACATGCCCAAGGATATCCCCGTTATCCTGGATGCCAAGCGCGGCGACATCGGCGAGACGCAGAAGTATTACGCCCAGGCCTATTTTGACCGCATGGACGTGGATGCGGTGACGCTGAACCCTTTCATGGGCTATGATATCCTGGCCCCCTTCCTGGACCGCCCCGGCAAGGCCGTGTACCTGCTGGCGGTGACCACCAATCCCGGCTCCGCAGACGTGGAGCAGCAGGTGCTGGCAAACGGCCGCAAGGTGTACCAGCTGGTGGGAGACATGGTGGAGCGCGCCAAGGCTGAGCATGCCGCCACGGAGGTGGGCATGGTGGTTGGCCTGACGAATGCGAACGGCCAGATACTCACCGAGCTGCCGGATGCCCCGCTGCTCATCCCCGGCCTGGGCGCCCAGGGCGGTGACCTGGCTGCCCTGACCGGCGGCACCCGCCAGGCTCCCCCCACCATCAATGTTTCCCGCGGTATCCTGTACAAGGAGCCGGAACTGAGCTTTGCAGAGAAGGCCGCCAAGTACGCGGAGCAGATCCGCGCGGCCCTGAACCTGTAATCCCCCGAACACCCCCGTGAAGCAATACCTGGAACTGCTGCGCGATGTGCTGGAGAACGGTGTGGGCCGCCAGGACCGCACCGGCACCGGCACCGTAGGCGTCTTCGGCCGCCAGGCCCGGTTCGACCTCCGCGAGGGGTTCCCCTGCCTGACCACCAAGAAACTCCACCTGCGCTCCATCATCTATGAGCTGCTGTGGTTCCTGAAAGGCAGCACCAATGTGCGCTACCTGCAGGAGAACGGCGTGAGCATTTGGGACGAGTGGGCGGACGAGAACGGCGACCTGGGCCCCGTGTACGGCTCCCAGTGGCGCGCCTGGCCGGATGGGCAGGGCGGCAGCATAGACCAGATTGCCAACCTGATACGCGGGCTGCGGGAGAACCCCTGGAGCCGCCGCCACCTGGTTTCCGCCTGGAACGTGGCAGAGGTGGACGGCATGGCCCTGCCGCCCTGCCACTGCCTGTTCCAGTTCTGCGTGGTGCCCGCGCAGCAGGAGGGGCAGCGCCACGGCCTGAGCCTGCAGCTCTACCAGCGCAGCTGCGACCTGTTCCTGGGCGTGCCGTTCAACATAGCCAGCTATGCGCTGCTGCTCATGATGGTGGCGCAGGTGTGCGGGTATGAGGCACGGGAGTTTGTGCACACCTACGGGGACCTGCACCTGTACCGCAACCACCTGGACCAGGCGCGCCTGCAGCTCACCCGTGAGCCGCGCCCGCTGCCTGTCATGCGCATCAATCCCGCCGTCACGGAGATTGACGGTTTCGACTTCAGCGATTTCACGCTGGAGAACTACGACCCCCACCCCCATATCAAGGCAGCCGTTTCCGTATGACACCGCATTTCACAGGCGTGGTGGCCATGACCGCAGACCGCGCCATCGGCATCCGCCAGTCCATTCCCTGGCGCTTGAGCGAGGATATGAAGCTCTTCAAGCGCATTACCATGGGCCACCCCATCCTGATGGGGCGCAAGACCTGGGAGAGCCTGGGCCGCCCGCTCCCCGGTCGCCAGAATATCGTCCTGACCCGGGACAGCGCCTTCACGGCGGAAGGGGCGGTGGTCATCCATGACCTGGCGGAGCTGGATTCCCTGGAGCTGCAGGATGCGGAGGTGATGGTTATCGGCGGTGCGCAGGTGTACGCCGCCCTGCTGGGGCGCATGGGGAAGCTCCACGTTTCCGAGGTGCAGGGGGAGTACGAGGCCGATACGTATTTCCCGGAGTTTGCCCATTTGTTCCCCCGCCGTACCGTGCAGGAGCAGTACGCGGGATTCACCCATGTCCTCTACACGCGGTAAGCACCTGCCGTACCGGCATACCCCGGCGCACCTGGCTGCCCTGGGCGCAGCCCTGTGTTTCGGGCTGATGAGCCCCATGTGCAAGGTGGGCATGGAGGGCGGCGTGATAGACGGCCTGTCCCTCTCCATGATGCGCCTGGGCGGTGCGGCGGTGCTGTTCTGGCTTGTCTCCCTCTTCACCCCCCGGGAGCGCGTGGACTGGCGGAAGGATTTGCCGATGCTGCTGGGCATGTCACTGTGCGGCATGGGGGTGAACCAGGTGTTCTATGTGTGCGGCCTGGGGTACACCTCCCCCACCAATGCTTGCGTGATAGCCACCACCACCCCGGTGTTCACGCTGCTCATGTCCATATTGGTGCTGCACCTGGCCGTGACGGCGCGCATGGTGGCGGGGCTGGCACTGGCCGCCGCGGGCGCGCTGGTGCTCTGCTCCGGCTCACAGGGCGGTGCCAGCGGCAACCTGCTGGGGGATGCCATGTGCGTGGTTTCCCAGTTTTCCGCCGCGTGCTACTTTGTGTTCTTCGGCCGCGTGGTGAAACGGTACAGCCCGGTCACGCTCATGAAGTGGCTGTTCACCATTTCCGCCGTGGTCATGCTCCCGTTCATCCTGCCCGGCATGTGTGCCGCGCCCTGGCAGGAGCTGACCTTGCGCAGCGCCCTGGGCGCCGGCTATGTGGTGGCGGGCGGCTCCTTCCTGAGCTACCTGCTGCTCATCTATGCACAGCGCCATCTCAAGCCGCCCACCGTGGCCACGTACAATTACGTGCAGCCTGCGGTGGCCGCCACCGTGGGTGTGGTCCTGGGGCTGGATATCCTTACCTGGCAGAAAATCCTGGCGGTGGCGCTGATTGCCGTGGGCGTGTACTTTGTGACCCACCTGCGCAGCGGGAAGGGCGCAAAACCCTGACCCGGCTGCGCACGGGAGCCGTTATTTGCCGAGGATACGCCCGGCAATGTCCAGGATATTGCCTTGCGGGGCGGTGAGGAGCGGGATTTCCGCCGTGGGGAAGGCATCCTGGATGCGGTCGATATCCGGGTCTGTCTCAATGGTGCGGGAGATGTCCTCGCCGTTGTTGGAGACGGACTCCAATTCCGTTTCCACGTCCTGGGCGGTGCCGGTGCGCAGCTCCTGCAGGCGCTTGTCCAGGAAGACGGACCAGCGGGGCAGGTAGTAGCAGCGCATCATTTCAGAGAAATGGCGGTGCGCGTAGTCGTTCAGGGAGGTGTTGCCCTTTGCCCAGGTGGAAAGCATGCGGCGCAGGGTGCGGCGCATCTCGGCACGGGCTTCCGGGTTGGTGCCGCCCTTGTTGGCGGCTCCCTGCTCATAGCAGCCCAGCAGGTAGTGCTCCGTGGTGGCCAGGGCATCCGCGCTCTGCTCCAGCAGCTGCTTGAACCCGGCGGCGTGGCGGGAGAAGGATTCCGTGTCCCGCTGCCGGTAATCCTGCTCCAGGCATGGCAGCAGGGCGCGGGCGCGGTCCCCCAGCACCTGCTGGAGCACGGAGGCCAGGTCATAGCGGAAGGTGGGGCTTTCCGCCAGGGCCGGGCGGGCACGCCCCGCCTGCAGCATGAGCTGCGCTGCGCGCTCCACGGTGGCGGGGTTGTAGTACTGCCGGGAATCTGACCAAGTGGTGACGCTCTCCGCCGTCAGCGACGGGCGGGCGCAGAGCAGGTTCTCCAGGCTGCCCTCGCGCATGCCTGTGGGGGCGTACACGGAGGAAGCCAGCAGGGAGAGGGCCTGTACCAGGCGTGAGTCCTCCACGCCGTACCGCTGTGCGGCATATCGGCCCAGGAAGGCGGGGCGGTCGATGCGGTTGCGTATCTGGTTGACGCGCCGGGTGAGCAGGGCATAGTAGAGCGGATTGGTCTCCACGCCCTCCGACAGCAGGCCGATACCCACGCAGTCCTCCGCCATCTTGCCGATGTGGCCGCCGGATTCCGGGCAGAAGTTCTCCAGCAGGGGCAGGCTGCCGTACAGGCCCTGCTTGCCGCCAAAGTTGGACAGCTCGCACCAGATGAGCGGGAACCCGTCCACCTGCGGGCGTTTCAGGCTCTTGTGGGTGCGGTAGTAGGGGTCGTGCTCCGGGGTGGGGTCCTTGTCCAGCAGCAGGATGAGCGTGTGGTCCTTGTCCAGCCCGGCCAGGAGCTTTTTCAGGGGATTCTGCGCCCAGGCCTGGAGCATCCAGTAGGAACCGGGGGAAGCCTTTTGCATGGCCTTCTGCACGGCGCGGCCGCAGGCCTCCAGGTCTGCCTTGCCGGGCTTGCCACCCTCGTGGAAGAGGTCGCCGCCGAATGCCTTGGCGCGGTAGCCGTAGTGCTTCTCCAGCAGCTCATACCAGCGGGCGGCCAGCTTGGGGAAATCCGGGGAGGAGGGGTCCAGCACGGCGGGGCGCCGGTAGCCCGCCACCCACTCTCCCTGGGGCAGCAGCTGCCCGTCCACGGCAGCGGGGTCCATGTCATGCGGCAGGAATCCCACATAGCCTTGCAGCACGGGCTCCATGCCCAGCTCCAGCATGCGCTGCACGATGAAGCGGCCCAGCTCCGCCTCTTGGCGGATGATGTCGGGATGCACGGGGCCGCCCTCGCCCTCCAGATTGCCCATGAGCCACCAGGCGGAGTAGGCGGGGTTGGCGATAAAGGCCTGCACCTGTTCCTGCGGGCAGCCCAGGCCGGTCAGGAACTCCTGCCACACGGCCTCCAACCCGGAGAAAACGGGCATGTACTTGTACCCGGCCAGGGCCAGCCTGTCCAGCTCCTGCGCCCAGCGCTCCCTGTCCCAGTGGGTGCCGCTGTAGCAGAGCGTGCAGTAGTTGAACGCCAGGTTGAACGCGCGCGTGCGCGGCACCTCCACCGGTTTCTCCGGCAGCACCAGGCGTGCATGCTCTGCGTTGTCCCCGTTCCAGGAGAGGTGAACCCCCGCCAGCTCGCGCAGGTAGTAGCCGTAGGCACGCATGCATTCGCTGCGCGTGGCGGCGCTCACCACCAGTTTGCCGCACTCCGCGGAAAGGCGCGGGGCAGGCAGCTCCGCCAGGCGGAACTCCACTCGCCCGGCAAACTGCGGGGTCACGCGCTCCACGGCGGCTGAAAGCGCGGCAAGCTCCCCATCCCGGGGAGCTTGCGCATACAGTGCAGGGGGGAATGCCAGGGCTGCCAGCAGCAGCCCGGTGGCTTGGGCCGTATTCACTTGTAGGAACGTATGTTGGTTACGTTGTCGGCGTTGTCGCCGTCCTTGGACTTGCCGTCGCCCAGGGCATCGCCGCCCAGGGAGAAGATGTCGAAGTCCGGGTTGAAGCCCTTGCCGGCCTTGCCCTTGGAGTCCTCCTGCTCAAAGCCGAGGCGGTAGCGGTAGGGATTGCCCCAGGGGTCCAGGATGACAAAGCGCTTCTTGCGGCCGTCCTTGGTGCGGATCTGCTTCTTGATGACGGGAATGCCATCCAGAATCTCCTTGGACTTGGTGTCCTTGATGATGGAGAAGGTGGTGCAGTAGGGCGGCAGCTCCACGCCATCCTCCTTGTCCGGCTGGCCGTCGTTGTCGGCATCGCGGTACAGGGCGGTGTACATCACGTTGGAGCTGGCCTCGTCTCCCGTGCCGTCCGGCAGGATGCCGCTGTTGTCGGCACGGTAGGCGTTCATGCAGCTTTCCAGCTGGGCCACCTGGTTCTGGGCGGTGCTGCTCAGCTTCTTGTTGGTGATATAGCTGCGCACGCCCAGCAGCACCACGGAGAGCATGGCCAGGATGGCAATGCAGATGAGAATCTCAATCAGCGTGAAGCCGCTGCGCTTGGAGACGAGGTTCAGTTTCATGGCGCGTTAGACGGTTTCGATGATCTTCATCATCGGCATGAACATGGCGAGCACGATGGAACCCACCACCACGGCCAGGAACACAATCATGAGCGGCTCCAGCATGGCGGTCATGGCGGTCACGTTGTTGTCCACCTCTTCATCGTACACGTCGGCCACCTTCATGAGCATGTCCGGCAGCTGGCCGGTCTCCTCACCCACGTCTACCATGGAAATCATCATGGGCGGGAACACGGGGGAGGCGCTCATCGGCGTCACGATGGGCTCGCCTTCGCGCACGGCATCGTGAATCTTCGTCACGGCATCGGACACCACCACGTTGCCGGCGGTGTCACGGGTGATGAGCAGGGCCTGCAGGATGGGCACGCCGGAGGAGACCAGGGTGCCGAAGGTGCGGGAGAAGCGGGCCACGGAGCTCACCTTGATGAGCTGGCCCAGCTTGGGCATCTTGAGCATGAAAGTGTCGATGGCACGGCCGCCGGCGGGGGTGCGCTTCCAAGCCAGCAGGCCGAGGATGGCGGCCACCACCACGATGATGGCGAGCACGGCGTTCGGAATCACGGGAATGACATCACAGGCCATGCAATTGTCGGAGAAGTTGAACACGAACTCCGACAGGGCGGGCAGCTCCATGTTCTGGCTCTCGAACATGCCCTTGAACTTGGGCACGATGACGAGCATGAGGAAGACGAGGATACCCACGGCAATGGTGAGGATGATGCAGGGGTAGACCATGGCGGAGGTAATCTTGCCGCGCAGCTTGTTGGCCTTTTCCTGGTACTCTGCAAGGCGGTTGAGCACCACCTCCAGCACGCCGCCCAGCTCACCGGCCTTCACCATGTTCACAAAGAGCTTGTTGAAGAGCTTGGGGTAGGCGGCCAGGGCCTCGGAGAAGGTGGCGCCGCCCTGTACGGCCTCGCCCAGCGCCTTGATGGTGGCGCGCAGGTTGGCGTTCGGCTCCTGCTTGGCCAGCACGTTCAAGCTCTGGAGCAGGGGCAGGCCTGCATCGATAAGCGTGGCCAGCTGGCGGGTGAAGATCATCAGCTCGCGCTGTTTCACGCCGGCACCGGCCTTGCCGCCCTCCTTGTTCTTCTTGACGGGACCGCCGGCCTTGGCCTCCTTCTTTTTCTGGGCCTTGGCGGCAGCTGCTGCGTTCTTGGCGTCCGTCTCCTCGCACTCGCGGACCAGCAGGCCCTTGGAGCGAATTTCTTCCATGGCTGCAATCTTGCTGTCAGCCGTGATGAAGCCTGTGGATTCTGCGCCGTTCTGGTCCAGCGCTGTATACTTGAAATTAGGCATGTCTTGTTAGGTGTGTTTGGAAAATCCGTTATGAGAAAGATAGCAAATCCCCCTTGCGGAGTCAAGCCATTAAGTGTATTTAAGTACTTCTTCGATGGTGGTATTGCCTTCAAAGATGTTCTGGATGCCGTCTTCTCGCAGGGTGCGCATGCCCAGCTCAATGGCTTTCTGCTTGAGCACCAGGGAGGGAACGTTGTCCGTGATGAGCTCCTTGATGGGGTCTGTGACGTTCAGCAGCTCATGGATGCCCTTGCGGCCCTTGTAGCCGGTGTTGGCGCACTTGTCGCACCTGCCGCCGGTGAAGAACTGCTGGGAGCCGATGAGGCTTGGGCTGATGCCCAGCTGCATGAGCAGGGCGTTGGAGGGCTGGTAGGGCGTCTTGCAGTACGGGCAGATGGTACGCACCAGGCGCTGGCCCAGCACGCCAAGCAGCGTGGCTGCCAGCAGGAAGGACTGCACGCCCATGTCGATGAAGCGCGTCACGGCGCCGGCGGCATCGTTGGTATGCAGGGTGGAGAGGACCAGGTGGCCCGTCAGTGCTGCCTGGATGGCAATCTGCGCGGTGTCCTGGTCACGGATTTCGCCCACCAGGATGCGGTCCGGGTCCTGGCGGAGGAAGGCACGCAGCACGCGCGGGAAGGTCACGCCGATCTGCTCGTTGATGGGCACCTGCACAATGCCGTCGATGTCGTATTCCACGGGATCCTCAGCGGTGAGGAGCTTGGAATCGATGGTGTTCACCTCTCTCAGGGCGGCGTACAGGGTGGTGGTCTTACCGGAACCGGTGGGGCCTGTCACCACGAAAATGCCGTTCGGCTTGGCCACGGTGTCCAGAATGTACTCATGGATGTAGGGGGCCAGGTTGAGCTTGTTGAGGTCCAGCACGATGTTGTTGCGGTCCAGCACGCGGAGCACCACGGATTCACCGTACTGGGTGGGCAGGGAGTTCACACGCATATCCACGCGGTTCTCACCCACTTTCATCACGATACGGCCATCCTGCGGCACGCGGCGCTCTGCAATGTTCATGCCGGCCATCACCTTCACGCGGGAAATCACCGGGTTGGCCAGGTGCACGGGCGGTGGCGCCATTTCATACAGGGCGCCGTCCACGCGGTAGCGGATCTTGAATTCCTTCTCGAAGGGCTCCAGGTGGATATCGGATGCCTTCTCCTTGATGGCCTGGGTAATCACCAGGTTCACAAACTTGATGACGGGGGCGGCGTTGGCCTCCTCGGCGCCGTCCTGGCTGGTCAGGCTCATGGAGCCCATTTCCTCCAGCAGGTCGGTCATGGCCGCATCGTTGCCGCCGTAGCACTCTGCAATGCGGGCGCGTACCTCGTAATCCGGGGCCACGTGCAGGTACACGTCCTTGCCGGTGGCAATGCGCAGGTCATCGATGGTCTGCGGGTTCAGCGGGTCCTCCAGGCAGACGTAGAGGCCCTCGCCCTCGCGGTACTCGATGGGCAGCGCGCCGTGCAGGCGCGCCTGGTGTGCGGGCAGCATGGCCAGCACATCCGCAGGCGGGGTGAAGTTCTCCAGGGAAACGTACTGGGCGCCCACCTCGTTGGCAATGATGCTCCAGAAATCCTCCGGCGCACCGATGATACCGAAATCGATGAGGGTTTCCCACAGCTCCTTGGCACTGGTGGCCTGCTCCTCCATCACCTCCTTGGCGACGGATTTGTCCAGCATGCCGTTGTTGACGAAAACATCAAGTGCAGTCTCAATATTCATGATTGGGGGAAGGGGGGTAAGGGGTGGTTCAGCTGGCGTCGCCGGTGGTTACGCGGATGACCTCGTCCGGCGCAAGCAGGCCGGCCAGCACCTTGCGGATGCCGTCCTCACGCAGGGTGCGCATGCCCAGCTCACGGGCACGCTTGCGCAGCTGCGCGGAGGTCATGTCGGAGTTGATCAGGCCGCGCACGTCATCCGTGACCTGGAAAATCTCAAAGATGCCCATACGGCCCTTCATGCCCTTGCCGCGGCAGCGCTCACAGCCGCCGGGGCGCGGCAGCTTGATGCCGTGGGTAATGTCGATACCCAGCGTGCGGGATTCCTTCTCCGTGAGCTGGCCGTCAATCTTGCAGTCGCACAGGCGGCGGCAGAGGCGCTGGGCCATGATGGCGCGCACGGCGGAGGCGATGAGGAAGCGGTCCACGCCCATATCCGCAAGACGTGCCACGGAGGACGGGGCGTCATTGGTGTGCAGGGTGGAGAGCACCAGGTGGCCGGTCATGGCGGCCTGGATGGCGATACCTGCGGTCTCGCCGTCTCGAATCTCACCCACCATGATGATGTTGGGGGCCTGGCGGAGCATGGCTCGCAGGGCGGCGGCGAAGGTCATGCCAATCTCGGAGCGGATCATAACCTGGTTGATGCCGCTCATCTCGTATTCCACGGGGTCCTCAGCGGTGATAATCTTCTTGTCCGGGCGGTTCAGGCGGTTCAGGCAGGCGTACAGCGTCGTCGTCTTACCGGAACCGGTGGGGCCGGTCACCAGAATCACGCCGTCCGGCAGGGCCACCAGGCGGTCGAACACGGCCTCGTCATCGGAAAGGAAGCCCAGCTGCTGCAGCCCCAGGGAAAGCGCGGACTTGTCCAGGATACGCATAACCACGGATTCGCCGTGGCTGGAGGGCACGGTGCTGACACGGAGGTCGATATGCACGCCGTCCCGCAGGTCAAGCTCGATACGGCCGTCCTGCGGCACGCGCTTCTCTGCAATGCTCATGGTGGAGCTCATCACCTTCAGGCGCGCCACGATGGGCCCCAGGAGTTTCTTGGGGTGGTTGGCCACCTCCACCAAGCGTCCGTCCACGCGGTAGCGCACACGCACGCGGTCCAGCATGGGCTCGATGTGGATATCGGATGCGCGCATGTTGTGGGCCTCGTTGAACATGTTGTCTACCAGTTCGATGATAGGGGCCTCCATGTCGCCCTTCTTGAATTCCACCTTCTCCGGGTAGTACTTCTTGATGGCGTCGTCCAGCATGCGGGGCGTGGTCACAAAGTAGCTCAGCTCACGGCCCACGAACTGCTGGATGTTGTCCATGCGCATCATGTCGAACGGGTCGTCGATAGCCACCTGCAGGGAATAGCCGTCATCCCCCAGCGGGATAAAGCGCAGGCGGCGTGCCAGCTCCTCGTCCACCTGGGCAAGCATGCCCGGGTCCACCTGTATGGTGGAGATGTCCACGTACTCCAGGCCGGAGTTCACGGCTGCCACCTGGGCAATATAGTCTGCCGGCAGGTAGCCGTTGTTGGTGATGTATTCAATGACGCTGTCCGTCGGGGGAACCTGCTGGCGTATGGCATCCAGAGTCTCCTGGGCCATGCCCCCGGATTCTACCAGGAGCTGAAGGAGGAAGTTTTCGTTGGAGTACACGGCTGTTAATGGTTGTGTGAAATTCGGTCAGGCTGCGGATTGCCGCCCTATAATGTGTCATTCTACACAAAAGCCGCCGTGGCGTCAACCACACTTTTCAAACTTTCCTTAAAAAAACGCGCGCCGGGGGTCAGGCAGTCTTCTCCGCAGGGGCGCAGTACAGGCGTATGTGGGGGGCCTTGTCCGGGCTGTCCGGCAGTACGCCCACTGCATGAAGGGTGAGTTTCAGGTCCTCTATGCAGAGGGTATCCCCCGGTTCCGGGCAAATGCGGTACACCAGCAGGTTATGGCGTATGGTGAAAGCCAGTTGCTCCAGCATGGCCCGGGTGGCTTCGCCTGTCCCGGGGGCGGCCAGTTCCACATCACACAGGCCCAGGTGGCGGGCGCGGATGTATTCCACGCTGATGTCATGCCCCTGCACGGTGGCGCTGAAGCCCGGGGTGGCCAGGATGAACCAGGCTCCCTGGCTGCCCATGCGGATGATGCGGGGCGGGATGGGCGTATCCTGGCAGATGATGCCTGCCACGCTGGGGTAGACGGTGTTCACGGCACCGCACACGGAGCGGCACCAGGGCTTGGCGTAGGCCAGCGGGTCCCCGGTTGCCCTGCCGCGGATTTCAAGGTAGGCCACGTGGTCCTGCAGGGTGCGGCGGGCGCTTTCATCCCCCACTTGCTCCATTCTTACGCGGGAGAGGTCTGCCGGCTGCTCATGGTATTCCTGGGTAAGTGTCTCGCACGCCACGTAGCGGCGGCTCTCTGCCTCCAGCGCCTGTAGTGCGCCGGGCGTGAGCTTCTCGTTCAGCAGGATAAGGGCGTGGAATTCCGGCTGCGGCACCAGGATGGCAGAGCCGCGCATGCCGCCGTGCCTGCGCAGGAGCACGGCCGCATCCTCCGCCATGGCGGCCACCGCCAGGTCCAGCGCGCTGTGCCCAAAGGCGGTTACAGCGTTCACGTCATGCCCCTGGGCCAGCAGCCTTTCCAGACCTTCGGCATCGGTGTTCTTCCCGGCATGCTGAATGGCGCGGTGCAGGGGCGTGCCGCCCAGGTAGTCGACCAAGTCTGCATTTGCCCCGTGGGCCAGCAGCAGCTCCTCGCAGTCCCGTTTGCCGTTTTCCCGTGCCGCCTCCAGCGGCAGGCTCCGTCGGAAACGCTCCGGCATGTCGGGATTGACCCCGTGCTCCAGCAGGAAGGCAGCCAGGACCGTATCTCCCTCTGTGCAGCAGTCCACCAGCAGTTCCGCCGCTGTTTCTGCAGAGAACATGGGCAAGGCGAATGCCGCCAACTGCGGGTCCAGCTTAAACAGGCGGAGAATGCCTTCCGGGACATCGAAAGCCTGCGGTTGTTCCTCCCGGAAGCTCTCCAGCATGGCCCGGCGGTCCCGCTTCTGCCAGCGGCTCAGGAAGTAGATGGCCTTCTCCCACGCAGACCTTTCATGGCAAAGGCACCATAAGCCGTAGGCTGAGACAGCCGCCAGGCAGGGGACATACAACAGCAACTGGATATCCACCGCCCCGGTATGGCAATACTTGCCTACCAGGCTGAATAGGCCCGCAAGCGCCATCAGGGCGTTGCCTCCAAACAGGATGAACAGGAAGATACGCATGGGCGGGGCTTATTCTGCGTAGGCCACGACAATGCGTGCCACGGCGGGAAGGGTGGTTTTCAGCTTGCGGTTCAGGTTGGAAAGGCGCGTGTGGCTCTCCTCCACGGTGAGCTCCGCCTCCTTGGGAATGAACACCACGCACAGGCGGCGGTCTCCGCTGGTGTAGGTCTCTATGGCCTGTGGCAGGGGGGCGCCCAGGGAAATCATGGCGCGGCGCACGCTCTCCTGCCATTCCGCGGCCTCCGGCATGGGGTCCGTGTAGTGCGGCAGCTCGCGCACATCCGGCTCCACGTGCAGGACAACCTTGTCTGCGTGCAGGCGGCGGCGCACATCGTTGCGGAACGCCTCCACGGCGGGGCGCCAGTCCCTGAGCGTGGCATGCGGCGGCAGCTCCAGGTCCGTAAAGATGACAAAGCCCTGCTCCGAATGGTGCATGATGAGCCCGTGCACGCCGAAGCGGTGGGTGAGCGCCATCTGGCGCACCAGCATTTCCGGGCTCATGGCCTCCAGCTCCGCCGGATGCATGTGCACCATGGTGTCCGCTCCGGGAATGGTGTCCGCCATCAGCGCCTCTATGGCGTCGGCAATCTCATGGGCGGTGTCCATGTGCAGGTCGCGCGGCACGGCCACATCCATATCCAGGTAGGTGTGGTTGCCCACCTCGCGCACGCGGAGGTTCTTGAGCGGGTAGTAGGGCATGCGCTCCCGCATGGTGCGGCGCACCAGCTTGTAGGTCTCGCCGTCGCTCTTGTCCATCAGGTTGTTGATGGCCTTGGTGCCCAGTTCCTTGCACACGGAAAGGATGAAGACGGCCACGATGAGGGAGGCGAACACGTCCGTGCGCATGAACACCCACTCCAGCCAGCTGCCGGGTATGGTGTAGCCCACCACGGCGGCCCCGCTGATACCCGCCAGCACGGCGGCGCTGCTCCAGATATCCGTGGCAAAGTGGGCGGCATCCGCCTCCAGCGCAGGGCTCTTGGTCTTTTTGGCCACGCGGCGCAGCATGGCCGCGCGGTTGATATCCACCAGCATGGAGACAATCACCACGGCAAAGGCCCACACGGAGGTCTCCACATGCAGCTCCTCCGGGTCGTTGGCCGCCAGGCGGCTCACCGCCTCCCAGATGACCCACAGGGCCGTGACCAGCAGCAGCAGGGTTTCCCCCAGCGCCGTCAGGTTCTCCACGTTCCCATGGCCGTACGGGTGGTCCTCGTCCGCCGGCTGCGCCGCCAGTTTCACGGCAAAGAGCGTGGCCCCGGCGGATACCAGGTCCAGCGCGCTGTGCAGCGCCTCTGAGAGGATACCCAGGGAGCCCGTCATGATACCCACCACCAGTTTCATGCCGGTGAGCAACCCGCTCCAGATAACAGAGGAGAGGGCGGCACCGGCTTTTTCCGTGTCGTGCTGGCTGTGTTCCATGGCGCGCGCATACTAGCTTACGCGGCAGGAGTTGTCAAGGAGAACCGAATGCGTTTTGACAATCAGTTATCTTGCGGGGCGGGGCGGAAGTCCGCAAAGCCGGTGGCGGCATCCACGGCAACGGGGATGAGACGCATGCGGGAACCGGGGCTGATGCGGCGGCCATCCGTGGAGTTCCAGAAGTGGTTGCCGTAGAACCAGCGGGTATCCTGCGGCAGCTCTGAGCCGGAGACAAAGCCCTTGGCACGGAGCAGGGGAATATCCACGGCCAGCCCCTGCGCCCAGCAGGCAGTCACCACGGCATCCCAGGCGCGGGGCTGCTCCGCAGAGCACTGCTGCTGCAGGTAGCGGGTGAGCATGTAGCGGTCTGCCTCTGCCTCCGCCGCGGCGGAGGTGCGCTCCGTTTCCGATATGTGGGCGGATATGTCTGCCAGCCGCCCGCGCGGGGGCAGGGGGGCGGAGGCCCCGCACAGGCGCAGGAAGGCGCGGTGCACCACCAGGTCCGCATAGCGGCGGATGGGGCTGGTGAAATGGCAGTAGTCCCCCTTGGCCAGGCCGTAGTGCCCCAGGGCGTCCGGGGAGTAGCGGGCGCGCATCATGCAGCGCAGCAGTGCCAGCTTCAGCGCCTCCTCGTCCGCATGGCCGTGCAGCAGCTCCATGGTGTCTGCCAGCTGCCGGCGGGTGGCCAGGGTTCCGGCGCTGATGCCGTAGCTGCGCAGCTGCAGGGAGAATTCATGGAGCTTGGCGGGGTCCGGGGCCTCGTGCACGCGGTAGATGGCGGGCAGGCCCAGTGCGTTCAGGCGTTGGGCCACGGCCTCGTTGGCCGCCAGCATGCACTCCTCGATGAGGCTGTGGGCCTCGTCCCCCTCCGTGATTTCCACCCCGGTGGGGTTGCCCTGCGCATCGGCGGTCACGCGCACCTCCGGCATATCCAGGTTCAGCGCGCCCTGTGCCATGCGGCGGGCGCGCAGGGTGGCGGCCAGGGCTGCGGCCTCCCGCAGCATGGCATCCACTTCTGCATCCCCGCAGGAGCCGCCCCGCAGCACCTCCAGTGCCTGGGCGTATGTCATGCGGCGGCGGGAGCAGATGACCGCCTTGCTGAACTGCGCCTTCTCCACGCTGCCGTCTGCCGCCACCTGCATGCGGCACAGGGCAGTCAGGCGGTCCACCCCCTGGCGCAGGGAGCAGATGCCGTCGCACAGCCTGGGCGGCAGCATGGGCAGCACGCGGTCCGGCAGGTAGGTGGAGTTGCCGCGCTTCTGCGCCTCTGCATCCAGCGCGGTGCAGGGGCGCACATAGTGGGCTACGTCGGCAATATGCACGGCCAGCTCCCAGCCGGCGGCGGTGCGGCGCACGGAGATGGCGTCGTCGTAGTCCCGTGCGCTTTCCGGGTCTATGGTGATGGTGCATTCCGCGCGGCAGTCCTCCCGCCCGGCGCAGTCTGCGGCGGGAACCTCCTGCGGCAGCCGGTCCGCCTCTGCCAGCACGGCGGGCGGAAACTCCTCCCTCAGGCCGAACTTGCGGATAATGGCGGTAATCTGCACATTCGCGCGTTCCGTATCGCCCAGCACCTCCACCAGGCGGCCGCGCGCGGCCATGCTGCCGATGGGGTAGGAAACGGGCTCCACCACAATGCAGGTACCGCTCTCCAAATCCTCCGGCGGGGCTGTGTCCAGGTACACAATCTCCGGCGCGGTCACGCCGTCCCCGGCCATGATGCCGAAACGCCCGCCGCGGCGGTAGGTGCCCACCCACTGCTCATGCCCGCGCTCCAGTATCTCCTCCACATACACGGTGACGCGCAAATCCCCTGCCTGCGGCGTGCGCGGCCCGCGGTGCCCGCGGCGGAAACGCATACTGCCGCCCTGCACCCGCAGGGATACCCGCACGCGGTCCCCGTCCATGGCCCCGCGGCTGCGCCGGCTGTCCACCGCCAGCGTGCGCACCTCTGCACCGGGAACCAGGGCCTGCACCTGTGCCTGCCCCGCCTCGTCCGGGCGGAACAGCAGCCTGCCGGATGCCGTGCAAATGATATGGCCGAACACCGCACGCTCTCGCGGGTCCTTGCGCAGGGCATAGCAGCCCTTGCGCAGTTTCAGCAGCCGCCCCTGGCGCAGGCCTTTCTCCAAAAGCGCGCGCAGCTCCGCCCGCCGCCTGGAATCCACGCCCATGCCGCGGGCAATCCCGCCGCTGTCCTGCGGCTCATACCCCGCCTTGCCCAGGTAGGCGTACAGGTCTGCCTCCAAGTCTGTGTCAGGAAAATCGTCCATTCGTGCCACCAGCCTACCACGCAGCCCCCGCTTTTTCAATCATAATCCACCCGTGCGGCATGCGCCGATTGCTCTTGCGCGCGCGGGGCGGGCGTGGTAGACTGGGCGGCATGAAGAGGACTGGGATTTATGCGGGCAGTTTTGACCCGCCCACCAACGGGCACCTGTGGATGATAAGCCGCGGGGCGGAGCTGTTTGACGAGCTGGTGGTGGTGCTGGCGTGCAACCCGGAGAAGCGCTGCCTGTTCAGCATGGATGAGCGCAAGGCCCTGCTGGGAGAGGTGCTGCGGGATATGCCGGGCAATGTGCGCCTGGCCGTGGTGCAGCACGGGTTCCTGGTGGATTTTGCCCGGCGGGAGGGTGCGCGCTACCTGCTGCGCGGTATCCGAAACACGGTGGATTTCGAGTACGAGAAACCCATGGCGCGCATGAATTCCCGCATGGAGCCGGAGATTCAGAGCGTGTTCCTGGTGCCGCCCGGTGAGCTGGAGGAGGTGTCATCCTCTTTTGTGCGCGGGTTTGCGTGCATGACAGATTGGGAGCGCTGGGTGCAGGCCTGCGTGCCGCCCTGCGTGTACGCGGCCATGAAACGCAAGCTGGGGGAGGTGCAGCCATGATCTACTGGGACAACAACGCCACCACCGCTGTGGACCCGGAGGTGCTGGAGGCCATGCTGCCCTACCTGCGGGAGAGTTATTTCAACCCTTCTGCCTCCTACGGCCCGGCCAAGGCCGTGCGCCGCGCCATGCAGCACGCGCGGGAGCAGGTGGCCGCGCTGGTGGGTGCCGAGCCGGATGAAATCACCTTTACCTCCGGCGGCACGGAGGCCACCAACACCGCGCTCTCCTGCCTTACCCATGTGCTGACGCTGGCCACGGAGCATCCGGCCACCCTGCGTACCGCGCGGGGGGAGGCCGCCGCCGTGCTTTCCAACGGCCAGGCGGATATCCTGGCCTGGAAGGAGCTTCTGCCGGGGCATGACGGCGCCAGTTTTGCCTGGGCCAACCATGAGACGGGTGTCATTCAGCCCGTGCGCACGCTGGCCCATGCCGCGCACGAGGCCGGGGCGCGGGTGCATGTGGACCTGGTGCAGGCTGCGGGCAAGGTGCCTGTGGACCTGCATGCGTACGAAATTGAGTTTGCCTCCCTCTCCGCGCACAAGCTGCACGGTCCCAAGGGCGTGGGTGCCCTGTACATACGCCGCGGCACGGAGTTTTCCAAGCCCTATATGACCGGTGGCGACCAGGAGGACCTGCGCCGCGCCGGCACGGAGAACGTGCCGGGTATCATCGGTTTCGGCAAGGCGGCGGAACTGGCGCTGGCCGCGGCGGGGCAGTATGCCGCCCTGGCCGCGCTGCGGGAGCGTTTTGTGCAGGCCCTGCGTGCCGGCGGGGCTGAGGTGGTGGAGAACGGCGGCACCGCGCCGCGCCTGCCGCATGTGCTGAACATGCGCGTGCCGGGGGTGAGCGCGGAATCCCTGATGCTGCTGCTGGAACCCGCCGGGCTGATCTGCTCCGGCGGCTCCGCCTGCACCAGCGCCCGCCCGCATGCCAGCCATGTGCTGCGCGCCATGGGGCTGGGTGACAAGGAGGCGAGGGAATCCCTGCGCTTCTCCCTTTCCCGCCATGCCACGGCGGCAGAGGCGGATGAGGCTGCGGCGCTGTTCCTGCGTGCGCTGCACAAGGTGCGCTCCGTGCAATCCGCCAGTACAGGGCCCGTGATTGTGTACCGCTGATGCCCGGGCCGGACGACAGGCTGGAACGCCATTTCCGCCGGAGCCCGCTGCTGCTGCCGCTGGCGGCGGTGGCAGCCGTGGTGTGTGCCGTTCACGTGCATGCGGATTTCTGGCTGGCAGCGGCCTTTGCGCTGGGGGTGGCGCTTATCCTGCGCCTGTGGCGGCAGGCGGCGCTGTGCTTTGTACTGGGCGCTGCGGTGCTGATGCACTGCACCCTGCTGCAGCGCGATGCGGAAACCCTGCTGAAAGCGGTGGAGCCTGCCGGCGTGCTGCATGGGCGCGTGGCCGCGGTTTCCACGGAGTATATCACGGTGGAGCAGGGCATTTGCGGCGGCAGGGTGTGGGTGTTCTGCCACGGGAACCTTGCCTGTGAACCCGGTGATACGGTGAGCCTTTCCGTTACCCGTGCGGAGCTGCCCCCGCCCCCGGTACGCGGTATGGCGGACCCGCAGGCGCAGATGCGCCGTGAGGGCGTGTGCGCCGCTTGTGACCTGGTGGAGGGGTGTGTATGCGGGCAGGATGTCTTCTCTTGGGCATACCTGCGCCGCCAGGCGCTGCTGCTGCGCAGCCGTGCCCTGGGTGCGCTGGCATGCGGGGAACCCGGCGCGGCGCAGGATATGCTGTGCGCCCTGCTGGCGGGGGATGGGCGGGCAGAATCCTCCCGCCCCGGCAGCGCGCTGCATCTGGCCGCGGCGGCGGGCTTGCCCGTGGCCTGCCTGTGGTGCCTGTCCGCGCTGCTGCTGCGTTTACTGCACCTTCCCGTGGTGTGGCGGCGCTGTCTGGTGCCGTTCCCGGCGGCATGCCTGGTGCTGCTTGGCGGGCTGGGTTGCAGCGCGCTTACCGCTTTCCTGGTGCTGATGGTGATGCACCTGCAAGGGCTGTTCAGCCGCCGCATTTGCCCGGATATAGCCCTGTGCGCCGCTGCGCTGGCGGTACTGCTGGCAGCCCCGTACCGCCTGTTCCACCCGGATTTCCTGCTGGCCTTTGCGGTGTATGCGGGGGTGTACCTGGCCGTGTGGGTGTGCGGCGTGCCTGCCGGGTTGCCTTGGCGCTCCCGGTGCCTGTACGGGCTGCGGCTGGTATCCGTAGGAGCCCTGGCCGTGTGGCTGTTCACCCTGCCGGTGTGCCTGGCCTGCTTCCATTCCCTGCATGCGTATGCCGCCGCCACGTGGGTGCTGCTGCTGCCGCTGCTGCCCGCCATCCTGCTGCTTGGCCTGTCCACGGTATTGCTGGGCTGGGTGCCGTACCTGGGAGCGGCCTTGCACTGGTGCGCCCTCCAGCCCTGTGCCCTGTACACGGCGGGGGCAGGGGCGCTGGATTCCCTTCCTGCCGCCTACAAACCCGCCTGCGAGTCCGCCGCGCCGGAGTCATCCCTGATTCTCAACGGGCGCTACGGCTCCACCGTGTGCGTGCTGGGCAACCCGGGCCTGGTCATCAACTGTGGCACGGCGGAGCAGGCGCAGCGCACTATCTGCCCCGCGCTGTTCCATGCGGGCTACCGCCCTGCCGCCCTGCTGCCCACCGGGCATACCAAGGCCCGCAGCGGCGGCACGGATGCCATGCTGCAGTACTGGCCGAACCTGAATGTCATCCGCACCGGGGATATACCGCCGCAGGGCTGTTCCTTTGCCACGGAGGCCGGGGTGTACACCGTTTTCCCAGCCAGCCGGGATATCCGCCACCGCCTGGATGCCAACAAGTCCCCCGTCATCCTGTGGCAGCACGGCGGGCGGCGCGTGCTCTACGCGGGGGATGCCTCCGCCGCCACGTTCATGGCCGTGCCGGAGGAGGAGCGGCGGGCGGATACGCTGGTCATAGGCGGCAATCCCGTGCAGCCCCTGCTGGATCCGCAGCTCATCCGCTCCACGGGTGCCACGCAAATCATCCTGCTCCCCTCTGCCCAAGACCTGCCGCTGGAGCCGCAGAACGTGGCCCCGGCCCAAATTATACGCCTGGCTCCCGGTTCCGTGTATGAGCCGGATATATCAGGGATTTCCCCTTCCATGTGACACGCCGGGTCAATCCGGCATGGCGGCGGAGAGCAGCATAATCAGCTCCGCATTCTTGGCCGCGGTGGCCAGGTCCAGGGCTGTCATCTCTCCCGACCCGGCCACGGAGACCTTGGCGGCAGCATTCGCTCCGGCTCCCAGCAGGGCTTTCACGCAGCCCGCATCATTATTGGCCGTGGCCACAAAGAGCGGGGTCACGCCGTTCATGGTAGTCTTGCCGGAGACGGTCACAGCCTTGGCGTTCACATCCGCCCCGGCGGCAAGAAGCGCTTGCGTGGCGGCCAGGTTGCTGCGGCCCACGGCGACCATGAGCGGGGTGTAGTCCCGCATCTGCATCTCTGCGTTCTGCCCGCTGGCCTTGGCGTTCACATTGGCACCGGCCTTCACCAGCAGCTTCACCAAATCCGTGTTCCCGTTCGCCGCTGCGGCCATCAGCGCCGTGCGCCCTTGGTCATCCTTCATCTCCACATCCGTAATCTTGTGGGTGGCCTTGAGTTTCTCCCTGGCCTGGTCCGGGGTCAGCTTGTCCACAGACTGGCAGGAGCAGAGCATGATGGCGGCAAGGGGAAGGATGCAGGCGTATTTCATGGCCTGAATCTAGCGCATACCGGGCGTGAAATCAAGCGGAAAATGCGCCCTGCGCCCGCAGCCCTGCACAAAAAAGGCCCATCCTGTGCGGATGGGCCGGGGAAAAATGTTGTGGCGGGAATCAGCGGGTGGCCTTCACCTTGCTGTTCTGCTGCTGGAGGGAGGCGTACATCTTGTTGCAGTGGCCGTAGCGCTTGCGGGCGGCCAGGGTTTCGATGCTCTGGCGGGAGGAGCCCCACTCGATGACCTCAATCTCCACGATGCGGGTGCCCCACTGGCGCATCAGCCCCTTGTTGGGCTGGTAGATGTCGATGGTGCCGGTGCCCACCAGGGCGCTACCGTAGTCGTCCACCACATAGGTGTAAGGCTCGCCCTTGATCTTGAACTTGGTGCCCAGCGGGTACACGGACCAGTCTGCAGCGGCGCTGCGGGTCTGCTCGTTGTACTGCAGGTAGGTGCCCACGGCGTTCTTGGGACCGTAGGAAAGGTGGTCGCTCTCGGAATGGGTGTAGGCGGTGGTACGCACTACGCGCTTGACCTGCTTGGGATGGTAGAAGGGCAGACCGTGCTTGTCACGCCCCAGGTTGGGCAGGCGCTTGTCCGGCATGGCTGCGCGTGTGGGCGCAGCAGGAGCCACAAAGCCGGTGCTTGTGGCGGCAGTGTTTGCCACGGCAGCATCCGCGCCCGTGCAGAGAAGCATGGCGGCAGCTGCCAGTATGGCTGTCTTGAATGTGGTATTCATGATGTTTTTCTTTGGCTTTTTGGGGCCGCATGAAAACATGCGTGTTCCCGCATTATACGCGCCGCCACCCGCTTGGCAAGCCTTTTTTTCGCAATGTACGGTTTTCTTAACTAATTTTCGGCTTGCCTGGTGGCGGGGTCGGTTACTTGGCGTAGATGACGGTGGGGTTGATACGGGGGATGACGTTGATGCTGACTGGCTGCTTGCCGACGGAGCGGGCGTGCTCTATAATCATGGCCAGGCGCTGCATCTGGCCCTTGATATCATAGACCTGCATGAGCACCTCTGCACCGTTTTCCAGGGTGAGGATGATTTTCCACTCCTTGGGGCGGAAGATTTCACGGATACAGGGAATTTCCGTGGTGTTGTAGGGATTGGATGCGGCTGCCAGCTCCACGATGGGCTGGTAGGCCTTTTGCTCCACCTGGGCATCTACCCGGAAGGCGGGCACGTCCCCGGGCTGCATGTACCACACGGGCAGGTTGTTGAACTTGGCGTGGAGCTCCGGCACCACGGGGAACAGGCGGCCGTTCTGGTCCATGTACAGCCGGCTGCGCTCACCGGTTCCCGCAGCGCTTTCCAGCTCCACAAAGACCACGGGCAGGCGCTCCTCCAGCTCAATGTGCAGGGATTCCGGCAGCTCTGCACGGATATGCGCGGAAGCGATGCAGGGGTGGGCCTCCAGCTTGCGTTCCCAGTCCCCCGGGTTCAGGCTGGCCAGGTGCACGCTGTCCTTCAGCCCCAGGATATCCAGTGCCTGTTTCAGGTTGATAATGTCGTACCTGGATTCGTACGAGATGTTGTCGATATTGAGCCTGCGCGCCTGCTCAACAAGATAGCTCACCCCCCACCAGAGCAACAGCAGGCCGATGACAACGTAGAGGGTGATGCGGGCGTACCTCTTCAACCGCATCCATGCGCGCAGCAGGGCCAGCGCGCTGAAAAAGCGCTGGCGCAGGGACAGGGTTCCCTCCAGCTTGCGGACGTTGTCCTTGGCTGATTTGCGGAACCTGTTCTGCTTTTTCACTGCTGCTGCGGGGATGCGCCGTGCGGGTTAGCCGCGCGGCTGGTTCAGGGAGATTTCCGCAATCTGGCGGCAGAGCTGGCCGAAGGAGATGCCCACGGCCTTGGCCGCCTTGGGGAACAGGGAGGCGCTGGTCATGCCGGGAATGGTGTTGATTTCCAGCACGTAGGGCTTGCCGTCATCCGTAAGCAGCACGTCCACGCGGCCGTACACCTCCACGTTCAGCGCCTTGTAGGCAGCCAGGGCGGCGGCCTGAACGGCCTTGGTCTCCTCCTCCGTGATGTCGGCGGGGCAGATGTAGTCTGACCCCACGGCGCCGGTCATGGAGGGGTACTTGTTCTTGAAATCGTAGAAGCCCTGGCGGGGGCAGATGTGGATGACGGGCAGGGGGGTGCCGTTGAAAATGGCCACGGTCAGCTCCTTGCCCTTGATGTATTCCTCCACCATCAGGCGTCCGTACTTGGCGTTGCGCTCCATGGCGGCGGTCAGTTCCGCCTGCTCATGCACAATCTCCACGCCCACGGAGGAACCCTCGCACGGGGGCTTGATGACGCAGGGGGCGGGGAAGGAGGGCATCTGGCCCGGCTCCAGGGTCTCACCCGCAGGGGTGGGCACGCCCGCAGCCACAAAGGCCTCCTTGGTCAGCACCTTGTCAAAGCACTTGCGGCTGGTTTCTGCACCGGCGCCGGTGTAGGGCAGGCCCAGCTCCTCTAGGTAGGACTGCAGGCCGCCGTCCTCGCCGTAGGTGCCGTGGATGATGTTGAAGCACAGCTCAGTGCCTTCCGGAATGGCGGGGCGCTCGGCGTCCACCATCACGGGGGTCACGTTGGTAAAGCCTTCTTGGCGCAGTGCTTCCAGCACGGCATTGCCGGAGACGATGGAGACCTCCCTCTCAGAGCCGGGGCCACCCATCAGCAGGGCTATCTTGGTGTCGTTTGTCAGGGTTTTCATGGTGTGGTAAGGGGGGATGGGTTAGAATTCCGTCTCGCGGTCGCCAATGACGCGCACCTCCGTGTGCAGGGTGATGCCGCGCTCCGTCTTGGCCTTCTCACGGATGTAGTCGATGAGGCGGGTCACATCCGAGGCAGAGGCGTTTCCAGTGTTGACGATGAAGTTGGCGTGCTTGGTGGAAACCTGGGCACCGCCGATGGAATAGCCCTTCAGGCCCAGCTCGTCGATAAGCTTGCCGGCGGGAATTTCCTCCGGGTTCACAAAGGTGCAGCCGGCGCTGGGCTCCACGGGCTGGGAGGCCTTGCGCTTGTTGCGGAACTCCTCTGTGGCGGTGGCAATGGCCTGCGGGTCGCCGGGGGTGCCGGCAAAGGTGGCCTGGAGCACAATGTTGGTGTCGAACTCCGGGATGAGGCGGTACTGCGCGCCCTTCATGTTCTCCTTCTCCAGCTCCACCAGCTCGCCGTCCTCGTCCAGGGCGGTGGCGCTGCGGAACACGCTCCACATGTCTCCGCCCATGCAGCCGGCGTTCATGCGCAGGCTGCCGCCCACGCAGCCGGGGATGCCGTCCATCCACTCGAACCCGGAGATGCCGTGCTGGGCGGCAAAGGCGGCCAGTTTCTTGAGTTTCACGCCGGCGCCGGCCACAATGGTGTTGCCGCGCAGCTCCAGCTGCTCAAAGATGCCGGAGGCGGGATGGATGACCGCGCCGCGGATACCGCCGTTGCGGACGATGATGTTGGAGCCGCGGCCGATGGTGCGGACAGGGATGTGGCGGTCCTTGAAGAAGTTGACGACGGCCTGGATGGCCTGGAAGCTCTCCGGCTCCACCCAGTACTGGGCCTCGCCGCCCACGCCCATGGTGGTGTGCTTGCTCATGGGCTCGTACAGGCGGAAGTTGATGTCCTCGCCGCATTCGGTGCGCATTTCCGTCATCAGGCGCAGGTCTGCGGCAATCTTGGTGCCGGTCTCGTGCACGTTGCCCGCGCCCAGGGTGATGAACAGGTCCCCGGGGCGCAGCTGGTTGCCCACCACGTGGTGCGCCAGGGAAAGGTTCGGCAGGAACTCCGCATCCACCGGGCCGTTCTCATGCACGGCATCCACTATCGTCTGCCCGGAAATACCCGGTATGGGCAGCTCGCTGGCCGGGTACACGTCCGCCACGTACAGCTTGTCCACGTTCTGCAGCACCTTGCCGAAATCGTCGCGCAGCAGCTTGGTGCGGGAGTAGCGGTGCGGCTGGAACAGCACCACCAGGCGCTCCGGCTTCAGGCTCTGAGCCGTTTGCAGCGTGGCGGCTATCTCCGTGGGGTGGTGGCCGTAGTCGTCCACTATCCGGTAGTCCTTGGAAAGGTACTTGGTCTCAAAGCGGCGGCGGGCGCCGGCAAAGGAGGTAAGGCCGCGGGCAATGCTGGCAAAGTCGCAGCCCATCTCCAGGGCGGCGGCGGTGGCGGCCAGGGAGTTGAGCACATTGTGGCGTCCGGGGATTCCCAGCTCCACGCGGCCCAGGGGCTCTCCCTTGTAGTTGATGGTGTACAGGGTGCGGCCGCGCTTCACGGTCATCTCCGTGGCGGTGTAGTCGGCATCCTGCCAGCCGTAGGAAACGCTGTTGGGGTACTGTGAGCACACGTCGTGGGCCCCGGCATCGCTCTTGCAGTAGAAAATCTTGCCGCGGGTCTGCCTGCAGAGGGTGTGGAACACCTCCTTGATGTGGTCCAGGTCACGGTAGAAATCCAGATGCTCGGCCTCGATGTTCAGGATGATGCTGTGCTCCGGCAGGTAGTTCACCAGGGTGCCGTCGCTCTCGTCGCCCTCTGCCACCAGGTACTCGCTGTCGGCGTTCCAGTGGGCATTGGCACCCAGCACGGGGATTTCCGCGCCCACATAGTGGCAGGGGCGCAGGCGGCCCTCGCGCAGCAGGTGGGCGGTGAGGGAGGAGGTGGTGGTCTTGCCGTGCGTGCCGGCTACCACCACACCCTTCTTGTTGTTCAGGATGGCGGCCAGGCATTCTGCGCGGCGCAGGCACAGGCTGTTGTTGGCACGGGCGGCGGCCAGGGCCACGTTGTCCTCACGGATAGCGCTGGAGTAGATGACGATTTCCGCATCCTGCACGGCATCCGGGTTGTGCGGGCAGGAGAACGCAAGCCCGGCCTGCTGCAGGCGCTCCGTCTCCGTGCTTGTCACGCGGTCGCACCCGCTGACTTTGTGACCCATTTCCAGCAACATGCGTGCCAGGCCGCTCATGCCGGCTCCGGCCACGCCGATAAGGTGGATGCGCACGGGATGCTCCCGGTCCAGTAGCCTCTTGCGTAACTGCTCAATCATAGTCGCGCGGAATTATACCCCACCCCGCGCATTTTTCAAGCCGAATATGTGCGACCTGCCACAAATAACACGCGCGCGATACGCATCGGCGGCCGCTCACAGTTCCGGCGGTACAATCCCGGCGAGCTTGGCGCCCAGGTAGATTCCCACGCCTGCCGCCAGGAACAGGGCGCAGAGCAGGGCGGCGGTGATGCAGCGCGGCCAGCTGAACTTGCGGGTGAAGCGCAGCTCGTTCATGGTGCCCAGCACCAGCACCGCGGCGCAAATGCCGCCCACGACAGTCGCCGGAATCTCCAGCTGGCTCAGGAAGAACCCCGCGCCGGCCAGCATCATGCACAGCTTGATGGCTGTGGCCCAGGCCTGACCCGCCAGGCGGAACGGGTCCACGCACCAGCACGCCGCCGCGCAGCTGGCCGCAGGCAGCAGCAGCAGGTACAGGATGACCAGGGTGTATATGTGGACCATGCAGGTATGGGGGGGGATGCCGAGAGGGCCCGCGGCACCGGTGGTGCGGCGGGCCCTGTGGAAGTTTCAGCTGACTCCTTAGGCCAGGTTGGTCACACCGGCCTTGTGAATCATGGTGGCCTGCGTCTTCACGCGCACTTGCAGGTCTGCCAGGGCGTTCATGTAATAGATGTACGCATCATACGCAGAGGGGTAGGGGGTGAAGCCGTTGGTCTTCTCCATGTAGTGGAAATGGTCTGCGCTCTGCAGCTTGCGCCACACGTGGATCATGTCCATGTCCTCGCTGGCCTTCACGGCGGCCTCCAGGTCGTAGATCTTCTTGATGGCCTCCTGCTGCATCACGTTGCCGTTCCACTGCGTGGTGGTGCCGAAGGTGGAGCAGGACACCGGGTTGGGGCAATCCAGCGTGCCGGTGGAGCGGAAACGCTTCACGGCCTTGCCGGGGGTGATGAAGGTGTTGCCGTTGAACAGCGTGGCCATAATCATGGTGCGCCAGAACTCGAACACGCCTGTGGAGTCCTGCTGGCGCTCGCCCAGCGTCTCGTAGTCCATGCTCAGGTTCACCACCTGGCCCTCCTGCCGGGTCAGCCAGTCCGCAAAGGTGTACGGGGAGAGCGGGTACTCGCTCCAGCTGGGGTCCACGCGGCGGTTGGCCAGGTCGTTGGAAAGGTGGCGGTTGCGGATGAGAGTCTTGGTCTTGGCGATGAGCGGGGCGCACTGCAGGTCGTTGGTGTGGCGGTTGCTCATCATGCGGCTGTTGCCGTCTGCCATGATGCCCTTGAACCCCATGTCATAGGCCTGGGCTGCAATGGCGTTGGAGTACAGCATGCCGGTGTTCCACAGCACGGTGGGGCGCTGGCCGAAAAGCTCCTGGATGAGGTCCATGTGCTCGTTCACCTGCTGGGCAAACTCGTCCGTGGAGTACAGGGAGGCCAGGGAGGCGTAATACGGCATGGCCAGGAATTCCACGCAGCCGGTCTCCGCCAGCTCCTGGAAGGAGGTGATGAGGTCCGGGCGGTGGTACTTGGCCTGCTCCAGGATTACGCCGGAGATGGCCAGGGAGAACTTGAACTTGCCGTCGGAAAGCTCGATGAGCTGCTTCATCAGGCGGTTGGCGGGCAGGTAGCAGCGCTCTGCCACGGCAGAGAGCACGCGGCCGTTCAGGTCGTCGTCCTCGTAGAAGGCGTGTTCGCCAATCTTGAAGAAGTCGTAGGGTATCAGTCGGTTCGGCTGATGGGCATGGAATGTAAGGGATATATTCATGGTTCAGACGAATGGGGGTTAGGGTTACCAGCCGAGCACGTGGTGGTATACGCGGATCATCTTGTCGGCAGCCGTTTCCCAGCTGGAGTTCATGATGTCCTGCGTGCTTTCCTTGGAGACCTTCTCGTACAGGTCCTCGTCGGTGATGAGGTCGATGATGTGCTTGGCCATCATGTTCACGTCCCAGAAGTCTGCCTTCAGGGCACCCTTCATCACCTCTGCCACGCCGCTCTGCTTGGAGATGACAGCGGGAATGCCGAACTGGGCGGCCTCCAGGGCGGACAGGCCGAAGGGCTCGGAAACGGAGGGCATGCAGTACACGTCCGTCATGGAGAGCAGCTCGTTCACCTTCTGCTTGTTCAGGAATCCGGTGAAGTGGAACTTGTCTCCCACGCCGTGGAAGGCGCCGGTCTCGATGAGCTGGCGGAGCTTCTCTCCCGTACCGGCCATCACGAAACGCACGTTGTCCGTCTGCTCCAGCACCTTGGCGGCAATCTGCAGGAAGAACTCCGGCCCCTTCTGGGCGGTGAGTCGGCCCAGGAACAGCACCAGCTTCTCCGGGAACTTCTTCTTGCTGTGGAACACGTGCACGGGGTCTGCTCCGTTGTGCACGGGGAAAATCTTGGCGGGGTTGATGCCGTAGTGGCCGGCGGCCACGGTGCCGGTGTACTTGGAAACGGGAATCACGGCATCTGCCTGCTCCATGCCGTACTTCTCAATGTCGTATATCCAGCCGCGGGCATCTGCGCCGGCGCGGTCAAACTGGGAGGCATGCAGGTGTACCACCAGCGGCTTGCCGGTGGCCTTCTTCACCTCCACGCCGGCCAGGTAGGTCATCCAGTCGTGCGCATGCACCACGTCGAAGTCATACTGGCGGGCCATCACGGCGCAAATCTTGGAGAACTCGATTACCTTGCGGGCCAGGTCGCCGGCGTACAGGTCCTCCTTGCCGGTGAACAGGTCCAGGTCTGCGCGGCTCACGTGGGAGAACAGCAGCTTGCCCTGCTTGGTGAACACCACCGTGCCGGGGGTGCCCTCCACATGGGCGTACGGGTCCAGGTTCACGGGGGCCTTGCCCACCACGGAGAAGCTGCTGTAGGTGTAGCTCTCCTCCTGGTGTTCCTCCACCTGGGCGTACTGCAGGTTGTTGATACCGGTCAGGCTGAAGCCGTCGTACACGGCAGAGGGATCAGCCTTGGGAACGATGACGGAAAGGTCTACTTTCTTGGCAAGCGCCTTGGAGATGCCCATGCAGGCCACACCAAGACCACCGTTGATCAGCGGGGGGAACTCCCACCCCAGTTCAAGTACTTTGATTCTCCTCATATTATATGTCTTTCAGGCTATGTGTGTTTTCAAGTTTTCCGGCCCTTGTGCGCGTACGCTACGGAGTCGCCGCATTCTATGCCCCTTTTCCTGCTCTGTCGAGCAAAATATGTGTCACTATTCCAAAAAAAGCACAAAACAGCGGTGAAAGTTATCCTAATAGAAAAACTCTCAGTAAAAAAGAGGAGAGCCCCGGAGTCCGGGGCAGGGGTCAGCTGTCCTCCCGGCAGGTGTCGCGTATCTCCTCCAGGGCGGCGATGAACTCGTCGAGGATTTCGGCGGGCACCATGATGCGGTCCCTGTTGGAGCTGACTTTTTCCGTGATGCGGAGCACGCGGCCGCGGGCATTGCTCTTGAGGTCCAGGAAAAAGGTCTTGCGGTCTGCTATGATTTTCTGGGTGCAGATGATATCGTCGTCCATAGTCGTGTATACGGTTGTTGTTGATAACCTGATTAGGCTATATTATACATACTTCCGGCGGGTGGTCAACAATCAAATGCAGGGAAGGCGCAGATTTTGCGGCTTTTTCCTATTTGGAGGGCTTGCGCACGGGGGAGTTGAATTCCGGCATCTCTCGCAGGGGCGGTGCGGTATCCTTGCCGGCGGCGGGAGCCTTGGGCTTGGCGGGGGTGGGGTCTCCCTCCACTATCACCTTGGGTTTGGCGGCCTTCTGCGCGGCCTTCTCCTTGCGGGTAAGCTCGTCTATCTTGGCCTGCAGCTGCATATCCGGGCTGCCGGAGTACAGGATGCTGCAGTTTTCCCCCAGCAGCATGGCCGTGGGCAGGGAGCTGATGCGGTAGGCAGCGGCGGCGGTACCCTTTTCATCGTCCATGTAGGTGAACGGAATCCCCGTTTCCTCATGCAGGCGGGTGATGGCATCCGGCGTGCAGAAGTGGGTGACGGGCACCAGAACCACACCGGGGTTGGCCTCTGCCAGCTTGTCTATCTTGCGTACAATCTCCGTGCCGGTCTCTTCCTCCGGGGACCAGAAGAGGAGCAGATGGGGCTTGCCCTTCACGGGCAGCTTGGCCACCTTGCCGTTCATGTCCTTGAGCGTCATCTGCGGGGGAATGCAGCCGGGCATCAGGTAGCGCAGGCGGTAGGCCTGCTCGGATGCCACCTCGGAGAGCCTGGCGGAGCCGAACATGGTGTCGTCCCGGGTGAGCAGCAGGGACTGCTTGAGGTAGTACACGCGCTTGGCGCGCACCTCCGCCTCCGACCCGCCGATGCTGGCGATGAGGGGATTGCAGAGCAGCAGGCTCATGCCCATGGCGGCGCAGCCGCGCGCATCCTTGTCCTGGTTGCGGTTGTAGATTTTCTCCAGTATCTCGTACTCCTTGGGGGTGGAGCCCTCCGCCAGCTTGGCGCACACGGGGGCTATGCGCGGGTCTGCAAAATGCTTGCGGTGCAGGGCGTCCATCAGCTTCTCCGCATAGTAGGAGACAGTCCTGCCCTTGCCCTTCTTGTCTGCCGCCACGCGCGCCAGCGCCTGCGGGTGTTCCACAAACCACACCACCGCCGGCACCGCCCAGGGCTCCTCGAACTCGTAGGTGGTCACCTCCTCCTGCTTGCCGTCCTTGCCCTCCCTGGTGGTGGTCTTTGCCTTGGATACGGCTTTCCAGAGCGCCTGGGCCACATCGGCGCCGTCCGGTGCGGTTATCTTGGCACGGGTCTCGGGCGTGGCGGCCATGCGGAGGGCTGCCTGGTACTCGCTGTTCTGCTGCTCCCAGGTGGCCAGGGCTTTGTTCATGGCCTCCTCTGTGGCTTGGGCGGGGATACAGGCCAGCAGGGCGGCGGCGCAAAGGATGGCGGATTTCTTCATGCCCTCCATTCTACCATCTTGCCCGCGCCCCTGCAAGCACGCTTTTTGTACGTATGCTGACGCTTTGGTGCTTGACCTCTGCCGTCCCGCGTGTTAGGTTAGGAACAACATAACCCCTGTATGGATAATATGGAAGACAATGAACAGATGACCCCGGAGCAGCGCCGCCGGGTGGTGGAGGCCGCCGTGGCGGGTGATGCAGAATCCCAATACATGCTGGGCCACCTGCTGATGGCGGAGGCGGAGACGGAGGAATCCGAATCCTATACCGAGGGCCTGGAATGGCTCAACAAGGCTGCCGCGCAGGATTATGCCGATGCCGTGAACGACCTGGGCGCCCTGGAGGAAGACCCCGCCAAGGCTGCGGAGTATTTCTCCCGTGCCGCCGATATGGGCATGCCGGATGCCGCCTGCAACCTGGGCCTGTGCTATGAGAGCGGCCACGGTGTGGAGCCGGATATGGAGAAGGCCGTGGCCCTGTACAGGCAGGCCGTGGAGCAGGGCTGCCCCGCCGCCATGTACCAGCTGGCCGTGTGCTACGAGTTCGGCTCCGGCGTGGAGCAGGATACGGAGAAGGCATTCAACCTGTATGCGGATGCCGCCGAGCTGGGCCACGCCGCCGCCCAGAACTGCATCGGTGATATTTACCGCGAGGGCGAGCTGGTGGAGGAGGACCCCATGCAGGCCGCCGCCTGGTATGCCAAGGCCGCCGAGCAGGACGACCCGGAAGGCATGGTAAACCTGGGCATGTGCCTGGATTCAGCCTACGGCGTGGACGAGGACAAGCAGACCGCCATGGAGCTTTTTGCCGCCGCTGCGGAGCATGACATGCCGGAGGCTATCTACAACCTGGGCTGCTACTACCGCGACGGTATCGTGGTGGAGAAGGACGCCGAGGTGGCTGCCTCCCACTTCTATGCCGCTGCGGAGCTGGGCTACGGCCCCGCCGCCCTGGCCTTGGCAGAGGCCTACGAGAAGGGCGAGGGCGTGGAGAAGGACGAATCCATTGCCCAAGAACTCCGCGAGATGGCTGCGGAATCCGGCGAGGAATAAGTGCCCCCGCAGGTTTCAATTCCACAAAAAGGCTGCATTCCCAAGCGGGAATGCAGCCTTTTTTACAGGATGGTGCAGGGGGCTTACTTCACCTCGCGCACCCAGCCTTCCGGGCCCTCGATGAGACCGTACTGGATGCCGGTGAGGGTGTCGTAGAGCTTCTGGCAGACGGGACCCATCTTCTCCATGCCGGCGGGCAGCATGATATCCGTGCCGTGGTCATGGATGCGCCCCACGGGGGAGAGCACGGCGGCGGTGCCGCACAGGCCGCACTCCGCCACGTCGCTGCGCACCTCGTCCAGGGTAATCCGGCGCTCCTCCACCTGCATGCCCAGGTATTTCTCTGCCACCACCATGAGCGTGCGGCGGGTGACGGAGGGCAGGATGCTGGTGGACTTGGGCGTGACGAGCTTGCCGTCCTTTGTGATGAAGATGAAGTTGGCGCCGCCCGTCTCCTCGATGTAGGTGTGGGTGGCGGGGTCCCGGTACAGGTTCTCGGAGAAGCCCTGCTTGTGGGCGTCCTCGATGGCGTACAGGCTCATGGCGTAGTTCAGTCCGGCCTTGATGTGGCCCGTGCCGTTGGGGGCGGCGCGGTCAAAGTCGCTCACGCGGATGGAGATGGGCTTGGCACCGCCCTTGAAGTACGGCCCCACGGGCGTGCAGAAGATGCGGAACTGGAACTCGTCCGCCGGCTTTACGCCAATCACCGCATTGGTGCCGAAGAGGAAGGGGCGCAGGTACAGGGAGGCCCCGCTGCCGTACGGCGGCACATAGTCCGCATTGGCGGCCACGGTCTGCATCACCGCATCGATGAAACGCTCCTCCGGGAAGGGCGGCATCACCAGGCGGCGGGCGGAATCCGCCATGCGTGTGGCGTTCAGGTCCGGGCGGAAGGTGACGATGCGGCCATCCACCGTGCGGTAGGCTTTCAGGCCCTCGAACACGGTTTGGGCGTACTGCAGCACGCCGGCGGACTCGTTCAGGCACACCGTGGCATCCCCCGTCAGCCCGCCTTCATCCCATTGGCCGTCCTTGTAGTTGGAAACGTAGCGCTTGTCGGTCTGGATATACCCAAACCCCAGATTGGACCAGTCTATATCTTTCATAATATCGGAAAATCGGCAAGGTGCTTGCAACACCCCATGCGCTCCGCATACTACCACACGCGGCGCAGGAAGTCAATCAGCAATCTTGTGCGGAAATCATGAGAAACATCGCCCCTCCTGTGAATATGCCCGGCTTAGAATCCGTGGCCGTCGCCGTAGCCGTAGTGCTCTGCCACGTAGTCCACGTCCTTGTCACCGCGCCCGGAGCAGTTGGCCAGGATGGCGCCCGTACCCATTTCCCGTGCGCGGCGCATGGCGTATGCCACGGCGTGGGAGCTTTCCAGGGCGGGGATGATACCCTCGTACCGGGAGAGCTTGAAGAAGGCGTCCACGGCCTCCTCGTCCGTCACGGTATCATACTGCACGCGGCCAATCTCACGCAGGTAGGCGTGCTCCGGGCCCACGCTGGGGTAGTCCAGGCCGCTGGCCACGGAATAGGCGGGGGCGGGTTCTCCGTGGGCATCCTTCAGCATAATACTGTTGAAACCGTGCAGCACACCCTCCGTACCGTAGGTCATGGAGGCAGCGTGGTCTCCCAGTGCGGAGCCGCGGCCCAGAGGCTCCACGCCCACTATCTCCACCGGGTCGTTCAGGAAGGCGGGGAACATGCCCATGGCATTGGAGCCGCCGCCCACGCAGGCGCACACCACATCCGGCATGATGCCGGTCATCTCCATGAACTGGTCACGCGCCTCATCCCCCACCACGCGCTGGAAATCACGCACCATCATGGGGAAGGGGTGGGGACCCACCACGGAACCGATGCAGTAGATGGCGGTCTTGTAGTCCCGCATGTAGGCCTGGAAGGCGGAGTCCACGGCCTCCTTGAGCGTTTTCTGGCCGTGGGTGGCGGGCACCACGGTGGCGCCCAGCATCTTCATGCGGGTCACGTTCGGCGCCTGCTTGGCGATATCCACCTCACCCATGTGAATCTCACACTCCAGGCCGAAATAGGCTGCGGCGGTGGCCAGGGCTACGCCGTGCTGGCCGGCCCCGGTCTCGGCAATAATCTTCTTCTTGCCCAGGTACTTGGCCAGCAGGCCCTCACCCATGCAGTGGTTGAGCTTGTGGGCTCCGGTGTGGTTCAGGTCCTCTCTCTTCAGGTAGATCTGGGCGCCGCCGTTCAGGCGGGAAAGGCGCTCACAGTGGTACACGGGGGTGGGGCGGCCCTGGAACTCCCGGCGTATGCGGCGCAGCTCACTGATGAACTGGGCGGAATGGCAGATGCTGTGGTAGGCCTCCGTAATTTCCCGGAAGGCGGGTTCCAGCTCCGGCGGCAGGTAGGCGCCGCCAAAGCGGCCGAAATAGCCGTTCTTGTCCGGGTGGTTGCGGAAATAGGAGCGGAAATCCGGCATGGGGGCGCCGGGCGTGCAGTTGTTCTCTGTGCTCATTGTTGTAATCAGATTAGGTAAAAGGGGGCCTTACGGCAGGCGCCACTGGGGGCGCAGGCGGGTGTATTCCTCCTTGGGCAGCAGGATGTACACCGGGTGGCGGCTCACCTGCAGGCGTGCCACCAGGGTGCGCAGGTTCTGCTCCAGCAGGGTGGTGCAGCCGGCGGTGGCGGCAGCGCCTTCATTGCGCCAGATGTGGAAGAAGATGGAGGAGCCGCCGTTCACCACGGGGCGGCCGGGGGTGCCGGCGGTGTTGTGGCAGATGAGCAGTTTGATACTGTGCGGGTAGTCCGTCTGCTTCATCTGCTCCCGCAGCTCCCAGGCGGTGGCGGCGGGGTGGTCCAGGCGCACCCAGCGGTTGTAGTACTGCGGGGTCTTGGGGTCTGAAACCCACAGGTCGTTCGGCCCCACCTTCACCTCCGGCAGGGCGCGGTCATGCTTCACGGGGGTCTTGGTGGTGGTCCACAGGCCGCCGATGGCAAAGATGCCGGCGGGGGAGCGCCCGTCGCCCTCCTTCTTGAGCGTGGCCCCGCGGGGATTGGCATGCAGGCCCAGTCCCCACACGGTGCCGTTCCTGCCCAGGCGGGCGGGGAAAGGCCCCAGCACGCGCACCCACTGGCCCTTGGCGTTCTTCTCCACCAGGGAAACCTGGGCTTGCGAGGAGTTCCAGCCCTCCGTGATACCCACCACGGCCTGGGTGCATTCCGCGGGCATCTGTGCCTGGGCCAGGCAGGGCAGGAGAAGGAGGCATACAAGGGAAAGGAGCCGTTTCATAACGGCGGCTATTCTACCACCCTGTCCCCGCTTTGGCAAGGCTGCTGACGCTGATGCTCCGCGCGGCGGGCGAAGAGGATGCAGATTTCATACAGCAGGTACATGGGCAGGGCCATGATGAGCATGGTGCCGGGGTCCGGGGCGGGGGCCAGCACCAGGGCCACAGAAAGGCAGCCCACCAGCGCGTATGCGCGCGTGCGTTTCATAAATCCGTATGTGAGCAGCCCCAGCTTGATAAGGGGTATCACGATGACGGGCAGTTCAAAGATGACGCCGAACACCAGGATGAGCTTGGCTGTGAAGGTCAGGTAGTAGCCTATGCGCCAATCGTTGGAGATGCCCATCTCCTGAGAGTAGTTGAAGAAGAACGACAGCACGCGCGGCAGCACCAGGAAATACGCAAAGGCGCAGCCCGCCAGGAACAGCAGGAATCCCCAGCACAGGCTCTTGTACACCAGCCGCCGCTCATGCTCCAGCAGCCCCGGCACCACAAAGCGCAGCAGGAAATACATCATCACCGGGAAGGAGACGATGAGACCGCAGAAGAAGGACAGGCTCAGGGAGAGCATGAAGGCCTCCCCCGGCTGGAATGCCCCCATGAGGTCGCTGCTGCCGGGAGCCGGCTCCACCGGGGCGGTGGCGGCCCCGCTGCGGTACAGCTCCTGCACCACGGGTGCGGCATGGCGCGCTGCCAGGTAGCGCTCCGCCGCCTGCTCCGGCAGGGCACGCGCGGCGGCAAGCAGGGGCACGGCATCCGCCAGTTCACGCTGCCGCAGGGTGAGCGCCGCATCCAGCGCGGCGCGGTCTGCCGCTGCCAGCATGGGGCGCGCCTGGGCGGCGCGGCGCGCGGTGCGCCAGTCCGCCGCATCCACGCCATCCGGCAGCAGGGTGGATTCATAGCCCAGCCGCAGGTCTTGCACGGGGCGGGTGAGCACCGCCATGACCTGCGGGGTAAAGCTGAAACACAGCACCATGGCCACCAGCAGGCAGGCCAGCATGGCCAGCAGCGTGCGGCGGAACTCCTCCAGGTGGTCCAGCAGGGTCATCTCCGCCCCGTCGTGCGCGGTGGGCGGGCGCAGTTTCAGCAGCTGGCGGAGCAGGAACATGCGGATTAGTAGATGTCTATACCCAGCTTGGAGAGGTCCTCCAGCGCCAGCGCACAGGGGTCCGGCGCCACCCAGTGGCCGGGTTCAATCTCCCGCGGGGTGAAATCCATGCCCAGGGTGGCCTCGTAATACGGGTGGTTCACGCGGCGGCCGAAGGCGCTGCCGGAGGGCGGGTCTATGGGGGATGGCACGTCCCCGGGCAGGGCGGCGTGGCGGCGGCGGCAGGTGGGGTCTGCCACGGGAATGGCGGAGATGAGGGCGCGGGTGTAAGCGTGGCGGGGCGCGGTGTAGATGGTGTCTGCATCCGCCATTTCCACTATCTTGCCCAGGTACATCACCGCCACGCGGTCAGAGATGTGGCGCACCACGGAAAGGTCATGGGAGATGAAGAGGTAGGAGAGCTTGAGGTGCTTCTGCAAATCCAGCAGCAGGTTGAGCACCTGGGACTGCACGGAGACATCCAGCGCGCTTACCGGCTCATCCAGTATCAGCAGCTGCGGCCCCAGCACCAGCGCGCGGGCAATGCCGATGCGCTGCCGCTGCCCGCCGGAGAACTCGTGCGGGAACTTGTCTGCCGCGGTGGAGGGCAGCCCCACCAGGTCCAGCAGGGACTCCACGCGCGCGGCGCGGCTCCTGCGGTTCCCCACTCCCGCCACTATCATGGGCTCCGCTATCAGGTGGCGCACATCCATGCGCGGGTTCAGGGAATCCGCCGGGTCCTGGAACACCATCTGCACCTGGCGGCGCAGCTTGCGCAGCCGCCACTGGGCCATGTACGTGATGTCCTTCCCCAGCAGGCGCAGCTGCCCGCCCGTGGGCTTGTACAGGCGCATGATACAGCGGCCTATGGTGCTCTTGCCGCAGCCGCTCTCGCCCACCAGGCCCAGGGTCTCGCCGGGGGCAATGGAGAACGACACGCCATCCACGGCTTTCAGCACGCTGGTGCCCTTGGAGAAGAAGCCGCCCTTCCCCACGGGGAAATGCATGCGGAGCTTGTTCACCTCCAGGATATTCTGCTGTTTCTCTGCTGTAGCCATGCGCTGCGGTATTGTACACGTTTTGCCCGGCGGTTGCAAGCCTGCGCTTACAGGATAAGCGCCATGAGCAGCATGCCGGAGATGACGCCGTAGATGGAAAGGTGGTGGTGGCCCCAGCGCTCCGCCATGGGCAGAAGCTCATCGAACGCTATGTAGACCATGATGCCCGCCACAATGCAGAACAGCGTGGCCAGCAGCACCGGGGTAAGGAAGGGCAGCAGCACCAGCATGGCCACCAGGGCGCCCACGGGCTCCGCCACGCCGGAGAGCGTGGCACCCAGGAAGGCGCGCTTGCGGCTGCCCGTGCCGTACAGCAGCGGCAGGGCCACGGCCACGCCCTCCGGGATGTTGTGGATACCCACGGCCAGGGCCACGGAGAGCGCGGTGCCGGGGGTGTCGAACGCGGAGGCCATGGTGGCTATGCCTTCCGGGAAGTTGTGGATGGCAATGGCGATGGCGAAGAGGAAGGCGGAGCGGCGCACGCCGGAGCTGGAGAATTCACCCGTGGGGGTGGCCTGGTCCAGGTCGCCAGCGGAGTGGGCCTCGTGCGGGTTCTCGTCCTCCGGAATCAGGCGGTCGATGATGCCGGCCAGAAGCATGCCGCCGAAGAAGGCTGCGATGGAAATCCACTTGCCGCCGGTGGAACCCTGCAGGAAGTGGGAGGCCTGCGGCATGAGCTCCATGAAGGAGATATACACCATCACCCCGGCGCTGGCTCCCAGGGCATAGGTCAGCACCTTGGTATCCGTGCGCTTCAGGAACAGGGCCACCGCCGCGCCGATGCCGGTGCTCAAGCCCGCAAAGAGGGAGAGGAGGAGGCCGAGTATCAGGTCCTGTTGGGATGGTTCCATGCGTCACCCAGTTTAGGGCGGTGCGCGGTGAAAGTCAACTCATATTTTGGCGGCGGCGCGCAGCAGCACCTGTGCAGTCTGTGCTACGGGCAGGTCACGGAATGCCAGGCGGGGCAGGGCGGGAGCCTCCCGCAGCTTGGCGGAGATGTTGTAGCGGATGCGGGAGGTGAGCTTCTCGCTCCAGAAATCCGCATACAGCACCACGCGGCGCGGGGCCTGGGCGCAGCACAGCATCATCACCAGCCGCGCCACCATCTCCTCCACCAGCGTGTTGTCGCTGTAGTCCAGCGTGCGCCAGTCCGCCGGCACGGGCAGCAGCTGCAGCGGCCCGCAGGGCGTGGTGTGCCCGTGGCGGTGCAGCGCCCCCTGCGGCACCCCGTGGCGCGGCAGGTGCAGCACCAGCGTGTCCTCCCGCGCGTTCTCTATGCCCAGCGCCAGCGCGGGGGAAAGCTCCGCCACGCGGCACCCGTACCGCTCCGCCAGGTGGGCGGCCAGCCCGCTTTCAGGAATCCCCGCCGGCAGGCACAGCGCCAGCCCGCGCAGCACGGTGCGCCCGCGGCGGGTAAGCGTGTCCAGCCAATCGTCCAGGCTCTCTGCGTGCAGCATGGCAAAGATGCCCTCCCTGGCGCGTCCTCGCGCGCGCCCGCGCATGTCGATAAGGTGGAGCTGACCACGCAGCAGGTGGTTTTCCCCGGTATCCGGGTAGGCATGGAACAGCCCCAGCGTGCCGTAATCCGCCGCAGCACGGTAGCGCATCACCGGGCGACCGCCGCCGCTGGGTGCGCTGCCGGCTTCCTCCGCCTCTCCCGTGCGGCACAGGCGCGCCATGATGCGCCCGGCCATCACCGGGCTGATACCCGCCAGCCGCGCCAGCTCCGGCCGCGTGGCCACCGCCCCGCCGCGCAGGATGCCCCGTATCTTTTCCTCTGCCGTCTGCATGAAACTTTATGAACTGTGTTAACAAAGTGTAGCACACTCCTGCGGAGCCTGCAAGCATATTATGCAAGTCATTCATATCCTGCATGCTGCATGCGCCACACCTGCGCGTGCGCGGGGACTGAGGAAAGATTTTGTGGCGAAATCCTTGCCACGCCCCGCAGAATCTGGTAGTGTGGCGGCAACACCAAAGAGCACCACTTATGAAATACATCTTCGTTACCGGCGGCGTCGTGTCCTCCCTCGGCAAGGGTCTTGCAGCAGCATCCATCGGCACGCTCCTGGAGCACTGCGGGCTGGATATCACCATGCAGAAGTTCGATCCCTACCTGAACATCGACCCCGGCACCATGAGTCCCTACCAGCATGGTGAGGTGTACGTGCTGAACGACGGTGCGGAGACGGACCTGGACCTGGGGCACTATGAGCGATTTGTGCACTGCCAGCTCTCCCGCCTGAACAACCTGACCAGCGGCAAGGTGTTCTCCCACGTGCTGGAGAAGGAGCGCCGCGGCGACTACCTGGGCAAGACCGTGCAGTACATCCCCCACGTGACGGATGAAATCAAGCAGCGCCTGTATGATGTGACGGAGGCCAACAAGGACTGCGACATCATCATCACGGAAATCGGCGGCACCGTGGGTGATATCGAGGGCTTCCTCTTCCTGGAGGCGCTGCGCCAGTTCGCCTTCGAGGTGGGCCGCCACAACTGCTGCTTCATCCACGTGACCCTGCTGCCGTACATCCGCGCCGCAGGCGAGACCAAGACCAAGCCCACCCAGCAGAGCGTGGCCAAGCTGCGTGAAATCGGTATCCAGCCGGATATCATCGTCTGCCGCACGGAGATGGACAACCTGACGGAGGAGGAGAAGCGCAAGATCGGCATGTTCTGCAACGTGGCCCCGCGCAACGTGGTGGCCTTCTGCGATGTGAAGCACTCCATCTACGAATGCCCCATCGACCTGGGCCGCGACCGCATCGACCGCATTGTGACGGAGGTGCTGGGAATCACCACCCCCAAGCCCAAGATGGACGACTGGCAGCAGTTCGTGGGCCGCGTCATCCACCCCTCACACAGCGTGCGCATTGCCGTGGTGGGCAAGTACATCTCCCTGCAGGACGCCTACAAGTCCATCTATGAGAGCTTTACGCACGCCGGTGCGGCGAACGACTGCCGCGTGAACATTGTCCGCGTGGATGCAGAGGCCCTGGAGACGGGCGACTGCGCGGAAATCATGGGCGAGGTGGACGGCATCCTGGTGCCCGGCGGCTTCGGCGACCGCGGTATCGAGGGCAAGATCAAGGCCGCCCAGTACGCCCGTGAGAAGAACATCCCCTTCCTGGGCATCTGCCTGGGCATGCAGATTGCTGTCATCGAGTTTGCGCGCAACGTGCTGAAGCTCAAGGACGCCAACTCCACGGAGTTTGCCAAGGAGACCGCCAACCCCGTCATCTGCCTGCAGGAGGAGCAGAAGCACATCCAGGACATGGGTGCCACCATGCGCCTGGGCGCCTACCCGGCCCACGTGGCCAAGGGCACGCTCTGCAGCAAGCTGTACGGCGGCAAGGAGACCATCTCCGAGCGCCACCGCCACCGCTACGAGTTCAACGCCGACTACCGCGAGCAGATGGAGAAGGCCGGACTGGTCATCTCCGCCACGAACGACGAGCACGGCCTGGTGGAGGTAGTGGAGCTTCCCTCCCATCCCTTCTTCATCGCCTGCCAGTACCACCCGGAGTTCCAGAGCCGCCCGAACAGCGCCCATCCGCTCTTCTCCGGCCTGGTGGCCGCCGCGCTGGAAGCCAAGCAGGCCTGAGCCGCCGCGCCGCCCCGCATGCAGCACCCCATACCCGGTAAGGAAAGATGCTAGATATCATCGTCATCTTGGCCTATTTCTGCGCCATCTTCGGTATAGGCCTGTATGTGGGGCGCCGGCAGGACAGCCTGGAAAGCTACGCGCTGGGCAACCGCAGCATGCCCTGGTGGGCCATCCTGGCCTCTATCATCGCTGCGGAAATCAGCGCCGCCACCTTCCTCGGCACGCCGGGGGAGGGCTTTGCCCTGCGCAATTTCACCTATGTGCAGCTCGGCATCGGCACGCTGCTGGGCCGCATTGTGGTGGGGCGCCTGTTCCTGAAACCCTATTACGACTACAAGGTAGTCTCCATCTACGAGTATCTGGAGAAGCGCTTCGGCGTCTCCACGCGGCGCTGGGCCAGCGCCACCTTCCTTGTCAGCCGCGTGCTGGCCAGCGGCACGCGCCTGTTCTTTGCGGGCATCCTGCTGGTGCTGGCGTACATGTTCGTGGCCGGGCAGGAATCCGCCACGCAGGGTGAGACCGTGGTCATCTACATAGCCGCGCTCACGCTCATCACCATAGCCACCGCCGTGTACACCACCCTGGGTGGCCTGAAAGCCGTGGTGTGGACAGACGTGCTCCAGTCCTCCATCCTCTTCATTGCCGTATTCACCACCATCGGCATCCTGCTGTTCAGCATCAAGGGCGGCGGCACCTGGGCCGGCGCGTGGGATTCCATCTGCTCCACCCTGGGCAATACGGACTACAACCCCTGCAAGGTGGAGCACCTGCAGCCCGGCAAGGTCTTTGACCTGGGGCTCACCGGCCAGGGCCTGGTAGCGGATATCAAGAACATCCTGGGTTCCGAATACACCCTGTGGACGGCGTTCCTGGGTGCCACCTTCCTGACCATGGCCACCCACGGCACGGACCAGGACATGGTGCAGCGCATGCTGGCCGCCAAGGACAACAAGACCGGCACCCGCGCCGTCATCCTCTCCGGCATCCTGGATATGCCCATCGTGCTGGTGTTCCTGACCTGCGGCATGCTGCTCTTTGTGTACTACGCGCAGAACGGCATCCTGCCGCCGGAAAAGCAGATTGAAATCTTCCCCCACTTCATCATCCACCACCTGCCTGCCGGCGTGCGCGGACTGCTGGTGGCAGCCCTGCTGGCCACGGCCATGGGCTCCCTTTCCACCGCGCTGAATGCCCTGGCCACCACCGCCACGCGCGACTGGTACCGGGATGTATTCCGCCCGCAGGCCACGGAGGCGCAGATGCTGCGTGCCGTGCGCGTGCTCACCGTGGCCTTTGCCGCCCTGCTCATAGCCGTGGGCGCGGCTGCCGCCTGGTACAGCGTCATGGACCCCACCGTGCGCATCCTGCCGATTGCACTGGGCATCTTCGGCTACACATACGGCTCCCTGCTGGGCGTGTTCCTGCTGGGCATGCTCACCCGTACCCGCGGAAACGATACGGGCAACATCATCGCCATGCTGGCGGGCTTCATCGTGGTCATCGCCCTGGAACTGGGCGGCCGCCAGGAGCTGCTGCCCGTTATCGCCTTCCCCTGGCGCGTGACCATCGGCACGCTGGCCACTTTCCTGGTGGGCGCGTGCTTCCCCGGGAAACAGCGGGGGTAAGATACAAAGACAGGCACGGTTTACAGCCGTGCCCGTTTTTTACCTGAGCCAGGCCAGGAATTCCTTGTTTCCTTCCATGCCCTTGATGGGGGAATCCGCCACGCCCATCCACTCGCGGTGCAAATCGTTCACCACAAAGTCGTGAATCTTGTCCACGGCGCGCTGGTGCAGGGCGGGGTCGCGCACAATGCCGCCGGGGCCTATGTCCTCCGGCTGCAGCTCAAACTGGGGCTTGATGAGCACCAGGAGGTCGCCGCCCTCCTGCAGGCAGTCGTAGGCGGCGGGAAGTATCTTGGTGAGGGAGATGAAGGAGACGTCGCTCACGATGAGCTCCACCTTTTCCCCCAGGTCTTCGGGGGTCATGTAGCGGGCGTTGAACTGCTCCTTGACAATCACGCGGGGGTCGTTGCGGAGCTTCCACACCAGCTGGTTGGTGCCCACATCCACCGCATGCACGCGCAGGGCGCCGTTCTGCAGCAGGCAATCCGTGAATCCCCCGGTGGAGGAGCCTATGTCCAGGCATACCTTGCCTTCCGCCTTCACGGGGAAAGCCTGCAGGGCGCCCTCCAGCTTCAGGCCGCCGCGGCTCACGTACTTGGGCTTGTTCTTGACCGTGATGGGCAGGGAGTCGTCCACCTTGGTGCCGGGCTTGGTGATGACCTGGTCCTTTACGGAGACCTCACCGGCAATGATGAGACGCTGGGCCTGCTCCCGGGAATCACAGAGGCCCAGGGAGGCTACGAGTACATCCAGGCGTTGCTTGGGCATAGGCGGTGCGGGGTCAGCGGCGGACTTTCAGACCGCGGTTCTGGCCGGGCATGACAGCATAGTCACGCTTGGGCTCCGCGGACTGCACGGGCAGGATAGGCTTCTCCGGCATGGGAATTTCCACCTTGGCAGGCTGCGGCTTGGCCACAGGGGCGGGAGCCGGGGCGGGCTGCGGCTTTGCCACGGGAGCAGGGGCCGGGGCGGGTTTCACCACAGGCTTGGGAGCCGGGCGGTAGGTGGAGTATATGGTATCACCCAGCACCATGGCATGGCCATCGATGCGGTCCAGGGATTCGCAACCGGCCAGGATTCCTGCGGCTAGGGTCAGGTAGAGTGTCTTTTTCATGAGTTTGTAGAATGGTTGTTTTTTCAGTTGGTTACATGTCCGGCAGGTACCTGTGCGCCAGCCTGTCCTGCGGGCTGTTCCAGGAGCCAGGCGGGAATCTCGGAGTCGGTGTCCTCCCAGTTGGCACCGGGTACGGGTCCGGGAGGCGGCTCCGGGGCTTGCACGTAAATGATTTGCGGCTGCGGAGCCACGCGGCGCACCTGGGTGGTGCGGGCGGCTTTCTTGCCCTTGCGGGAGCGGGCAGGGGCTTCCACATACACGTACTGCACCTGGGGCGTGGCCTGTTGGCCGTGTACTGCGGGCAGGGGACGGGAGTAGATGGTTCCGCCCAGCACCTGGGCGCGGCCGTCCGGGCGGTACATGGCCTCGCAGGAGACCAGGGTGGCGCCCACGGAGAGAAGAAGGGCTATATATTTCATAGATGATTAGGAGAGAAAGAGTTGCGATGCCATCGCCGTCCAGCTGTACACCACATACAGCACCAGGATGATGCTCATGAAGATGAACACGCCGTCGCGCTTGCCCGCCACCTCGTCCTGCGGGCCGGGGAGCAGGGCGCGCATGAGCGTGAACCCGGCGGCCAGCCAAAGCAGGGCGTAGAAGTTCTGGTAGGCATCACCCTTCAACTGCTCCAGGACCTCCGGCCCGGCGGCGTGCATGGCGTAATACACCATTTGCGGCACCACCGCCAGCACGGAGAATTCCGGGCGCAGCTTCTGCGTGCCATACAGGCGCAGCCAGGTGGCCCCCCAAAGCACCAGCGCCGCCACAGACGCCAAGCCCAAGGCCGGCGCCGGGTGCAGCAGCCCGCCGGACACGCCGCCTACAAGCAGGGTGAGCACAAAGGCGGCCGGGATTCCCCAGTAGATGTACGGCAGGCGTTTCATGGGCGTATCGCTACCTGTCAGGTTGAAGTCCTACGGCGTTCAGCCCACCCATTTCCAGGTGATAGGCACCTCGATATCCGGGTGGAAGCTGCGCATGGCGGGGCTGCCGACAGCGCACTGCAGCAGGGCCTCCTTGTGCGGGTTGTCCTCCGGCAGCGGCACGGTTATCTCCGTCTCAATGCGGGCAATGCGGCGCGGATTGGCGTTCATCACCTTGCCGACCTCAATCGTCATGCCTTTCAGGTCCAGGCCGTGCTCCTCCGCATAGATGCCGATAATGGTGGCCATGCAGCCCGCCATGGCGGAGCACATCAAATCCGTGGGGGAGAAAGATTCGCCCTTGCCGTGGTTGTCCACGGGGGCATCCGTTATCACCTTGGCCCCGGAGGGCTCATGCTCAAGCTCGCAGTGGAGCCCGCCGCAATATGTCATCTTGCACTTTACCATGCGCCCATCATACGCCCGCAGCGTCGCGCGCGTCAAGCGTATTCTTCCACGGATGGCTCCTGAATTTTCGATTCTCGCGCGTTTTCCTCCGCAGGGCATCCCGCCTTCCAGCTGCGGAAATACAAATTTGCAACTTCGCATAATATGCGTAATGCAAAATTATGGATGAGGAATCGCCACCAGGCGGGAGCTGGCGCATGAGCCCCCGGCAAGTGAAAATACGCTTGCGGGTGCATGCGTACGTATGTTTAACTTGCAGCGGCGGCCTGGTTCTGGTAGAATCGCGGCGCGATATGAGTATGGTGACAGCGCAGCACTTGCACAAGAGTTTCGGTCGCTTCGTGGCGGTCCGGGATGCGGACTTTTCCATCGACAAGGGAGAGATTGTGGGCTTCCTGGGGCCGAACGGCGCGGGAAAAACGACCACGATGAAGATGCTCACGGGCTATCTTCCGCCCACGCGCGGCACGGCCAGCATAGCGGGCTACGATGTGCTGGACAACCCGCTGGAGGCGCGCCGCCACCTGGGCTACATGCCTGAAAACGTGCCGCTGTACGAGGAAATGCGCGTGTACGACTACCTGGAGTACCGCGCGCGGTTGAAAGGCATCTGCGGCTCCTCCGTGCGCCAGCAGGTGGGCTGGGCCATAGACCGCTGCGGCCTGGAACCCAAGCGCAAGAACATGATCAGCACGCTCTCCAAGGGCTACCGCCAGCGCACCGGCCTGGCGGATGCGCTGCTGGGCAATCCCGATCTGCTGATACTGGACGAGCCCACCAACGGCCTGGATCCCAACCAGATACGCCAAATCCGCGAGCTGGTGCGCTCCCTGGCCGCAGACCACACCGTCATCCTTTCCACCCACATCTTGAGCGAGGTGGAGATGATATGCAACAAGGTCATTATCATAGACCAAGGCGAAATCAAGGCTGCGGACACCCCCGCCAACCTGACCGCCGGACTGCGCGCCGCCGGGCGCGTCTCCATAGAGTTCAAGGGAGACCTGGACAGCGTGGTGGCAGAGCTGGAGAGCCTGGAGCACGTGAAGAAAGTGATGGTGGAGGACCCGCTGCCGGACGGCTGGCACCGCCTGACCCTGCGTGCGGAACCCGGCACGGACACGCGCGAGAAGGCCGCCGCCGCCATCATCTCCCGCGGGTTCGCCCTGCGCCACGTGTACCGCCACATTCCCAGCCTGGAGGATGTGTTTGTGGAAATGACCCGCCGAGACTAACCCCCTGCCCCTTTTTCCCGATATGGACGATACGACAATCAAGCGTTCCCGCAGCCGCATACGCGCGTTCTACACCATTTTCTGCAAGGAGCTGCGCTCCTACCTCTGCACCCCCTTCGGCTGGGTTATCCTGGCCTGCACCATGGCCCTGCAGGGCTTTTGGTTGCAGGCGGTGCTGCAAACCATGACCAAGGCCACGGGAGAGAGCGTGATGTTCTACATGCTGGGCAACGTGAACTTCTGGTTCTACTTCATCTTCATCTTCCCGCTCATCACCATGCGCACCTTTGCGGATGAGGAGCGCCTGGGCACGCTGGAGGGCCTGCTGACCGCCCCCGTGACCACCGGGCAGATTGTGCTGGGCAAGTACTGCGCCGCCTACGTATTCTACCTTATCCTGTGGCTGCCCATGATGCTCTACCCCTGGATGAGCGACCTGGCCAACATGTACACCAGCATGCGCTACGGCATCACGCCGGAGGGCAGCATCGTCTACACCCTGGCGGACTGGGTGGGCCCGTATGCCATCCTGGCGCTCAGCGGCACCTTCTTCATCGCCGTGGGCGTGCTCTGCTCCGCGCTCACGCGCAGCCAGATTATCGCGGGCATCGTGGCCACGTGCTTCATGATCATGTTCTACTTCATAGGCCGTGTCACGGAGCTGTGGGGAGAATTCCCTGCCGCGCCGGCCTTCCACTACCTCTCCATCACGGAGCAAGTGGGAGCGTTCTCCCGCGGGCTTGTCGATACGCGCCCGCTGGTGCTGTACTTCTCCCTTGCCGTGTTCACCCTGGCGCTCACCAAGCGCATCGTGGACTACCGCCGCTGGCGCCGCTGACCGCATTTCCGCCCTATCCCCCTTTCCCCTTTTTCCCGCCATGAGTACCAACGAATACAACGGGCACCCGGATGCCCGGAAAGCCAAGGGAAATCCCCTGGCCTGGATCAACCTCTTCCTGCTGGCTGTCATCGTGATAGCCTGCAATTACATAGGCTGCCACGAGTACGGCCGCAAGGACCTTACAGGCGAGGAGCAGCGCTTCTCCATCTCTGAGCGCACGCGCAACGTGCTTCAGAGCGACCGCATCCAGAAGCGAGACACCCCCGTGCACATCATCTTTGCCTTCAAGCGCTCCACCCCCAACTACGCGCGCATGCGCTACCTGCTGGAGGAGTACGAGCGCTACGGCAAGGGCAAGGTGGTGGTGGAATGTTTCGACCCCATGCGCCAGCCCAACCGCGCCCGTGAGATTTCCCAAATCTACGGCATGGATTTCAACCAGAACCTGTGCGTGGTGGATGCCCGCAAGGACTGCACCCTGCCCATCAAGACATTCGAGGAGCAGCAGGGAGACCGCCAGCACGTGCGCATACGCCCCGGCACCGCCTTTGTCAAGTATGAGACCCTGCCGGACGAGAGCCGCCGTGCCGTGGCCCTGATGATGGACGAGGTGGTGTGCGGCGCCCTGACGGAGGCAGTGGAGGGCAACATGCGCCAGATGTACGCCGTGGAGGGCAAGGGCGGCATCTCCCGTGACGACCAGGCCCTGCTGGAGCTCATCGGCACCATCACGAACAACCTGAACATCCAGCTCTCTTGGGTGAACCTGGGCTCCGTGGACCGCCTGCCCGCAGATGCGGAAGGCCTCATCATCGTCTCCCCCACCACGGATTTCACGGAGAAGGAAATGGACGTGGTGCGCGAGTACTGGGAGCGGGAGGGGCGCAACTCCGTGTTCGTGGCGCTCAACCCCACCTCTGAAAAGCTGCCCTACCTGTACCGCTTCCTGCGTGAGCAGGGCATCCGCCCCAACTCCGACCGCGTGCTGCTGCGTGACCGCACCCGCGCGTACTATGATATTTCCGCCGTGTTCCCCAAGGGCCTGAACTGCACCAAGTCCTTCTGGAACGGCACCACCCACGTGGAAGGCCAGTGCATGTCCCTGACCCTGGAGCATGCGGACGAGAACGAGGCGAGCCTGCGCAAGCTCACCGCCTTCCCCCTGATCATGACCACGCCGGAATACTACGGCGAGACCCGCCTGGACCTGAACCCCAGCTTTACCCCCAAGGAGGACCGCGAGGGCCCGCTCTGCCTGGCCGCCGCCGTGACACGCGGCAATCCCCTGCACCCCAACGACATGTCCACCCTGCTGGTGCTGGGCAACACGGACATGCTCTCCCGTGAGAATGCACGCGCGGAGCAGCGGGACTACCTGCACTCCCTGTGGTCTTGGATGAGCGACCGCCCGGAATACGCCGGCAAGAGCGCCAACCATGACATGACGGTGAAGATTGACCTGAACCGCCACTCCCGCAGCGCGCTGGAGACGCTGACCCTGCTGGTGATGCCGCTGCTGGCCCTGCTGGTGGGCCTGGTTATCTGGAACACCCGCCGCCACTGATAAGCCCCTGCCCCGCCATGTCCGTGCTCAAGACCATATTCCTGACCCTGCTGGCCGCCTTCATGGTGACCATGTGCGTCTTCCTGGCGGTAGACGGCAACCTTTCCCGCGTTACGGGCTGGTACCATTTTAAGCCCGGCATGGCCCTCTTCCCGCAGGAAAACATCAACCGCCTGAACGATGTGGACTGGATCCGCATCCGCGACCTGCACGACGAGATTATCTGCACGCGGGATGCAAACGGCGTGTGGTGGATAGAGAGCCCCTTCCGGGACCGCATGTCCCCCGGTGCCGTGCAGGCCATCCTGGAGTTCACCGCCCGCACCCGCCTGGTGGATTCCCTGCCCATGAACAACACCACCCGCACCAGCCTGCGCGAGTACGGCGTGGAAACCACCCCCCACAGCATCACGCTCAAGACCCCCGGCAGCAACGGCCACCGCAAGACCATCGCGCGCTACACCCTGGGCAGCTCCACCCCCTGGATGGCGGATGCCGGCAACGGCCAGGACATCCTCCCCACCGTGTACCTGCGCACGGACTACTACGGGCGGGACAAGCGCATCCACGTGGTGACCGGCAACATCCTGCCCGTGTTCAAGGACGGGCTGGAGGCCCTGCGGGACCCGCATCCCCTGCTCTTTGAGGCGGATGCCGTGCGCTCCCTCTCCATCTCCCGCCCCGGGCAGGAGGACCTGCTGCTGCGCCGCCTGAGCGCAGAGGCGGACTGGACCATCGCCGCGCCCATACTGGCCGTGGCGGAGAAGGACAAGATGGACAGTCTGGTGGCAGACCTGCAGCGCCTGCGTGCGCGCCGCGTGCTGGACCCCGGGGACGTGGAGCTGCCGGCAGAGCCGGAGCTGCGCGTGACCGTGGGCGGCATTTGGGGGGAGCGCCTGCTGCAGCTGGATTTGTACCCGGAGTTCGTGTCCGATACGGACCAGCGCACCTACCGCTATGCCTGCACCGCAGACCGCAAGGCCGTGTTCCTGCTGCAGGCCAAGCCGGAGGTGCAGCGCGGCGGCAGCTACTCCGCCATCACCAACAGCCTGTTTGAGCTGCCCCTGCTGCCGGAGAAGGCACTGGCGCAAATCAAGTCCGGCAACCGCCCCGCCTACACCAACGCCCTGGAGGTAACGGCGGATTCCCTGCGCTCCCACCGCTTCTCCGACCTGGCCGCGAACGATGTGGCCCGCATCTCCATCCGCTCCATGAAATCCGCAGATGCCATCCGCCTGGTGAAACTGCCCGGCAACACGGAAGGCCAGGTGAACGACGAGTGGATGTACGCCGAGGCCACAGGCCGCTACCACCACGCGGAGAACACCGCCGTGGTGAACCTGCTGCACGGCATGCGTGATATTCCCGTGGACGAGGTGGTGGCAGACGCCAAGCCGGGCGAGGACCCGCACGAGCTGATGGCCCGCTACGGCCTGGACAAGGCGAACTACATGCTCTCCCTGCTGCCGAACCCGTGCAACGTGCGCGCCATCCTCTTCGGCTGTGACCTGCCGCTGGTGAAGGACAGGGAGGCCCGCACCTTCCTCATCGGCCGCGGCACGGACCCCAAGACCGGCAAGAAGGCCTGGTTCGGCATGGAGATGGGCGGCAGCTCCGTGTTCCGCCTGAACACCAAGTTCACCCGCCTGATTTCCCTGCGCGCCGCCAAGTGGAAGAGCCGCCAGCTCTCAGACTTCCCCATCAGCTCCGTCCACCGCCTGACCCTGAACTACAAGCAGGCCCCCCTGGTGCTGGACTACGACTACACCGGGGAGAGCTGGACCGGCAAGCTGGGCGACAAGGACGTGACCCCCAACATCAACACCCACCGCGCGGAATACTACCTGCGCAGCCTGCAGAAGCTCAAGGTTTCCCAGTGGCTGGACGACAACGACGAGGATGCCCTGGCCGCCCTGGCACGCCCCGTGTTCTCCGTGAAGGTGGACATGGAGGTGGTGGACTACGGCGAGGCGGAGAAGTTCACCGTGGACACCCCGCGCCCGGAGGTGGAGGTGACGGACGGCACGCCGGAGGACCTGATAGCCGCCGCAGAGAACGACGAGGAGTTCCAGCCGGTGGAGACGGCGGAGCACAAGACGCGCCACGAGTCCCGCACCATCGAGATTGTGCCGGGTGACAACACCTCCGACACGCCCTTCTTCTACGGCCGCCTGGTAGAGACTGGCGAGCTGTTCATCCTGCGTTTCGAGGACGCCCAGGGCCTGGCAGGCGACATGCTGGACCTGTAAGACAACTTCCAACCAAACACCACCACAAACCACTACACAACAGACCATGAACCACAAAATCATCTCCGGAATCATAGCCGCCCTGCTGGCCGGCACTGCCGCCACCGCAGCAGAGCCCCCCGCACCCTGCGGCGCCGTTCCCACGGAACAGCAGCTCAAGTGGCTGCGCATGGAGTGGTACGCCTTCGTCCACTTCGGCCTGAACACCTACACCAACAAGGAATGGGGCTACGGCGACGAGGACCCCAAGATGTTCAACCCCTCCAAGTTTGATGCCGACAAGATTGTATCCACCTTCAAGCAGGCCGGTATGAAGGGCATGATCTACACCGCCAAGCACCATGACGGTTTCTGCCTGTGGCCCACCAAGTCTACGGAGCACAACATCACCAAGTCCCCCTGGAAGGACGGCAAGGGCGACGTGGCCAAGGAGTTTGCCGATGCCTGCAAGAAGAACAAGATCAAGTTCGGCGTGTACCTCTCCCCCTGGGACCGCAACTGCGCGGAGTACGGCAAACCCGGCTACCTGGACGTGTACTACAAGCAGATTTCCGAGCTGCTGACCAACTACGGCCCCATCTTTGAAATCTGGTTCGACGGCGCCAACGGCGGCGACGGCTACTACGGCGGCGCCAAGGAGAGGCGCAACATCGGCAAGGCTGACGACTACTACAACTTCACCAAGGTGGTGGAGCTCATCCGCGGCCTGCAGCCCAAGTGCATCATCTGGGGCGCCGCCTGCCGCGGAGACGCCACCTGGGGCGGCTCCGAGAAGGGCTTTGTCCTCTACCCCTACTGGAACGTGCACACCAACCAAGGCGACATCAACGCCAGGCAGAAGCGCAAGATGGACGACACCCCTGCCAAGAACGAGCGCTGGGTCTCCTTTGAGGCAGACACCACCATCAACGGGGCCGGCTGGTTCTGGCACCCCAACCAGGCAGGCCGCGTGAAGAACCCGGAGCACCTGATGAACGAGGTGTACATGAAGAGCGTGGGCTACGGTGCCAACCTGATTCTCAACGTGGCCGCCAACCGAGACGGCGAGCTGGACCCGGCGGACGTGGATGCCCTGCAGCGCTTCGGCGAGGCCCGCCGCCAGCTCCTGTCCACGGACTTTGCCGCCAAGGCCAAGGGCACCGCCTCCAACGTGCGCGGCGGAGACAAGAAGAATTTCGGCGCCTCCAAGCTGGTGGACGGCGACATAGAGTCCTACTGGTGCACGGATGACGGCGTGACCACGGGTGACGTGGTACTCAAGCTGGCCAAGCCCGCCACCTTCGACGTGGTGCGCGTGCGCGAGCAGATTCGCCTGGGCCAGCGCGTGCAGGACTTCGCCATCGACGCCTGGGTGAACGGCGCCTGGGAAACCATCGATGCCGAGGACCCGCAGAACGGCAAGAGCATCGGCAACCAGGTGATGCGCCGCGTGAAGCCCGTGACCACGGACCAGGTGCGCCTCCGCATCACCAAGAGCCGCGCCTGCCCCTGCATCAGTGAGCTTTCCCTGCTCAAGATGCCGGACTTCTCCAAGATTTCCGCCCCCGCCGACAAGCAGGATACCGGCCTGGCCAAGAAGGACTGGAAGTGCGCCGAGGCTCCCAAGGCCATCGACGGCAAGGCAGACACCTTCTGGCATGCGGACAAGGCCCCGGCTTCCTTCACCGTGGACATGGGCGCCGTGCACAAGGTGGCCTCCTTCTCCTACACCCCGCGCCAGGACGGCAAGGTGCAGGACATGACGGACCGCTACACCATGGAGCTCAGCAAGGACGGCAAGGCTTGGAAGAAGGTCTCCGAGGGCGAATTCGGCAACCTGCGCGCCAACCCCATTGAGCAGCACATCGAGTTCCCCGCCACGGAGGCCCGCTACTTCCGCTTCACCGCCACCCGCTCCATCGAGGGCAGCGGCTCCTCTGCCGCGGAAATCAACATCTACCCCGCCAAGTAACACCATGTGGCAGTGGCACAAGAGCGTGCAGCAGGAGCATGAGGAGCTTTGGCAGCAGCGCCTTTCCCGTTTCCCCGGAACCGTCATCTCCGGCGGTTTCCGGGCCCACATGCTCTCCGTGGACGTGTACACGGAGACTGCGGACGAGGCGCTGGTGCTGCAGGCCTGCTACGGCGGCAGCATGAAGAAGCTGGAGGACGTGGACTGGGTGGCGGCCACCGCCCCGGAGAACACGCCCCCGCTCATCATCCGTGACCGCATGGTCATTTCCGCCAGTGATTCCCCGGATGTGCTGGCGGAGCTGCGCGCGCGCTACCCGCGGCGTATCCTGCTCACCTTCCCGGCGGAGCAGGCATTCGGCACCGGGAACCACGCCACCACCTCCACCTGCCTGCGCCTGCTGTGCGACTACGCCGCAGCGCTGCGCGCCCCCTGGAACCTGGCGGATATTGGCTGCGGCACGGGCGTGCTGGCCCTGGCGGGCCTGCGCCTGGGCGCGGAGAGCGCCATCGCGTTCGACTTTGACCCCAAGGCGGTGGAAGTGGCGCAGCGCAACATAGCCCGCAACGGCGGCGCAGAGAACCTGCGCCTGTTCCAGGCGGACGTGTTCGAGTGGGAGCCGGAGCCGCAGGAAGTGGCGGACATAGTGCTGGCCAACCTGTTCTCCACCGTGCTGCAAAAGGCATTCCCCCGCCTGCTGGCAGCCATGAAACCCGCCGGCGTGCTCATTATCTCCGGCATCCTGAACACCCAGTGGCAGGAAACCCTGGCCGCCGCAGAACAGGCCGGGCTGGTACTGGAAAAGAAGGTGAGCCGCGGCAAGTGGACCACCGCAGCCCTGAGACGCGCATGAACATCCTGGCCCTGGAAACCTCCGTTCCCCACGCTTCCCTCTGCCTGTACAAGGACGGCGAATTCTGTTGCCAGGCGGATTGGCAGGCCCTGCGCAACCATGACGCCTACCTCTTCCCCGCCCTGCAGCAGGCCATGGACATGCTGGACGGCGCCCCGCTGGACCTGGTGCTGGTGGGTGCCGGCCCCGGCAGCTACGGCGGCGTGCGCGTGGCGCTGGCAGCAGGCGTGGGCATCTCCATGGTGCGCAAGTGCCCGCTGGTGGCCGTGCCCTCCTGGGACCAGCTGGCCAAGGACGGCACCTGCATTGTTTCCGATGCCCGCCGAGGCGGCTGGACCCTGCGCCGGCCGAACGGCAGCATCACCGTCATCACCCCGCAGGAACTGAGCAACCTGCTGGATGGCGGCGCCCGCGTGTACACCGTGGAGGACGAGCCGACCATGCGCAAGGCCGGCATGCACGCCGCGCGCTACGGCCTGTGCCCCACGGCCCGCGGCGTGGTGGAGACCTGGCTCACGCTAGATGCCGCCGCCCGCGCAGAGCTGGCGGCCAAGCCGGCAGAGCCCATCTACGTGCGCCCGCCGCACATTACGGAAGCCCACCGCAAGCCCTGGGAAACCGCCCGCTGAAACCGCACTGCCATGCCGGAGGAACCACAGCCCATCTGCCATGCCTGCCAGTGCTGCGGCGCCTGCTGCCGCTGGGAGGGCAACGTGTGCCTGACGGACAGCGACATCACCGCCATTGCCGCTTTCCTGCAAATGGACGAGGTGGAGTTTATCAACACCTACTGCCACCTGCAGGCCAACCGCCGCGGCCTTTCCCTCATTGATGCCCCGGATGGCGCCTGTATCATGCTCCAGCAGGACAACCGCTGCCGCATCCAGCCCGTGAAACCGCAGCAGTGCAGTGATTTCCCGCAGAAATGGAACTTCCCGGGCTGGGAAAAACGCTGCCCCGGTTTCGGAAAGGGGGCTCCCTGTGCGTAGGAACTTCCGCCGCCTGGTCCATGCCGCGCAGGATGTGCTGGGCACCGCCAGGGATGCCGCACTGGACTACCTGCAGACGGCACGCCGCGCCGCCCTGCACCTGTATGGCCGCGCAGTCTCCCTGATGGCTGCCGCCGCCCCGCGCCGCTTCATCCCGCGCACGGAGGGCCAGCGCAGCCACGCCGGCGTCATCACGGACCTCTTCGCCTCCATCATGGCGCATTTCGAGAACCCGGCCCCGGCCACCCTCTACGCGGCGCTGGAAATCCTGCGGCATGACTTCCCGAACGTAGAGCACATCTGGCTGGCAGAGCGCTTCCGCCGCGCGTATGAGGGCCGCTACCCCCTGCAGGCCACCCTGGCACTCGCCTCCGCCGCCCGCACGGAGGAGGAGCGCATCTCCCTGGCCATGGAGGTGTACACCCTGCTCCACCGCATCGACGACGGCAACCACAACGCCGCGCTCTTTGCAGAGATTGTGAACGGCCTGAACCTGCCGGGGGCGGACCGTATCATCACCACCCTGCTCACCACGCCGGGGGCAGAGGCCCCGCGGCCCATCGTGAGCCTTACCTTCTCCCCGGAGCTGGGCGGGGACAACATACTGCTGCCGCAGCAGGAGTCCGGCGTGCGCTTCCGCGTGCTGCACTGCGTGAACCTTCTGCTGGTGGTGAACGACGGGCTGAAACCCATAGCCGTGCGCGGCCGCTACCTGCAGCGCGGGGAGATGGCCCCGCTCTCCAATGGCCAGACCATTGAGCTGGGCAGCTGCCATTTCAGCTACAACACCATCCGCACCTTCCTGCAGGCGCGCTCCTCCGGCATTATGCTGGTGTACCACCTGGAGATGGGGGACGACTGCGTGACCATTACCCGCCAGCGGCCGCTCAACTGTATTGCCCGCGTCAAGTTCGGCGTGCATGTGGAGATAGAAATCATGCGGCATGACGTGCACTTCATGCTGGACGGCAACCAGCTTCCGTACGGCACCGCTGTCTCCACCTCCTATTTCACCAGCTTCACCGTGCTGGACCAGGGGCCGTTCACCTTTGCAGACCTTACGGATTCAGACCCCAGCGGCCACAGTTTCCAGTTGGCACCGGGCAACCGCAAGATCCTGGTGAGCAACATGCCCTACATGAACCGCCCCGGCGCGCTCATGCTCACCCCCGGCCTGGCCCCCGCCAGCGTGTTCGAGGTCTCCTACTCCCGCGCCACCAACACCGGCATGCTCCGCGTGGTGGAGGGCAGCGGCCTGCACATTACCGTGGGTGACCAGCCCGTGCGCGGAGAGACCAAGCTCATCGACGGCGACCTGATTTGCCTCAGCGCCGTGCAGTACCTGCGCTGCCGCTTCTCCGCCGGGGTGCTGGAGGAGGAGTCCTCCTCCATCTCCACCCTGCGCGTGCGCGGCCTTACCCGTGACTTTGTGCGTGCCGGCCGCGTGCTGGACAACATAGACTTTTCCCTGAAACGCGGTGAGATGGCCTGTATCCTGGGCCCCAGCGGCTGCGGCAAGAGCACCCTGCTCTCCATGCTGGCCGGGCACCTGCCCGCCACCCTGGGCTCCATCCACTACAACAACGTGGAGCTGACCCCGGATGCAGAGGACCTGCGCCGCCGCATCGCCTTCATCCCCAGGGAGGACATCTTGGACGAGGCCATGACCGTGGAGGAGCACCTCATCCAAGCCTCCATGGCGCGCCGCCCGCTGCTCAGCGCGGCAGACCGCATGCGCCGCGCCCAGGCCGTGCTCAGCTTTGTGGGCATTTCCCACCTGGCCAAGCGCAGCGTGGGCCGTGCCGGTGAGCGCACCATCTCCGACGGCGAGCGCACCCGCCTGAACCTGGGCCTGGACCTCACCGGCACGGCAGAGGTGTTCCTGATAGACGAGCCCATCAGCGGCCTTTCCTCCGGTGATTCGGAGCGCGTAATTCAGACCCTGGAGAACATGACCCTGGGGCACATGCTCATCTGCACCCTGCACCGCCCTGCCCAGATTATCCTGAACCGCTTTACCAAGGTGATGGTGCTGGACCCGCACGGCAAGATGGCGTTCTGGGGGTCACCGCAGGAGATGATGGACTATTTCCGCAACGCGGCGGAGGAGATGGACCTGTACGTGACCAAGGAGGCCAGGGCCGCCGGCGGCGCGGACTACGTGTTCGAGGTGCTGGAGGCTCCCTTCCGCGCCCTGGGTGCCAAGAAGGCGGATCCGGACCTGTGGCAGGAGCGCTTTGACCAGTACACCTATGCCGCCGATACCCGGCAGGAGGGCGCGCCGGAGCAGCCCAAGCCCCTGCCGGACATCCCCGCCCGCCGCCCACGGGAGCTGTGGCGCCTGTTTGCCCTGTGGGTATCCCGCACGCTGCTGGCCCGCATGCGCAGCCGCATGGGTCTGTATGCCCTGCTGCTGGAAGGCCCCGTGCTGGCCCTGCTCATTGCCGGCACGCTGCGCGCCGCCAGCGATGAGACGTACACGTTCTACAAGTCACTGCATGTAAACGAGTACCTGTTCCTCTCCCTGGTGCTCGCCATGTTCTTCGGCCTCACGGATGCCGCGTGCGAGATTCTGCGTGACCGCCCCATCCTGCGCCGTGAGAGCAACTACAAGCCGTTCATCACCGGCTACCTGCTGGCCAAGAGCCTGGTGCTCACCGGCATAGCCGGCCTGCAGTGCGCCCTGTACCTGTGGGTGGGCAATGAGATTCTGGAAATCCACGGCATGTTCTGGGAGCATTTCCTGGTCATGCTGCTCACGGCCTTTGTGGGCATTGCGCTTTCCCTGTGCGTATCCGCCTTTGTGCGGTCGGAGCGCACGGCGCTGAACATAGTACCGCTGCTGCTGGTGCCGCAGATTCTGCTGGCGGGCGCGCTGGTGCATTTCGAGGAAATGAACGAGTTCAGCCCGGACGTGCCGGACTGGCTCATCCCGGATTTCATGGAAAAACGCCTGGCCTCCATGCGCCACCGCGTGGCCTACCAGGATGAAACCACCCACAACATCAGCTCCAAGCCCGTGCCCCTCATCGCGGAATTCTGCCCCCTCCGCTATGCCTTCGAGGTGATTTTCGTGATGCAGAGTTCAGAGAACCTGTGGGACCTGGAGAACGACCGCGTGAACGAGTACCGAGAGCAGCTCAAGGAAACCGGCTCCGAGGACGACCTGCGCTTCATCCAGCGCGCCATCCTGGCATTCAACGGCCTGGCCGCCGACCACAAGGAGGCCCGCGCCCTGCTCCGCCGCGTGCGCAAGACCGCACTCTCCCTGAATGAGAAATCCCTGGAGGATATCTCCCGCGAGCAGGAAAACCGCCAGGCCACCCCGGCAGACCTGCCCGCAGAGTTCTTCTTCTCCAACAGGAAGCTGGCCTCCGTGCGTGAAGGCGTGAAAACTGCCCGAAAGGATGCCCGCCATGATGAGGACCGCGGCTTCTTCCTCTCCCCCCGCCAGCCCATGCCCCTGCTCGCCAACTTCAAGCAGGAGACTGACGAGGGCTCCGTCTCCACCGCATGGCGCAACACTATCTACCTCTTCATCATGGGTATCGTCCCCATCCTCATCGCCGGCCGCAGACTAAAGAACATCTGCCGCGGAAGGTAAGAACCTTGACCACCCCGAACGTTTAGTATAGAATTACCGCCAATGAGCATGATTCCCACCTTGTACATCGTTATGCCCTGCTACAACGAGGAAGCCGGGCTGGTGGCAACTGTCAACACCGTGGCAGCCAAGCTGAAAGCCCTGGAGGATGCCGGTAAGATTTCTCCCCAGAGCGCCATGCTGTTCTCTGACGACGGTTCCAGGGACAATACATGGGGAATCATAGAATTGGCCCATTCCCGCTTTCCACGCAAGGTAAAGGCTGTGAAACTGGCAGCCAACCGCGGCAAGGAGTATGCCCTGTGGGCCGGGGTGATGGAAGCCCGCCTGCACGCGGATGCCGTGGTGTGCATGGATGCCGACCTGCAGTTTGACATTGATGCCATAGACGAATTCCTGGACCTGCATGCCCAAGGGTATGAGCTGGTGTACGGCATCAAGAAGACACGTGGTGCGGAACCCCTGTACAAGCGCTGGGCCTCTGCCGCATTTTACACCCTGATGGGCAGGCTTGGCTCCCCCATTGAAAAGAACCACTCCGACTATTGCCTGATGACCCGCCAGGTATGTGATGCCCTGGCGGAATACGGAGAAAACAACCTCATCTTCCGCGGCCTGCTCAAGCAACTGGGATTCAGGCAGTCTCCCTGCTATTTCAACGTCAAGGACCGTGAGGCAGGGGAAAGCCACTTCTCCCCCCTCAAGCTCCTCAACCTCAGCCTGGATGCCATCACCTCCTTCTCCGTGGCTCCCCTCCGCATCATTGTGCTGGCCGGGGGCCTCGTCCTGCTGGTGAGCCTGCTCATGATTGCCTGGACCTGCCTGGATGTGTTCCGCGGTATTACCCCCAGCGGTTATGCCACGCTGGTATGCTCCCTATGGTTCCTGGGCGGCCTTGGCATGATGTGCCTAGGCGTTGTCGGTGAATACCTCGGCAAGCTGTACATGGAGGCCAAGAAGCGACCCAGGTTCTGTATTTCCCGTAAAATCAATTGACAACTAAAATGACTGTCTCCTCCCTTCCCCTTGCGGTATTGACAGAGTGGGTGCGCGCCCATACATGGTATGGCACTGCTGTGATTTGCGCGTTTGTACTCTTGTCGGTATTCTGTCTTTTTATTTACAAGGCGTTCAAAGCCTGCCCGGAGCCGGAAAAGGAGCGGCGAGCCGGGGATAGTGGCCCCGTAGGCGGTAAATGTTGCCGTATTGTCTTGGCAATCGTTTCTTTACTGTCCTTCGCGTTGTTAGCCTTGCTCTTGTACACCTGTTGGATGAGAGGGGACGAATGGGGATTTGCAATCGGTGACCATTCTTTCTTCAGCCGGGCAATACAGGGAGCCAGCGGCTATTTTTTCAGAAACAGCCGACTTGGAGAGCTTGTCGGGGTTCTTGTTACGGTGTCGGAATGTAAATGGCAGGTCTTCATACTTAATCCTCTATTTGCCGTCGCTCTCCCCTTTGCGCTGCACCGCCTGTTCCGCAAGCCCGGGGAGAGCATGGCAACTCCTCAAGGTATCGCCTTTTTCTGCTTTGCCTTTTACTTGGGAATCCAGTCAGCCTGCCTGAGCCCGTGGCGTAATTTCACATGCTTTGCAGCCAGCGTCAATTATCTCTGGCCCTCTGTCATCATCATCTATTTCCTGAGCCTTTTCAATCCATCCACATGGCAGGAATCTCTTTTCCCGTCAATTTCCCTCCGGGTGAAATGTATACTCCTCGCCATTCTCGGTCTCTATTGCGGATGTTCCGTTGAATGCCTTTCCGTTACCTTGCTCCCGGTGCTTACCTTGTGGGTGCTCTATCGGGCGTACAAACGTTTGCCCGTACCCGTTACTTGCAAGATTGCCTACTACGGCTTCTTGTGGGGAACTTTCCTTCTTTTTGCCTCGCCTTCCTTGTATCGCCGGGCTGAAAGAGAAGGAGCTAAACTAGCCATAGACGTCTCGACTTTCTCGCCTGAACAACTCTCTGAATTCGTCCGCAACCTTTCTTGGGAACAAGTGCACGGCCTTACAGGCGGCAGTATGGTTACTATTTTGAAAGGTATTCCATTGTCTGACCATGTGTTTTTCTTCCCCTTCCTTGCAAATAAGTTTCTGCAATGCTGCTCTGTGGGATGCGTGTGCCTGCTCATTCTTGTAGTCATCATGGCGTTCAAGTACCGCAGTTGCCGCAAATCAGATTTTGCATGGGTCCTTGGGATATTTCTCCTGGGGTGGGGCTGCGCATCCTCCTACCTGGTACAATGCATCCCCATGCGCATGAGTTTCCTTCCCCCATCGTTTATCGTTCTTGCTGCTGCTTCCTTGGCACTGGTGACCCTGTACCGGCTGAAATGCCGGGTTGCTTGCTGGATTGTGACCATGGCGGTAATGGTGTTGGCCTTTGTCACATTCATCCCGGCAGGCATAGAGGCATGGCCGCTCAAAAAGGTGGAAGATGCCCGGTATGCTGATATTCACCGGCAGATAGAAGCAGGAAATCGGGATGTCCGCGTTGTCATGAAGCTTGACAAATACCCTAGCGACCCGCTTTGCCTGACCGATCTCTATCATTTCCCTGTCATTGAAAATCCACAGGCATGGAGCAATGACATTGTTGCCGGGCATTTCCATGTAAGGAGCATTTCCCAATCCATTTCAGCTGGCCCCATTCCGGATTTTTCCCCCGAATATGGGCCGTGCTATACCCTTGTCAGGGCTTTTATTCACCAAGTGCAGGTAAAGATATTCCACTCGACCAAAGAGCCTTTCGGTCAATAAAATTATTGATTTCCCGGTAGCTGCCCGCGTGGCACAGAGTGGGCAATGAGACGAACAACGAGGGATATGGATACTAAGCAAGTCAAGGAACTGGCGGCCCTGCTTGGACCAAGGGCGGTGCGCACGGATGCTGCGGCACTGGCGGAATATGCGCATGACAAGTGGCACGCGGCCTGCCCGCCGGAGGCCGTGGTGCTGCCCGGCAGCACAGAACAGGTGGCCGCGCTCATGCGCTATGCCTCCGCCCACGCCATACCCGTGACCCCGCGCGGTGCCGGTGTGGGGTATGTGGGCGGCTGCGTGCCCGTGCGCGGCGGTATCGTCCTTTCCTTGGAGCGCATGAACCGCATCCTGGAGGTGAATCCGGCTGACGGCGTGGCCGTGGCAGAGGCCGGTGTGCTCACCGCAGACCTGCAGGCCGCATGTGAGGAACTGGGCTGGTTCTACCCGCCGGATCCCGCCTCCCGCAAGGAATCCAGCATAGGCGGCAACATAGCCACCAATGCCGGCGGCCCGCGCTGCCTGAAATACGGCGTGACCCGCGCATACGTGCTGGGGCTTACCGTGGTGCTGGCAGACGGCAGCGTGCTGCGCTGCGGCGGCAGAACGCACAAGAACAAGCAGGGGTTTGACCTAGTGGGCCTGTTCTGCGGGAGTGAGGGCATGCTGGGCGTGGTGACGGAGGCTGTGCTGCGCATGATACCCGCCCGCGCCGCCCTGCGCGCCAGTTTCCCGGAGTTTGCTCTCTGCGCCCAGGCGGTGCAGAACGTGCTGCAGGGCGGACACCTGCCCTGCGCGCTGGAGATTACGGATGCCTTTACCCTGGCCGCCGCCAGGGACTACCTGGGACCCACCGCCCTGCCGGCAGATGCCAAGGGCCACATTATCATAGAGATAGACGGCCAGGAGGCCGCCGTGGCGGCGGAGCGGCAGGACATCGCAGAAATCCTGCGCGCCACCGGCGCCACGGAAATCGTCACCGCCGCCACCGCTGCGGAGGTGGAGGCCATCTGGCAGCTGCGCCGGGAGTTCTCATACAGCCTGAAAGCCACCGGGCTCACCAAGCTGAACGAGGATATCGTCATCCCCCGCTCCCGCCTGGTGGAGCTGGTGGAATTCTGTGAATCCATGCAGCGGGAAACGGGAATCCCCGTGGCCTGTTTCGGCCACTCCGGGGATGGCAACATCCACACAAACATCATGGTGCTGAAGGATGCGGAAGGACGGGATATCCGCGAGCCGGCGGATGCCCTGGTGGACCGCCTGTTCCGCTGGGTGGTGGAACACGGCGGCAGCATCACCGGGGAGCACGGCATCGGCCTGGCAAAGGCCAAGTGGTTCCCCGCCGCCGTGGGCCCGGCCGCCATGCAGCTCCACCGCTCCCTCAAGCAGGCCCTGGACCCGCAGGGTATCCTGAACCCCGGCAAGATGGGGCTGTGAAACCCGCCCTAGCACGCCCCCGCGCAGAATTTCCGCCACTGCGGCCTTGCCATACGGGTGGTGCTTGTGTTAGAATGGTCTGCGATGAATATGCTGGAATACAGGATGCGGGCATGGAAAAACACCCTGCACCGCATTGCCACGCACAGGCTGGTGGAGCTTTTTCCCGTGCGGCATGCCGTGAAAGGCTACACGTGGAACAAGGCAGGGCATGACCTGAAAGCTGCGGTGGATGTGGCCCTGGTGGGCCTGCCGCAGGGCATGGCCTTTGCCGCCATGGCGGGGCTGCACAGCATATACGGCATCATGGCGGCCACGGTGGGCACCTTCCTGGCGCCGCTGTTCTCACGCTGCAGCCTTACGGTGAGCGGGCCGAGCAATGCCACGGCCTTCATGTTGGCCAGCTTCTTCCTGGCGGCCAGTCCCACCATCCACACGCGGCCGGAGGTCTTTGTGCCGCTGATTATCTTCCTGGCGGGTGTGGTGTGCGTGATATGCGCCGTTTCCAAGGCCACGCAGCTGATGCAGTTTGTGAGCCGCAGCGTGCTGGTGGGCTATATCACGGGCGCTGCCACGCTCATCGTGGTCTCCCAGTTGCGGTACGTCATCGGGCTGAACGACATCCACGCCGGCAGCTCGTTCTTCTCCATGACGTATGCCATCTGCGGGAACCTGGACCAGTTCCAGTGGCAGCCCCTGGTGCTGGGCCTGCTGTCCTTCCTGCTCTTCATCCCGCTAAAGCGCTATTTCCGCTTCCTGCCCACCTTTGCCATTATCCTGACTCTCATGAGCGGGCTGAACTGGGTGCTCTGCCAGCCCTGGGCGGGCGGCTGCTTTACCTCCGTGCGCATGCTGGAGGAAGTGACCCTGGATGACCTCTCCTTCTCCGTGCCGGAGTTGTGGGAGCTGCACAACCACGTCACGGAGCTGGTGCCCATCGTCATGGGTATTGCCTTCCTGGCCATCCTGGAGCAATCGCTCATGACCAAGACCATCTCTGCCAAGAGCCGGGAGAGCGTGGACTTGAACCAGGACACCTTTGCCGTGGGCATGGCCAACATAGGCTCCGCCTTCACCACATCCCTGCCCTGCTCCGCCTCCCTCACCCGCTCCGTGCTGAACTACAACGCCGGGGCCAAGACCCGCTTTTCCGGCATATACTGTGGCCTGCTCTGCCTGGGTATCACCTTTGCGCTGGCGGCGTTCCCCCTCATATCCATGATTCCGCACTGCGTGCTCTCCGCACT
>JAUNQN010000006.1:79481-82367 GCA_030536145.1 Akkermansia sp.
AAACGCCATCTCCCTGTATGATTTCCGGCTGATACGCCTGTGCTACCGCGCCACCCCGGGGGATGCCGCCGTGATGGTGTCCACCTTTGTGGCGGCCCTGCTGCTGCCGCTGCACTTTGCCATCTTCATCGGCGTGGTCTTCTCTGTATCCCTGTTCCTGCGGAAAGCCGCCCGCCCGGAGCTGGTGGAATACACCATCGACGGCGAGGGCACGCTCATGCAGCTGCAGGACAAGGAGAGCCGCCTGCCGCAGATTTCCATTGTGCACGTGGAGGGAGACCTCTTCTTCGGCGCCGCAAGCCTGTTCCGCCGGCAGCTGGCACGCATAGCGGCAGAGCCCAACCTGGCCGTCATCGTACTGCGCATGCGCAATGCCCGCAACCTGGATGCCACCTCCGTGTACGCACTGGATGAACTCATCACCGATATCCGCCGGAACAACCGCCACATCATCCTCTCCGGCGCCAGCCGGGACGTGTACCGCATCCTGCGCCGCAGCGGCGTGCTGGAACACCTGCAGGCAAACTGCAAGCGGGGTGAGAGCAACATCTTCCTGATGAACCATGCCAACCCCAACTTCTCCACCCGCCGCGCGCTGATGCGCGCCCAACAGCTCATGGGCAACACCAAGGCGGATATCTCCATCTACACCACCCGCAGCGTGAAGGAGGAGGAATGAGCACGCCGCAGTACCGCCGGATAGCGGATGCGCTGGTGGAATGGTTCAGCGCGCACGGCAAGGACTACCCCTGGCGCCGCACCGCGGACCCCTGGGCCATCCTGGTGAGCGAGGTCATGCTGCAGCAGACCACCATCCCCACCGTGCTGGGGCGGTACGGTGCCTGGATGCAGCAGTACCCCACCCCGCAGGCACTGGCCGCAGCCACGGAGCAGGAGGCCCTGCGCTCCTGGGAGGGGCTGGGCTACTACCGCCGCGTGCGCGCCCTGCAGGCCGCCGCCCGTGCCATCGTGGAGCGCCACGGCGGCACCTTTCCGCAGGATGAGGCAGCCATACGCGCCCTGCCCGGCATAGGGGACTACACGGTGGGCGCCGTGCTCAGCTTTGCGTACAACCGCCCCGCCCCGCTGGTGGATGCCAACGTGTCCCGCGTGTTTGCACGCCTGTTCAACGATGCCACCCCCGTGGATTCCCCCGCCGGGCGGCGCGCCCACTGGGCGCTGGCCGCGCAGATGGTACACCCGGAAAACCCGCGCGCGTACAACTCTGCGCTCATGGAGCTGGGGCAGACCGTGTGCACCGGCGGCAAGCCCGCCTGCCTGCTCTGCCCGCTGCGCAGCTGGTGCCGCGCGGAGCAGCCGGAAAACCTGCCCGTCAAGCTCCCCAAGAAGGAGGTCACCCGCGTGGAGCACCATGATATCCTGCTCATCACCCCGCAGGGTATCCTGCTGGAAAAGCAGCAGCAGGGCAAGCGCCATGCCGGCATGTACCGCCTGCCCCAGCGCAGCCCGCAGCAGGTGCAGGGGCTGGAGCACCTCACCCGGCAGTCATACGCCGTCACCCGCTACAAGGTGACCCGCCACCTGTACCGCGCCTCCCCGGGAACCGCCCCCATGCCCGGGGAGGAATTCATCCCCCTGCCCCGCCTGGCAGGGATTCCCCTGGCCTCCCCGGACCGCAAAATCCTCCAAAAGCTCATTGACAACCAGTGCTGAACGTGGTACCTTAGCGGCCATGTCGAAGTCTTTTCTCCTTTCCCTGCTCATGGCACTGCCCCTGGCGGCGACGGACAAGCCCCAAGCCCCCAAGACCCTGCCCGGCGGCTGGGTGCTGGAGTGGCATGATGAATTCAGCGGCTCCAAGCTCAACCCCAAGAAATGGAGGCCGGAACTGGGCGTCATCCGCAACGTGGGTGCCTCCCAAACCTACACGGAGGACTGCATCAGCCTGAAAAAAGGCATGCTGGTGCTCAAGACGGAGGCCAAGGAGACCCCCGTGAGCAACTACAAGGAAGGCTCCACCAACTGGCGGGAACAGCGCAAGACCATGCCTTACAAGAGCGGCTCCATCACCACGCAGGGCATCAGGAGCTTCTACCACGGCAGGCTGGAGGTCCGCGCCAAGCTCCCCGGCAACAAGGGTGCCTGGCCCGCCATCTGGCTGGTGCTGGAAAACCCCTGGGGCTGGCCCCAGTGCGGTGAGATTGATATCGTGGAGCACGCCTCCCAGCAGCATGACCAGTGCCACGCCACCGTGCACTGGGGCAAGAACGGCGGCGACCAGGACGCCATGGCCACCAACCACCCCATGATCGACGGACTGACAGGGCATTTCCACCTCTACTGGATGGAGTGGGATGACAAGCAGATACGCCTGGGCGTAGACAAGCAGACCATCACCACCCTGGACACGGACACCGTGACCTACCCGGATGGCCGCAATCCCTTCCGCAAGGGCGGCTACCTCATCATCAACACCGCCGTGGGCGGCCCCAAGACCATGACGGAATCCCCGGATGCCGCCCAGTACCCCTGCAAGATGGAGGTGGACTACGTGCGCTACTACGTGAAAAAATAGGAAAAAAATCCATAGCTTGTTGAAAAACAGTAGCAGCTGACGTTCTGTACAGTGGAGACAGAACATATCAACCGTATCCACACACACCATGAAAAAGTACATTCTGATTGCAGCACTTGCATCCCTTCCCCTGTTCGCTCAGGACGCCCCCGAGAACACCCCCGCCGCTCCCCAGCAGGGCGGCCAGCCCGGCATGCCGGGTATGCACGGCCAGCGTGTCCAGCGCGGCCAGCGCGGCGGTATGAAGCGCGGCCAGTGGAACCCGGAGCAGAACAAGGAGCTCATGGAGAAGTTCGACACCGACAAGGACGGCAAGCTCTCCGACGAGGAGAAGAAGGCCATGCGCGAGG
>JAUNQN010000006.1:82467-92448 GCA_030536145.1 Akkermansia sp.
CGAGGAGAAGAAGGCCATGCGCGAGGAATTCGGCAAGAAGATGGGCGAGGCCCGCGAGGAGTTCTCCAAGCGGATGGCTGAGGGTCGCAAGGGCTTCGGTGAGGGTCAGGGTCCCAAGGGTTTCCCCGGCATGAACCCGGAGAAGCAGAAGGAGATGCTGGACAAGTTTGACACCGACAAGGACGGCAAGCTCTCCGACGAGGAGAAGAAGGCCATGCGCGAGGAATTCGGCAAGAAGATGGGCGAGGCCCGCAAGAACATGCGCGGCGGTATGCGCGGTGGCCACGGCCCCGGCATGCGCGGCGGCAAGGGTCCCAAGGCTCCCGAGGGCGCTCCCGAGAAGGCTCCGGAGGCTCCCGCTGCCGAGTAAGACAATCTTCTCAAAAGGAAGTGTAATTGATTAGGATGGAACCGTCGGCCTACCGGCCGGCGGTTCTATTTTTGCAAAAAAAGGGGGGGGAATCCGCGCCGCTGGCGGAATCAGTACTTGAACCGGTCTTCCGGGAAATTGCGGTAGCCTATTTTCAGCGGGCTGGTCTCATCCAGCAGGCGGCGGTCATAGCGGCGCTCCGGGGGCGGCATGTTCCCCAGGGTCTTCATCTGCGGGTCGTCGTGGAAAAAGAGCTGCAGGTAGTAGGTATCGCGGTAGCCCTGGGCGTGGGTCTCATGGATCATGCGCAGGATATCCGCCTCATCCAGCAGCGCGGGGTGCACGGTGGTGCGCACCTCATGCGGCAGGGCGTGCTGTTGCAGCACGCGCAGCGTGGCGCAGAAACGGTCGAACAGCAGCGCACCGCCGGGCAGGTGCCAGCTGCGGCGGGAGGGCATCTTGTTGTCCACCGCCACGTAGTCGATGAGCTTCTCGTCTGCCAGGGCCTGCACCACCTCCGGGTTGCTGCCGTTGGTGTCTATCTTAACCAGGTAGCCCATGCCCTTGATGGTGCGGCACAGCTCCAGGATATCCGGGTTCAGGGTACATTCCCCGCCGGAGAGCACCACGGCATCCAGGAACCCTCGGCGCTCCTCCAAGAAAGAGATTTCATCCCTTCCGCCGTACTGGCGCAGCACCAGCTCCGGGTTGTAGCAGTATGGGCAGCGCAGGTTGCAGCCGGTGTACCACAGGATGCAGGCCGCCTTCTTGGGGTAGTCCAGGAATGTCAGGGGGGTGATGTCGGCAGGGTGGCGCACGGGCGGCAGGAAAAAAAGAAACCAGGGGTGCCTGCGGTGAGACAGGCACCCCCGGAATGGGTGGGAAGTTACTTCAGGATGGCATCCCCGCAGCCGCAGGGCTCCACAAAGTGCTCGCGCTCCTCGAATTCGCCCTGCTTGCCGGCGTTGAAGGTCTCCACCGGGCGGTGGTAGCCCATCACGCGGGTGTACACGGTGCACTTGGTGCGCTCGTCGGCGTGCTCCTGCAGGAGCTGCTCGTCGCTCTTCACAATTCCTTTGATTGTATTCTCGCTCATGGTTGTAGGTGTAATGTAGGTGGGTTCTGGTGAAACGGGTTAAATGCCCAGGGGCAGCTCCGGCTGCTCCTCCTTGCGGGCGCGGGCAATCAGCTCCTCGTCGCACAGCGGGCAGTAGTCGTGCCTGCCCTTCAGGTAGCCGTGCTTCTCACACACGGAGAACAGCGGCGTGACCGTGATATAGGGCATCTTGAAGTTGGTGAGCACCTTGCGCACGATGTCGCGGCAGGCCTCCGGTGAGGAGATAGCCTCGTTCATGTACATGTGGAACACCGTGCCGCCAGTGTAGCAGCACTGCAGCTTGTCCTGCATCTTCAGGGCCTTGAACAGGTCCTGCGTGTAGCTGGCGGGCAGCTGGGAGCTGTTGGTGTAGTAACGGTGGCCGGGCGTGCCGGACTGGATGATGTCCGGGAAGCGCTTGGCATCCTCGCGTGCAAAGCGGTGGGTGGTACCCTCTGCCGGCGTGGCCTCCAGGTTGTACAGGTTGCCCGTGGCGGACTGGTAGTCGCGCATGCGCTCACGCATGAAATGCAACACCTCCTCCGCAAAGGCGATACCCTCCGGCGTGGTGGTGTTCATCGTGTCGCCGGAGAAATTGCGCAGCATCTCGTTCATGCCGTTCAGGCCGATGGTGGAGAAATGGTTGCGCAGGTGCGGCAGGTAGCGCTTGGTGTAGGGGTACAGGCCGCGCTCATACAGCTCCGTGATGAACACGCGCTTCTTCTCCAGCGTGCTCTTGGCCAGGTCCATCAGCTCGCCCAGCTTGCTGAACAGCAGGTTCTTGTTGCCCTTGTACAGGTAGCCCAGGCGGGCCAGGTTGATGGTGACCACGCCGATGGAGCCGGTCATCTCCGCAGAGCCGAACAGGCCGCCGCCGCGTTTGAGCAGCTCACGCAGGTCCAGCTGCAGGCGGCAGCACATGGAGCGCACCGCATCCGGCTTGTAGGCCTCGTCGTCGATGACCTTGTTGCCGTTCTCATCGTACTTGTACTGGGAGCCGATGAAGTTCTGGAAATAGGAGGAGCCAATCTTGGCGGCATTCTCAAAGAGCAGCGGCACGTTCTCGTCCTCCCAGTCGAAATCCTCCGTGATATTCACCGTGGGGATGGGGAAGGTGAACGGCTGGCCCGTGCTGTCGCCCTCCGTCAGCACCTCGTAGAAGGCGCGCTGAATCACCTTCATCTCCGGCTGGAAATGCTTGTAGGTCAGCTGCGTGAGCTTCTCCACGCCGCGCTCCCTGGCAATGGCGGTCAGGGCCTCGTCCTTCAGGCCCTCGAAGATATGGGCGCCGCCGGAGAACGGGGACTGCTCGCGCAGGTCGCGCGGCACCGTCCAGTCGATGGTCACGTTCGTGAACGGGCTCTGACCCCAGCGGGAGGGCACGTTCAGGTTGTACACAAAGCTGCGCAGGGCCTTCTTCACATCCTCGAACGGCAGCTGGTCCTTGAACAGGTACGGGGAAAGGTAGGTATCGAAGGAGCTGAACGCCTGGGCACCGGCCCACTCGCTCTGCAGGATGCCCAGGAAATTGGCCATCTGGCCCAGGGCCTCGCGGAAATGCTTGGGCGGGCGGCTGTTCACGCGGCTGCGCACACCGTTGAACCCCTCGTTGAGCAGGTTGCGCAGGCTCCAGCCGGCGCAGTAGCCCGTCAGGCAGTCCAGGTCATGGATATGGTAGTCGCCGTTGCGGTGGGCGGCACCCTCCTCCGGGGAGTACACCTGGTCCAGCCAGTAGTTGGCAATCACCTTGCCGGCGGTGTTGTTCACCAGGCCCGCGTTGGAGTAGGTGGTGTTGGAGTTGGCCTTGATGCGCCAGTCCGTGTTGCCGATGTACTCGTCGATGGTCTGCTTGCAGTCCACCCAGGTGTTGCCCTGGTACACGCCGGCCACCTGCTCGCGCTGCAGCTTGTGCAGGAAACGGTACTTGATGAAATTGCGGGCGGTGTCGAAGGCGCCTGCCCTCATCAACTCGCGCTCGATGATGTCCTGAACCTTCTCCACGGGGATGTACTCCTCCGTCTTGAGCACATCCAGCACGTTGGCATACACCAGGGGGTTGTACTCTTCCTGAGAGGCATGGAACGCCTTCTCGATGGCCTGCTGTACCTTGTAGGTCTCGAAGCGTTCCCGCTTTCCGTTGCGTTTGATGATTTCAGGCATAACTGCTTGTAAGGATTCTGGTTGAAAGGTGACGTTCCCCGCCCGGCTTTCTCCGGCTTCCCGGAGGTGCGCAGGGACGCTCCCAATCTACCACCTCTCGGCCTTCTTGGCAAGCATTTTCTTTATTTTTCCTTGCACAGGATATGGGGCATGGTTTGCGATATGTATACAAGATATTGTGTTGTATGACACAACCTTTTCACCTTTCCGAACCATCGCAATGAAAGCCCGGAAGGCGGTGAAACCGCGCAGGAATCCATGCATTCGGCGGGTGGTGCCGCAGCACCTTTCCTATTCCTGCCCCCTTCCCCGTGCTGCGGAGAACTCCCCAAAATCTTGCGGGAGCAGGGGGGTGCCTGTCTTTGGGATAATTTGGGAAAACCGGGGGCATTTTGCCACCTCAGCGCAGCGGCAGGTTCTCCACCCACAGGCACTTCAGGTAGTCCTCGCCGTCAAAATCGAAGGTCATGGGCGCAGGCGTGAGCCGGGCGCCGGGAGCGCCGGAGGCCACCAGCTTGCGGAACCCGGCGTGGGAGAGCTTGCGGCAGTTCGTGGTGCACAGGATCCAGCCGCCGGGGGCCAGGCAGGCGGCAGCCTTGGCCACCAGGTCGCCGTAATCCCGCTCCACGCGCCAGATACGCCCCTTCTCGTCGCGGGAGAAAGTGGGCGGGTCCAGCACAATGGCATCGAACCTGCGGCCCTGGCGGGCAAAGCGGTCCAGCCAATGCAGGGTGTCCCCCTTGCAGAAGAAGTGCTGCTCCGGGTCTATGCCGTTGGCCTGCATGTTCTCCCTGCACCAGGTCAGGCAGGGCTGGGCCAGGTCCAGCGTGGTGGCCTGCGCCCCGGCCATGGCGGCGCACACGGAAAACCCGCCCGTGTAGGAAAAGGTGTTGAGCAGTTTCATGCCGCGGCGGCAGCGGCGGCGCACCTCCGCGCGGTTGTCTCGCTGGTCCAGGAACAGCCCTTGGGAATACCCCGCCGCCATATCCATGATATAGCGCACGCCGCATTCCTGAATCTGGAAGCGCAGCGGCAGCTCCGGCCCGCACAGCTGCACCGGCGCCTCCTTCACGTCCTTGTCCAGCCGCTTAACGAACACCGGGCGCCCCGTGGCGGCCAGCAGCTCGCGCAGACCGCGCGGCACCCCGGTATCACGCAGCGAGACCAGCAGGCGGTCCGCCAGCGCATCGATAAACACGCCGGGCCATACCGTGCCGTCCGTCACGCGGTAGGCATCCGTATGCGGCGGCAGCTGCTGCAGGCGGCTCTCTATCAGGCGGGAAAGGGTATCCGGCATGGTGTGCGGCAGGGCAAGGGGTGGTCAGGCCAGCGCAGCGGCGGCGGCGCGGATAGTGGCCTCCATGGTATTGAGCGCATTGGCACGGGTGGAGGCCAGGTGCTCCTTCAGCCCGCTCTCATGCAGCGGTGCCAGGTCAGCCTCCATCACCTGCTGCGGCGCAAGCCCGGAAAGCAGGCGGATAAAGATGGCAATCAGCCCCTTGGTGATGAGTGAATCGCTGTCCGCATGCACCACCAGGCGCCCCTCCGCCAGCTCCGTGCCCACCCACACGCGGCTCTGGCAGCCCTTGATGAGATTGGCATCCTCCCGGTACCGCTCCGGCATGGGCGGCAGCTTGCGCCCCAAATCGATGATGTACTCGTACTTCTCCGTCCAGTCCTCGAACACGGACAGGTCATCCATCAGCTCCTCCATTCTCTCATCGAAACTTTCCATAGCGCGCCTATTCTACGCCATTTTCCCCATAATGGCAAGCCGGTATCACCTGCCCTTCTGCAGGAAATAGAGCCCGGTGTAGATTCGGGCGTCGATGAGCACGCCCCGGGCGTCCATCTCCGCCAGCCAGGTGTCGATGGTATCCAGGGGCACCTCGTGCACGGTAATGTTCTCGCCCTCCACGCCGCCGCCGGAGGAAACGCGGGAGAGGCCGCGGGCCAGGAAAAAGGAGAGCATCTCCGAGGTGAGGCCGGGGGAGGAGGGGCCGTCGAAGAGGAACTGCATCTCCGCGGCGGTGTAGCCTGTTTCCTCCTCCAGCTCACGGATGGCGGCGGTGGCGGCGGATTCCGGGGAGCCCAGGTCACCCACCAGCCCGGCGGGGAAACACAGGCAGGGCTTGCCCACGGGCGGGCGGAACTCCTCCACCAGCAGCACGCGGTTCTCCGGCGTGCAGGCAAAAATCATGGCGGCGCGCGTATCGTTCACGCGCTCGCAGAACTCCCAGCGGCCCTCCTTGGCCATGTTCAGGAACTTTCCGTTGTAGACTACTTCTTTCATAAGGCTTACTGTGCCTGGAACTTGCGGTTGATCTCGCTCAGGGCAAAGGGCAGCAGCGTGGGCTTGCCCGTGGGGGTGCAGTAGGGTATCTCGCAGCGCAGCAGCTCCGCCAGCAGCGGCAGCGGGCGCGCCAGCAGCGGCTCCGTGTCCTCCTGCCGGGCATACTGCCGCGCCAGCTGGATGGCAAAGGGCTCAAAGGGATTGCGGGAGCGGTTCAGGCGCACCTCCCCGCGGGTGAACAGCTGCAGCAGCTCGTTCACAAAGGGGGCCACCCGCCGCAGGGGCAGGAAGGCCGGCACGGCCTCCACGCGCAGCGTGTTGCGCCCAAAGAGGGAGATAAGGAACCCCGCCTGCTCCATCTGCACCTTCACCTCCAGCGCTATGCCCATGTCGCGCGCATCCATGTCCAGTATCTCCGGCACCAGCAGGCGCTGGCTGGCCACGGGGCGCTTGTGGCTCTGCAGCAGGCGCTCAAAGATGATGCGTTCCCGCGCGGCGCGCGGTGCCAGCAGCACCAGGCCCTCACTGTTCTCAAACAGGGCATAGCTGCCGTGCAGCGTGCCGATGTGGCGGAAATTCGGCAGGTCCGGATCTTCCTCCTCCACGGCAGCGGGGGAGGGGGCGGTCGGGCGCTGCTCCCCTGCCCCGTGCGGCGCGGGCGCGGGTTCCGCAGGTGCCGGCCGGGCCTGCGGGGCGGCAGCCTGGCGCGCGGGGCGCGGTTCCGGCTTCGGCGCGGGCGGCAGCTCCAGCTCCGCCTGCTGCGGCTCCAGGATAGGGCGCAGCTTGAAGGGGGCGGGCGCGGCAGCGGGTTTCTCTGCCGCAGGGGCGGCGGCGGGCTCCGGGGCTTCCGTATCCCGCTCGCCGCGGGCATGGGCCGCCAGCGTGGCCGCCACGGAATCCACCACCGCCAGCGTCACCTCCGACGGGCGGCGGAACCGCACCTCACGCTTGGCCGGGTGCACGTTCACATCCACCAGCGCCGGGTCCACCTCCAGGTACAGGAACAGGCCCGGGTGCAGCCCCGTGGGGAAACCTCCGAATCCATCCCGCACGGCCCGCATGATGATGGGGTCGTCTATAGGCCTGCCGTTCAGGAAGATATACTGCATGCGGCGGTTGCGGTTGGCGGCGGAAAGCGGCATCAGGTACCCGCTCACGCGCACGCCTGGCGCATCCGCCGGGCGCATGCGCATCAGCCGCGCGGCCACCTCGCGCCCCGTGAAATCCGCTATGCGCCGCCGCGTGTCGTGCGTGGCCGGCACATCGAACACCACCTGCCCCTCCTTCACAAAGATAAAGCGTATGCCGGGGAACGCCAGCGCATGCAGTTTCACCTGGTGCTCCACATGGCCGGATTCCGTCTCGTCGCTCTTCAGGAACTTGCGCCGCACCGGGGTGTTGAAGAAAAGGTTCGTCACGCTGATTTCCGTGCCGGGCGCGCAGCCCGCGCTCATCAGCGGCTCCGCTATCCCGCCGTCGCAGGTCACGCGGGAGCCCTCCACATCCTGCGGCCGCCGCGTGGTAATCTGCATGTGGGATACGGAGGCTATGCTCGGCAGGGCCTCCCCGCGGAACCCGAGCTGCCTTATGTCGAACAGCCCCGCCGCATCCACCAGCTTGCTGGTGGCGTGCCGCTGCAGGCACAGCTCCGCATCCGCGCGGCCCATCCCGCAGCCGTCGTCGCTCACCTTCATCAGGGATACGCCGCCACGCCTTATCTCCACGCGTATGCACTTGGCCCCGGCGTCGATGCTGTTCTCCACCAGCTCCTTGATGACTGAGGCCGGGCGCTCCACCACCTCGCCCGCCGCCACCTGGCTCGCCAGCACATCATCCATCAGCCGGATTCTCTGTTCCGTATCCACTTCCATCTCTGCCCAGCCATTCTACCACGCCATGCCGCATGTTGAAAGGCAAAATGCACAAAGCGGGCTTTTCCGGCTTAACACGCCGCACGGCAGTGCCTACAATAATAGGGAACCCACCCGTTCTCGATATGATTGAAAACATACTTACAGCCATAGCCGCATACAGGAACAACCCCGCCCAGCTGGATGCCCTGCTGGAGGAGCACCCCTTGAACCAGTTCACCGAAGAGGAACAGTGCCGCTGCCTGATAGAGGCCGGCATGACCAAATCCGTGGCCCTGTTCAATGGCCCCGCTCTCTGGAACAAGCTCCTGGCCCACGGCCTCACCATCACCCCCGCCATGGCACAGCGCGCCTTTGCCGTGTTTGCAAGGGAGGGGGCCATCTGCAGCCTCCGCCTCATCCTGCCCCATGTGCCGGATATCAACGCCCCGGTGTGTGACGACTATACCGCCCTGGCCTACACCTTGAACGGTGCCCTGCCCACCTCTCCTATGTACGACGGATTCTGGCGCATACGCATGAATGCAGAATGTGCCAAGACCCTGCTGGATGCCGGGGCCGACCTGGCCCGCGTGAAGTTTATGGACCACAAGCTGGGCATGAGCGAGACGGAAATGGCCGTGGTGCTGAACCGCGCCTTCTCCTTCCTGAACGACCCCTCCACCCACCAGCTGACGGAGGCTGCCGGCACGCCGAACGATGCCGAGCTGTATACCCTGATGCTCCTGCTGCGCGCCTCCCGCCTGCCTGAGCACCTGCCCGTAGAGCGCGAGGTGGCCAGGAAGCCCCTGGACTCCATGACCAACTGGAGGCGCGACCTCTCCCGGATAGCAGCAGGCATGCTTGCCATGCAGGAGCTGCTGGGCCAAGCCAGGCGGCATGGGGGGATTCCTGAACTCATCCAGTCGCTCAAAGACAAATTCCCGGATGCCAATCTGTAAGGCTCCGGCAGCGGCGGTACCCCATTAAGGGTACCGCCGCAATCTTTCTTGCAAGCGCACAGACTTCACCTTGTGGGCTCCCCAACGACGTACGAGAGAAAAAAGCCCAAAAGTCTTTTGACTTGTTCTAAAAATCACGTCAGGTTACGCGCCCACACACGTGCATGCCCCCTTAATCACAAGGCTCCACCCGCTGCAGCTGATGGAGCCTTGTTCCCTTTCAGGAAAATTTCGGCGCTTACTTACGGCGAGCGCAGAGGCCAGCCAGAGCCAGCAGGGACAGAGTGCCCGTCGTCGGCTCAGGAGTGGACGCAACCTGCTTGACCAGCCCCATGCCGTTCAGCACAGCAAAGTGGGCGTTGGGACGGTTATTGACCTAGACGCATAACGTGTCGCTAATCGGCTGCATATCTCACACTCTGTTTTTGAAAAAAGGCAGCGACCTTTTCCGGGTTCGCCTTGACCCCATCCATGTGCTCGCATACCTGCCGCTCAAGTTCCCTCCTGTCTTTAGCCGGCTCTCGCTGGCCTATGCCGATTTTCAGGTCGCTGTTGACCAGTTCGTCCGGGTTCAGTTCCGGGGAATATGCAGGCAGGTAGAAAATCTTGATCTTATCGCGGTGCCGTGCCGCCCATGCCCTCACAAGCTTGGCGTGGTGCACGCGCAGGTTGTCCACGATGAGGACCACCTTTCCCGCTGCACTGTCGTGCGCGACAGCCTTGGCAAAGTGCAGGAACCTGCGCATGCGCATCGGCCCGGTGTAGGCACGGAAACTCGGCGCGCCGCGGTTGCTCACGGCGGATATCATGCTCACGCGGCACGACACGACCGAGGTGACGGCGAGCAGCGGAATCTTCCCCTTGGGGGCGTATCCGCGCCGGAAACCCGTGCGGGTGCCCACTCCGGTCCCGTCGCACCAGAATATCTCCGCGCCTACGCGCTTGGCCGCCATGCGGATACGCGGGTAGACGCGTTCCATCCACCGCCGGACCTGCGCAGGCCTCTGCTCGCGGGCGCGCTTCTCAGGCCCCTGCGGGGTAAAGCCGTTGCGGGCCATGCAGCGGCACACGGTGCGGCGCGACACCTTCACGCCGAACTCCGCACGGATGAGGTCGCGGATCGCCCTGCTGTTCCACAGGGCGAAGGGGAACTTGTACTGCATGGGTGTCTTGTCCACCAGCATCGACATCAGTTTCCGCTCCTGTTCCCGCGTCAGGGCCCGGCCCTCTCCCGTTCGCCGCCCGTGCCG
>JAUNQN010000035.1 GCA_030536145.1 Akkermansia sp.
CTGCCTGGTGGGGGTGGCGGGTTTGGCGGGGGCGGCAGGGGTGCGCGGCTGGGCAATGGGGGCGTTCCTGCTGGGTTTTACGGGATTGGTGGGGGTGGTGCGGCGCAGGGGCTGGGCGGAGCCGGGGGTGGCGGGGGCGGTGCGGGTGCTGCGCGCCGGGGCGGCGGGCTTGGCGGGGGTATTCTGCCTGGCGGGGGTGGCCTGCCTGTTCTGCGCGGCGGTGCCGCGGCGGGTGGTGCCGCCCTGCGCGGGGCGGCGGGTGGTAGTGGTGGATGTGCCGGCGGCGCGGCGGGCGGGTGCTGCGGGTTCCACGGGCTTGATATCCACGGGTTCCGCAGGGCGCGCGGCTGCGGCGGGGGACTTGCCGGGGGTTCCGGCGGATTCTTTCAGCACCGTCTCCGGGTCCATGAGGCGGGCAAAGGTCTCCACGCCCTCTGCCAGGGCGCGGGCCAGGCGGCTGCGGTATTCCTCCGTGCAGAGGGCGGCGCCCTCCGCCTTGTTGGTGGCGTACCCCAGCTCCACCATGGCGGCGGGGCATTTTACGGAGCTGAGCATGCTGTAGCGGGCATGGCGGCAGCCGCCGTCTGCAGCGCCGCAGCGGCGCACCAGGGATGCCTGCAGGGCCATGGCCAGGGCGGCGTTGGCGGCATCGTTCCCGTTGGCGGGCAGCTCCCGCCCGCCGGGCACGGCGGGGGCAAGGGTGTAGGTCTGCACGCCGCTGTAGTCGCTGCGGCCGCTGTTCAGGTGCAGGCTGATGAAGAGGGCATCCTGCGCCATGTTGGCGGCGTCGATGCGCTGCTGGTCGGAGAGGTAGCGGTTGCCGGTCTGGGTGAGCACGGCGGTGAACCCGCGCGTCTCCAGCTCCTTCTTGAGCGCCTGTGCCACCTGGAGCACGATGTCCGCCTCCCTCACGGTGCCGCACACGGTGCCGGGGTCATGCCCGCCATGGCCGGCATCCACCACCACGGTGCGGATGGGGCGGCGGTCCGGTATGTAGGTGGGGCGCAGCACGGGGTCGATGAGCTTGACCATGTCTGCCTTGGATACCAGCAGGTCGCCCTTGCCGTCCGTCTGCGTGGGGTAGGAGAGGGTGCAGCTGATGCCGTTGATGCCCAGGGTGCGGGCATCCGGGCCGAATACCAGGCTCAGGTCTCCGTTGCCCACGGAGCGCACGTTCCTGCCGCGGTCCACGGGCAGCAGCTTGTAGAAGCTGCGAATGTCCTCCAGCGGCAGGTAGTCCACATCCCCCACGCGGGTGCCGTGCCAGCGGGTGCCGTCGCCGGTGACGGCGGCGGCGGGCAGCAGGGCCAGCAGCAGTGCGGGCAGCAGGCAGCGCATGGCGGGGCGGCGGATCATTTGCGGGAGTTTCCTGTCTTGTTGGTGCTCTGGAGCTGGCGGGCGCGGCTGCCGGAGATACTGGTGCGCACCTGGGTTCCGGGCTTGGAGCCGGCAGTGGCGGCACCGCTGCCCTTCTTGCTGGTGTTGGCCAGCTGGGTGGACTTGGGGCGGCTGGAGCACACGGTGTTGCTGTAGGCCACAATGCCCTCGCAGATGGCCTTGGCCAGCTTGTTCTGGTACTCCTCCGTGGCAATCTTGGAGCCCTCGTCCGCATTGGAGACAAAGCCGCCCTCAAAGAGGATGGCGGGGCGGTTGATGGTGCAGAGCACGCTGAAACGAGCGCGCTGGATACCGCGGTCCACGGCGCCGGTGTTCTTGATGGCGCGGCTGTGCACGGCGGTGGCCAGGGCAATGTTCTCACTGTCCTGGTTGTTGCCGGAAAGCTCCTCCATGCGGCGTGTGCGGGCAAAGGGGGAGGTGGTGCCGTGCGGGGCCAGGGTGAAGGTCTCGATGCCCTTGGCATCACGCCCGCCGGAGTTGTGGTGGATGCTCACAAAGATGGAATCCGGCACCCTGTTGGCAATCTCCACGCGCTGCTGCAGGGTGAGGAAGAAATCCTTGTCACGGGTCATCACTACCCGGTAGCCGCTCTTTTGCAGCAGCTTGCGCACGCGGTGGGCCAGCTCCAGGTTGCAGTTCTTCTCCACGCTGTAGGAGCTTACCGCCCCGGCATCATGCCCGCCGTGCCCGGCATCCAGCACCACGGTGCGTATGGTGCCCGCGTTCATGGAGTACTTGGGGCGCAGCACGGGGTCCACCAGCTTCTCCAGGTCCGTCTCTGAAATCATCAGGCTGCCGTTCACCTCACGCACGGGGTAGGAGAGGACGTAGCGGTAGTTGTTCACATAGAAATCCTGCTTGCCGGCGCGCACGGAGACCTGGCGGTTCCCGGCGCCGAAGGTGCTGAACCCGGGCCGCCCGCTCATGGGCTGGAACTTGTAGAATTTCCACAGGTCCGCCAGTTTCACATAGTCCTGCCCGTCCACCGTGGCGCGCTCCAGGCGCTCTGCCGCGCAGGCACACGCCGCCAGCCATACAAACAGCACGGCCAGCAGGGAAAACAGGGTGTGGAGGCGGGGCAAATGCAGCATACCGCCTATACTACCACCCCCACCCCGCTCCCCACAAGAGCAAATATTCGTTATTACGCAAAAAGCCCCCTGCCCGCCCCTGCTGCACCGCTTCCGCCTTGACAAAACCGCCGCACGCGCGTATGGTGCGCGCGCAAAAATGGAGAGAGACCCAAAACTAGCGGCACTGGAGGAGCACCCCGTGGGGCGCCTGCTGCTGCGCTATTCCCTGCCTTCCATCATCGGCATGGCGGCCATGGCCCTGTACAACGTGGTGGATTCCATCTACATAGGCCAGTGCTGCAATGCGTACGCCATAGCGGCCATAGCGCTGGTGTTCCCGCTCATGAACCTGACCGCCGCGGCCGGCGCCATGGTGGGGCTGGGCAGTGCGGCGGCATCCTCCATCTTCCTGGGGCAGCAGAAGCACGGGAACGCGGAGCGCGTGCTGGGCAACTGCCTGTGGCTCAGCATGCTGCTGGGCATCACCGTGGGCTGGCTGCCCCTGCTGTGGCTGGAGGACATCCTGCGCTTTTTCGGCGCAGACGCCCACACGCTGGGCCCGGCCATGGATTTCACCCGCATCATTATGCTGGGCTGCCCGGTCACGTATTTCCTGTTCAACCTGAACCACCTGATGCGCGCCAGCGGCTACCCGCACAAGGCCATGGGCAGCCTGCTCATCTCACTGGTAATGAACGTACTGGGCGCGCACGTGTTCATCTACATGCTGGGCTGGGGCATGGTGGGCGCCGGCCTGGCCACCATCGGCGCCCAGGCTGCGGCGCTGGCCTGGGTGCTGGCGCACTACTGCCGCGCCACCAGCATCCTGCGTTTCAAGCGCGGCATATACACCCCCAGCCTGCAGTACGCGCGGCGCATCTGCACCGTGGGCCTGCCGCCCTGCCTGCTCAACATCGTGGGCTGCGTCATCGTGGTGGTTTTCAACAAGCTCTTTGTGGCGTATGACGGGCAGATGGGCCTGGCGGCCTTCGGCATCGTGAACCGCGTGCTCTTCCTCTTTGTGATGGTGGTGCTGGGTGTGACCCAGGGCATGCAGCCCATAGCCGGGTACAACCTGGGGCTGGGCAACTACAAGCGCGTGAAGGACGTGCTGTACAAGGCGATTTGGGCGGGGGTGGCCATCATGACCGCGGGCTGGCTCATAGCGGAGCTGGTGCCGGAGCAGGTGGCCGCCGCCTTCATCCGCCAGGACGACCCGCACCGCGAGGAGCTGCTCTCCATAGCCGTGCGCGGCATGCGCACCATGGCGCTGGTCTTCCCCATCGTGGGTTCCCAGATTGTCATCGGCAACTTCTTCCAGGCCATAGGCCGCCCCGTGCTCAGCATCCTGCTGAACCTCTCCCGCCAGCTCATCGTGCTGCTGCCCTGCCTGTTCATCCTGCCGCCGCTGCTGCCGGGGGACATGGGAATCTGGCTCGCGCAGGCCACGTCGGACCTGGCATGCGGCGTCATCAGCCTCTTTGTCATCTACCGCTTTGTCACCCACGTGCTCAACCACAAGTCACCCATCCTCTCCAAGCAAGAAACGCCATGAACAAGATTCCCGTCACCATTGCCACCAAGAACGCCCACAAGGCCAAGGAGATCGCCCGCATCCTGCCGGACTGCTATGAGCTGCACACCATGCTGGAGCACCCGGAAATCCCGGACCCCGTGGAGGACGGCCGCACCTTTGCCGCCAACGCCGCCATCAAGGCGGAAACCGTCTCCGCCCGCGTGCCCGGCCTGGTGATAGCGGATGATTCCGGCCTGTGCGTGGACCTGCTCAACGGCGCGCCGGGCATCATGTCCGCGCGCTTTGCCGGCACCCACGGGGAGGATGAGGAGAACAACCGCAAGCTCCTGCGAGAGCTTGCCGCCCTGCCCGGCCAGGCTCCGTACACCGCCCGCTACGCCTGCGCCATCTCCCTGGCGGAGAACGGCAAGGAGATTGCCTCCTTCTACGGCACCGTGGAGGGCCAGATCACCCTCTCCCCCGCCGGCACGGAAGGCTTCGGGTACGACCCGCTCTTCATCCCGGACGGCTTCTCCTGCACCATGGCCCAGCTCACCCCCGCGCAGAAGGACAGCATCTCCCACCGCGCCCGCGCCCTGGATCAGCTCCGCGCCTACCTGCAGGACAAATAACATTACCGCTTGCCCCGGGCGGTGTCATATTACACATTTCAGGCTTGCGCCTGCGGGGGAGGATAGTGTATATAAGTAGTTGACGAAAGTTTACCGCCCGGGATCCTCCCGGGCGCGTATCCACCCCGTTTTTTCATCCCGAACATATATACCTATCAGCTATGACCCGCCATCTCCTTACCGCCATGGCCCTGGCCATTCCCGGAGTAGCCGCAGCCGCCCTGCCCGCCTTTGCCGCGCCGCGCGGCAAGGCCCCCGCCAAGCCGGCAGCCAACACCCCCGCCAAGCCCGCCGCCCCCGTGCAGCAGGCGCTGGAACCCACAGATGTAACCACCAACATGTGGGAGGCCGGCACCCCCGGCAAGACCATCATGACCGTGACCTACCCGGAGAGCGTGGTGGACCCGGCAGACGTGGGCCGCGCAGACACGCTGGGCGTGGTGGCGGTGAGCCCTGCCCTGGAGCTGGAGACGGAGTGGGTATCCACCTACCGCCTGGAGGTGCGCGCCAAGGGTGCCATGCAGCCCAAGACCGCCTACGGCCTGCGCCTGGCAGACGGCGTGAAGGGCAAGTCCGGCAAGCTGCTGAAGGGCTCTCCCAAGACCTGGTACATGTCCGCAGAGCGCCTGAACACCAACGCTTCGGAATCCAGCACGGTCATGGAGCTGGGCCAGGGAGTGTTCTTCTCCGCCTACCAGGGGAAGCAAGAGGCCCTGCTGGCGCAGAACGTGCAGGAGGCCGCCATTGAGACGGTGGAGAACCCCTATTCCGACAACGAGCGCGTGGTTTCCACCCGCAAGGCCGCGGTGCGCCCCGCCACCGTGGCGGATGTGCTGGCCAACTGGGAGAGCTACAAGAGCTCCTGTGATTGGCAGGCCGGCGTGAAGGATGCCGACAAGGATGAATTCCTCAAGCTGCCGGCGGACGAGGTACTGCCCGGCCAGTGGTACACGGAGATGCCCGTGCCCGGCCCCAACCAGCGGGTGGCCCTGGTGCTGCCGCGCCTGGGGAACGTGAACGAGGAGACGGGCGTCATCGGCAGCGCGGATATCGTCAGCCTGCGCCTGCCGCATTTCGAATACGACCTGGCCTGCACCCGCACGGGCCTGGGCAAGTATGATATCACCCTTTCCCTGGAGCAGCCGGTGGACCCGCAGGTGCTGGAGCAGGCACTGGCGCAGGCCAAGTGGACCTTCTCCGCCGCCCCGGCTCCCGGTGCCAAGGTGCAGGAGTACCCCATGGCGCACGAGCACGGCGTGTGCCGGGCCAATGTGGACGGGCGAGAGGTGGTGCTGCGCTATGATGCAGAGGCCACCGCCAAGCTGGCAAAGGAGTACAAGACCGCCAAGGGCACGGCCCGCGGCGTGGTGCAGGCCGTGTTCCACATGGATACCGACGGCCTGACCGGCACCCTGGCTGCAGACATGCAGGTGCGCTCCATCCACGGGGATGATTTCCACGCAGAGCGCTGGGGCCGCAAGAACGTGGAGCACGCGGAATGCCGCGTGTGCCCGGCCCACCCCACCATCAATACGGACGTGCTGGCCGCCGGCAAGCTCAGCAAGGGGGACCGCACCCTGCACTGCCTGGCAGAGAGCATGGAGACCGCCACCGCCCACATCTACCGCCTGGAATCCCACGGGGAGGCCCCCGCCAAGGCCCTGAGCGCGTTCCGTGACCTGTACACCCCGGCCAAGGTGGCCGCCGTGGGCGAGTGGACGGACGAGGCGGACGAGGCCCGCAAGCACCCCACCGTGTTCCCGGTGCAGCTGCTGCCCGGCGTGGTGGAGAGCCGGGAGGTGCCCATTCCCTGCGACGGCAAGCCGCACGATATCAAGCTGGCGGAGCTTTTCCCCGGCGCGCCGGAGAGCGCCATGTACTTTATGGAGGTGAACGGCAAAGTGGTGGCTGACCATGAGAAGACCGGCGCCAGGTATGTGAACCAGGGTATTGTGCAGGTCACGGACCTGGGCCTGATGTGGAAGACCGGCAGCGGCACCTTCTTCTGCTATGCCTACCGCCTTTCCGACGGCAAGCCCCTGCCCGCCGGCACCCTGGTGATGCAGGATGCCCAGGGCAAGTCCATCAGCACCCTGGAGGTGAAGGACGGCATTGCCCAGGGCACGCTGCAGCCCGGCACCGCCTACCTGCAGCTGGCGAGCGGCAATGATTCCTACACCGTGGCCCAGCCCAAGGAAACGGGTGCCTGGCCGGAGACCGCCCTGAACCGCGGCGCCGCAGAGGAGTTGGACAAGCCCCGCACGGAGGAGTACATGTTCACGGACCGCAGCCTGTACCGCCCCGGGGAGACCGCCCACGTGAAGGGCTACCTGCGCACCATAGACCACGGCAAGTTCTCCGTGCCGAAGGTGGCCGCCGCCACCGCCAAGCTGGATTCCAACGGCACCCCCGTGCCCGTGACGGTGGAGGCGGACGGCAGCTTTGCCCTGGACCTGCCCCTGCCGGAAGGCAAGCCGGGTTCCTGCTACCTGAGCCTGGAATACACCCTGGCCGGGGAGGACAAGCCCCACCGCGGCGGCGTGCCTATCCAGGTGGAGGAGTTCCAGCGTGACGAGTTTGAGGTGAAACAGCAGCTCACGGTGAATACCAAGGAGCAGTGGGTGGAGATTTCCACCGGTGCCGCCGGGTTCAACGGCACGCCCGTGGCCGGCGGATCCGCCAGCTGGGAGCTTTTTGAGCGCAGCTTTGATTTCTCCAGCGATGCCTGCCCGGACTATGAATTCGGCAACCATGCCGAGGGCTGGGAGACAGACGGTTTCCGCGGCGACGGCGAGGGTACCGCCACCACGGCGGCAGGCCTGCTGGACCGCGATGGCCGCGGCACCCGCCGCATGGCGCTTTCCAAGCCCGCCAACGGCAACCCCGTGGCACTGGTGGCCGGCTGCACCGTGACCAACGGCAACCAGCGCTCCGTGCGCTTTGCAGAGGCCAGGACCATCCACCCCGCCGATGTTTACGCCGGCGTGCGCTGCAACTCCCGCGTGCTGGACAAGGGTGAATCCGCCGCGGTATCCCTGCTGGCGGTGGGTACGGACGGCAAGCCCGTAACGGGCGAGGCCGTACCCTGCAAGCTCACCGTGCAGCGCCACAGCTACCGCAGCTACCGCTACGGCCTGGGCTCCACCTCCGTGGCGCGCAACGTGCCCAAGGTGCAGACCGTGGCAGAGCAGAACATCTCCCTGACCGGCACCGCGCAGAGCGTGCCCCTGAACCTGCCGGAGGCCGGCGAGTACCGCGTGGCCGTGGAGGGCATGGACCGCCAGGGACGCCCCTTCCGCACCGCCACCACCATCTGGGTGGCCGGCACGGATGCCGGGGAGGAGGCCCCCTGGGAGTACCAGGACTACGGCTACATGGCCCTGGTGAGCGACAAGGAGATGTACGAGCCCGGCGAGACCGCCCGCCTGCTGGTGCAGACCACCGTGGATACGGAGGCTATCGTTACCGTGGAGCGGGAGGGCGTGATGCGCTACTACAAGCAGCCCGTGACCGTGGCCAACCCGGTGGTGAGCGTGCCGCTGGGAGAGGCAGACGCCCCCGGCGTGGATGTTTCCGTGTTCCTGGTGCAGGCAGCGGGTGCCAAGCGCGCCGCCAACGGCCTGCCCCTTGTCAAGCGCGCCAACAAGGAGCTGCGCGTCAACCCCGTCTCCAAGCGCCTGGCCGTGCAGATTGACCAGCCCGCCAGCCCCCAGCAGCCCGGTGCCCCCGCCACCCTTACCGGCGTGGTGAAGGATGCCGCCGGCCGCCCCGTGGCCAATGCAGGCGTGACCCTGTATGCAGAGGACGAGGGCACCCTGCAGATCCGCGGCTACAGCCTGCCGGACCCCATCCAGCACTTCTACCTGAACAACATCTACAGCAGCGTGAGTTCCTTCTCCACCCTGCTGCAGATGCACGGCGACGCGTTCAAGACGGAAATGCTGGGCAACAAGGGCGTATTCATCGGCGGTGGAGACGACGACGGCCCGGAGGCTACCGCCACCGCCCTGCGCACCAATTTCAACCCCTGCGCCCTGTGGCTTGCCAATGTGCGCACGGATGCCCGGGGCCGGTTCACCGCCGAGTACAAGAACCCGGATACGCTGACCCGCTACCGCGTGATGGCCGTGGCCGCGGCAGAGGCCGACAAGTTCGGCGCCGGCCAGGGCAGCTACGAGGTGAACAAGGCCGTGATGCTGGAGCCCGCGCCCCCCGCCCAGGCCACCCTGGGGGATATCCTGGACGTGCCGGTCACCATCAGCATGAACCCGGACCTGCTGCCCGCAGACCGCCGCAACACGCCCGTGACCTGGCGTATCAGCCTGAGCGGCAGCAATGTCACCGTGCCGGAGCCGGAGCGCACCGTCACCCTTACCGGCAACAGCCCCGCCACCGTCTCCTTCCCCGTGAAGATGGCCTACACCGGCGGCGCGGCCCTGAACTGGCGCGCCACCTGCGCAGATGCCGGCGTGACGGAAGCAGACGCCACGCAGCTCTCCTTCAACGTGGTGCCCGCCACCCCCTTCCTGCGCGAGGCTATCTACGAAGCCATTGAAACCAAGGAAAGCGTGAAAGCCGGAGACCTGGCCTCGCTGGATTTCCGCAGCGACAGCAAGGTGAGCCTGGACTTCTCCGCCAACCCGCTCACGGGTGCCGCACAGGGCATGGACATGCTGGTGCACTACCCCTACGGCTGCTCTGAGCAGCTGGCCTCACGCCTGCTGCCCTGGGCTTTCCAGACAGAGCTGCAGCAGTGCATCGGCATGCAGTACCCGGCCAATGCAGACCGCACCCAGGTGATTGCCAAGGTGGTGGACACCCTGCGCGACAGGTTCACCCAAAAGACGGGTTTCAGCTACTGGGGCAACGGCGGCGTAACGGAGTTCAGCCCGCATGTGGCACTGAGCCTGCTGCTGGCTGCGGAGAAGGGCACGCCCCTGCCCGCAGGCATGGGCAGCGTGCAGCTGTGCGAGATGCTGGCCGCCACCGCCGCGCAGCAGGCCGGCACCGCCACCGGTGCGCTGGCCGCGTATGCCCTGGCCGCCGTGCAGGGCAACGGCGCCGCCCAGGCCCTGCAGGCCAATGTGGCCGCGCTGAAGAAGGATACGGATGCCCGCATACGCTGGGCGCTGGCGCTGGCCGCCCGCCTGAACGGGGATACCCGCGCCGCCGACCTGGCCAAGCAGGCTGCCGCCGCCCCCCTGCACAAGGAGTGGAGCGTGCTGCCCCCGGTGCGCACCCTGCGCATGCTAGACCAGATTGCCTGCGACCCGAAATCCACCGCCACCATGAAGGCCGTGCGCGAGTACGTGGCCTATGATGCCCAGCACTTCGGCTCCACCTATGAGAACGCCTGGCTCTGCATGGTGCTGCACCAGTTCATCAAGGCTGCGGACGTGGCCAACGTGCACGCCGCCGTGAACGGCCATGAGCTGGACATCGCCAAGAAATGGAGCGTGGACACCACCGTGGGTGATGCCGCCGCCTACACCGCGGAATCCGGCACCGTGTTCGTCTCCGGCCTGGCAGAGGGCTTCCAGAACAAGGAGCAGCCCGCCGCCCAGGTGGACAAGGGATTCAAGGTGCACCGCAAGTATGAGCGCTACATGCCGGACGGCACCTGGAAGGCCACGGAGCAGTTCCAGGTGGGCGACATTGTGCGCGTGACGCTGGACTGCAAGCCCACGAAGGATACCGGCCGCTACACCGTGCTGGAGGACCGCCTGCCCGCTGCATTCGAGGCCGTGAACCCCGCCCTCACCTCACAGGACGTGCCGCAGGCCCTGCGCGACAACCCCGGCCTGGGCTGGAGCCGCTCCGGCTGCGTGGACAACGCGGAGTACGGCAAGGGCAGCGTGGCCTTCTTCACCAGCACGGGCGGCACCTTCCAGTGCAGCTACATTGCCCGCGTGGTCAAGAGCGGCGTGGTGACCGCTCCCGCCGCCAAGGCGGAGATGATGTACACCCCGCAGAACTACGGCCTAGCCATTCCGCAGACCTTTACGGTGACACAGCCGCAAAGCAAGTGATGCGCCTGCACCGCAAGAGCCTCACCGCAGGCATGGCCTTGGGCCTGGTGTCCGTGGCCGCCCTGTGGTGGGGCCTGCCCTGGTGCGTATCCCCGGCGCCTGTGCCGCAGGTGCCGGATACGCGCGTGCAGGACCGCAACGGGGCCATGCTGGGGTTCATGAAGGATGCGGAGGGGCGCCGCTGCTGCCTGCCGCCCGGTCCCCTGCCCGCCTACCTGGCACGCGCCGCCATGGCGGCGGAGGACAGGCGTTTCCTGCGCCACGGCGGGGTGGACCTGCCCGCGCTGGCACGCGCCGCGTGGGATTACGCCTGCGGCCGCGGCAACTCCGGCGCCTCCACCATCACCATGCAGCTCTGCAAGCTGGCAGACCGCCACGCCCCGCGCAACATGCGCACCAAGCTGCGGGAGATGCTGCAGGCACGCCGCATGGAGATGTCCGGCACCACCAAGGAGCAGATTCTGCGCGCCTACCTGGACAACGCCGACTACGGCAACAACTACCGCGGCGCGGAATGCGCCGCCTGGATGTATTTCAGCAAGCCCGCCCACAGGCTCAGCGCGCAGGAATCCGCCCTGCTGGCCGCCGTGGTGCAGGCCCCCAGCCGCCTGAATCCCCTGCGCCACCCGCAGGCCGCCCTCGCGCGCCGCAACCGCATACTGGCCGCCATGGGTGAGGAGGTGACGGACAACCTGGGCCTGAACCCTTTCACTGAAACCGTGCCCTCCTGCGTGCAGCAGCCCGGCCGCCAGACCATCCAGCTACAGCTTCAGCAGGCCTGCCAGGAGGCCACTGCGGAGGAGGTGCAGAAGCTTGCGGACCACAACCTCTCCCAGGCCGCCGTGGTCATCATCCACAACGCCACCGGGGAGGTGCTGGCCTGCGTGACAAACGCGGACCCCGCCAGCCCCCGCGGCGGCGCGCTGGACGGCACCCGCACCCCGCGCTCCGCCGGCTCCACGCTCAAGCCCTTCGTGTACCTGCAGGCTTTCCGCCACGGCGCCTGGCCCGGCACCGTGATGGCGGATGTACCCATGCTCTACCGCAGCCTTACCGGCATACAGGCCCCCACGGACTACAACGGCCACTACCTGGGGCCCGTCACCATCCGCCGGGCGCTGGCCTGCTCCCAGAACATTCCCGCCATGGAGGCCCTGGCCCGCATCGGCTCCGTGCAGGAGTTCCTGGATGACCTGGAGAAACTGGGCATGCCCCTGCCCGGGAACCAGGACGAGTACGGCCTGGGCCTGGCCATCGGCAATGCGCACGTCACCCTCATGCAGCTGGCGCGCGCCTACTCCGCCATAGCCCGCGGCGGCTCCCTGCCGGAGCTGCACACCGCCCTGCCCCACCCCGCCCCCCTGGGCTCCGCCCCGCTGTACGACCCGCGGGACTGCTACCGCATCGCGGATATCCTGAGCGACCCGCACGCCCGAACCGCCACCTTCGGCACCGCGCCCGCACTCACCTTCCCCTTCCGCTGCGCGTGCAAGACCGGCACCTCATCCAACTACCGGGACAACTGGTGCGTGGGATTCACCCGTGAATTCACCGTGGCCGTGTGGGCCGGCAACTTTGACAACTCCCCCATGAAGGAAGTCTCCGGCGTATCCGGCGCCGGCCCCATCTTCCACCGCGCCATGGTGCTGGCCTACACCTGGTCTGCGGAGCACCCCTCCTTCCCCGGCAGGCCGGACGGCCTGGTAGAGGTGGAGATTGACACCCGCACCGGCGGCGCCGTACGGCAGGACACCCCGCAGGAATGCCGCGCCACGGAACTGGCCCTGGTGGAAAATCCCCCCACCGTCTCCGCAGACTATGACGCGCAGGGCCGCGCCATCCTGGATTCCCGGTACGACGAGTGGTACGCCCGCACACGGCCCACCCGCCTCTTTGCCCTGGATTCCATGAAATACGGGGACCGCGCACCCTCCGTCCTCATCCCCGCAAACGGCTCCGCCGTCATCCTGGACCCCACCATGGCCGCCCGCGGGGAGCGTATCGAGCTGCGCGCCACCATGCCCCCAGCCGCCACCACCTGGCATTCGGACACCCTCCGCATCATCCGCGAGGGCAACTCCTGGTTCGCCATCGCCACCCCCGGTACCCACACCGTATACGCCGTGGACAATACCAACGGTGCCCGCGCCAAGGCCACCTTCCGCGTCATCGCCCGCTAAATGGGCACGGTTACTCCCCTCTATTTAGCTCTACCCTGTCCTCGCGCACTACGCGGAATCCCACATTGGGGTATCCTTTGTCGGGATTCCGGCCTATGGTACGTTCCTCTGTCCTGCATTCCATGCGGTCGGAATCATAAAGTCCCAAAAAAGGGATCTCAGTCAGCACTTGGATTTTTTGTGCAACACCGACATATGGTATGCCGGTGAAAAAGGCCGCCATCCATCTCCTTTTTTGTGGCGCAAGTCTGATTTTCAGAAAAGCCTGTTGAATATCCGCATGCGCCTGCACTTGTATAAGGCAGGGGATTATGTCATCGCTATATCCCTGTCGCCGTGTTACAATGATGCCGCCGATGGACGAGTTCTCACAGGGAATGGACATACTTTCCGCAGCGTGGATGGAATACCGCCCGCGCCTGCTGCGGCTGGTGACCCTGCGCATGTCCAATGAGCTGGGCCGCCGCATGGGTGCGGACGATCTGATGCAGGATGCCTATCTGCACTGCTGCCGCAATGCGGATTTCTTTGCCAAACGACCGGATGTCCCGGTGTATGCCAAGCTGCGCATGATGGTGCTGCAGGCCATGGCCGCCGCCAGCCGCGTGGTGCTGGCCACCGGGCGTGATGTGCGCAAGGAGGTCTCCATGGAAGCCTCCCTGGGTGACTGGACCGCCTTTGCTGACACCCTCACCGGACCCGTGACCAACATCATGCGGGAGGAACGCTGCCGGATGGTGCGACGCGTGCTGGACATGCTCTCCGATTCCGACCGCGAGATTATCTCCATGCGCAACCTGGAGGACCTGAGCAACAACGAATGCTCTGCCATCCTCCAAATTTCCCCCGCCGCAGCCAGCGTACGCTACATGCGCGCTCTCAAGCGAATGACAGACCTCCTCGTCTCCATAAGCATCGGCTGACGGCCGTTATGCCCCTGAAAGCCACTCCCAAATTGCCAATTTACGCGTTGGGAGAATTAGCCTCATGAGGCTAATGTATATCTGACACGACTCAGGGAAACCCCGCCCGGCGGATCAACACGCAGGGGAGAACGCCACAACAAATCAAGGCAGAGCACCGGCAACCGGGAAGAATGGGGATTGACTCTGCGGGGCGTTTCTGGTGTAATGGGGGCATGCCCGGTGCCGTGGCCAGCTATGTGTTTTTCGGAAGTGACGAGGGAGCCTCTGCGGCTGCCGCGCAGAAGAAGTATGCGGAACTCACCGAAGGGACGGACGAGTGGGGCAACGAGACGATAGACGGGGCTGCCGCCACGGTGGACGAGGCCGTGGGCATTGTGGCCCGCGTCATCGGCAGCCTGCAGATGATCAGCATGTTCGGCGGGCGCAAGGTAGTGTGGCTCCGCGGCGCCACTTTCATGGGGGATACGCCCCAGGGCACCCGCAGCGAGGCCGTGCAGAACGCGCTGGCTGACCTGGCCGCCTGCCTGGAAAACCTGCCGCCGGATACCTTCTTTGTGTGCAGTGCCATGGAGATGGACAAGCGCCGCGTGTTCTTCAAGAGGCTCTCCGCCGCGGCGGAGATGCATGAGAGCAGCAAGATTGACATCACCCAGCCCGGCTGGGAGGCGGAGCTCTCCCGCCTCACCGTGAACATGGCGCGCCCCCACGGCATCACCTTCGACAACGCCGCGCTGGACCTCTTTGTACACCGCGTGAACGAGAGCACCCGCCAGATTGCCAACGAGCTGGCCAAGCTGGACGTGTACCTGGGGCCGGACCGCCGCCAGGTGACCCTGGAGGACGTGGAGCTCATGGTGGCCGTTTCCCGAAACGGTGTCATCTTTGAAATCTCCCGCGCCATTGAGAACGGAAGCTGCCACCAGGCCATCCACCTGGTGAACGAGCAGCTGGACAACGGGGAGCAGCCCGTCTCCATCATGCGCGCCGCCATTGTGCCCACCGTGCGCAACCGCTTCTGCGCGCGCCTGCTCATGGACACCTACCAGCCCAACACCGCCAACTACCGCGCCTTCGAGTCCGACCTGAAGAACCTCCCCGCAGAGGGGCGCAAGCTCCTCCCCCTCAAGAAGGACGGCTCCGTGAGCGCCTACGGCCTGTTCAACGCCGCCAAGACCTGCCGCAAACTCACCCTCAAGAAGGCCCGCCGTGACCTCCAGGCCTGTGCCTTGGCAGACCGCCAGCTTGTCTCCACCCAGCTGGATGCGCGTGATGTGCTCCACAAGCTCATCGTCAGCATCACCGCGTAGGGCGCGCAACAGCAAAGGGTACATCCCCCCGCAAAAAACTTGACTACGCCGCAGTCCAAAGACTAGAATGGCGCAGCGAATAGAGTGCCACCCCGCTTCTATGCTCAATCGCGGCAAGCCGTGTGGTAGCAGCAAGCCGCAAAACCTCCAGGAAAACATCGTTTTCACCCGCCTCCCCGCAAGGAGAGGCGGGCCGTTTTTTACCCATGCCGCAGCAGCTTCTCTACAATGAGCTCCACGGAGCAGGCGCGTTTCGGCCTCGCGTTCGGCAGGCTTTGTCCTTGCCATTTGGTGAAAGCCCTGTTAGAATAAAAGACATGAACGCACGCGCCTACTCCGCTGTTACAGCCCTGGCGGCCCTGCTGCTCATGGCGGGCTGCTCCCAGGATATTCCGCACGCCACCATTGTGGGCGGTCCGCCTGCCGCGGCGGCACCGGGCAACCTGCTGCCGGGCACGGCGCCGGCGCGGCAGACCGCCTACTGCAAGGTGGGCAAGGCTTCCTTTTACGAGGGCGGGGGTTCCCGCGGGGCATCCGGCATGCGGCTCAAGCGCGGCATGCTGTATGCGGCGCACCGCACCCTGCCCTTCGGCACCGTGGTGCGTGTGACCAACCTGAAAAACGGCCGCAGCTGCCTGTGCCGCATTGCAGACCGCGGGCCTTTCCACCGCCACCGCATCATCGATGTAAGCTCCGCCGCCGCGCGTGAGCTGGGCATGGTGCGTGCCGGGGTGGTCACCGTGCGCGTGGAGACGGTGAACGCCCGCTAGGACACCTGCCGGAGCGCATTTCCTGCCCGCCCCCGGCCACCTGGCCCGGGGGCTTGTTTTTTGTAGTGTTTCCAAAGCAGAATTCAAAAACGCGGCAGCGTTAGAAAAAAGGTTTGACATTCGGCGTGTATTGGAGTGTACTTGCTGTGTATCCAAGTGTACCTATTGGCATGGGAAGCGTATCCACAGTGATGTTCACCGGCAATGTGACGCACAAGCTGGACCCGAAGAGTCGCGTGGCGATTCCAGCGGGCTGGCGTGCGGCGCAGGAGGGTGCATTGACGCTGATAGACGCGAATTTCGACGAGTACCCCGTGCTGAAGTGCTACACGAAGGAGAGCTTTGCCGAGAAGATAGCGGCCATCCGCCAGCAGGCGGAGCAGCGCGGCGCGGAGCCGGGAGACATAGACCGCTACATCGGCATCATCACCGGGCGCTGCTTTGAGGCAGAGGTGAGCAGCCAGGGCAAGCTGCTGATACCCAAGCCACAGCGTGAGCGCCTGAAACTGGGGGAGAACGCCACCATCGTGGGCCGCGGGACGTATTTCGAGATATGGTCACCCGCGGATTACGAGGCGACAAACAGCCCGGAGGCCATTTCCAAGATAGAACTGGACAAACTGTTCCACATGCTTTCATGATGCAAGAACCGCCTGTCATACACATCACGGCAAACCGGCCGGCAGGCAGCTGCTACCGGGTGCTGGTGTGGGAGAAGGACGCGCTTTCCGCGGAAACCCTGGAGGGGTGGCAGCGAGAGCGCGCGGCTCTTCTCGCGCGTATGCGCGATGCCGGCATCAAGGGCTCCCGCGGGCTGCTGGCCACGCTGGGGGCGGAGCTGCGCGCGCTTGCCGCCCGCGCCGTGGAGGCCCCCCTGGCCACGTGCGCCCAGGCGCGTTTTTCGCTCGCGCGCGTAGGCGGGCTCACGCAGGCACTGGCTGCGGAGGAGGGCCTGGTGGCCTACCGCATCACCGGGAACCATGCGGAAATCCTGCTGGAGCTCACCGATGAGGAAGGCGTGGATGCCAAGCTGGCCCGCTGGACCGCCGCCGCGCCGGAGATTGCCTGGCACCCCGCCCCGCTGGTGGAGGTGCTGACCGCCGCAGAGGCAGGGCAGCGCCGCGCCGAGCTGGAGGAGAGCGCCGGCATGCTGGCCGACCGCACCGAGACGGCGGCAAACGATGAAACAGTGAACTTTCACCACGTGACCGTGCTGGCCCGCGAGGCCGTGGATGCCCTGCTGCCCGCTGAGGGCCGCGTGCTGGTGGATGCCACGCTGGGCGGCGGCGGCCACAGTGAGCTGATGCTGCAGGCGGGTGCCACCGTGTGGGGCATAGACCAGGACCCTGCCGCCCGCCGGGCCGCCCGGCAGCGCCTGGCCGCCTACGGGGAGCGCCTGCACGTCATCGCCGGGAACTTCCGCAACGCAGCGGAGCTGCTGGCCGCCAACGGCGTGGGGCAGGTGGACGGCCTGCTGGCGGACATCGGCATCTCCTCCCCCCAGGTGGACCAGGCGGAGCGCGGATTCTCCTTCCTGGCGGAAGGCCCGCTGGACATGCGCATGAACCCGGAGGCCCCCCGCAGCGCGGCAGACATCGTGAACCACGCCCCGGAGGCAGAGCTGGCAGACATCCTGTGGCAGTACGGCGAGGAGCGCGCCAGCCGCGCCATTGCCCGCCGCATTGTGCAGGAGCGCGCCAAGGCCCCCATCACCACCACCACGCAGCTGGCGGACATCATCTGCACCGTGCTGCCCCGCAAGGGCCGCCAGCACCCCGCCACCCGCAGCTTCCAGGCCCTGCGCATAGCCGTGAACGACGAGCTGGGCGCGCTGGAGGCCCTGCTGGAAAGCGGCCTTTCCCTGCTCAAGAGCGGGGGCCGCTTCGCCGTCATCACCTTCCACAGCCTGGAGGACCGCGCCGTGAAACGCTACTTTGAGCGGGTAACCCGCCCGGAGATAGACCGCCCGGAATGGCCGGCCCCGCGCCCCAACCCGGAGTACGCTGCCCGCCAGGTCTTCCGCAAACCCGTGACCGCCGGTGAGGCGGAGCTGGCCGCCAATCCCCGCGCACGCAGCGCCAAGCTCCGCGTCATCGAAAAACTCTGAACCTTCCCCATGCCTGATTCACGTTATCCTTCCCGCATAGGCTTCCCCTTCCTGGTTTGGATGGTCGTCTTCGCCATCCTTTCCGCCGGAAGCGGCGTCACCTACTCTGTGCTCAAGAACCGCCAGGTGGCCGTGCGCACGGAGACGGAGAAGCTGCACCGAGACATAGCCCTGTGCAAGCTGAACACCAACCAGTACCACGCCAAGACGCACGCCCTGAGCAACCGCTGGGATATGCGCGAGCGCCTGATGCGCGACAACTCCCTGCTGCGTGACATAGACCGCAGCCAGATAGAGACCGCCGGCTCCATGGCCGGGAGCCGTGAGCGCCTGACCGCCAACCTGCACCTTGCCCGCTGATTTCCCCGCCCCGCCTGCATGAAAACCAAGGTTCCATTCGCATCCCGCGCACTCCTCCTCTGCTGCTTCGTGCTGGGGGTGTCCGGGGTCATTGCGGCCAAGCTGGTGGACCTGCAGATTGTGGATTCCGACAACCGCCGCGGCATTGCCGCAGAGGAGCTCATCGACAAGGAAATCATACCCGCCGCCCGCGGCCGCATCACGGACCGCAACGGCGAGATGCTCACCAACAACATCCAGAGCGAGACCCTGGTGGCGGACCGCTACCACCTGCGCGACCTGATTGCCGTGTGCGGCGGCCTGGCGTACAACCAGGCCATCCATGACCCGCGCTGGGACGAGGACGACGACCCCAAGGCGCGCCAGGGCCTGGTGAAGGAGTACAACCGCAAGCTGCTGGAAAACGCCACGCTCAAGCTCAGCCAGGAGGAGAAGGCCGCCATGCGCCGCAACCTCAAGCCCGGGGATGCCAAGGCCAACCGCCTGCTGGACTACGACCCGGAGGTGTGCAGGCACTACTTTGAGCAGCATGACCGCCTGGTGGCGGAAATACTCTACCCCTTCCTCTCCCACATGGAGGTGGAGGACACCGCCCCCGCCGAGCCGCAGTACAAGACCGTGACCACCCGCAACGCCAAGGGAAAGAAAGTCACCAGGCGCGTGCAGGTGCCGGCAAAGAAGCGCACCCGCTTCATGACCCGCGAGGACATCGTGGAGAAGATAGCCCAGACCGCCACGGAACAGTACAACAAGGAAGCCAAGGCCAAGGGAGAGCCCACCAGGAGCATCCGCAACGACATTGTGCTGGCCAAGGGCCTGCCCCTGGACACCGCGGACAAGATACGCGAGGCCCTGCGCAGCGCCCGTATCCACGGCATCACCGTGCAGTCCTCCATGAGCCGCTCCTACGTGATGCCGGAGATGCTCTGCCATGTGCTGGGCTACGTGAACCATGAGAACCAGGGCATGAGCGGCGTGGAGGCCGTGTTCCAGGACCGCCTGGCCGGCCGCAACGGCCTGCGAGAGTACCGCCACAACGCCCGCGGCCAGGTGCTGGCCAACGAGGACGACCGCTACCTGCCCCCCAGCGACGGCCTCAACCTCCGCCTCACCATCGACATGCGCCTGCAGACCATCCTGGAGCAGGAGCTGGACAAAGGCATGCGCCATTTCCATGCCAAGCGCGGCTGCATGATTGCCGTGGACCCCAAGACCGGGGACATCCTGGGCATGGTCAGCCGCCCCGCCTTCAACCTGAACACCAAGAAGGTCATCACCCAGGACGGCACTTTCAACCGCGGCGAGCTCAAGGACAGCGACGGCAAGCCCGTGACGGGCGATTTCAACTTTGCCTGCCAGACCCGCTACGAGCCCGGCTCCACCTTCAAGGTGATAGCCGCCACCACCGCCCTGGAGACCAAGAAGTTCAACCTGAACTCCGTGGTGAACTGCAGCCCCCTGGTGGTGGGCAAGAGCAGCCCCATAACCGACAAGCCCTACAACTACGGGGCCCTGCCGCTCTGGGGTATCCTGGCCAAGTCCTGCAACCCCGGCACCGCCCGCGTGGCCCTGGCCTGCAAGTGGGAGAACTACCGCGGGTTCCTGCAGAAGTACGGCCTGGACAAGCCCTCCCCCATCCCCCTGCCCAACGGCGGCCCCTGCTTCATTTCCGACGGCAGCAACATCGTGAACTTCTCCCGCATGTCCTACGGGTACGCCGTTTCCGTATCACCCCTGCACATGGCCATGGTGTACGCCACCATTGCCAACGGCGGCGTGCGCATGCGCCCGCGCCTGATTGACTGCATCCTCACGGAGACGGGCGAGATATACGACGAATGCCCGCCGCAGGCGGAGGCCCGGGTGATGAGCGAGAAGACCTCCGAAGACCTGCGCTACGCCCTGGAGGCCGTGACCCGTGACAAGAACCCCAACGGCGTGAACCGCGGCACCGCCACCGCCGCCGCCATCCCCGGCTTCCGCATCGGCGGCAAGACCGGCACCGCCAAAAAGGTGCGCGCCGGCGGCAAGGGATACTACGAGGGGCTCTACACCGTCTCCTTTGCCGGCGTGCTCCCCGTGGACGACCCGCGCCTGGTTGTCATGACCGTGATAGACGAGCCGCACCCCACCGACTGCAACCCCGGCGGCGGCACCGTGGCCGCACCCATCTTCCGCGGCGCCGCAGAGCGCATCATCAACCTGCTGAACATACCCCCGAGCGACCCGGAGGCATACGAGAAATACAAGGCCGCCAAAGAATCAACCGCCAACAACTGACACCGAGCCATGAAACGCAATTCCATCTTCTCCGTCATCACCGGAGCCACCATCACCGGCAAGCTCAAGAAACAGCTCACCGCCCTGACCGACGACAGCCGCAAGGTAGTGCCGGGCTGCTGCTACATAGCCGTGAAAGGCACCAAGTTCGACGGCCACACCGCCATTCCCGATGCGATTGCCGCCGGGGCCGCAGCCATTGTGGCGGAGACACCCGTGACGCAGGAGGCGCAGGAAAAGGACATCTGCTGGGTGCAGGTGCCGGATTCCCACCGTGCAGACGGCCGCCTGATGAGCGCCTGGCATGATTTCCCCAGCAGCAAGATGGTGGTGCTGGGCGTGACCGGCACGAACGGCAAGACCACCATCAGCTACCTCACGCACGCCATCTTCCGCTCCGTGTGGCAGCGCGCGGGCCTGGTGGGCACCGTGATGTATGACGACGGCGAGCGCCGCTCCCCCTCCCACAACACCACCCCCGGCTGCGCGGAGCTGCAGGCCATGTTCGGCACCATGGTGCAGAACGGCTGCCGCGCCGTGGCCATGGAGGTCTCCTCACACGCCCTGCACCAGCAGCGCACCGCCGGCACCGTGTTCCGCGTGGGAATCTTCACCAACCTGACCCAGGACCACCTGGACTACCACGGCACCATGGAGGAGTACTACCAGGCCAAGAAGCTCCTCTTCACCCGCATGGCGGAAAAGGAGAGCAACAAGGCCGTGGCCGTCATCAACGCGGACGACCCCTACGGCCGCCGCCTGGCGGAGGAGCTGCGCCCCATCATGCGCGTGCGCACCTTCGGCCTGGCAGAGGATGCCGATTTCCGCGCCACGCCCAAGATCACCACCCTGAAGGGCACCCAGTACGAGCTGCTCTACCAGGGCAAGAGCCACCTGGTGCGCACCCCGCTCATCGGTGAGTTCAACCTCTCCAACAGCCTGGCCGCACTGGCAGGCGCCGTATCCGCCGGCGTGAGCCTGCGGGATGCCATCTCCTGCCTGGCCCAGAGCCCCCAGGTGCCCGGCCGCATGGAGCTGGTCAGCAGCGTGAACAACGTGCAGTGCTTTGTGGACTACGCCCACACCCCGGATGCCGTGGAGAACGTGTGCCGCACGCTCAAGGGCCTTTGCCGCACCGGGCGCCTCATCACCATCTTCGGCTGCGGCGGCGACCGCGACCGCACCAAGCGCCCGCTCATGGGCAAGGCCGCCGCCCAGTACAGCGATATCTGCCTGGTCACCAGCGACAATCCCCGCTCCGAGGACCCGGAGGCCATCATCGACGAGATTATGCCCGGCATCCCCACGGAGAAGCAGCACCGCATCACCGACCGCGCGGAAGCCATCCGCGCCGCGCTGGAAATCTCCCGCCCAGGTGATGTGGTACTGGTGGCCGGCAAGGGCCATGAGAACTACCAGATCTTTGCGGACGAGACCATCACCTTCTCCGATGCCGCCGTGGTGAACCAGTACTATACGGAGAAAAACCCGGACGGCATCAGCATCCCCTCCCGCCGCCCGGACAACAAGCGCTAACCCCTCTTCCCCCCCCCCTCCACGCCATGGATTCCATCTCCATCACAGACCTGCTGGCAGCCACCGGCGGCACCGCCGCCCGCACGGGCGACCGCGCCGTGACCGCCGGGCTCACCACAGACAGCCGCGCCGTGGCGCCCGGCTGCATCTTCCTGGCGCTCAGCGGTGAGCGGTTCGACGGCAACTGCTTTGCCGCCGCCGCCTCACAGGCCGAGGCCGCCGCCGTGGTGGTATCACGGCTGGAGGGGGAATACGCCCCCGGCTGCACCGTGGTGCTGGTGCAGGATACCCTGGCCGCCCTGCAGGGCCTGGCCAAGTGGTGGCGCGCGCAGCTGGAACCCATCCATGTGGTGGGCCTTACCGGCTCCAGCGGCAAGACCAGCACCAAGGACATGACCCTCTCCGTGCTGGCGCAGCACTACAAGGCCGTGGCCACCAGGGGCAACCTGAACAACCACATCGGCGTGCCGCTGAGCATCCTCTCCACCCGCCAGGGTACGCAGGCCGCCGTGTGGGAGATGGGCATGAACCACAGCGGGGAGCTCGCCCCGCTCTGCGGGATGACCCGCCCCCAGGTCGGCATCATCACCACCATCGGCTCCGCCCACCTGGAGTTCCTCGGCTCCCGGGACAACATCGCCGCAGAGAAATGCACCGTGGCGCGCGCCCTGCCCGCTGACGGGTTCATGATTTTCCCCGCGCAGGACGACTACGCCAACTACATTGCCGCGCAGACGGATGCCACCCCCGTGCCCGTGGGCGGCTACCACTCCCCCGTGCGTGCGCTGAATGCACGCTCCACCGCCGCGGGCACAGCCTACACCCTGCACATCGACGACCTGGGCGAGGTGGAAATCAACCTGCCCGTTCCCGGCGCCCACATGGTGAGCAACAGCCTGCTGGCCGCCGCCGCAGGGTGGAAGCTCGGCTGCTCCCTGCAGGAGATTGCCGCAGGGCTCTCCGCCTCCTCCCTTACCCGCGGCCGCCTGGCTTGCACTGAAGTGGACGGTTTCACCGTGGTGGACGACACCTACAACGCCAACCCGGAGAGCATGAAAGCCGCCCTGGAAACCGTGGCCGCGTTGAAAGGCCCCAAGAACCGCTTTGCCGTGCTGGGCAAGATGGGTGAGCTGGGAGAGGGCGGTATTGCCGCCCATGCGGACATGGGCTGGTGCGCCGCCTCCCTGGGCTATGCCGCCGTGGTGGTGGTGGGCGCGGAGTGCGCGGAAACCACCGCCCTGTGCCAGGCTGCGGCGGAAACCATACCCGCCATGCTGGTGGAGACCCCCGCAGAGGCCGCTGCCGCCCTGCGCGCCCTCATCCGGCCCGGTGATGCCATCCTCTTCAAGGGCTCCCGCTCCGCAGGCATGGAGCGCACCATGTACGAGCTCTTCCCCTCACTCAAACCCGCCGTTTCATCCAAATGATCAATTTCATCACTCATATCCCCGTCGGTATCCAGGCCCTGCTGGCCATGCTGGTTCCCTTTGCCGCCTCCATGTTCATCGGCCCGCGGCTCATTGCCATCCTGCGCGCCATGAAGGCCGGCCAGCCCATCCGCGAGGCGCGCAAGGGCGTGCTGGCGCCGGAGCACCAGGGCAAGGTGGGCACCCCCACCATGGGCGGTGTCATGATTATCGGCCTGCTGCTGCTCTGCAGCGTGCTGTTCTTCGACATGACGGACCCGCGCATCCAGTGCTGCGTGTTCGTGACCGCGGTGACCGCCATCCTGGGTTTCCTGGACGACTACGCCAAGATTACCCGGCACAGCACGGACGGCGTGAGCGGCTGGTTCAAGATTGCCCTGCAGGCCGCCGCCGCCGTGGGCGCCGCATTCTACCTGTACCACAGCGTGCCCACCGTCTCCGCCGTGTACGTGCCTTTCTACGGCATGCTGGACATCGGCCCCTTCTTCATCCCCCTGGCCCTGCTGGTCATCATCGGCTCCTCCAATGCCGTGAACCTTACGGACGGGCTGGACGGCCTGGCCTCCGGCTGCATGATTATCGCCTCCCTTGCTTTCATCGCTATCCTTCTTTTCACGCCGGACAGCCTGGGGCATGGCCAAGGCATAGCGGTGCCCATGATGCTGTTCCTGGTGGCCATCGCCTCCGCCTGCGCGGGGTTCCTGTGGTTCAACTGCAACCCGGCCAAGGTGTTCATGGGTGACACGGGCTCCCTGGCGCTGGGCGGCGCCCTGGGCACGGTGGCGGTCTGCACGCGCACGGAGCTGCTGCTGGTCATAGTGGGCGGCGTGTTTGTGGCAGAGGCCGTATCCGTGATGATCCAGGTGATGTGGTTCAAGTACACGCGCATCACCCGCGGGGAGGGCAGGCGCTTCTTCCGCATGGCCCCCATCCACCACCACTTTGAGAAGGGCGGCCTCACCGAAACCCAGGTCTGCGTGCGCTTCTGGCTGGTGGGCCTGTTCCTGGCCGCCGCCGGACTGGTGCTTTCCGCCATCGTGCTCGGCTCCATGGGTATCCGCATGGACGTGTCCGCCCTCAACATCCTCTAACCCCTTACACCATCCCCCCTTTATCATGAATCTCCACGGTAAGAAAATCGCCATCCTGGGCGCCGGACGCAGCGGCGTGGGCGCCGCCCGCCTGGCCCTGGCCAAGGGCGCGGCAGAGGTCTGCATCTTTGATGCCAGCCCCACCGCCACCTGCAAGGATGCCACCATCCCCTTCATCCCCGCCGCCACGGAAAAGCACGCCCACAAGTTCAAGGCTGACCTGGTGGTCATCTCCCCCGGCATAGAGGCGGACATCCCCTGGACCCTCTCCTTCGCCTGCTCCGGCGCCCCCGTCATCGGTGAGACGGAGCTGGCCTACGCCTACTGCTGCTCCCGCATCATCGCCATCACCGGCACCAACGGCAAGACCACCACCACCGCCCTCATCGAGCATATCCTGAAGGAGGCCGGCCACACCGCCATTGCCTGCGGAAACTACGGCTACCCCCTCTCTGAGGTGGTGCTGCAAGACCCCATGCCGGAGTTCGCCGTGCTGGAAATCTCCTCCTTCCAGCTGGAGACCATCATCAACTTCAAGCCGGAGGTGGCCATCTGGCTCAACTTTGCCCCGGACCACATGGACCGCTACAAGAAGGTAGAGGACTACTACAACGCCAAGCTCCGCCTCTTCGAGAACATGGGCCGCACCCAGGTGGCCATCATCCGCGAGGGCGAGGAGCTCCCGGAAATCAAGCCCCGCCGCGTGGGTTTCTCCTCCGTGCTCTCCGGCGGCCAGCTCTACTATGCAGACGGCAACATCATGGAGCACGGCCACGTGCTCATGCCCCTGCGCGGCACCGCCATGGAGCAGGCCCACAATGCAGAGAACACCATGGCCGCCACCCTGGCCTGCCGCGCCGTGGGCGTGGATGATGCCGCCATTGCCAAGGCCGTGCACTCCTTCTGCCCCCCCGGCCACCGCTGCGAGACCGTGGCGGAGATAGACGGCGTGCTGTGGCTGAACGACTCCAAGAGCACCAACCTGCACTCCACAGAGGCCGCCGTGCGCTCCCAGACCCGCCCCGTGGTGCTGCTGGCCGGCGGCAAGGACAAGGGGCTGGACTACACCGCCATCAACCCCATGCTCAAGGAGAAGGCCCGCTGCTGCATCGTCTTCGGCCAGATTGCGGACCAGCTGGAGCAGACCTTCTCCCCCGTGTGCCCCACAGTGAAGGTGGAGACCGTGGAGCAGGCCGTGGCCGCCGCCGTGCAGCAGGCACAGCGCGGGGATGTGGTGCTCTTCTCCCCCGGCACCTCCTCCTTTGACCAGTTCACAGGCTACGTGCAGCGCGGGGAATGCTTCCGCACTGCCGTGAACAAGGCCCTGAACCTTTAATTCCCCCATACCCGCCATGCCGAAAAACAATCTCAAGAACTCCCCCCTGGGCCGGTCCGAGCCCAAGCGGAACACCTTCCACACCCTTATCACCAAGGGGCTCACCCGCAAGCGCCACCAGAGCGATACCGGGCTGGTGGAGGACAACGCCAGCAGCACCATTATCATCCGCGTGATTGTGGGCCTGCTGCTCATCCACGTCGTCCTCATCGGCGGTGCCCTGGTCCGCGGCCATATCAAGAAGAGCAACGGCGGCGACGTGGTCACCGCCACCATCACCACCCCGCCCGCCACCGCCACGGCCCCCGTGGCCGGCCCCACCTTCCCGGATGCCACGGCCAGGCCCGCCGCGCGCCCCGGCACCGTGGATGTGACCGCCGTGCGCCCCGGCGCCACGGCCCAGGCCCGCCCCCACACCCCGGCCCAGAACCACATCACCCAGGTAGCACCTGCGGATGACGATGCCGAGGAGGTAACCGTGCCCGCACGCCCGGCCGCCCCCGTACAGCCCGCCAACACCGTGATGGTGAAGCACCTGGTGGCCTCCGGAGAGACCTGGAGCAGCATCGCCATGGCAAACAACACCGACGTGGAGACCCTGAAGGCAGCCAACCCCGCCGCCGCACGCAAGATCAACCTGGTGGCCGGCTCCTACCTGCAGGTGCCCGTGGCCAAGGATTCCGCCCAGGCCCGGGCAGAGGCGGACCGCGCCGCGGCCGTGCCCCAGCCGCGCGTGCATGTGGTGGCCAAGGGCGAGACCCTCGGCGGCATCGCCAAGAAGGAGAAAATCTCCCTCAAGAAGCTCATGCAGATCAACAACATGTCCGACAAGGACGCCGCACGCATCCGCCCCGGCCAGAAAATCAAGGTCAGCGAATAACCCCCGCCCGCCGTGTCCACCCGCCTCAGCATCATCTGCATCTGGGTCTGCTTCATCAGCCTGCTCGTGCTGGGCGTGGTGATGGTGGCCAGCACCGGCCTGAGCGCGCCCCCCACGGAGAACGTCGCCCCGGAGAGCTACCTCTACAAGCAGTGCGGCTTTGCCCTGCTGGGCCTGGGCATCGCCCTGGTGGTCAGCAGGGTGGACTACCACCGCCTGCGCCCCTGGGTGTGGTGGATATGGGGCATCTGCTGCTTCCTGCTTTTCTGCTGCTACCTCCCCGTCGTCGGCAAGACACTCAACGGCGAATCCCGCTGGATCAGCATCGGCATCACCTTCCAGCCCAGTGAGCTGGCCAAGATATGCCTCATGCTGGCCCTGGCGGACTGGTACACCACCCACCGCGAGATGGCCGCCACCGTCTGGAAAGGCTTCATCCTGCCCGGCATCATCTTCGCCATTCCCCTGGCGCTCATCCTGTTTGAGAAGGACATGGGCACCACCGCCGCCCTGGCCATGTCCGGCTTCTGCCTCATGTACACCGCCGGCACGCGCACCTGGGTGCTCCTGCTCACCATCCTGCTGGCCGCGCTGGCCCTGTATGTCATGACCACCGGCAGCGCCAACCGTATGGAGCGTATCGAGGCCTGGTTCGATCCCCAGGCATTCTCCCAGGGTGCCGGCCGCCAGCAGTGGATTTCCATGCTCGCCTTCGCGCGCGGCGGCACCTTCGGCGTCGGCCTGGGGGACGGCATCGAGAAATACGGCAACCTGCCCTTCGCGCACACGGACTTCATCTTCGCGGAGATTGGCGAGGAATGGGGCTTTGTGGGTACCGTGGGCGTGCTCATGCTCTTCACCATCATGACTCTCTCCGGCATCATCATGGCCCTGCAGACCCAGGATACCTTCGGCCGCCTGCTGGCCACGGGGCTGGTCTGCACCATCTTCTGGCCCGCCGCGCTGAACATGATGGTGGTCACCTCCATACTGCCCAATTCCGGCCTGCCGCTCCCCTTCATCAGCTACGGCGGCACCAACCTCGTCTTCACCATCACCGCCGTCGGCCTGCTCACCAGCATCCAGCGCTACACGCCCGCAGTCAAGGAGAACTACTGGCCCGCGCGCCGCAAGGCTACAAGAAATCATCCTTAACACCACTTTCACCACATACACGTTATGAAAATCATCATTGCCTGCGGAGGCACCGGCGGCCACCTTTTCCCCGGTATTGCAGTTGCCCAGCAGCTGCGCAAGATGGGCCACAAGCCCGTGCTGCTCATCTCCAAGAAGGAGGTGGATGCAGAGGCATCCCGCAAGTACGGGGACCTGGATTTCCACACCATCCAGGCCATTGCCAAGCCCCCGCTGCTCTCCCTGAAAATGCCAGCCTTCCTCTGGAACCTGGCCCGCACATACGCCACCTGCTGCCGGATTATCAAGGCGGAGCAGGCAGATGTGGTGGTGGGCATGGGCGGTTTCACCTCCCTGCCCCCGGTGCGCGCCGGCAAGAGCATGGGCCTGCGCACCTATGTGCATGATTCCAACGCCATGCCCGGCAAATCCAACCGCCTGACCGCCCGCTGGTGCAACAAGGTGCTCCTGGGCATGGGAGAAGCCGCCGGGTTCTTCCCCGGCTCCACCTGCGAGGTGGTGGGTACCCCCGTGCGAGAGGAGCTCAACAAGCTACCCAACAAGTACGACGCCCGCCGCGCCCTCGGCCTGCCGCTGGACAAGCCCGTCATCCTGGTCACCGGCGGCTCCCAGGGCGCCAAGAACCTGAACTCCATGCTCATAGCCGCCGCCAAGGGAGACCCCGCCGTGCACTACTACGTGATTGCCGGAAAGGCGGACTACGAGCGCGTGAACGCCCTGGCGAACGGCGCACCGAACATCACCGTCACCGGCTTCTGCAGTGACATGCCCGCCGCATACGCCGCCGCAGACGGCGTGATTGCCCGCAGCGGCGCCTCCACCCTCACGGAGCTCTCCGTCATCGGCAAGGCATGCCTGCTGGTTCCCTTCCCCTACGCCGCAGACGACCACCAGACGCACAACGCCCGCGTGTTCACGGGCCACGGCGCCGCCGTCATGTGCCAACAGGCAGACCTTACGGAGGAGGTGGTGCACAACTTCGTCCACCACACCATCCTGGACCACGACAAGCGCAACGCCATGGAGACCGCCATGCGCTCCCTCTCCCGCCCGGATGCGGCAGAGGCCATTGCACGCGTCATCACCGGTGCCTGAACCCGCCCACAGCATCCGCATCAGCATTGCCCGCCAGCGCCTGCAGGTACTGGCGGCGGGCGGCGCGGTGCTGCATGACCTGCCCTGCTCCACCGGGGCCGCCGGCACCGGCACGGAGGAAGGCTCCGGCAAGACCCCCACCGGCCGCTTCTGTATCTGCACCAAACACGGTGAAAACGCCCCTTTGGGTGCAATATTCAAGGCACGCATCCCCACCGGCACCTGGAGCCCCGCCTGCCCGGAGCAAGATGCCATCCTGGCCCGCATCCTCTGCCTGCACGGCCTGGAGCCCCACAACGCCAACACCCGCGCCCGCTTCATCTACATCCACGGCACGGCAGACACCGCCCGCCTGGGCACCCCCGTCTCCCACGGCTGCATACGCCTGGCCCCGGCAGACATCGCCCGCATCTTCCCCCTCTGCCCCATCGGCATGAAGGTGGAAATTGAAGAAATTGATAATTAAGGATTAAGATTTCAAGAATTCCCCGCGCCTTCGGCGCGGCTCTAATC
>JAUNQN010000036.1:0-2436 GCA_030536145.1 Akkermansia sp.
GGGTTTCCTCGTGGCTGTGGTCGCCCGTGCATACCGTGCCGTCCGCATGGGTGTGCGTGTGGGTCTCCTCATGCTCGTGGTCGCAGCCCTCATGCGCGGCAAGCGGCATGGAGCATGCAAAAAGGAGGTAGGGAAGTCCGGCTAAAAGGGATTTTTTCATATATTGGTAAAAATGGGGTTATTTGTCGAAATGATTGGGGTGCATGGCCTGCAGGGAACTGCGGATTTCCAGCAAGGAAGCCAGGCAGTCCAGGTAGTTCAGGCGGCGGGTGTAGGCCTCCTGCCGGGCTCCTGCCAGGGCGGGAAGGGCTATTTCACCGATGGCGAAGAGGCGTTCCTGCTTCTCGGCGGCGGCTTGCAGCTCTGCCACGCGGCCCTGCTCAGCCAGGCAATGGCTGTACTCCAGGGCTTGGCGGCCGGCCAGGGCGGCGGCATCCTGCAGGAGCCCGCGCCACACCGTCAGCACGCTGTTGCGTGCGGCGGCGCGGTCTGCGTTTGCCTTGTGGATGGCACTGCGGTTGCGGTTCCAGAGCGGCAGGGTAAGGCCCAGGTTTATACCCAGCTCCGTGTCGCCGTCATCCTTCCCGCCGCTCAGCCCCAGCTCCAGGTCCGGGTACTGCTTGCGGATCTCGCTCTTCAGCTCCAGCTCACTTGCTCCGTATGCGGCGTTTTCCGCCAGCAGGGCGGGATGGTTCACCAGCTCCGCCCCGCCGGGGGCGGCTACCGGGGCCGGCACGGAGGCAGGCAGCCCCTCCGCCGGGGAGGGCAGCTCCACAGAGGGGTGCAGGCCCAGCGCGCGCAGCAGCTTGAGCTTGGCCTCCAGCTGGCTGTTGGCCTGCTCCTGCTCTGCGGTCACCAGCTCCTGCAGGCGGCTGGAGACCGCCTGGTAATCCGCAAAGGGAATCTCACCCAGGCTGTGCAGCTTTTCCGCCTGCTCCTTCTCAGAGCGTGCCTGGGCCAGGCGGCCGCGCATGAGCGCCAACCGGGCATTGCCCACCAGCAGACCGTTGTACAGGGAATCCAGCTCCTGCAGGTAGGCGCGCTCCTTCTCGCGCATCTTCCAGAAATCCGCCTCCTTGTACTGCTCCGCCACCTTCTTGGCCAGGTACTTGCTGCCGGTCACGGGGATGGAGAGGGAGGGGGCAATGCTGTGGTTAATGGTGCGCTCATGCAGCACGCGCTCTATGCCCACGGAAACGGAGGGATCGTCCCACAGCCCGGCATACTTGGCCACCTGCGTGCTGCCGGCATACGCCAGGCGCGCGCTGTTCAGCTCCGGGTTCAGCTGCAGGCCGATGCGGTACACATCCGCGCGGCTCAGGGCGCCCTGCGCGCACAGCTGTGCAGAGAGCGCCTGCCACTCTGCGGTGTCCTTCTGCAAATTGATGGGGGCGGGGCTGTAGCTCACGCATGACGCAAGCAACAGCCCGGCCAGCCAAAGGGTATAGCGAGCCTTCATGATTCCGGCTGGTTACGCGTTCGCCCGGTTGTTCTCCTGCTTCTCCCCCTGGCGCAGCCGCTTGATGACGGCAGGCAGGCGGTACTTGGGGCCGCCGGCCTTCCGGGCCACGGCCTCCTCCAGGTTGCAGCACGCAGCGGTGCCGGTTTCTGCAGTGTACAGCGCGGCTCCACAGAACAGGGCCGCAGCTACGGACATAAGTGTATATCTTGACATTGTATTAGCGTTGTTAATGGTTGATGAGGTGTTCACAGGGCAATTCCATCCCCGGTACGGGGGCACACCTCTCCCTTAACAACGCATGGGCGACACCCCGGCCGGGGGAGCCGTTTCCTGCTGCGGCATACCAAGCTCCAGCGCCGTCACTGCCCCCGTCTCACGCGGGGTCAGGCTCAGGGGAACCCGCACCACCGCCTGCGCCGGGGCAGACACCTGGGAGCGCAGCGCACCTGCATCCACCAGCAAATCCACCTTTCCATGGTGGTGATGGCGGTGGTGCTCCTGCGCGCAGCATTCAGCCTGTTCCGCCTGCTGGTGGCAGCAGCCGGGGCAGCATGCGGAAAGCAAGCTGCAATTCTCCGCAGTACAGCCCGGGCGCGGCCCCTCCGTATGGGAGCCCGCCACCACCACCGGCACCAGCAGGAACGCCAGCACCAGCATGAGCTGTTCTAACAAGCGGTTCACGGTCGTATTCTATCTTTCCCCGATTGTTAGGTCAAGCTATTTTTGCGCCTGTCCACCACTATTTTTGCGGTACCGCTGGCGGGGGCTGTTGGGCTTGTCCGGCACCGTGCGTTCCAGCAATCCGCTCTCCAGGGCAGGAACCAGGTAGAACTTGCGGAAATGCGGGCGGTGAGCCAGCCCCATGCGTTCCATCAGCTGTGCGGCAGACAGGGTATCGTTCCCCAAGGCGGCCAGCAGGCTTTCCACCGCCTCCTGCCCGCCAGCCCCGGACTTGGTCGGAACTTGGTCGGAAC
>JAUNQN010000036.1:2446-14591 GCA_030536145.1 Akkermansia sp.
TCAGCCGTTTCCTGCGGCATCTCCCGCAGCACATCACGGATAACTTCCATCATCATCACCACAAAGCATGCACAATCACATGAGGAATCCGCCATTTGCAGGGCGTTGTAATATTCCTGCTGGCGCTTGGCGATGAGCTCCTCGATGGGGAGCCATGCAAAAAAGGGTTTCCACCGTGCCAGGAGAAGGGTATGCCACAGGCGACCCATGCGCCCGTTGCCGTCGGCAAAGGGATGGATGAACTCAAACTCGTAATGGAACACGGAGCTCTTGACCAGCGGATGCAGGTCGCTCCGGGCGTACCAGGCCATCAAGTCACGGACCTGCCAAGGTACCAGGTGGGCCGGCGGAGCCACATGAACCAGGCGGTCACCCGCCATCACCCCCACACCGCCGCTCCGGAAACGCCCGGCCTCCTTGACCAGGGAATCCATCATCAGCCGGTGGGCTTTCAACATATCCTGCTCTTTCAGGGGATTGAGGGATTGCAGCAGGGCGTATGCCTCGGCGGCGTTCTGGACCTCGCGTATCTCATGCGGAGGCCCCAGCACCCGCTTGCCGTCCAAGATAGCCGTCACCTGCTCCAGCGTGAGCGTGTTTTGCTCTATTTGCAGGGAGGAGTGGATGGAGCGAATCTGGTTCTGGCGGCGCAAGTGGACGGACAGGACATCCCGGTGGGCAACTTCCACCCGCCCCACCAGCTCACAGATATCGGCCAGCAGGTTGACAACGGCAGGGCTCTGCCGGAATGGCGGCGTGTAGTCTCCCATGGTTCCGCTGCATTATATGCCCACTGCACCGCTATTTCCAGACAAAAAGCCATACCCCGGGCAAAAAGTGCGCAACCCTAAAACTGGGGGAAAGGGTCACAACAGGTCGCACCACAGGGCGCGGTGGTCGCTGGCGCGCTTGGCGGCGGGTATGTCCACCACGCCGGAGGGGGTATTCTTCTTCAGGCGGGACTTGAGCGCCTTGTTCACAAAGATGTGGTCATAGGTGCAGTACTCATGCCCGGCCTTGTAGTAGATGGTCCAGCCCTGGCCGCGGGAATCCTGCGGGGAAAGGCGGTGCATGGCGGAATCCGTGGATACGCCCTGCACTATCTGCTTGACTGCGGATTCGGCGGGACCGTCGTTCCAGTCTCCGTACACCAGGGTGGGGATATTCGGCTGGTCACGCGTAATCCTCTGGATGTACATGGAGAGCGTAAGGGCCTCCCTGTTCCGCAGGCTGGCGGCGGCGGCCTGGTCATCCGCCACGTGAGACTTGAGGTGCGCGCCCAGGATACGGTACAGGCGGCCGTCATCCAGGCGCACCACCACATCCAGGATACCGCGGAGCATGGTGCGGCGGTGCTCCCCGTACAGGTGGTAGTTGGCAACGGAGCGGTCCTGCACGATGGGGTGGCGGGAGAGCACGGCCAGGGCGCGGTCCTCCCCCTGGCGGGGCAGCACGCGGTAGTAGGGGTACTCCAGGCCGCGCTTGGCCAGGCGCTCACGCAGGTCCTGCAGGGAGACCGGGCCGCCTACCTCCACCAGGCCCACTATCTCCGGGCGGGCGGAGGCGATGACATCTGCCACGGCATCCCTGGATTCCGCGCTCTTGGGGCGGGAGACAAAGCGGCTGCGGGTGCGTTCCCCGGCCACAAAGTAGTTCTCCACGTTCTGCATAAGGAAGCGTACGGGGCGGCCGGACTTGGGGATTCCGGCGGCGGAAATGCCCTGCTCCGGGGCCAGGCTGGCCACCTGCGGGTCATCCACGGGCTCCGGGGCGGGAGTCTCCGGTTCCCCGGCGGGCAAGGGCTGCCGCGCGGGCGGCAGGGGCTGCTCCACCACCTCCGGGTTCTGTTCCGCGCCGCCGAACATGTTCCAGAGCAGCGCGGAGACAACAACCGCCAGCAGGAGCAGCAGCATATCCACCCTGCCCCCCAGGCTGCGCAGCGGCCCGCTCCGGGAACGGCCCGCATCCTCTCGGGAATCACGTATCATCGGGCGTCCTCCGCAAGCCAGCGCGCCACATCCGGTGCGGCATAGGTAAGAATCATGTCTGCCCCGGCGCGGCGGATGGAAAGCAGGGCCTCCAGCATGGCGGCGCGCTCATCCAGCCAGCCAGACTTGGCGGCAGCCTTAACCATCAGGTACTCACCGCTCACATGGTACGCGGCTATGGGCAGCTGCGTGCCGCGCCGCATCTCCGCTATCACGTCCAGGTACAGCGTGGCGGGCTTCACCATCAGGAAATCCGCGCCCTCCGCGGCATCCAGCGCTGCCTCTCGCATGGCCTCGCGTATGTTGCCGGGGTCCATCTGGTACGTCTTCTTGTCCCCGAACTTGGGGGCGCTGCCCAGCGCGCCGCGGAACGGGCCGTACAGGGCGGAGGCGTACTTGGCCGTATAGCTCATCAGTGAAACAGCGGTGAAACCCTCTGCATCCAGCGCGGCACGCAGGGCGGCTATGCGGCCGTCCATCATATCGCTGGGGGAAATGATATCCGCCCCGGCACGCGCGTGGCAGAGCGCCTGTTTCACCAGGGCCTCCACCGTCTCGTCGTTCAAGATCTCGTAGGACCCGTCATCGTACTCGCGCACAATGCCGTCCTGACCGTAGGTGTTGAAGGGGTCCAGCGCCACATCCGTCATCACGCACATCTGCGGCACGGCGGCCTTGATGGCGCGGATGGCGCGGGGCACCACGCCCTCCGGGTTCCAGGCCTCGCTGCCCTGCGGGTCCTTCTTCTCCTCCGGCACCACGGCAAAGAGGTCTACGCAGCGGATTCCCAGCGCATACAGGCGCACGCACTCCTGCGCTATACCCGGCACGCTCCAGCGCGTGCAGCCCGGCAGGGACTCGATAGGCGTATCCGCCTCCCCCTCCTGCACAAACATGGGGTAGATAAGGTGGGCGGCGGAAAGGGAGGTCTCGCGCATCAGGCTGCGCACCACCTCGCTCTTGCGGTTGCGGCGGGGGCGTATCGGCAGGTTCATCATGCCCCCATTATACCACCCTGCCCCCCGCCACGCAAGCCGCATGTGCAGGTGCATGCGCGTCTCCGCGTGCGTGATGCCACCCCACGGCATTTTTGGTGCCGAACATTTGGACAATCTGTCCTTACAAGCAGTTTTATATAGACCTTTCTCTTTGTCAATTTGAAAGACAGTTTATTTTTAGTTCTTCTTCTACTAGATTGTTTTTACTTTCTTTATACAGGTCAATTCAATTTGATTACATGATTTTCATCAAGCCTTTTCCTACGTCGTTTTATTTTTCCTTACTTCGAGTGCGTTTTCTCCAATTTGCCATTGACGAGAGGAGAAAAAGGGGGTAGAATAATCCCTGCCAGAAATAAGGAACAGAACAGCCTGTCCTATTACCGCTTACTCACTCTATACAAGTCCTTACAATGCGTCAATCTATCATGTCGTTTCCCCGTGAATTGCCTGTTTCCTCCCATTACCGGCTCTGGTACCTGCTGGGGGCGGTGTGCAGCAAGCTGGAACAGGTGGCCAAGACCCCGGCCATGCCGGAGGAACATGCACGGATAGCCGCGGATTACATGGTTCTGGGGGTGCAGGCCACCTGCGCCATCCACGGTAACAGCATGAGGGAGAGTGAGATACGTGAGATTGAAGCAAAGGCGGAACCGCAAGGGGCGCGAGAATGCGAAATTTCAAACGTACTCCAGGCATGCCACGCCTTGGTGCGCGTCTCGCGGCGGTCTACGCCGCCGGCGCTGGATGCGGACTACATCTGCCGTATCAACGCCACTATTCTCAATGGGTTGGAGCTGGAGGAGGGCGCGCAGGCGGGAGTGCCCGTGGATGAAAATGCCGCCCGCAAGCTGGGCGAGTACTGCGCCTGGCTGGAATCGGAGACCTTCCGCGCGGCAGAGAGCATGCGGATGACCATGGCCCTGCTGAAAGCCGCGCTGGCGCATGTGTACCTGCTGTGGATCAGCCCCTTTGCGGAGGGCAACGCGCGCACGGCGCGGCTGGTGGAATACATGCTGCTGCTGCAGGCGGGGGTGCCGGCCCCGGCCGCTGCCCTGCCCGGCATGCACTACAGCCGCACGCAGGAACAGTTCCGGAGCCGCCTGGCGGAGCTGGAGCAGCCCGGGGAGCAGAACTTCGACCGCTTCCTCATCTACGCCCTGCAGGGATTTTCCGAGGGGCTGGATACCCTGCTGGCACGCCAGCGGGAATGTACCCTGGAATCCGCGTGGACCAACCACGTGCATGCGGTGTTCCGCGGCACGCTGATTGAAAAGACCGCCAAGCGCCGCCGCGCCCTGCTGCTCAGCATGCCCGCCACGCCCGTGGAAATCACCAAGTACCGGGACCTGCCGCAGGAGCTGTATTACGAGTATTACAAGAACAAGAGCCTGCGCACGCTCACGCGCGACCTGGCGGAGCTGGTGGACATGGGGCTGCTGGAGCACACGGAATCCGGCTACCGCGCGCGCCGGGAGCTTATGCAGGGCTGACCCCCTGCCCGCCGCACCTGTACACGCGGCGGTACAGGGTGTTCCGCAGGCGCATGAAACCCGCGTCGTCCAGCGCTTGCGGAGCGCTCACTATGCGCAGCGGCACAGGATTCCGTCCGGCGGAAATGGGCGGCTGCACATAATCGTGCGCATTCAGGCAGAAGCCCTGTGAGCAGTAGAAGGCAATGCGCCGCCGCGCCGTTTCCGTATCCGGCGGTTCCACCTCTGCCACCAGCATACCCGCGCTGCGGGCGGCCAGCTCACGCAGCATGGCGGCACCCAGCCCCTGCCCGCGCAGCTCCGGTGCCACGGCAAAATGCTCCAGGTAGGTGCAGCCGCATTCCTGCACAAAATCCCGCACGGCCATGAACCCGGCCACCCTGCCCACGCGCCGCAGCACATACAGGCAGAAACCCGGCTCATCCAGCAGGGCGCGCTGCTCTACGGCGGGTCTCCGCTCATCCGGCGGAAACGCCTCCTCCATCATGCGGAACACCGCATCAAACTCCGCCCTGTCCATCACCTCCAGCATAAACGGGAAAAAAAGCTGCCCTGTAAAAAGGAAGTCACCCGGGAGCCGAAGCCCCCGGGTGCCCAACTACCCTATGAATTGGACTCTTTCGAGCCCAGGAACCAATTTTGACGTCCGGTTCCGTAGACGGGCGTATGTTAACGTAAGTTTAGCTTCAAGTCAATACTTTTCTTCAATAAAACCGAAAAAAATTGAAAAACTTTTTACATTTTCAGCAACTCCTCCGCCTTTTGGGCGCAAAACTGCACGCAGCGCTCACAGGGGCGGGCGGCGTAATAGGCCGCAGTACGGTCGTTCGGGCGCGCCGCCTCCTGCGCATCGGCAGGCAGGCCCAGCAGCTCCCGGCACTGCAGGGAGCCGAACTCCGCGCGGAACTGCCCCGCCAGCTCACGGGTAAGGGCAAAGATGCGCTCCTTGTCTGCGGGCTCCCCGGTCAGGTTGCCGTGTTTCCAGCCGGCCAGCATGGCCAGGCCGGAGAAGGCACCGCACACGCCGCGCATGCGGCCCAGCCCCGCACCGAAGGCGGAGGAGAGGCGCAGGGCGGCATCCTGCCCCAGCCCGGTTTCCCCGGCAAAGGCGGCAAAGACGGACTGGGCGCAGTTGTAGCCCTGGTGGAAGAGGTTGATGGCTTGTTCTTTTGGCATAAGTGGTACGCGGGTCAGTTTTCCCCCTTCCGGCGCATGCGCCGCCAGGCCCACAGGATACAGGCAAGCACCGCAGGGAGGGCCAGGGAGGCTATGGCCACCGCCATGAGCGCCACTTCCCCTGCGCAGCAGTTCCTGATGGTGAGGGAGCTCTGCAGGTTCACCAGGCTGGGGTAGAAAGCCGTGTGGTTCCAGCCGGCACAAAGCAGCAGGGCCAGCACCATGAGCACGGTGCCGCCGCCTGCGTACCAAATGCCGCCGTGCCGCACCGTGCGCAGCGGGCGGATGATTCCCGCCAGCAGCAGCCCTGCCCCGGCCAGCAGCACCGCCGCCACCGCCGGCATATCCAGCAGGTTCTGCAGGTACTTGCAGGATTCCGGGTACGCCAGGCCGCCCTCCGTCGTACCAATGCCGTCCTGCGTGACCACGTGCCACAGGAACAGCAGGCAGGCCGGCAGGAAGGGGGCAGCCTCATACAGCATGTGCCGGCGCACGGCCACACGCAGGTCGGCATCCTTCAGCGTGGCCAGGAAATACAGGCAGGCCAGCAGGCGGGAGAGGAACACGAACGCCACGCCCAGGCACAGGTTCCAGGGGTTCATCACCGCCTCCAGCCCGCGGGCGGAACCCAGCCAGGCGGATTCAGCCGGCATGCTCCCCCGGTCCACCACAAACTCTGCCCCGTTGAAAAGGGTGCCCAGAAAAATCCCCAGCAGCAGCGGGGCCAGCACACCGTTGAGAACCAGGAACACCGTGGAGGCACCCGCACCCGGCGCACTGCCCCGGCGCACGCGGAACTCATACGATACGGCCTGCACCATGAAACTGTGCAAAAGGACAAACCACACCCAGAACGCCCCGCTGAAGCTGGTGGAGAAAAACAGCGGGAAGGCAAAATAGAACACCGCCACCAGCGCCAGGAGCGCCGCGCATGTCAGCCCCCACTTGCGCCCTATGGCAAGCAGCAGGGTGCGCTTCTGCTCACCCGTCTTTCCCAAGGTTCCCAGCAGTGACAGCCCGCCCTGCACAAACATCAGGGAGACCAGCAGCGCCCCCAGCAGGGAGACCAGGAACCAGCAGTAGTGTTGGAGAAAGGCGTACATGTATCAGGCTTCTTTGGTTTGCGCCGCTTTTTTTACCAAAAAAGTTTCCCCGCGCCAAGCTTTTCCTTGTGCAGCAGCCCGGATGACGTATTATAGGGGAGTATATGAGAGCGCATTTCCATACCATGAAAAAACTCCTGCTGCTAAGCCTGCTGCTGCCGTTCAGCTGCCGGTTCAGCCAGAATGGCCAGGACTCCTATACCTCCATACCGTACTGGACGGAGGAGGCGGAACTGAGGTCGGATGCGCTGGGGCTGCGCCTGTTTGCAGAGCTGGCCGGGGAGACGGCGGGAAACGTGGTGTTCTCCCCCGCCGGGGCGGAGGCTCTGCTGGGCATGCTGAAGAACGGATCCCGGGGGAAAACCCTTTCAGAGATGCAGAAGCTGCCACCCATGGGGGAAAGCGGGGGAAAATCCGCCATGCAGCCACATTCCGCACAGGCGCTGTTTCTGGTGGATGAGCGCGTGGAGCCCCGCGCCGGTGCCCTGCCCGGCGTGCAACTGCACCGCGTGCCGGAATCCACAGCCCTGCGCAGCATCAACTCTTGGGTGAAAAAGCAGACCGGGGGCAATATCACCGCCGCGCTGGACGAGCTGCCGCTGGACACCGCCCTGGTGCCGGTCTCTGCCGTGTACATGGATGAGAAATGGGCCATGCCCTTCGGCACAAACAACACGCGGCAGGAGGACTTCCACCTGGAGGGCGGCAAGACCGTGCAAGTGCCGATGATGCACCGCCGCACCGCCCTGTGCCGCTATGCGGAAGGGCCGGACTGGCAGGCGGTGGCGCTCTTCTACCGCCGTGACGGGCGCACCGGGGAGCCCGGCTGCTTCATCGGCATCCTGCCGCGGGGAGATGCCCGCAGCTTTGCCCGCTCACTCACCCCGGCCAAGTGGCGGCAAATCCGCCAGGCCCTGCGGCAGGCCACGCCGGAGCTGAACGATGTAGCCCTGCCGCGATTCAGCACCCGCACCGTGTACATGGACCTGAGCCCGGCGCTCAAGCGCATGGGAATGCAGACCGCCTTCTCCCGCAACACGGGGGATGATTTCTCCCCCCTGGCCAGCGTGCCGCCCGGCCATTTCCTGTACGTGGACAAGATTCAGCAGGTGGCCTGCGTGAAGATGAACGAGGAAGGCACGGAGGCCGCCGCCGCTTCCACCGCCACATTCTCCCTGGGCTGCAGCGTCCATGCCGCACCGCAGCCGGTACACTGCATCCGCTTCGACAAACCCTTCGTCTGGGCAGTCACGGACTTGTCCGGCAATGCCGCCCCGTGGTTCCTGGGGCTCACGGCAGAACCGTAGGACAGGCGCGTTCCCCGCTTGACAAAAAGGCGCACGGGTGTACACTCTTGCGCGCTATGCTGAGGATACTGCGGACATGGGGATTGATGATAGCCTTCCTGACGGGCGGGCTGCTGCCGGGGTTGCACGTGCTGTCCTTCCTCATCCCCTTCGGCGTGGCCACCATGCTCACCATCACGTTCCTGGGGCTGGATACGCGGCAGATGCGGCCGCAGTGGCGGCACGGGGCCATACTGGCGGGCAATGTGCTGCTGGGGCTGGGGCCGTGGGCCCTGCTGCGCGCGCTGGGCTACCCTGACCTGGCGGAGGCCGCGTTCTACGCCGGCATGGCGGGAGAGGCCGCCAGCGCGCCGGTCATCGTACACATGCTGGGCGGCAAAACAGAGTTTGCCTGCACCGGGCTGGTGCTCAACAGCCTCACCTCCGCCCTGTCGTTCTGCGTGTTCATCCCCTTGCTTATCGGCACCCGCACCGGGGATGTCCCCCTGGGCACGCTGTTTGCGGATGTCACGCAGCAGGTGTTCGGCATGCTGCTCTTCCCCTGCATCCTGGCCTTCCTGCTGCGGCGCGTATACCCGGAGAGCCGGAACTGGAGCAAGAAGCTGAAGGATGTCTCCTTCACCATCTGGATGGTGTGCATGGTGATTGTGGCCGCGGCGGCGGTGTACCGCGTGCAGTCCGGCAGCTCCGGCTGGCATGAGATATGCCCCACCGCCGCCACCATGGGCCTGCTCTGCCTGTGCGGGTTCTGCCTGGGCCGCCTCATCGGCGGGCGCAGGCTGGGCATGGAGTGCGGCCAGTGCCTGGGGCAGAAAAACGCCACCGTGGGCATCTACCTGGCCATGAACTACTCCGCCCCCTTGGTGTTCCTGGGCCCTTCCCTGTACCTCTTCTTCCACCACATCTACTCCACCTGGCAGATGGTGCAGCACGGCAGGAGAAAAAAGGCGCAAAGGCAGGCGCGCGCCGGCATTTGAGCCGGACACCCGCCGCGGCACCCATCAGAAATGGAAGGTGGCACCCACGTGCACCTCATGCCAGCGCATGGAGCGGCCCTTGAGCGGGGTGGAGGCATCACCATACCAGGCATTGTACTGCACCTTGGGCTTGGTAGTGCTGCCGTAATACTGGTAGCCCAAGTCCAGGGTGACGCGCGGGGAGACATTGAAGCTCATGCCCACGGTACCGGCATAGGCAAAACCGCCTGTGCTGTGGCTGTGGTCGTCGCAGCAGTCGTAGTGGCCGCGGTGGGTGCGGCTGACCATGCCGCGGTTGCGGATTTCAAAGGTGGAGACATCCAAGCCGGCCTTGGCCCCGGCGTACACGCTCATCCAGGGGGTAAGGTTGCGGGAGACCTGGTAGCCGCCCATCAGGGAGAAACGCCCGCGGGAGAAGCGGTAGCATTCCTCCCAGATATCACCGCCCTCTTGCAGGGTGGCGCTGTGGCAGTCCTCGCTGCCGGAGGCAAAGCCCATGGTGAGCGTGAGTGCCTGGGCGGGCGTGAAGTGCCAGCCGTACTGGAGCTCCAGGCCGAAGACGTCCGTCTCGAACTCGCTGGACGGGGCGGCGCTGAAACCGTACAGGAAACGCGCGGAAACCTCATGGCGGCCCACGGGCTCACGGTAGAAGGGCACGCCCGCAGCGGGGGCGGATTCCGGCATGGGCACGGCGGCCTGCTCCGCCTGCACGGGGGCGGCGGCGGGAGTGTACGCAGGGGCGGCATCATACACGGGGTTGGCAGCGGCGGGGGCGCCGGGACCTGTGTACACGGGAAGGTGGGCGGGCACGGGGGCTGCCAGGGCGGCACCGGAGCCCAGGGCCAACAGGGAAAGAATGCTGTTAATCTTCATGGTCTTTTGGTATTTTGGTTGAAGGGGAATCTGCCCTTTCCACCTATCTAGGCGCACGGGGCGGCGCCTTTTGTGGCAGGAACGGAAGAAAAAGGAGAATCAGTGCCTGCCCAGCAGCCGCTCCCGCCAGCTGCGCATGAGCACGGCAAAGGGCGCACGGGACTGCGGGTCCGCGCGGTAGGGGTCCTCTGCAAAGGCACGGGCGTACTCCCCGCGCAGCATGCAGGCCAGGCAGAACATCTCATCCTTGAACAGCGGCGCATCCACAAAGCGGGAGCAGGCCTCACGGAAAATCTGCGGGGTCTCCAGGGCCTCCACCGGGTCCACGCCGTGCTTGCGCAGCGCCTCGAACACGGCGGTGGCCATGCGGTACAGGTCGCGCTGCACCTCCACCTCCGCCTGTTCCGCAGCGGTAAGCTGCATGGCGGAGAGGGAGTCCAGGGCCTCTGCTGCACCCTCCAGCTCACCCTTGCCCAGCTGGCGCACCACACGCTCACGCAGCTTGGCCAGCGCCACACGCGCCAGCTCCAGCTTGTAGCTGTTCACGCGGCCGGAAAAGTGGGCCAGGCTGTCTGTCTGCGCCACCACCTCTGCCGCATCTGCCTGCAGGGCCTCTGCATCCTTGATAAAACCTTCCGATGCGGCGCGGTGGGATGCCAGCACGGCGGCGGCCAGGCGCAGCTCCGGCAAGTCGATATCCTCCAGCGCATCCGGGTTGGCGGGCAGGTTTTCCCCCACCAGGCGCAGCACTTTCTCCATCTCCCGCCAATTGCCGGGAGCGGCGGCGGGGTTGTCCGCCGCCTGTGCGGCAAAGTGGCCCATGCGCTCAAAGCACTGCTGCACCTCCTGCGCGGGGGCGTTCAGCAGGGCTTTCAGCATACCGCAGAGCATGGCGGCGCGCATACCGGTGGCGGGCTCCGCAGCTCCCCTGGCAATCTGTTGGAAACCGTCTGCTGCGGGAACCCACTTGCCGGCGGCCATCTGCTCCTCCGCCTGGGCCAGCGCCTGCCATTCCGGGCAGGTTACAGCCACCTCCGTCTCCAGGTAGCCCTGCACATTCTTCACGGTGTGGTTGCCCACGCTGGAGGCGGCAATCACGCAGCCCAGCACGGCGGCACCGCCTATCACCATCATCTCCCGGCGGCGCTTCTGCATCCACTCCCGGGAGGTACGGCGCGGATTCTGCTTGCGCAGGTGCTCCCGCACCTCGTCCAGCTCCGCTATCACCTCCGCATAGTCCGCGGGGCGGTCCTCCGGGTTGAAGGCGGCCATGTGGTCCACAAAGTCGCACAGGTACTCGTCCAGCTGAGGGTAGGTCTCCCGCATGGTGGGGAAATGCTCCTTGAGCTCCAGCAGTCCGCTCACGGAGCTGAACTCTCCCGGCATGGTATCCACGCCGGTGAGCAGGTTGCGCAGGGTCATGCCCAGGGCGTAGATGTCGCTGCGCACGTCCTCGCGCTCGCGGCGCAGGGTCTCCGGCGGCACGTAGAAGGGGGTGGCCCATATCACCTGCTCCCGGTTGTCGTCTCCCTGGTTCCGGCTCTCCATGGAGAGGCCGAAATCCAGCACCTTGGCCTTCTTCTTGCGGGTGATGATGACATTGCCGGGCTTCACGTCGCGGTGCAGCAGCCCGGCCTGGTGGGCGGCCTGCAGGCCCAGCGCCACCTGGCGGATGATATCCACCGCCTGCTCCGGCAGCAGGAACTTGCGGCGGGCTATGATAAGCTCCAGATTCTCACCCTCCACCAGCTCCATGGCTATATAGAACTGGCCGCGCGCCCAGCCGGCGGAGTACACGGAAACCACGTTCTCATGGCGCACCTTGGCCATCAGCGCGCACTCGGATTCAAAGTTGCGGATGCGCTCCTGCTCGTCCTTGTACGTCTCGTTCAGCAGCTTGATAGCCACCGGGCGGCCCAGGGTGGAATCATAGGCGCGCATGACCACGCTCATGCCGCCTATGCCCAGGATATTCTCGATATGGAAATCCGCCAGCTTGCAGTGCACGTGCCCGGTCTTGCCGCAGCCGGGGCAAGTCACCTCTGCAAAGAAACCCAACCCGGCGGTATCCACCACGGCACCGCAGGACTGGCATTTCCAAGTATCTGCACCGTTTTCCATATCCGTATCATGCGTGGCGCGGGGCCGCACCGGCGGGCGCGGGCCCGCGGGTAGGGGGGGCCCCCCCCTATGGGCGGGTGGGGGGGGGCCCCCCCCCCACACCCCCCCC
>JAUNQN010000036.1:14601-29278 GCA_030536145.1 Akkermansia sp.
GGAGGCGCGGGCACGCGGAAAGCGGCTCAGCCCAGCTTGGGCAGGGAGGCGGCGGCCACCGCCTGCCCGTGGCGCTTGGTCTTCTCGTCCGGCACGCACAGGTTGATGCTCAGCTCCGGGAACTCGCCCTTGAGCACCTCGCCCGCCTTGTCGATGATGATCTGGCCACCCTCTCCGGAGGCCACGCGGCCCAGGAACAGGAGGTGGCGCACCTCATAGAACGTGGCAAAGTAGGCAATGGTGTAGCCGAACTCCACGCCGATGGTCTCGTAGATCTTGCGGGCGCGCTCGTCACCCTCTGCCATGGCGGCCTGCACCTTCTTGAGCTGCTCCGGGTACGGCATGTCACCAAAGTCAAACCCGGCACGGGGGGCCAGGCGGGCCACCGCCTGCTGGGAGAAGTACATGGCGCCCACGCCCATATCGCCGGACCACTCGTCCACGCCGCCGTCGGCCTGGTAGTCCACGGGAACGAAGGCAAGCTCATTCAGCCAGGGCATGATGTGGCCTTCCGGGTCCACATAGCCTGCGGCCAGGGAGGTACCCATGGCAATGCCCAGCACGGCGTCGTCGTTCAGCGCCATGGCACCGGCCAGGGCGGTCACCTCGCCGTCGTTCACCACCTCAAAGGGCACGTCCTTGCCCATGCGCTCGCACCAGCGGTCCTTCAGCGTGAAGAACATGCGGCGCGTCACGCGCTCAAAGTCGTCCTTGGCAATACCGCGGAAGAGGGAGGCCACCTTGGGCTCGTTGTTCACGTACACGCCGGCGGCGGAACCGCCGATGGCATCCACCTGCGGCAGGTGCTTGGCGGCGCGCAGCAGGGAGTCGTCCACGCCCTCCAGCTGGTAGTTGGGGTCCGTCTGGTGGTAGGGGTCCCACACCACTTCCTCGGAGAAAACCACCTCGCCGTTCACCACGGCGGCGGCCTTGCGGTCTGAGCCGCCCAGGTCAAAGCCGATGCGGTAGCCGTCCAGGTTGCGGCCCAGGGAGACGGAGGAGGACTTCTCCTCCGGCAGGTCTGCGGCGCTGGCCACCTTCACGATGGTGAAGTGCTGGCCGTACACGCTGTTCTCGTAATCCCAGTCGAACTCGCGGGAACCGCCCTCGCGGTAGATGTCCGCCAGCATGTCGGCAATGGCGTCGTCGCCGGCCACCATCAGGGTGCAGCCGCCCTTCATCCACAGCAGGAATTTCACGATGCGTTCCACATAGGTGCGGTTCAGGGCCACGTTCTCACCCTCGTGCGGCAGCACCATGCCGCTCCAGCGGAAGGCGGTGCCGTCCAGGCGCGTCATGGCCATATCCAGCCGGTGGGAACCGGGGGTCTGCGCCACTTTCTCCTTGTAGGCTTTTGTCCACAGCACGGGGGCCACGAAATCGGGGTCCAGAACAGGAATGTATTTCGGAGTAATGTTCATAATAAAGTGTTCTTAATCTTTATATCATGCCTTGCGCGGGAGTTCAAGCGCAAAGGTGGGGTTCAGGAAGCCGCTTTGTCATCATTCCCGCGGCACAGGGCGGTGCAGAGCCAGCCGGGCAGCAGCACGGCGGCGCTCACCACCAGCCCGCTGATGACCGGCAGCATGTCATGGATATCCTTGGCGGTAATGTCCAGCGCGGCAGACATGCCCTGCACCAGCGCGGATTCCTGCGGCACGGGCAGGCTGGCCAGCGCAGAGAGCGTGGAGAGCACCAGGGATGCCAGCACCCACCTGCGGGAGACGTGCCGGCAGATGCCGCCGCCGAAGAAGATGGCCAGCGTGAGCGGCAGGAAGGTGCCGCCGCCGCGCAGCGCCATGGAAAGGTAGTTCAGCCACAGGCTGGAGCCCTGCCAGTTCACCAGGCAGAATACCGCCACCAGTATGGCCGCCACGGCCAGGCCGATGCGGTTGGTCATCATGATGCGGCGGTCGTCCTTCACGCCCATCAGGTCGCCCACTATGTCACGGGAGAACATGGTGCTGATGGCCAAGGCCTGCACCGCGGCGGAGCTGATAATGCAGAGCACAATGCCACCCAGGGCAATGCCGCCCAGCCACTGCGGCACCAGCGCGGAATCCAGCAGGAAAGCCGGCAGCACCAGGGATGCCTGCGCCGGGGTGGCCAGCATCTCCGGGTGGTGGGCACCCATGTACATGCCTATGGCACAGGCCATGTAGCCCACAGGAATGGTGAAGAGCGCGCCCAGGTACGCGCCGCGCGCGGCCGTGCGGGCATTGGACGCGGAGAACAGGCCCTGGATATACATCTGCGCCGTGACCGTGCCCACCACCGTGGCCGCTATGTAGCTGAAACCGTATGTGCCGCCCTTGGAGAACACACCCTTTTCCGCAAACATGGCGGAAAGCCCGCCCCACAGGGATTCACCCCCGCGGTAGTGGTACACGGCTATGCAGGCGGCGGCCAGCAGGGCCGTCCACAGCACGGCGGTCTTCAGCACGCCGCTGAAGCTGGATCCCTTCTGCCCGCCGAAGGTGATGTACGCCACCATGAGCAGCACCAGGATACCCGCCGCCGCCACGGGCGGCACCCCCGCCAGGGAGCATATCATGTGGGAGCCGGGCAGCATGCTGCTGGAGCAGGCAAAGAAGATGCCGAAACAGGTGATAATGCTCACGATGGGTCCGGCGGACTTGCCGAAGTTGAGCGCCAGGAACTGCGGCACGGTCTCCAGGTTGCTCTCGCGCAGCTTGCGCGCATAGAACAGGCCCATGAGTATCATGCCCAACCCCATGCCCAGCGTGAAATAGCAGGCCACCATGCCGTCGTACGCGGCGGTGGTGGCGGTACCCACCGTGGCCGCACCGCCCAGCGCAGACCCCGCAAACGCACCGGCAATCATCACCGGGCCGCTCTTGCGCCCCGCCAGGCTGAACCCCGCCGCACCCGTCTGCCTGCCGGCATACAGAATTCCCGCCACAATCACGCCCAAAATAGTGAGCGCCAGGCACACCCAATGTATTACACTGATTTCCATACCCCTAAATTCTAAATTCTAATTCCTAAATCCTAATTCTCCTCCTCCTCCACTTCCGCACCCGCTGCAAACAGCTCGTAGGCAATGGAATCCTCAATCTCCACCTCCGCAAACTCGCCCACCGGCAGCGCGGGGTCCACATGGATGGCCGCATCCACATCCGGCGCATCCCACGGGCCGCGAGCCAGGCCGGGAGCATCCACCAGCACGCGCATGCGCGTGCCCACCTGCGCCTGGCCAATCTCGTCCGCTATCCCCGCCAGCAGCATGGAAAGCTCGTTCGCGCGGCGCTTCTTGGTGGAGTGGTGCACCTGCCCCGGCATCTTGGCCGCCAGCGTGCCCTCCTCCTTGGAATACGGGAACACGCCCGCGCGCTCAAAGCGGAACTCGCGGATGAAATCACGCAGCTCCGCGTGGTCCTCCTCCGTCTCCCCGGGCAGGCCGCTGATAAACGTGGTGCGCAGGCCGATGCCCGGCACCGCCGCCCGCAGGTCGCGCAGCAGGGTGCGGATATAGTCGCCGTCCGTCTTGCGGCGCTGCTCCTCCAGGATATGGGCGGAAATGTGCTGCAGGGGAATATCCACGTACTTCACCACCTTCTCGCACTCCGCAAAGGTATCGATAAGCTCACGGCTCCAGTGCGCGGGGTGCGTGTACAGCACGCGCACCCAGAAATCCCCCGGCAGGGCATTGATGGCGCGCAGCAGCCCCGCCAGGGAGTCCCCGCGGCTGGAATCCACGCCGCTGGTCTTTTCTGCGCCGCCCTCCCACTTGTCCATGCCGTAATAGGTGGTATCCTGGGCAATCAGGTTGATTTCCTTCACCCCGCGCTCCAGCCAGTGGCGCACCTCCTTCAGCACGTTTGCCATGGCGCGGCTGCGGTGCCCGCCGCGGATGCGCGGTATGGCGCAGTACGCACAGGCATGGTTGCAGCCCTCCGCTATCTTCACGTACGCAAAGTGCGGCGGGGAAATCAGCGCGCGCGGCATGCCGAAATCCGGCACCAGCTTGGATACCTTCGTGGTGTATATCTTCTCCTGCGTGCCCTCCTGGCACTTGGCGGCTATCTCCGCCACCTCGCCGATGCGGTCCACTCCCAGGAAGCAGTCCACCTCCGGCATCAGCTTCACCAGGTCCTTTGCATAGCGCTGGGAAAGACACCCCGCCACCAGAATCTTCTGGTCCGCCGGCGCCTCCCCGTTCTCACGGGCGCGCACCGCAGCAAAAGTGGTGTCGATGGCCTCTTGCTTCGCCGGGTCGATGAACGCGCAGGTGTTCACCACCAGCACCGCCGCCTCCTGCGGCTCCACCTTCCTGTACCCGGCCTGCTGCAGTACACCGGACATCACCTCGGAATCCACCTGGTTCTTGGAGCAACCCAGGGAGATCAGCGCATACGTCTTCGTCATGCCCCCATCCTACCATCATCCCCGCACCTAATCAAGCGCCTTTGCACACGCGCGTGCATATATTCTGCGCCTCCCGCAAAAAAATCTGCCCCCTGCCCCGCTTTTTCCCTTGCGTTCCCGCCCTTTTGCGCTAGAATAGAATCAAGCAATCTGGGCTCACGCCCTAACACACACTCACAACACACGCATGAAAATCTTCTCCCGCGCTCTCCTGGCCTTCATCCTGGCCGCCACCGCCGCGCCACTGGCAAAGGCTGACCTTACCATTGTTTCAGGCAATGTGTACGATGTAGGCAAGTATTCCCTTAGTAACGACTCCGCCCTCTGGGACAAGAACCATAAAGAATACCTTGGCCCTAATGGGGACGGCTCCATGAACGACTCAGCCATGTGTTGGGCGGCGGCATCGGCTAATGTCATCCAGTATTGGCAGGACACATATGGCAGCTTTGCCAAGGAGGGCACGGTTACCGGCTACAATGATGACAAGTATTCCTCTGCCACGGGAACCGGTAGCCTGAAGGTGTACGATGAGATTTTAAGAAACTGGACGAACATGGGAGGCACCGCCATGAATGTATACTCATGGTGGATGCAAGGGGCCACTCTCACCGGACCGGGGGGCAGATACTACCCCAGCGGCAGTGCCCTCTTAGACCAGACTACGGGCGGAAACTACATTGCCGTATTCGGTTCAAACAGAACAAAACCTGTCTATCCCTCTCTGGACGGAGCCCCGTTCTTCTCGGCAAAGATTGACGATGGTGGCAGACAGGAACGCACTTTGCCTTTCGAAACTGTCCAGGCAGCTTTGATAGAAGCCTTTAAACAGGACGGCCAAGCCGTATCACTTGACATCATGCCAGTCGGGGGATATAGTGGCCATTCCATCACCTGTTGGGGCTACGAAAGCGAGCTTAACGCTGAAAACGAGTTAGTCATCACATCACTCATCCTTTCTGATTCAGATGACAAGAAATACGGCACGTTCATTGTGAATCTCATAAAGGGCGAGGATGGCAATGCGTACATTGATACAGACCGTAAAAACAGCGACTATCACGGCAACCATACACTCAAAGACGTGGTTTACATCACCACCCCGCTCACAGCAACTACTAGCGAGGAAGTTGCCAAGCCGAGGTCATCACAAACAGCCATAACAACCCTTGATAGCCCGGTAACTGATTCATGCCAACTGACACAATCTGTCTCCACCTCGTCCACCGTTATCATCGGAGGCGGCTATTACGAAGGCAGCCAGACAACTGCTGCCGTGGCATTCACATCTTCCCAAGGGGCGCACATTACCATTCAGAACAGCAATCCAGGAAACTCGCCCCAGCTCAAAATCGGTGATGGAGCCATGGCTTTGCTCTACGGTGGCCTTACCATCAACGGCTCCGGGTCTGGAACGAAAGGCGGCATCCTTACTGATGGCCACCTCTATATTCATGGCGGAGCGGTCAACGTAGAGAACTGCGTCTCCACCGATTCGGGTGGTGGTATCTATGCAACAGACTTCGATGGGGAAGGCATCCGCGCTACCACATATGTGGAGATTAAAAACTCTGGCAATATCAACATCTCCGCAAACACTTCCCGCACCCAGAAGAAGGATGCATACAGCTTTTACCATGCTGGCGGCGGCGGTATTGCCGCTGTGGATTCTGTTTCTGTCAGAAACTCCGGCGATGTCACGATGACAGGTAATAAGGCAGAAGGCCTGAATGTCAGCGGTGGTGCGGCATTCGTTAACTTCAACACCATCATAAGCGACAGCAAGGCAGTTACCATATCGAACAACACTGTTACCTCCAGTGAAGGCTGTACCAGTTACGGCGGAGGTTTGGCAGGCATGTATATCACTGTTGAGGGTAACGAGAGTGTCAATTTCACCAAAAACAGCGCTAATATCACCAATGAAAACGGCAAAAGCTGGCGGGAGATTGAAGATGGACACAACGTCTATGACGGCGGCGCAAAAGCTGCGGGTGGAGCCATCGCCATTCACCCGTATGTCGATGTTTCATACTACGATGCTTTCTGGAATCCTGTAGGCGTACCCACGAAGCTGATTCTGGACGGAAACGGCGGAGTAACGTTTAACGGGAACAGTATTTCCGCCACTTACACGGGCAACCAGCCCCCCTCGTCATACTCAGTTGTAGAGCAAAGTTGCTATGCAAGGGGCGGAGCAGTATACCTGGGCAACCAGATACTGTCAAACGATTCAGTAAGCGGCACAGAGGCTTCCATATCCAACAATGCAGGGGATATTGCCTTCACATCCAACAAAGCATCCGGCGCATCCACCCAGCTTAACGACGCAGAAGCCCAAGGCGGTGCCATATACATAAGTAAGGGGTCACGCCTAGCGATGGACAACAACACAGGCAACGTATCTTTCTCTAGCAATTCTGTAGAAGCAAAAACAGCCCAAGGCGGTGCCATATACAACGATGGGCAGTTGTCCATTTCCGGCAACATGCAGGTGAGCTTCGAGAACAACAAAGCTATCGATGGAGAAGGCGATCATATCTACAATGCGAAAGGAGCTGTTGCGGAAATAACGAACAACCAGAATGTCAGCTTCGTCTCTGAAAAACAGTCTACCGTGTCAAACAAAGGTGACCTGTACCTCTCATCAGCAAAGGATTGCTCCATCTCATTCCACAACACATCTTTGGAAACCAAAGAGAATGGAGTCTCCTACTTGGGAACCGATGTCAACGGGAACCTGGGTTCCAGTACTCTGCTGTTTTCTAATTCATCTTTGGCCAACATGAGCATGCAAGCCAAGGCTGCTACTGCCGAGCTCAAAAACCTGAAGGTCAGTGCAACCGAAATCATGGGAGAAGAAAAAAACAAGACCACCATTCAGGGGCTGGATATTGAGTCTACGGCGGTTTTGCAGATTCAAATGCTGACCATGAAGTCTGACGTTGGAGTTTCTGCCAACAGTACAACCATGCACCAAGTGGTCATCGACCTTACTGGTAAGGATTATTACGAGGTTTCCATGGACAATGGTACATGCTATGTATACGACATAACCGACATGATGCAAGGAGCTCTTACATTGAACAACGTTACATTCAAGGCAGCGGACAGTAAGGGCGACCTTGGTGACTACATCAGCAAAGGCAATGCCATTGCATTCAACTTTGGAAGCGACACAAACATCCAGGGAGCAGAGGCTGTCACACTGGACATTGGTAGCTTGGAATCCCGCTACCTCACCTCAATGAATGGTGCCGTCTACTTTGCTGGTGAGAACGTAACCCCGCCAGATATCAATGTGCCGGAACCGGCCACGGGAATCCTGGCACTGACGGCCCTGGCCGGGCTGGCCGGGCGGCGGAGACGGAAGTGATGCCGCTGCACAGAAAGCTACACATACGGGGCGGGGTGGAGACACCCTGCCCCGTACGTTATCGGACAGAAAAATCCACAGGTGCAAGTGGTTTTTAAGAAAAAAAGGACGTCATGCGCGCCGCGCAGGCGCAACTATTTTTTAGGAAGAGTGAAACAGGCTTGACCTAATGGCTGTTAGCCCCTAATATTTTTGCGCGTTATGAAAAAGCTCTGGATTCCTGTACTCGCAGCAATGATGGCCATGCCCATGGAGGCAGTGGTGAAGACTTATTGGGTGAAAGGCGTCAGCGAGACGGAAGGCTGGTACGATGCCGACAAGAACGGCGGCGGCGAGTCCGAGCTGTGCTGGGCGGCATCTGCCGCCAACATGCTGGCCTGGTGGCAGGACCGCAACAAGGAGACAGCCGGCAAGACGGAAGCCCCCACGGGCAAGGAAGTGTGGGAGCTGATGCGCAAGGCCATGCACAACAGGCCGGGCAGTCCGCAGGGCGGCGTGAACTGGTGGTTCAGCCACAGCCTGCAGCCGGGCCCCATGGGCGGTGCAGACAACGGCAAGGGCGCATTCTACGAGAGCGTACGCGGCGGCAAGGGCGTGGAGACGCTACTGCTGCGCGCACCGAAGTTCGACACGGACCTGACATTCTCCGAGCGCGTGAAGGAGCTTATCCAGACGGGCAGTGCCATTGCCGTGGCCATCCAGCCGCTGCAGGGCAAGTCCATGATGCCGGGTACGCACTGGATTTCCCTGTGGGGCATAGACTTTGACGAGGACAAGAAGGTGATAACGCGCGTGTACGTGACTGATTCCGACGATGCGACGGGCAACTGGCCGAGCATCCAGAAGGGCCTGTTTGCGGCGGACTGCACCTGGGCAGAGGACGTGAACGCGAACGGGCGCATCTTCTCCTCCCTGATTTTCAAGACACCGCAGGGCTGGTACAACGACAACACCTGCATCACCTCCCTGGTGACGCTGAACTGCAACAGCGAGTTCATTACGGATGGCGACAAGGAAGCCAACGCCAAGGAGGCGGAGGAACAGGATGCCAAGGAAGCCAAGTCTGTGGCCAAGAAGGGCAAGAAGCTGGCCAAACCCAAGAAGGACAAGGGTGCCGACAAGGAGGCCAAGGCCAAGGAGAAGGCCGCCAAGGCAGAAGCCAAGGCCAAGGAGAAGGAAGAGAAGAAGGCCGCCAAGAAAAAGAAGAAGTAACCCCGTTTCCCACACCTTTACACAAACACACTTGCAACCATGAAAAAGACCCTGACCACCATATTGGCCGCGCTGGCGGTCACCCTGCCCGGCCATGCGGCCATCCACACCTACATGCTGCGCGGCGTGACCGAGAGCAAGGGCTGGTACGATGCAGACAAGAGCGGCCCGGCGGACAACCAGATGTGCTGGGCGGCCTCTGCCGCCAACATGATTGCCTGGTGGCAAGACCGCAACGCCGACACGCACGGCCAGACAAACGCGCCGAAGGGCAACGCCGTGTGGGAGACCATGAAGAAGAGTTTCGGCAACACGCCCGGCTCCCCCATGGCCGCCACCAACTGGTGGTTCAGCAAGGCTATCAACCCCAAGCCCCGCTCCATCAAGGACGACAGCAACGGCGGCTACTACGGCGACATCATCTCCGGCAAGAAGTTCAGCGTGGACCTGCACCAGGGACCGTCCTTCGGCTCCCAGCTCTCCCTCTCGGAGCGCCTGAAGGAGCTCATCGTGGCCGGCAACGGCATGTGCGTGGGCATCCAGAGGGTGAACGGCACCCAGATCCAGGGCGGCGGCCACATGATTTCCCTGTGGGGCATTGATTTCGACGAGGACAAGAAGGTGGTGACGCGCGTGTACCTTTCCGACTCCGACGACGCGCTGGGCTACTCCGCCCGCATGCAGAAGGGCCTGTTTGTGGCAGACTGCACGTGGCGGGAGGACCTGACCTTCGGCGGCCAGCCCTACCCCACCCTGCTCATGGACACGGAATCCCCGTGGTTCGACAACAACGCCGTCATCACCTCCATTGTGACCTTCAGCGGCAACAACGAATTCATCACCGACAAGGACCGCGAGGACAACGCCAAGGAAGACGAGGCCCAGGCCGCCCGCGAGGCCAAGTCCGTGGGCAAGAAGGCCAAGAAGTCCAAGGGCGGCAAGAAGGATAAGAAGGCCGACACAGCCAAGGACGACAAGAAGGCCGCCAAGGAAAAGAAGAAGGCGGAAAAGGCCCAGAAGAAGGGCAAGAAGTAACCCGCCGCCCGCCATGGTCAAGACACTGTACCGCACCGCCGCCGCTGCCCTGCTGGCCCTGCCGCTCTCTGCCGCGGTAAAGACCTACTGGGTGCCCGGCGTGAACCAGGAAAAGGGCTGGTATGATGCAGACAAGAGCGGCCCTGCAGACAACCAGATGTGCTGGGCGGCCTCTGCCGCCAACATGATAGCCTGGTGGCAAGACCGCAACCCGGAGACCGCCGCCAAGGCGAAGGCTCCCACCGGCACCGCCGTGTGGGATACCTTCCGCAAGGCGCTCCGCAACACGCCCGGCTCCCCGTACGCCGGCAGCAACTGGTGGTTCTGCGGCGGAAACCTGCCCCAGCCCAACTTTACCGCAGAGGGCAGCAAATGCGGCGGCTACTACAAGGATATGGTCGGCCCGGGGGAATTCGCCTTCGCCGGGCGCTATACCCGCCTCATGAAAGGCCCCTCCTTCGGTGCTGGGCAGAAAAACATCTCAGAACACCTGAAAGACCTCATCCAGGGCGGCAACGCCATCAGCATCAGCATCCAGCGCCTGAACCCGGTCAACCGCCAGGTAGCCCCGGGCGGCCACATGATTTCCCTGTGGGGCGTGGATTACGATGACGAGAAGAAGCAGGTGACGCGCGTGTACCTCACGGATTCAGACGACGCCATCAGCCGTTTCGCCCCGGTGCAGAAAGGGCTCTTTGCCGCAGACTGCACCTATGCCACAGACCTGAAAGAGCCGCAGATGGGCCAGTTCAGCTCCTTGGTATTCCGCACGGATACGGGCTGGTTTGCCAACAATGCCGTCATCACCGCCATCATCTCCCTGAACGGGGACTGCCCCTTCATAACCGAGGGCGACAAGGCAGCCCATGCAGCCAAACCCGCCAAGGCCAAGAAGGGTGACAAAAAGGGCGACAAGAAAGGCAAGACCCCCAAGGCCAAGAAGAAGCCCGCAGCCTGAAATCCCCATATTTCCCGCGCATATGGTTCACCTACATCACCGCACTACCCATGCCCCCGCCCCTCCTTCAAATGAGAACCGAAAAAGCGGTGCATCCCTGTAGATGCACCGCTTTCCCATAGTTTGCTGCCGGCGTCACTTGTGTTTCCTGCGGGCGCGCACGCCCGCTGCCAGCGTATCCAGCATGCCCAGGGTGCCTTCCCAGTCGATGCAGGCATCGGTGATGCTCACGCCGTACTTCAGGGGTTTCTCGCACTTCTGGTTGCCGGAGTGGATGTTGCTCTCAATCATGACGGCACCGATGGCCTGTGAGCCGGCGGCCAGCTGGTTGGCCACGTCCTGCGCCACCAGGGGCTGCTCCTGCCACTTCTTGTGGCTGTTGCCGTGGGAGCAGTCAATCATGATTCGGTTGGAGATACCGGCCTTCTGCTGGATAGCCCAGGCCTTGGCCACATGCTCCGCGGAGTAGTTCGGCCCCTGGGTGGAACCGCGCAGGATAAGGTGGCAGCTGCCGTTGCCGGAGGTGGAAACGATGGCGGACACGCCCTGCTTGGTCACGGAGAGGAAGCTGTGCGGGTGCGCGGAGGAGACCACGCCGTCCACCGCTATCTGGATGCTGCCGGAGGTGCCGTTCTTGAAGCCGATGGGCATGGAGAGGCCGCTGGCCAGCTCACGGTGCACCTGGCTTTCCGTGGTGCGGGCGCCGATGGCACCCCAGGAGACCAGGTCGCTGATGTACTGGGGGGTAATCACATCCAGGAACTCCGTGGCGGCGGGCACACCCATTTCCGCCAGGCGCACCAGCAGGCCGCGGGCAATGCGCAGGCCGCTGTTGATGTTGTACGTCTCATCCATGTACGGGTCGTTGATCAGCCCCTTCCAGCCCACGGTGGTGCGGGGTTTCTCAAAGTACACGCGCATGAAGATGAGCAGGTCCTCCCCGTACTTCTTGCGGATTTCGGAAAGGCGGTCGGCGTAGTCCGTGGCCGCCACCGTATCATGGATGGAGCACGGCCCCACCATCACCGCCAGGCGGTCGTCCTCCCCGGTCAGGATGCGCGTGTACTCGGCACGCGCATCGTACACCAGTTTCTGCGCTTCCGCAGGAACCGGGAAATCCTGCATGAGGATGGCCGGGGATATCAGCGGGCGGATGTCCGTGATGCGGACATCGTCAGTCGCAAAGGGATTCATCACTTGACCGTCTTCCAGGAGTACACGTTGTCCTCCATCTGCTCCTCCAGCTCGGCACCCAGCTTGCTGTTCTTCTTGCCGCCCTTCTTGGCCTTGCGGGAAGGCTTGCCGTTATGCACGGGGGCCACGCCTTCCGTATCCGTACCGGTGCTGTACACCAGCACCTTCTTGCCGCGGATGCGGTTGGAGGTGTCGAACGGGTCGTAGGCGCCCTCGTCGCTCTCGTTGATGGTCACGTAGTAGGGCTTGCCCCAGGGGTCGTAGTAGCCGATGTCGTCCCCCTTCACATACAGGCCGTTGGACTGGCTCTGCTGCTCGTCGGCACGCAGGTAGGTGTCGCGGGAGGTGTTCAGGCGGTCGCCGTCGTCGGACTCACGGTTGGTGAGCACGGCAATCAGCTTGGCATCCTTCTCATTCTCCGTAATCAGGTACACCTGGTCCTGGTTGTCCGGCTTCACGGTGTTGAAGTCATACGGCATCATGCCGTTCTGGTCCTGGGAATAGCGGGTGCAGGCTTCCACGATATCCGTGCAGCCCTTCTTGGCAGCCGTCTTCTTGGCATTCTCCTGGATGGAGAGGTAGACCGGCACGGAAATACCGGCCAGCGTGGCCAGGATGGCAATGACAACCAAAAGCTCAATCAAGGTAAAACCTTTGCGGGAACGAGAGATGAAACGCCTTTTCATACGCCCGCTATGCTAACACATCACGCCCGCGCCCTGCAAGCCCTTTTTGCATTTCCGCCCCGCTTTTCACAAAAAACTGCCCAAAACGGGGAAAATCATTGCAAAGGCGCGGGAAATACCCTAGAATAGCGCGGGGACGCGTGCACCTGCACCGCGCGCCCCGGAGAATCACACCCGCACATACGTGAACCCCCAGTTATACCAGTTAGCCAAGAAAGTGCTGTTCCGCATGGATCCGGAACAGGCCCATACCATTACGCTTGCAGGGCTGCGCCTTGCAGAGAAGCTGCACGTGCTGCCCCTGGTGGCAGGAGAGCGCATTAGCGACCCCGTGACCGTGATGGGGCTGAAGTTCCCCAACCGCGTGGGCCTGGCCGCCGGCATGGACAAGGAGGCGAACACCGTGGCTGCCTTCGGCCACCTGGGATTCGGCTTTGTGGAGGTGGGCACGCTCACGCCGCGCCCGCAGCCGGGCAACCCCAAGCCCCGCCTCTTCCGCTGCATCCCCCAGCAGGCCATCATCAACCACATGGGCATCAACAACCCCGGCGTGGACCGCGGCGTGGAGAATATCCAGGCCACCCGCAATTTCCAGGGCGTGCTGGGCGTGAACATCTCCAAGAACAAGGTCACGCCCAATTCCGAGGCCCACCAGGACTACCTGGCCTGCCTGCGCGCCGCCTGGGACGTGGCGGACTACATCACCATCAACTTCTCCTGCCCCAACGTGCCGAACCTGCAGGACCTGGCCAAGGCGGATTCCGCAGCGGACCTGCTCTCCCTGCTCAAGAGCGAGCAGTCCAACCTCTCCGGCGAGACCGGCCGCTACGTTCCGCTGGTGATGAAGGTATCCCCGGATATGTCGGAGTCCCAAATCAAGGACCTGGCGCACGTGTTCCTGGACTGCCAGCTGGACGGCCTGATCTGCACGAACACCACCACCACCCGCATAGGCGTGGAGGACCACCCCGCTGCCAAGGAAAGCGGCGGCATGTCCGGCAAGCCCCTGTACCACCGCGCCAACGAAACCCTGGAGGCCTTTGCCCAAGAGCTTCGCGGGCAGATTCCCATCATCGGCGCAGGCGGCATCACCACCCCGGAGGACGCCGTGGCGAAAATCCGCGCCGGTGCCTCCCTGGTGCAGCTGTACACCGGGTTCATCTACAACGGCCCGCCCCTGGTGCACGGAGCCGCCGCCGCCATACGCGACATGAAGGCCTGACCCGCGGCTGTGCATGACATGCAGCGGGCTTTGCAATCCCAGGCACGCTGTGGTAGCATAGGCTCAACCTAACCTGTCTATTCCATATTATGAAGAAGGCCCTGTTTACCGCTATGTTGGCTGCCGTGGCATGCTGCGGCACCGCTGTTGCCGAGATTCCCGCCAACCCCACCACCACCAAGGACTACTACGCCATCCAGGACGAGGTGGTTTCCTGCCTGAACCAGCTGAAGTCCATTCTGGACTCCGTGAAGGACAAGGCCGGCGCAGACGCCGCCGCCCCCGGCATCATGGACCTGGCCGGTACCGTGGACGAGGCCATCAAGGTCATCATTGCCAAGCAGGATGAAGTGCAGAAGGCCCTGGAGGAGCGCAAGGATTTCACCCCCGCCCAGTTCGACGACGCCGTGTTCGGCATCATCCAGGTGAACACCGAGCTCAAGAAGAGCAACTACTTCGGTTCCAAGGAGATGGAGAAGGCCATGGATGCCTTCACCGCCGCGGTTAACCGCCCCCCCCCCCCGGTACCCCCCCCCCCCAAACACCCCGCGCGGGGGGGGTGGCCCACCGCGCGCGCAAAAACCAACATGAAAACGACCGCCGCG
>JAUNQN010000065.1 GCA_030536145.1 Akkermansia sp.
TTCTTCGGCGGGCTGTTCTTCGGCCTGCTGTTCCTGGCGGCGGTCACCAGCTCCCTCTCCCTCATCCAGCCCATGATTTCCTTCCTGGAGGAGTTCTGGGGGCTGCGCCGCATCCAGAGCCTGGTGATTGCCATCTTCATGCTCACCGTGGGCACGCTGATGGTGGCTTGGTTCACGGGAGACGGCATGATTGCGCTGGATACGCTTGATTTCTGGATGGGCACCATCAGCCTGTACATCATGTCCGCCATCTATGTGGTGGTGTTCCGCCGCGTGATCGGCCCGCAGGCCGGCGTGGCGGAGCTGCAGCGCGGAAGCCTGCTCCGCATGCCGGACCGCCTGTACCGCATCCTCATCTGCTGGACCGCCCCGCTCATCCTGGCTGCCATCTTCATCTCCTGGGTGTTCAAGAACCTGGTGGGCACCACCTGCCCGCAAATCCAGAACCTGCTGGACTGCAAGATGGGTGCGCTGCTCCCGCTGGCCTGGGTGCTGGCCATCACCTGCTTCTGCATCCTCGTCATCCACACCTCACGCAAATTCCGCAAGAAGCTCCCGCTGGAGCAAACGAACGAACGCATCCCATTCTCATGACCCTACCCGGCATCATCACCATGGCCCTTTCCGTCGGCACCGTTTGGATTCTCTTCTTCCTGTGCTGCAGGCATATCATCAAGAACACCCAGGACAAAGACTAGCACCATGACCAAATTCATGCTCACCCTGCTGGCCACCGCCATGCCCCTGCTGGCGGCAGAAAAGCCCAAGGCCATCGTCATCTTCATGGCGGATGACCTGGGCATATACGACACCTCCGCCTACGGCTGCGACAAGGTGCCCTGCCCCAACCTGCAAAAGCTGGCGGACCAGGGGCTCACCTTCACGGATGCCCACAGCACCCACTCCGTCTGCACGCCCTCCCGCTGCTCCCTGCTCACGGGCCAGTATGCCTGGCGGAACAAGACCACCATCCTGGATGGCGATGCCAAGCTCATCCTGCCCACCAAGCAGGAGCGCAGCACCCTGCCCTCTCTCATGCAGAAGGCGGGATACCGCACTGCCGCCATCGGCAAGTGGCACCTGGGCCTGGGCCGCGGCACCGCCCCCCTGGACTGGAACAAGCACATCACCCCCGGCCCTGCGGAGGTGGGATTCGACTACTCCTTCATCATGGCCGCTACGGCGGACCGCGTGCCCTGCGTCTACCTGCGAAACGGCTCCGTGGTGAACCTGGATCCCAAGGACCCCATCCGCATCGACTACCGCAAGGCCTTCCCCGGCGAGATGACCGGCGAGGAACACCCGGAGATGCTCAAGAAATGGGGCCGCCCTGCCGACCACCAGCATGACAAGACCATCATCGACGGCATCTCCCGCATCGGCCACATGATGGGCGGCACCTCCGCCCTGTGGAAAGACCAGGACCTGGCGGACGACATCACCAACGAAGCCGTGAAATTCATCAAGGACAGCGCCGGTCAGCCCATCTTCATGTACTTCTGCACGAATGACATCCACGTGCCGCGCGACCCCCACAAGCGCTTCTGCGGCAAGAGCGGCCTGGGTATCCGCGGTGATGTGACCGTGCAGATGGACGACTGCCTGGGCCGCATACGCACCGCGCTCACAGAGAACGGGTACGACGACTGCCTCTTCATCTTCACCAGCGACAACGGCCCCGTCATCTCCGACGGCTACCTGGACAACGCCGATGTGGACTGCCAGGGCCACAACGCCGCAGCCCCGTACAGCGGCGGCAAGTATGGCATACAGGAAGGCGGAACCCGCATGCCATTCATCGTCAGCTGGCCCGGCCGCGTACCCGCCGGCCAGACCAGCACCGCCCTGCTCAGCCAGGTGGACCTGGCACGCACCCTCTCCACCATCGTGGGTGTGGAGGTTCCCGCAGACGCCCTGCCGGACAGCCAGAGCCACCCCGCAGCCCTGCTGGGCCAGGACCCCGTGGGCCGTGAGGAACTGGTGGAATGCGGCGGCGGAACCCTCGCCCTCCGCCAGGGCGACTGGAAACTCATCCGCGGCCGAAACGGCCAGCCGGACCGCCTCTACAACCTCGCCAATGACATCGAGGAAAAGTTGGACGTGGCCGCACAGCACGCAGACATCGCCAAATCCATGCGCGCCCGCCTGAACCAGATTGCGGAACAGTGAGGTGGAATGTGAAAACTACATTTCGGAGTTGACGAAGGAAAAGGCAGCCGTATAATAGGCGCATAGGTTTCACTGCCGGATGAGCCGCCGTCAACGGGGATTCCGGCAAACAACGCCAATCAATCAGACTGATTGATTTTAGTGCCCGCAGGCTAACACCTGCGGGCGCTTTTTTGGGGAGTTACCCCAACGGCTTCCGCCGTGGGCTGGTGATGGTGTCGTCGCCTATGGGCGACTATGAAGAGTGCGGCCTATGGCCGCACAGCAAGGAGGGCGGGCTTATGCCCGCCCCCGTGGCTGCCTTGGCAGCCACGCCATTCCCCGCGCCGAAGGCGCGCTAATCCTAGTCGCCTCGGCGACGTCACCATTACTAGGCCATAGCGCAAGCTATGGTGGTGACCCGGGTGGCAGTCTTTAGAGGGGAACCCCGCTCCGCGGGGTGGTTCCCTGCATTACCTATTTCAAGTTGCACATCAGTGCTTCCTGCGCTTGCGCACGCCCTCTGCTAGGCATTCCAGCATCGCTTCCGTTCCTTCCCAGTCTATGCAGGCATCCGTGATGCTCACGCCGTACTGGAGCTCGCCGCCCGGTTTCTGGTTGCCGGAGTGGATATTGCTCTCAATCATCACGGAGCCGATGGTATCCACACCGGCTGCCAGCTGGTCCGCCACGCAGCGTGCCACAGCCGGCTGCTGCTGCCACTTCTTGCAGCTGTTGCCGTGGGAGCAGTCTATCATCAGGCGGTTGGTAATGCCGGATTTGGCCATCAGGCTTGCGGCGTGCTGCACGTCCTCTGCAGAATAGTTCGGCCCCAGGGTGGAACCGCGCAGGATCACGTGGCAGCTGTCGTTGCCGTTGGTGCTCACAATGGCGGAAAGCCCCTGCATGGTCACGCCCAGGAAACAGTGGCTGTGCGCCGCCGCCACCACGCTGTCCACCGCTATCTGGATACTGCCGCCCGTGCCGTTCTTGAAACCTATGGGCATGGAAAGGCCGCTGGCCAGCTCACGGTGCACCTGGCTCTCCGTGGTGCGCGCGCCGATGGCACCCCAGGTTATCAGGTCGCTGATGTACTGCGGCGTAATCACATCCAGGAACTCCGTGGCCGCCGGCACACCCAGCTCCGCCAGGTCCAGCAGCAGCTTGCGCGCTATCCGCAGGCCACTGTTGATATTGTAGCTCTCATCCATGTACGGGTCGTTGATAAGCCCCTTCCACCCCACCGTGGTGCGCGGTTTCTCAAAATACACGCGCATCACCACCAGCAGGTCCTCCGCATACTTCTCCGCCGCCTTCGCCAGCAGCCGCGCATAGTCCAGCGCCGCCGCCGGGTCATGGATGGAGCACGGCCCCACCAGCACCGCCAGGCGGTCGTCCTCTCCCTTGATGATACGGCAGAACGCCTGGCGCGTATCATACACCAGCTTCCGCGCCGCCTCCGTCAGCGGATAATCCTCCACCAGAACCGCCGGGGATATCAGCGGCCGGATCTTGCCTATGCGTACATCATCAATGATAAAGGGATTCATGCTCGTATGGTATGTTCGGTTCTTGCCTGTCCCGTACCGGGAAAGGCACCATTTTAGCACCACGCCGCCCCCCTTTCAAGGACTTTCCCCGCCATACCTCGGATTGCGAGCTTTTTCCTGTCAGCCGGCAGCACTTTCTGCTTCACAAAACGAACAAGTAGTGGTATTTTACGCGCATGGCAAACAAACCCGTTGTACTGATTATCCGTGACGGCTGGGGCCGCAACCCCCAGGGTCCCGAAGCCGCTGCCAAGACCGGTGACGCCACCGTGCTGGCCAAGACGCCTTTCACCGACAAGCTGCTGGCCACCTGCCCGCACACCATGCTGGGAGCCTCCGGCCAGGATGTGGGCCTGCCCGACGGGCAGATGGGCAACTCCGAGGTGGGCCACCTGAACCTGGGTGCCGGCCGCGTGGTGTTCCAGGACCTGTGCCGCATCACCAACGCCATCAACGACGGCTCCCTTGCCAAGAACCCCGTGATCACGGAGGCGTTCTCCAAGGCCGCCGGCTCCCGCCTGCACCTCATGGGCCTGGTGTCCGACGGCGGCGTGCACTCCCACATCAACCACCTCATCGGCATCGTCAAGATTGCCGCAGAGGCCGGCGTGAAGGACATCTTCATCCACGCCATCATGGACGGCCGCGACACCGACCCCAAGAGCGGTGCCGGTTTCCTGCAGCAGCTGCAGGATGCCGTGGCTCCCTACGGCGCCAAGATTGCCACCGTGGTGGGCCGCTTCTTCGCCATGGACCGTGACAAGCGCTGGGACCGCGTGAAGGTGGGCTGGGACGCCATCGTCCTGGGCCGCGGTGAGTCCTGCACCTGCACCCCCGCAGAGTACGCCAAGAAGAGCTACGAGGCCGACGTGACCGACGAGTTCATGAAGCCCGCCGTGTTTGTGGAGGCCGACCAGCAGCGCGTGCGCGACGGCGACGTGGTGTACTTCTTCAACTTCCGCGCAGACCGCGCCCGTGAGCTTTCCCGCGCCATCCTCTACCCGGATTTCGACGGTTTCGACCGCGAGGTGACGCCCCAGGTGCACTACATCACCATGTCCGAGTACGAGGCATGCTACCCCTCTCCCATCGTGTTCGAGCAGGAGAAGCTCACCAACATCTTCGGCGAGGTGGTGGCCAACGCCGGGCTCAAGCAGCTCCGCATCGCAGAGACGGAGAAGTACGCCCACGTGACCTTCTTCTTCAACGGCGGCGTGGAGAACCAGTACGAGGGCGAGGACCGCATCCTGGTACCCTCCCCGCGAGAGGTGGCCACCTATGACCAGAAGCCCCAGATGAGCGTGGGCGAGGTGGCAGACAAGTTTGTGGACGCCATCGCCAACTACGACGTGGCCATCATGAACTTTGCCAACCCGGACATGGTGGGCCACACCGGCTACCTGGAGGCCGGCATCACCGCCTGCGAGGCCGTGGACGCCGCCCTGGAGAAGTGCGTGACCAAGATCCGCGAGCTGGGCGGCTGCTGCCTCATCTGCGCCGACCACGGCAACTGCGAGAACATGCTCAACCCGGACGGCACCCCCAACACCGCCCACACCACCAACCTGGTGGACCTCATCTACTGCGGCCCGGACCAGGACAGCGTGAGCATGCAGGACGGCATCCTGGCGGATATCTCCCCCACCCTGCTGCACCTGCTGGGCGTGCCCCAGCCCGCAGAGATGACCGGCCACACCCTGGTCAAGTAAGGGTACGCGCCATTACATCAACTTTCCCCAGGCACCGGCCCCGCGGCCGGTGCCTTTTTTATACGCGCAAACATGAAAGGCAGGCCCACCCATGGCGGACCTGCCTTTCATGTTAGGATTCCTGCCCGGGGCGCAGCCCCGGCCCATCAGCCCCCGGTGGCCACGCGGAACCAGGTGCACGGCGGGTGCACCAGGTTGCCCAGCAGCGTCATCGGCACATCCACCACCACCGTCACCAGCGGGGAAAGCACATTGCGCGCCACCCAGGAACCGCGCACATAGCCCGTGTGCGTGGCGCTCTCATGCAGCGTGTAGGCAGGCACCGCCCACTCCTGCTCCATGGGGCCCGCATCCTGCCAGGCAGCGGCCCCCGCATAGCGGGCACGCTGAATCTCCGTGTACAGCGGGTGGCGGTCCGTAAGCCACAGCACATCCTGCGGGTGCCGCATGTGCTCCGCCACCACGGCATACGCCACCTTGGCATCAATCCTGCAATACAGCCGCGGCCCCGGCTGCACGGTCACATCCTTGTCCTTGGCCGGGTGGACCGGGCGCAGTATGGGGTGCATATCCGTCCAGAACGTGCGGTCCACCCTGTACTGCACCGGGTAGCCGCACAGGTAGTACGCACCAGCCTTGTAGCCAATGTGCAGCTCACTGTTCCGCCCGGCAGGCAGCGCAGGGGTAATACCGCTGTGCACCGCACCCTGCTCCTGCACCAGGGCGCCCGCCCGCGTATAGCCGCAGGAGCCCAGCAGCCCCGCTGCCAGCAGCGCGGCGCCAGTCATCATCATCACGTTTCCGGCTCTCATATCGTAAAATCTCCCCCATACCATATACCATACCGCGCCGCAGGTCAATGCTTATCCGCGCTTGCCTGCGTGCGCGCAAGCTGGTAGAATACCCCCATGCCGCATTTTCCCGCCATCCTCCGCCCCCTGGCCCTCTCCCTGGCCATGCTCCCCCTGTGCGCCGCAGAGCCCCCTGCCCCCGCCACCCACTGGGTAAAGGGCGTGACGGCGGAAAAGGGCTGGCATGATGCCAACAAGGACCGCCCGGAGGACGGCCACAAGTGCTGGGCCGCCACCGCCGCCAACATGCTGGCCTGGTGGCAGGACCGCAACCCGCACCTGGCAGCCCGCCCCGGCGCCCCCTGCGGGCTGGGTGAGATTTGGGACACCTTCCGCCACGCCTTCACAGACTGCTCCGGGGAAACCTTCCTCTCCCTGCAGTGGTGGTTCAGCGGGCTCCTGGACCGCAAGGAATTCATCCGCACGCCATACGGCATGACCTGCGGCGGGTACTACAAGGACCTCCTCGGCGGCACCGTCACCCGTTTCCCCGGCCAATACCTCATGTGGCAGAACATAGCGGAAAACAGCTCCGCACGCATCACGGAGCTCATCGACCAGGGATACGCCATCGGCATCGGCATCCGCCGCCTGGACAAGGACAAGCGCATCCTCCCCGTCTGGCACATGCTCTCCCTCTGGGGCGCGGAATCAGACCCCGCCACCGGCCAAATCACCCGCGTCTACCTCACGGATTCCGACGACGTCTCCGGCAACTGGCCCAAATACCAGCGCGGCCTCTTCCCCGCCACCGCCACCATGCAGGAGGTTACGGATGAGAAAGGCAACAAGACCTCCGGCCTTGTCCTCCGCGCAGACTCCGGCTGGTTCAAGGACAACTGCATCATCACCACCATCGTCATGCTCCGCGCAGACACCGCCGCCACCACCCCGGAATAACCCCGCCCCGCAAAAAAAATGCAGCTAAATGCAATTATTTGCTTGCAATATCATTCCGAATGCGCTAAAATTCGCCCGTCGCAAGACTAAATACAACACATCGGGGTATTAGCTCAGTTGGTAGAGCG
>JAUNQN010000037.1 GCA_030536145.1 Akkermansia sp.
TTCAGGGAAAGATTGATGCCGATATGTGCCCAGTCATAAAATCTGGCGCAGCGCCAATTTTTCCTTATCTCCTCGGCATCCGGTTTGGGCCAGTCTGCCATTTCCAGCTCAATCCGTCGGAGGACTTGCCCTGTAGCATTCACATCCGCACCGACGTCGATGAGCTGTCGGGCACGGGTTTCAAGGCCCTGTTCACAGGCATCCATCAGTTTAGTCCTGCCGTCCTCGTCCTTGGCGTCGACAATCTTGCGGATACGGGTCGCAAGGTCGGTTTCGCCGGTCTCCGTCTGTTCGGTCCTGTCAGTATCATGTGGGTTTTCCTTCATAATACAGTATAGGCATGGACCGCGCCGGGCCAAAGTCCCGGCAGCTCTTATGCAGACAATGAGCGAATCCGCCGTACCCGTTGCCTCTCCGCCCGCTTACACTCCGTCCTCCCCCAGGACTTCTGCCACGGAGATTTCTGCAGTGCAGGGGGAATCCTGGTCACAGGCGGTGCGGTAGCAGGGGTGGCAGGGGCGGTGGTTGTTCAGGGTGCGGTGGCCGGTGCCCATGGGGGCATAGCGGTCCGGGAGCCGGCTGGCCATGATGACGGTGCAGGGGGTGCCGCAGAGGGCGGCGATTTGGGGCAGGAGCCCATCCACGGCATACAGGCGGCAGTTTGGCCCCAGGTGCTTGCGGATATCCTGCGGGGCTGCGATGGTGCAGGGCAGCCCCAGCTCGCCTGCCAGGGCCTGGGCGGCATCCCGGTGCTGCGGCAGGGCCAGCAGGGTGGGGGTGCCCAGGGCGGAGCAGAGTTCTGCCCAGTTCTCCACGGGCCAGGAATCCGCCGTGCCCAGGGTGGAGAAGGGGGAGATGAAGGTGCCGGCGGCCTCCGCGTTGCCGTAGCCGGGGATGGCATGGGTGCGCTCTTGCGGGGCGCAGCCGTGGCGCTTGGCCAGTAGGGCCATGTAGTCCTCCGCACGGTGGCGGGGGGCGGAGAAGTGCCACTGGGTGAAATGGGTGCGGAAGGCGCGTTTCTTGCGTGCCAGAGGGTTCTCCGTGAATCCGCTGGTGAACAGCGGGCCAAGCCTTTGCAGGTCGCGGAACACGCGCTTGGACTCGCTGAACATGAACAGGTAGTCGTACGGGCCGTCCTTGTACGGCTCATCCTCCTCCAGCTGGGCGGAGGCGGGCTTGGCTCCATCCGTGGTGGCGGTGTAGGCCACGCAGTCCACCCCCTGCCAGAAAGCCTGCTGTTCCCCGGGGCAGACGACGTTGACCTGGGCATCCGGGCGGCTGGCGGCCAGCGCGTGCAGGAAGGGGACGAGCAGCACGGCCTCCTCAAACTCCTGCGGCATGCAGACTAGGATGCGGAAGGGCAGCAGCCCCGGCTCCGCCATGGCCACCTGCCAGTCTGCGGGCTCCTGCTTGGGTATGAACTCTGCGGTGGCTTTCCAGCGGTGGTGCATCCAGAACCCGTCCAGTATGTTCTCAGACTGGCATTTCTCCAGCGCCTTGTTCACCAGCAGGGTAAGCTGAGCCATGCCGGTGCAGCCCTCCGGCACCTCGATAATCCTGTCCATCACGGCATCCCACTTGCCCAGCCCGGTGTTGCGGGTGTAGACGGCGAAAAGGTGGCCCTTGCCCTTGCAGCGGTTGTACAGCAGGGCAGGCAGCGGGGTCACGCCGGTAACCTTGCGGAAATAGGGCACGTACACGCCCTCGTTGGTGAACTGGTCGCTCAGCACGCCGAGCAGGCCGCCGGTGCGCGCTAGGCGCAGCACGGCGCGCAGGCCGTCCTCCTTGCTGAACATCTCGCACCCGTACCGCGTGCGTGACTGGTAGACCATGTCCTCGATGAGCGGGTTGCTCATGCGGCGGTACATGGAGCCGTAGTGCTCCACCTCCGGGAACTGGCTGCGGATGCGGGCCAGGATTTCCCAGTTGCCCGCGTGCGGGATGCAGGAGATGACGCAGTGGCCGCCCATGCCGTGCTCACGGAAAGTATCCGCCCCCAGCACGCGGATGGAGCGGTGCATCTCCCTGTCTGTCATCAGCCCGGTCTTGAGTGAGCAGAAGAGGTTCATGGTGGTGCGCACCATGTTGCGCCGCACCATGGGTGCCAGTTTGTCCTGCCGCAGCATGGGATCCACGGCAATGCGCAGGTTGCGCGCCACAATCCTGCGGCGCGCGGGGCTGCACATCCACACCAGGTACCCCACGGCACGGCCGCAGGCCGCCACCGCGCGCACATCCGTGATGCGCAGGGCTGCGCACAGGCCGCGGTACGCCCAGTGCGCCATGCGCTGGGCTGCGGTGGGCTTGGGCTGCTGCGGGGCGGGCTGGCTCATGGCATCACCTTAGTTGAAGGTGTAGGTGCGGGGAATGTAGAAGGGCTTGCGGGTGTAGGGGTCCCACACCTTCTGGTTGGGCTTGGTGTTCTGGCAGTCCAGCACGTTGTACGGGGAGTACGGGGAGGTGATGATGCCGGCATAGTTGCTGGGGATGCCGTAGGGCAGGCCGTCCGCATGGTACTTGATTTTCTCTATCTCGCTGCTGGAGGGGGGCAGGGCGGCGGGGTCGTTGGCCAGCCACTTGCCGCCGGCGGGGGTGCCGTTGTTGTCGGCGATGACGTGGGGCGGGCGGTCGCCGGGGTAGATGTCACGGGTGACGCTCTGGATGACGAGCTGGTGGATGCAGGAGCTCAGCGCGGTGGCGCAGAGCATGGCAACGGCAAGTGTCTTGGCTTTCATGGTGCTGTGTGTATGTGTTTTGGATTAAGACGGCATGGGTGAGAGGCGCACGGTGCTGTCGTGTCCGTTCTTCCCCTCGGTAAAGGTGGGGCAGTATCCCTGCTCCCGGATGGTGTCGAAGAATTCCTTGTAGCAGGTGAGCAGGGATTCCAGGCTGGGCTGGAGCATGCGCATGTAGTGCTGGGGCAGGGGCACGCGGCCTATGCTGCCGCCGCGCGGCATGTTGCCCGGCATGGGCTCCCCGCCGCAGAAGGAGACTTTCACGCTCTGGCGGCCGTGCTCCGTGACGGGGTGGAAGCTGAGATGCACGGCAGTGGTCTGGTGCCAGCTGCTGCCGATGATGCTGTCGATGATGAACTCCGCGTACCCGTCATGGATGCGCAGGGCCACGCCCTCGCTGCGGGAGAAGATGGCCATGACGCCGTCCTGGCGTATGCGGCAGGTATCCCGCAGATAGCGGTTGATTTCCGCCTCGGTGAAAATGATGTCGGCACCGTTGGCATTGCGGACAATGGCGGTCAGGTCCCTGGCCACGCCCTTGTCCGTGTAGCCGGCTATGTCCCGCATATCCTGCGGAATCCACATGTTGACGACTATCCAGTAGAGATAGCCTGCGAAAACCAGGAACACGGTGATGGCTGCTATGGACCAGACGTTCAGCTTGTTCCACAGGGAGAGCCAGGGGTAGCTGCGCCGTATGGGGGCCGATGTGCGGGTGGGGGCAGGGACAGGAACCGATTCCGGCGCCTTCTCCGGGTAGAGGTGCTTGCCGGTGAGTTCCGTGTCGGAATCTGCGCGCGTGAACAGGTCGCCCCACAGGGGATTGTCCTTGGGTTTCTTGTTTGTGCGTTTCCTGTTGTTGTTACTGGCCATTGCAGGGTTGCAATGGGGGTATTATAGCCTTTCCGTGCGCGCAAGGGAAGAAAAAAGCGCGCCTGTACACGGTAGAAATCAGGAAATGTTCAGCGCCCACTTCAGGTATTTCAGGGATTCATCCCAAACCTTGGCATTGGTGCTGCCCAGCACTACCACCACCACGGAGGAGCCGTTGTTCGTGCCGCAGGAGATAAGGCACTTGCCGGCGGCATTGGTGTAGCCGGTCTTCATGCCCTGAACCCAGGGGTACTTGCCCAGCAGCTTGTTGGTGGAGCGCACCACGCGGGTGGTGCCGTCCGGCTTCACCAGGGTGTACTGCGGGGTGTTGATCAGGCTGCGGATGGTGCGGTTGTTGTACGCATAGCAGGCGGCGCGCGCCATGTCCCGTGCGGTGGAATACTGCTCTGCGGGCAGGCCGTTCGGGTTGGCAAAGTGGGTGTTGTACATGCCCATGCGGCGGGCGCGGGCATTCATCATGTCCACAAACCCCTCCACGCTGCCGGCGGTGTCGCGCGCCAGGCTCAGGGCTGTGTCGTTGAAACTGCCGGTGAGCATGGCGCGCAGCAGGTCCAGCTTGCGGTACTGGGAGCCGGCCTTCATGCCCAGTTTCACCGGCGGGGCGGTGGTGTCAGCGGCGTTGATAGTCACCATCTTGTCCAGCCGGCGTTCATCGCACACGCACAGCGCGGTCACAATCTTCTGCGTGCTGGCCACCTGGCGGCGCTGGTCCGCATTGTGCGCAAAAAGGATTTTGCCCGTGCGCGGGTCAATCACGCACACGGCGGCAGCCGTGGGGGTGGGGGCAGGGGCGGCAGGCTGGGCCAGGGCGCGCGGCGGCACCAGCCCCTGGTTGGAGCGGGGGATGCTGCGCGCAGCGTTGGGGATGGGCGTGGGGGAATGGGTGACGCTGCTTGCGTGCGGGTAGGTGCCGTTGCCGTACACGGTAGCATGCCCGGAATCCCGGGTAATCCCGGTTCCCGGCTGCTGGCAGGCGCTGATGAGGGCTACAATACAGGTGGTGGCAATGGCGGCAAGCTTACGCATGCGCGGGAGTATACACCCCGCCCGCCCCCTTGGCAAGGACAAAGTGCCTTACTGCCCCGCTTGCATTTCCGCCAGGGGAGCCAGGGGCAGGGTATCCCGGTTCACCACGTTGGGCAGGATGAAGATGGCCCAGCCGTAGCGCGCCTTGCAGGGCTGCGGCACGGCGGGGCTGGTCAGGATGATTTCCTGCCCGCGGATTTCCGCTTGCGCAGGGTGGTAGGTTCCGTCCTCCCCGGCCAGCTCAAAGCCCACGGGGGGCTTGCCGTCCGTGGTGTGCAGGCCCTCCGCATGGAGCAGGGAAAGGCGAAGGGCGGCACCCTGCCGCACGGCGGCGGTGATGCGCGGGTTCTGCCAGGGGGCGGGCAGGCCGTACACCCGGCCTAGGGCGGTGCGGGCCAGGCGGCGGCCCACCTCCATCTTGCGGGGCGGGTGTACATCCTGGTTTTCCGTGCCCAGGTCCAGGGTGACCACGGCGGCGGCACCCGGCACGGAATCCGCCACCTGCTGCTGCACGGCGCGGAATTCCGGCCAGTACTCGCTGGCTTTGCGTTCGGCGGCTATGTGGGGCAGCTGTACCATCAGGAAAGGCATGCCGGGGTGGCGGAACGCCCGTTGCCAGGAGGTGACAAGCTCTGTCATCACCTGCGTGTGCTGGGCCATGTCCGGGCTTTCCGCATCCGTCTCTCCCTGGTACCAGATGACGCCTGCCAGGGGGAAATCCAGCCAATTGGCGGTGCCGGTGCGGAACAGGAAGCCGGGGCGGTAGGGGTGCAGGCCCTCCGGGTCGCCGTTCATGTTCTCCCCGCCGCGCAGGCGGGCCCAGCCCATCACCAGGCGGCAGTTCAGCCAGTCGTCCTGCAGGGATTCCGGGCAGAGCCGCTGCAGGGAATCCTGCGGCAGCCAGGCAGCCATCTCTGACCCGCCGTTGGCTATGCCCACCAGGCCCACGGGTACATCCGGCCCCAGCCAGGCGCGCAGCTCCCGCGCAAAGTAGTATCCCACGGCGGAGACCTCCGGCACGGATTCCGGGGTGGCGGGTTGCCAGCTGCCGCGGTACATGTCTCCCGCGCGCAGCAGGGCCCGCTGGGCGTCGTTGTACGCGCCGCGCGGCGTGGGCACGGTGGAGGCTGCGTAGAAGATGCGCAGGCCGGGGTCGTCCGCTGCGGCAATGGCCTGTTTCCCATCCGTCTCCTGCCGCAGGTGGAACTCCATGTTGGACTGGCCGGAGGCCATCCACACCTCACCCACCACCACATCCTGCAGCGTGCAGGTATCCTGCCCCTGGGTGATGGCAAGCTGCTTGCCCTGTGCACAGGCGGGCATGGGCTGCAGCTGCACCTGCCAGCGCCCGCCCTGCGGCACGGCCGTGGCGGCCTGCCCGGCAAATTCCACCACCACCGGCTCCTCCGTATCCGCCGTGCCTGCCACCGTTACCGGCACGCCGCGCTGCAGCACCATGTGGTCCGTGTAGATGCTATCCGGCACGGCGGCGGAATACGCGCAGCCGGCGGCTAAGGCAAGGAGCAGGAGACTTTTCTTCATCGCCCCACATGGTACAGGATATCCCCCCGCCTGTCAATTTCTGAAACTTCCCCGCCGCCGGAGTGCGCATGCCTGTGCCCTCCAGCGCATGGCAGGCATCCTTGCCTCCATGGGCATCGGCTGGCGGGGCGTTTTGCCCCTGAAAGTCACTCCAAAATTGCAAATTTTGGGTATAAAAACAGCACCTCTTGAAAAAACGCAAGATTGTAGTATATTGCAAACCAATAAACAATGCGTGCTATTTGCAATCATGGAGTGGCACTCCCGATTTTCAGGAGTGCTGCTCCTGAAAAACAGGACAGGCCGGAAACTGCAAGCACACCCCCACCGGAAACGACCCTCCGGTGTGACTCTGTCTAAAATGGGCAAAAGCCGCGCTTACCCTGCGGCCTGGGCTATGCGGTTCAGGGCGTGGGCGGTGACGGCGCGGCGGAAGGCGGCGCGGTGCATGCCGGGGAGGAAAAGGGTTTCCGTGCGGGTGGGCTGGCCCTTGCGTGCCAGGGCCAGGCAGACGGTGCCTACGGGCGGCTCGTTTTCTGCGCCCTTGGTGGGTCCGGCGTTGCCGGAGATGGCGATGGCGAGGTCTGCGCCGGCTTGGGAGAGGGCGCTTTCCGCCATGGCGGCCACCACGGGCTCGCTCACGGCGCTGTACTGATCCAGGGTGGCTGCCGGCACGTGCAGCTCCTGCTGCTTGGCCGCATTGCAGTAGGTGACCCAGCCGTAGCGGAACACGGCGGAGGCCCCGGGCACCCCGGTGAGCAGGGCGGCCACCATGCCGCCGGTGCAGCTTTCTGCGGTGGCCACGGTCAGCCCGGCGGCGCGCAGGTTTTCCACCGCGGCAAAGGCGGGCAGTTCAAGTTCGGCATCCATGGCGGCAAGTCACGGGTTTAGTCCACGTCCTCCGGCACCAGCAGGGCCACGGTGGCAAAGGCGGCCATGCCCTCGCGCCGGCCCAGGGCGCCCAGCTTCTCGTTGGTGGTGGCTTTCACGCCCACGCGGCGGGGGCTCACGCCCAGGATGGGGGCCAGCGTCTCCTTCATCTGCTGCACAAAGGGCATAATCTTGGGGGATTCCGCAATCAGGGCGCAGTCTGCGTTCACCACGCGGCCGCCCTGGGCGTGCAGGCGCTCCACGGCTTTCTCCACAATGCGCAGGGAGCAGATGTTCTCACAGCCGGGGTCGTTCGGCGGGAACCAGTAGCCGATGTCCGGCTCACCGACGGCGCCCAGGATGGCATCCGCCAGCGCGTGGCAGAGCACGTCTGCATCGCTGTGGCCGTCCAGGCCCTTGGTTTCATGCACTTGCACGCCGCCCAGCCAGAGCGGGCGGGGCGTTTCAGAGAAGCGGTGGATATCATATCCCAGGCCTACGATGGTAATCATGGTGTGTGGTGGTTTGGTGATGGTCAGTGGGCATCCAGCCAGTTGGGGGCGGTGTTGGCCTCCACCTCCAGCGGCACGCCGTGGGGCAGGGGCATGGCCCGGCGCATGGTCTCCGTGATGCGCGGCACCAGGTCCTGCTCGTCCTCGTGGAGGTCGATGAGCAGTTCATCGTGAATCTGCATCATCATGCGGCTCTTGCGGCCTTTCAGCAGTTCTGCCACGCGCACCATGGCAATCTTGATCATATCTGCCGCGGAGCCCTGGATGGGGGTGTTGATGGCGGTGCGCTCTGCGGCGGCGCGCAGGTTGGCATTGGCGCTGCTCAGGTCCGGCAGGTTGCGGCGGCGTCCGCACAGGGTCTCCGCGTAGCCCTTCTCCGTGGCCTCCGTCACCAGCTTCTCCATGTAGGCTTTCACGCCGGGGAACTGGGTGAAGTAGCTCTCTATGAGGGCGGCGGCTTCCCCGCGCGGGCAGTTGAGCCGCTGGGAGAGGCCGAAGGCGGAGATGCCGTAGATGATGCCGAAGTTCACGGTCTTGGCGGCGCGGCGCATGTCGGCGGTCACCTCTGCATGGTCTATGCCGTAGATGCGGGCGGCGGTCTCCGCGTGGATATCCCGCCCGCCGCGGAAGGCGGCAATCATGCCCTCATCCCCGGAGAGCGCGGCCATCAGGCGCAGCTCCACCTGGGAGTAGTCTGCGGAGAGGATGCTGTGCTGCGCATCCCGCGCCACAAAGGCGTGGCGGATGAGCTTGCCCGCCTCAGACCGCACGGGGATATTCTGCAGGTTGGGGTTCTGGCAGGCCAGGCGGCCGGTGGCGGTCACCATCTGCAGCAGGCTGGCGTGGATACGGCCATCCACCGGGGAGATGAAGCGGGGCAGGGCATCCAGGTAGGTGCCTTTCAGCTTGGTCAGCTCACGGTACTGCAGGATATCCCCCACCAGCGGGGACTTGTTCTCCAGCTTGCGCAGGGTCTCCTCGTCCGTCACATACTGGCCGGTGCGGGTTTTCTTGGGCTTTTCCAGCAGCTTCATCTTGCCGAACAGCAGCTCGCCCAGCTGGCGCGGGGAGTTCAGGTTGATGGGCTCTCCCACAATGGAATCGATACGGGCGCGGATTTCTGCAATCTGCTCCCCCATGGCGGCGGAGGCCTTTTCCAGCTCCGCCGGTTCCACACGCATGCCTTCCTCCTCTATCCCCGCCAGCACGGGGATGAGCGGGAACTCTATCTCCCGCATCAGCGTCTCCTGCCCGCTCTCCCCCAGCTTGGGAGCCAGGGCGTTCGCCAGGCGCAGGGTCACGTCCGCATCCTCTGCGGCGTAGTCCGCCATGGTCTCCACGGGCACGGCGGCGGTATCCAGCTCCTTGCCCTTGCCGGGGGCTATCTCCTCCAGCCGCACGGTGCGGTAGGCCAGCAGGGATTCCGCCATCTCGTCCATGCCGTGGCGCAGCTCCGGGTACAGGGCGCTGTGCGCCAGCATGGCATCAAAGAACGGCCCCTCCACATGCAGCCCGGCGGTGTGCAGCACCTGCAGGTCGAACTTCAGGTTCAGCCCCACCTTCTCCGCGCCGCCCAGGAAAGCGCTGCGGAAAGGCTCCAGCGCGGCCTTGTCCTCCACGGGCACGTAGTAGGCCTCATGCTCCGTTATGCAGAAGGACATGCCCAGCATGCGGTCCTGCAGCGGGTCCAGCCCGGTGGTCTCCGTGTCGAATGCCCAGCGCGGGGCTGCCTCCAGCTTGGCGGCCAGCTCCAGGCGGGCGGCTTCCGTATCCACCAGGTGGTAGCTGTGGGGCGTGTTGGAAATATCCCCCAGCACGGGGGCGGAAAACAGGTCCATCTGCTGCGGGGACTCCGCGGCGGCATCCTTGGCGGGGGCCGCGGCTGCAAAGAGCTCGCCCAGGTCCGCGGGGCTTTCCTGCTGCCCGCAGAGCTTGCGGCCCAGCTCCTTGAACTCCAGCTTGGCCAGGATGGCGCCCAGCGCGGCGGTGTCGAACTCCTGCCGCTTGCAGTCGTCGATGCCGATGCCCACCGGTACATCACGGCGGATGGTGGCCAGCTCATAGGAAAGGCGGGCCTTGTCCGCGTTTTCCTCCACCTTCTGGCGCATCTTGCCCTTGATTTCCGCGCTGCGGGCAATCAGCCCCTCCACGCTGCCGAACTGGCCGATAAGCTTGCGGGCGGTCACCTCTCCCACGCCCGGCACGCCGGGTATGTTGTCGGCGGAGTCGCCCATGAGCGCCAGGATATCGATAATCTGCGCCGGTTCCGTGATGCCCCATTCCTCCAGGAACTGCGCCTGGGTCACGGTCTCGAAATCACTGCCCTTCTTGCCGGGTTTCCAGAAGGAGCAGGTGGGGGAGAGCAGCTGGCCCAGGTCCTTGTCCTTGGATACCATGTAGCTTTCCAGCCCGCCCTGCTCGTCCGCCATCCGCGTCAGCGTGCCGATGAGGTCGTCCGCCTCATACCCCGGCACGCGCAGGGTGGTGATGCGCATGGCCGCCAATATATCCACAATCCAGGGTATGGAATCCTTCAGCTCCTGCGGGGTGGCCTGGCGGTTGGCCTTGTACTCCGGGTAGCGCTCATGCCGGAAGGTGGGCCCCGCCGGGTCCAGGCACGCCACAATGTGCGTGGGCTGCTCCTTCTCTATCAGGTGCACCACCGTGTTGATAAAGCCGAACATGGCAGAGGTGTTCATCCCCTGCGAGTTGCGCATCGGCGAGTTGATAAAGGCGTAGAAGGCGCGGTAGATGAGCGCCATGCCGTCCAGTATGCAGAATTTCCCCATGTGCGCCCATTGTACCATACTCACCCCCGCCCGGTAAAGCAAACCTTGCGCCACGCAGCGCAAATCCATTGACGAACGCGTGAAAATAGGGTATGGTGTGCGCGTATGGCAGGACTTATCATCGCCCCCAAGGCGCGCATTTTCCACGGACACGACTGGGTGTACGGCACGGAGGTGCGCAATGTTTTCGGCAATCCCCAGCCGGGGGATGTCGTGATGCTCAAGGACCAGCGGGACCGCTACCTGGGTTCCGCCATGTACAACCCGCACTCCCAGATTGTGGCGCGGCGCTTCTCCCGCCGCAAGCAGGACCTGGACCGGGATTTCTTCGCCCGCCGCATTTCCATGGCGGCGGCGCTGCGTGAGCGCCTGCTGCCGGGGGAGACGATGATGCGCCTGGTGTGGAGCGAGAGCGACGGACTGCCCGGGCTGATTATCGACAAGTACGAGGATGTGCTGGTGGTGCAGACGCTCACCATGGCCATGTACCTGCGCCTGGGGCTGATACGCGATATCCTGGGAGACCTGTTCAACCCGCGCAGCATCATTGTGCGCAATGATTCCCCCATGCTGGCGGCAGAGGGCATAGAGCCGGAGACGTACGTGGCCAGGGGCGGCCAGCCGGAGCCTTTTGTGGGCACGGGGCGCGGGCTCAAGTTCATGGTGGACCTGGCCACCGGCCAGAAGACCGGCCTGTACCTGGACCAGCTGCAGAACTACCAGGATGTGGCCCCCTTTGCCCGCGGCCGCCGCGTGCTGGACTGCTTCTGCAACCAGGGTGGGTTTGCCCTGGCCTGTGCCAAGGCCGGCGCCGCCTCCGTGACGGCGGTGGATATTTCAGAGGATGCCATAGCCTCCGTGCGCAAGAACGCGGAGCTGAACGGTGTGCAGGTGGAGGCCATTGCTGAGAACGCGTTTGATTTCCTGAAGCGTGAGAGCGAGGCCGTGCGCAACGGCGCAGATCCCAAGTGGGACCTCATCATCCTGGACCCGCCCAGCTTTACCCGCAACAAGAAGAGCCTTTCCGGCGCCATGCGCGGGTACAAGGAAATCCACCTGCGCGCCATGCAGATGCTGCCCGTGGGCGGTATCCTTTCCACCTTCTGCTGCTCCCACCACGCCAGCGCGGAGATTTTCAAGCAGACCATCTGTGATGCCGCCGTGGACGGCCACTGCACCCTGCGCCAGATGAAGATCCACGGCCAGAGCCCGGACCACCCCGTGCTGCTGAATATCCCGGAGACGGAGTACCTGAAGGGCTACACCTTTGAGCTGGTGCCCGGCCGCTAAAGGTCGAGGTCTCAAAGTGGAATTTCCCACGTGCAAACCGTGCGCGGCCAATGCCGCGCACGGTTTCCGAGCATATTTGCAGGAGCCGTTACGGGGCCGTTCTTGAAACGGGCGAGCTCATTTAGTTGGGGCAAGTACAGGAAAATGACTTGACTTTGCGCCCTGGGAATGTTAAAACGGGGTGTCATGGCACGCTGACGCCTCTGGTTTCCCTGTTCTGGGAAGTTATGCGCAACAAAGCGTGCCTTATTTTTTTATGATTAAGGAACCCTACAACCACCCCTTCTTGGGGTATGAGGCGTTGGCAGCAATGCTGATTCAACGTGGTATGCGCGGAGACAAGGAGATAATTCTCCAACGGATCGAGGATGTGGGGTATCAGCGACTCCAGGCGTATTGGGGAACGGATTCCCAAGGGCTGATTCATGTCCACATTGATGATGTGTGGACCCAGTATTGTTTTGACCGTCAGATTCGCTTGGCGTTGTTGGACGCAATCGAAAGAATAGAGGTGGCTGTTCGTAATCGCTTGGTTCATTGCTATTGTGAGGAGTATGGTCCATTCGGATATTTGGAACCGGTGAATTTTGACAAGACCGATGTTGAAAGCTGGGAGCGCTGGGTATCCAAGCTCCACAAATCTGCACGAAATAGTTCCTTGCTATCCATTCGGAAGTTCTTTGACAAGTATAGCAATGATGATTTACCGTTGTGGCTGGCATGTGAGTTGATGGATTTCGGTTCAACGGTGTTCTTCTACAGCCATGTAAAACTGGCAATTCAAAAGAAGGTGTCCCGTTCACTTGGCCTTCCCTCTCCCATTGTTTTGGCATCATGGTTGCGTGCCTTGAATGATGTGCGCAATGCGTGTGCCCATCATAACCGTGTGTGGAACAGAACCTGGGCCAAGATGCCGGCGCTTCCTGTTAACTCAGTTGATTGGTATGCCGCTTATGATGTAAAATCCAGGGAATGGCGGGCCTCAGATGGGAAAATAGGGTCTTTTGCGATAGCGAAAACAGGGGTGATTCTAACTATTTGCAGATATTTGTTGCGGCAGGTGGCAAGCTCCTCTATGTGGCATGAACGGTTGATGGCTTTGTTTTCAAATCCACGTTTTTCGGGCTTGCCGCATCAATGGATGGGATTGCCCTATGGTTGGGAAAAGCATCCGCTCTGGAGGTGATACGAAAAGGCGTGCCTATTCTGCCGGGTAGGGGGCGTGGTGGGTGCGGGTGTATTGCCAGCCGGGCTGCAGGTACTGCCAGAAGCGGTAGTGCGGGGAGTCCTTTTCCTGCTGCATGCGGGCCGGAGTCATCTCAAAGGGGTAGATTTGCACGGGCACGGCGGGCTGGCCGGCGTGCAGGGCCTGCGCCACCATGGTGTAGATTTCCTCTATGCCCGGGTCAGTCATGGCAAAGCAGCCGATGGAGCAGTTGCTGCCGTGTACCATGATCAGGCTGCCGGTGCGGCCCAGGGAGCGGTCGTAGGCGTTCGGGTAGCCTATGTTGAAGGAGAGGTGGTAGCTGCTGCGTGGATTCAGGGCGCGGGGAAGCACGGCGTAGAACCCCTCCGGGGCCTGGCAGTCGCCCTCTGCGGTCTTGGGGCCTAGGGTGCCGCTCATGCCGGCCACGGGGTAGGTTTTCAGGATGCGCCATTGGCCGTTCTCCTGCACCCAGAGCTCCAGCTCCGGCTTTTCCTTGATGATGCGCAGGAACACGGGCTTGCCGAAGTGCGCGCCCAGGGCGGGGCGCACGTTCTCCATGGCCGTGGCGGCGCGGTCTGCGGGGTCAGCTGTGCTCTGTGTGGCTCTCATCTTGGGCAGGAGCAGGGGCAGCGGCAGGATGGCCGCCAGGTAGGCAAGCAGGATGGTTTTCTTCTTCATGGCCGGGCAGGGGGGTATCCGGTTCTTCCGGGGCGGGGGCGGCCTCTTGCGGCTCCGCCGCCGTATCTGGGAAAAAGGCGTACAGCACGGCCATGATCAGGGCAAACATGCCGAAGAAGATGCCGGGGAACAGGGCGCAGACCCACGGGCGCTGCACCACCATGCGGGCGGTATCATACAGCACGGAATCCGGTTTCACATCCCCGCCCATGACTGCCCACAGCAGCTCCGCGCACACAAACCACAGCAGCACCGCCGCCAGGGTGGTGGCTGCGGTGCGCAGGCGCTGCCAAGCGCAGGGTATGGCCAGGGAAAAGCTGCACAGCACCACGGCCACCAGGGCGGGCATGCGCTGCGGCAGCTCCATGAAACGCACGGCGGGCGCGCAGGAATCCAGCGGCGCGGGCAGCAGCAGGTGCGGGCCGAATGCCATGGCAGAGAGCCACGCCAGCACCACGGGCAGCCCCGCGCAGAGCAGCAGGTTCCACCCGGCGCGCAGCAGGCGCAGCCCGGCCAGCACGCCCAGGGCCATGAGCCCGGCGGTTTTCCAGCCCCAGGGGTTGAAGGGCAGCAGGCCGCACCAGGAGGAGGCGTATTCCGCCGCATAGCGGCCCAGCCCGGCATCTGCCGCGCCGTCCGCATAGCAGCATGCGGCCAGCAGGATGGCGGCGGCGCACAGGAACTCCATGCCCGCGCGCAGGATGCGCTTGTACAGCTCTGGCGGCATGAGGTGCATGGCGGGCGGAACAGGAGTGCAGGAAAATCAGAGCCCCAGCAGGCAGCGCAGGATGAAGAGCGGGCCGCGGCACTTGCGCCCGGCGGGCAGGTCCAGCACCTCCGCCTCCGGGTGGCGGGCGCGGAAATCATCCTTCGGGCATACCAGCACGGCTTTTTCGCAGAGGCCCATCATCGGCTCGTCCGCGGCGCTGTCGGTATAGGCCACATCCGCCTTGGTGATGGCCAGGTTGCGCAGGCGGGTCACCTTGTTTTGCCCCTTGTTGTTGCCGGGCTCGCCGATGGCGGGCATCAGCGGCACGGAATCCCCCGTCTCCATGGGGGTTCCCAGGGTGTAGTTGAACCCCAGGGCGCGGCCCATGTGGCGGGTCCACCAGCCGGGGGAGGCGGAGCAGAGTACCGTGGTATCCCCCGCAGCCTGGTGGGCCAGCAGGCGCTCCTTCACCTCCGGGTACATGGCGGGCAGCAGCTCTTGCTGCACAAAGGCGGCGCAGTCCGCATCCAGCTGCTCTGCGCTCATACCCCAGGTGATGGAGAGGAACGCGCGCTTCAGGTAATCCGTATCCACCGCGCCGCAGGCCCGCAGGACAACCACGGGCAGCAGGGGCAGCAGGTAGATGCGCCGCCAGAAGTGGCGGTGCTGGATGAAGCGGGCAAAGCGGAGCTGGGAGTCGCCGGGAAACAGGGTCCCGTCCATGTCGAAGAGTGCGGTCATTAGTCTTTTATCAGTCGTGTCTGTGGGTAATGCGCCATTTCCAGGCCAGCATCACAATGGCACCCAGGATGATGCCGCCGAGGTGGCCGGCCTCGCCGCCGGCGTTGGAGAGGTTGAAGAGGATGACAGCCGTGGCAATGCCGATGACCACCCAGGCGAAGGTGCGCAGCTGCATGGCGACGGGCGGGAAGAGCAGGCGGATGCGCGCATCCGGGAACATGAAGGCCGCAGCCACCATCACGCCGTATATGGAGGCGGAGGCTCCCACCATGGGCACCAGCTGCCAGGGCTCTGCCGTGCCGCCGTACCCGGCGTGCTCCAGCAGGGCCTGGCAGTAGGCCGCCGCAGCCGGGGTGTCCGGTATGCTCCGGTAGATGTCGCCGCCGGCCAGTACGGAGGAGAACAGCGCGCCCGCCACGCCGCAGGCCAGGTAGAAGGCCACATAGCGCCGGGAGCCCATGATTTCCTCCACCACGGGGCCGAAGAAGTACAGCGCCCACATGTTGAACACGATGTGCCCCAGGTTGGCATGCACAAACTGGTAGGTGACCAGGCGCCACAGCTGCCCCTGGGTGAAGGTCTGGAACCAGGAGTGGGCCCCCAGCACCTGGAAGATGGACACGGGGTCCCCCTCCGGCACCATAAAGCACAGGATGGCGGGTCTCTGCACCAGCAGGCCCACGATGAACACCAGAATATTGATGACAAGCAGGGACTGGGTGACGTTAAGGCGGATTTGGTTCATGTTCGGTATTGGATGCGGTCCGGGCCGGTTTCGTTCAAAAAAACGGCGGGTCAGGGTAGGCGCGCGGCTATGCCGGCTATCTCCTCTGCGGTGAGCATGTGCTCCATCAGGCAGGCGGTCTCGTCCGCGCGCTTCGGGGGCAGCCCTGCCACCTCATGCATGAAGCGGCGCAGCGTGCTGTGGGCGGACATCACGCGGGCGGCGTACTCCTGCCCCTTCTCCGTAAGCACCACGGGGGCGTACGGCGCGTAGGTGATAAGCCCCTCTGCCGCCAGCTTGCGCAGGGCGGCGGTCACGCTGGGCTTGCGCACGCCCAGGCGCTCTGCAATGCTGCTCACCTGGGCATGGCCGTGCAGCCCGCAGAGCTCTCCGATGGCCTCCAGGTAGTCCTCTGCGCTGCGCCCCAGGCGCTCTGTCTCAGGTGTGCTGGTCATGGCTTCTTGCGGAGAACGGCTACGCACTCCAGGTGCTTGGTTTGCGGGAACAGGTCGAAGGGCTGCACCTCCTCCACCTCATAGCCGGCCTTGTCAAACTCCACCAGGTCGCGTATCTGCGTGGCCGGGTTGCAGGACACGTACACCACGCGGGCGGGGCCGAAGGCGAAGAGCTGGTCCAGGAACACCTTGTCGCAGCCCTTGCGGGGCGGGTCGATGACCACGGCGGTCTCCTGCGCGGGGAAATCCACCTGTTCAAAGATGGCCTCTGCGCTGGCGGCCAGGAAAGAGGCGTGGGTGATGCCGTTGCTGCGGGCGTTGGCGCGTGCCCAGTCCGCGCTGGTCTCGCTCACCTCCACACCCAGCACCTTCTCGAAATGCGGGGCCAGGGTGAGCGCAAAGAGCCCGCTGCCGCAGTAGGCGTCCACCAGGTAGCGCATGCCCTGCGCGCAGGCTTTCTGCGCCACGTAGCCGGTGAAAGCCGGCAGGATGAACGGGTTGTTCTGGAAAAAGTCTCCCGCCAGGAAATTGAAGGTCAGCTCACCCACATGCTCGGTGCATACGGCGTTGTTGTTGGTAATCACGCTGCCCTCGCTCACGCGCATGAGCAGCGTGGCACCGCGCCTGTACTGCGCGGCCGCCTGCTGCACGGATTTGCGCAGGGCGGGCAGGGCGGCGTTGATGGGGTCCATGGCGATGGGGCACTGGCGGATGTCGCACACCTCGCTCCGGGAGCCGGCGCGCAGGAAACCGATGTTGCCCATCTTGGCATCCTTGGGCTTGTGGAAGTGCGGGGTAATCTTGGAGCGGTAGCCGTATGTCTGCGGAGAGGCGATGGCGGGTTTCACCTCCGGCTCCAGGCCGGTCTGCAGGCGCAGCAGGTCCGCCACCTGGGCGGTCTTGTGCGCCAGCTGCTGCCCGTACTCCAGGTGCTGGTACTGGCAGCCGCCGCAGTAGCCGAACACCGGGCAGGCCGGCGCCAGGCGGTGCGGGGAGGGCTCCAGTATCTCCACTAGGTCTGCATTGGAGCAGTTCTTGTCATTGCGGTAGATGCGCGCCTTTACGCGCTCCCCCGGCAGGGTGAAGGGTACAAACACCACCCAGTTGTCGATGCGGCCTACGCCCTCGCCCTGGTTGGTCAGGTTGTCGATGGTGAGCTCCACCTCCTCATGGTAGGCGAAGGGTACGGGTACGAATTTGCGGGGCGGGGTATCCATTAGTCCTTGGGTGTGGTGAGTTTGCCGTTGATATCCATGGGCAGGGTCTGGGGAAGGGTAAGGCCGCGCAGGCCGCGGCGCTCTGCGGCGTTCGGCAGGGCGGGCTCCGGGGCGGCATCCGTGCTCAGCGCCTCCTCCGGCGCTGCCAGGTTGTTGATGCGCAGGCCGGTGGCGGCCTTGGGCGGCTCTCCCGTGCCGAAGGGGGATTCCGCCGCATCCGGCAGGGTGGCTCCGGGGTTCAGGGTGAGCGGGCCGTCTGCGGGCGGCAGGGTGTCCTGCCCGGCCAGCAGCTGCAGGGCGGCCTCCTGCTGCTCCGGGGTGGGCTGCACGTTCTCCGGCAGGGCTTCCTCTGCCGCGGGCTCCGGCTGGGGCGCGGGCGCTTCCTGCCGTGCGGCGGTGAACATGCTGGAGAAAAAGCGGCGGTACACCGTGTTGGCGGAGTTCCGCCCCGTGCCTGCCGTAAGCTCTTCGGCCAGCTGTGCGCGGGCCTGCTCCGCCGGTGTGGCGGGGGCTGCCGCCGGGGCTGCGGGGGCTTTGGCCCCGGTGCTGTGGCAGGAGGCAAGGGCAAGCGCTGCTGTCAGCGCGCCGAGCTGTACGTGTGCTTTCATCTCGCGCGGGATATTACCACGTATTCCGCACGCTGGCAAGCCTAAGTCACGCCTTTTCACCCTGCCCGCCGCTGTGCGCTGCGTCATTTTTTTTGCCCAATTATCGCCAATTCGCTTGACTTTTCGTCAGAACTGTGTAGAATCTCCCCACCAAACGAAAACCAATCCATTATAAGCAACCATTATGGCTCACACTCAGTCCGCTAAGAAACGCATCCGTCAGACGATTGCCCGCACCGCTGTCAATCGTGCCATCATGTCCCGCGTCCGCACCTTCCGCAAGAAGGTTGCCGTTGCCGTGGAGAGCAAGGACAAGGAAGCCGCTGTCGCTGCCTACAACACCTTCGCTTCCGTGATTGACAAGGCCGCCAAGCGTGGCACCGTGCCGGCCAACCGCGCCGCCAACTACAAGAGCAAGGCCGCCAAGGCTGTTGCCTCTATCGCCTAAGTTCCCTTTCGGTTTTCCGTTTGTGGGCGGGGCCCCGGCAATCCCGGTGCCCCGTCCGTTTTATTTCCACCCCCTCCCGTTCCCATGCAGCCTGATTTCAAAGAGATTGCCACCACCATAGCCAATGATCCCGCCAGCTACAAGCTCTGCGCCGTGTGCGGCGCCGTGGTGGACCGTGATGCAGAATGCTGCCCGGATTGCTCCGCCTACCGCTTTGATACGGATACGGAGCATGTCCTCAACCGCGCCCTGGACCTCGGCTCCAAGCCCCGCAGCAGTGTCACCCACCTGGATAGCCTGGAGTGAGCCGCGGAATAATTAAGGATTAGAAATTAGGATTAAGATTTCTTGGAAATTCCCGCGCCGCAGGCGCGCACTATTCCCAAATTGTACATTGTACCTCGCACATAGTACATAAAAAAAGCCCGGTCCGGCGTTCCTGCCGGGCCGGGCTTTTTTGGGGGGCGCAGAATCAGGCCAGGAGCTTGGTGATGCGGCGGCAGACCTCCTCCACGTTCTCACGGCTGTTGAAGGCGGAGATGCGGAAGAAGCCCTCTCCGTGGGCACCGAAGCCCGCGCCGGGGGTGATGACCACCAGGGCCTCCTGGAGCATCTTGTCGAAGAACTCCCAGCTGCCCATGCCGTTGGGTGTCTGCACCCACACGTACGGGGCATTGGAGCCGCCCCACACGTTCAGGCCGGCGGCGCGGCAGGCCTCGGTGAGCAGCTTGGCGTTCGTCAGGTAGTGGTCGATGAGGGCGCGGGTCTGCTGCTGCCCCTCCGGGGAGAACAGGGCCTCTGCGCCGCGCTGCACTATGTAGCTGGCGCCGTTGAACTTGGTGGTATGGCGGCGGCTCCAGAGCTTGGAGAGCGCCACGTCGTTGCCCTCTGCATCCTTGGCGGTCAGCTCCTTGGGGATGACGATGTAGCCGCAGCGCACGCCGGTAAAGCCGCCCTGCTTGGAGAAGGAGCGGAACTCGATGGCGCACTTGCGGGCGCCCGGCACGGCATAGATGGAGGTGGGCACGCCCTCCTCCGTCACAAAGGCCTCGTAGGCGCCGTCGTAGAGCAGGATGGTGTTGTTGGCCAGGGCGTAGTCCACCCACTGCTTGAGCTGGTCGTAGCCGGCCACGGCGCCCGTGGGGTTGTTCGGGAAGCACAGGTAGGCAATGTCCACGTGCTGCTCCGGCACCTGCGGAACAAAGCCGTTCTCCGGCGTGCAGGGCAGGTACACCAGCCCCTCGTAGGAGCCGTCCGGGCGGGCGCTGCCCGTGTTGCCGTTCATCACGTTCGTGTCCACGTACACCGGGTACACGGGATCCGGCACGGCTATAATGTTGTCATGCCCGAAGATGTCCAGGATGTTGCCGGTGTCGCACTTGGCGCCGTCGGACACGTAAATCTCGTCCGCCTCCACCTGTACGCCGCGGTCCTGATAGGAAACCTTGGCAATGGCCTCGCGCAGCCAGGCGTAGCCCTGCTCCGGGCCGTAGCCGTGGAAGGTCTCTCGCTTGGCCTGGTCGTCCACCGCCTTGTGCATGGCGTCGATGGCGGCCTGGGGCAGCGGCTCCGTCACATCACCGATGCCGCAGCGGATGATGCCGGCGGCCTTGTCCGGGTTGGCTGCGGCAAATGCTGCCACGCGGCGTCCAATCTCCGGGAACAGGTATCCGGCCTGCAATTTCATGAAATTATCATTGATTCGTGCCATAACGCGCGCGATTTTGCCAGATTTGTTCCCGTTTTGCAAGCCTAAACCCCCTGCCTGCAATACTTTGGGGGGCGGCGTTTCCTGTTGGCTGCCCTTTGTTTCCATGGAAATGCCATCCTGCCGGCGCACCCCGGTTCAGTAGTCGAACCTGTTGTCCTGCTGCAGGTCTGCGGCGCTGATGTAGGGGACGGTTTCGGCGCGTGAGCGGGAGAAGGCGGGGGGGAGGTTGTTTTCCGTGAGATAGGTGGCGCGGAATGCCTGGGCCGGGTGGGGGGCTGCGGCGTGGAAGATGGCGGCCGGGCCGGCGATGAGGGTTTTTGCGGCGGCGCGGGAGGCTGCCGCTGCCCAGCGGGCCTGCAGGCGGGTGGGGTATGCGGTGTGCCCGGGGGCGGTGACGGCGGGCGGGCAGAGGATGGCCAGGTCCGGCGCGTGGGCGGCCAGCCAGGCGGGGGCATCCGTATCCAGCAGGGCGGATTCACGGTCCAGAGTGCCGGCGGGGCAGGCCAGGGGCTGGGTGAGTGTGGGGCGTGCCAGGGCCAGGAGCAGGGCGGGATTGGGGGTGCAGATGCTGCACGGCAGCTGCGGGTGCCGCCCCAGCAGCACCTCCGCAAAGGCGGCATCCTGCATGTACACGCGCATGCCGGGGGTGATGCGGGCTGCGGCCAGGTCTGCCAGCTGGCAGTCCAGGCGGGTGGCGTCCTCCTCCCCGCCGCCGGGGGGTATGTGCCTGGCCCCGCCGTGGATGCGCTGCAGCAGGCCCTGGCGCTGCATGGCCACCAGGTCCGTGCGTATGGTCTCATCCGTCACGCCCAGCTCCTGTGCCAGCTCAGAGGACCGCATGGACCCGCGCTGCTCCAGCAGGCGCAGGATGTAGGCGCGTCTCTCTTGTGCCACGTACATGGGCGGCGGAATCAGTGGGGCAGGTGGGCGGAAAAGTCGTCCAGGCGGCTGAGCAGGGCTCCGCCGGCCTCCGTGAGCAGGGCCGCGGGCTTGAGCTGTGTGGCCAGGGCCACCAGGGCGTTCAGGCGCTCTGAGATGATGCGGATGCGCTGCTGCGCCAGGTCCGCGGGGAATTGTTTCTGGCGGGTGAGCAGGATGGTGGCCAGGATGTGGGAGACGAGCACGGCGTACCCGCTGACAAATTTCTCCGCCTCCCCGGAGAGCTGGCCGTGCGCGGGCTGCAGGATATGCTGCTGCACCAGGGCGGTCATGCGGGAGGTCTCCCGGAACAGGTTGTGGTGCATGGCGCGGTCCACCTCCTGCGCGTAGTCCGGGTCCAGGAAATCCAGCATCTCCCATTCCGGGGCGGCGGCGGGCGGCAGCTGGGCCTCGTCCTCTGCGGCGCGCTGGGCCAGTATGTCCGTGCGGTCCATCACGTATGCCAGGGAGTTTTCCCCGTCCGGCATGTAGAGGTACTTGCGGCGGATGGTGGGGTAGATGCTCATGCAGGCCTCTGCGCGGTTCAGGCGGGAATCCCACACGCAGGCGGGGAACCCGTTGTTGGTCAGGTCGTTGTACGCAGAGGAGCGGAAATGGGCTATGTTGTAGGCCACGTGTTCCCGCAGGGCCTCCATGTTCAGGAAAGCCTGGGTGTTGGCCTCCTCCCAGCTCATCTGCCACTGCGGCAGGGAGATATCATAGCTGAACAGGCCGGTCTCCACCAGCACGCGCATTTCCGTGCCGATGAAGAATTCCAGGGAGAGCAGGTTGGAGAGTCCGCGGCAGTTGTTGTGGTCCGGCTCCCGGCGGGAGAGGGTGATATCCCCCGGCGTGGCGGTGCGGCGGTCGTCGCGCAGCTCCCGCAGCACATGGTGCTCCTGTTTCAGCGCGGGAGCGGCGCCGCGGTTGGTGAAACTCACGCGGCAGCCCGCTATGTCCCGCAGGCAGTTGCCCTTCATGTGGTACTCCAGCGGCTCCCCGCCATCCACGCCCCACAGCTGCAGCACAATGGTGTCCCGCACGGTGTTGTCGATGACGCCGTGTGAAACCAGGGGTGTGAGCAGGGCAAGCATGGTACGGGGGGGGAAGAGGCGGGAATCAGGAGCAGGTGGCGCGGGGCAGGGTGGCGGCCAGGCGCTCCACGGCCTCCGGCGCGTTCATGAGCTCCACCACGGCATCCCACTTGCCCTGCATCAGGGCGGCGCGGGGTTCCTCCGGCATGGCCAGGGGTATGCTGGTGCCGGGGCAGCTGAGCGTCATGGATTCCAGGTCCACGGTCCATTCCGTTTCCGGCTGCTCGGCGGTGATTTGCATGGCCTTCTGCAGGTCGGCATGGCCGGCGCACACGCAGGGCAGGCCTATGCCGGAGCTGTTGCCGAAGAAGATTTCCGCGAAGGATTCCGCCACCACGGCGCGGATGCCGGAGCGCTTGATGGCCTGCGGCGCGTGCTCACGCGAGGACCCGCAGCCGAAGTTCTCCCCGCCCAGGATGATGCAGGCGCCCGCGTGCTGCGGGGCATCGATGGGGTGGCCCTTGGAGCTGCCGTCCTCGTTGAAACGCTCGTCGTGGAACATGGTGCCTGCCAGCTCGTCGAAGGTGATGCACTTCAGGAAGCGGGCGGGGATGATGCGGTCTGTGTCCATATCCGCGCCGGGCACGGGTACGGCCTTGCCGCTGATGCTGATTATCTTGGTAAGGGGCATGGGTGGAAAGGGGGTGGGGGTTACTGGATGCCGAAGACCTCCCGCGCGTCTGCCACGCAGCCTGTGAGCGCGGCGGCGGCGGCCATGGGCGGGCTCATGAGCAGGGTGCGGCCCGTGGGGCTGCCCTGGCGGCCCTTGAAGTTGCGGTTGCTGGTGCTGGCGCAAATCTGGTCGCCCACCAGGCGGTCCGGGTTCATGGCCAGGCACATGGAGCAGCCGGGCAGGCGCCACTCGAACCCCGCGGCGCGGAAGGTGTCTGCTATGCCCTCCTCCTCGCACTGCCGCGCGGTCATCTGGGAGCCCGGCACCGCCAGGGCCTTGATGCCCGGTGCCACGTGGCGGCCCTTGATGAGCGCTGCCACGCTGCGGAAGTCTGATATGCGCCCGTTCGTGCAGGAGCCGATGAACACCACATCCACCGGCAGACCCTTGATTGCCTGCCCCGGCTGCAGTTTCATGTACTCCAGCGCGGTGGCGTAGGCCTTGGCCGTCTCCGCGTCTCGCGCGTCCTGCGGCGCGGGCACCGTGCCGTTGATGCCTATGTTCATGTCCGGGGAGATGCCCCAAGTCACCGTGGGCTCAATCTCCTCCGCCGGAATGACCACCACGTCGTCGTACTCCGCGTCCGGGTCGCTCGCCAGGCTCTTCCAGCGCTCCACGGCAGCCTCCCAGGCCGCACCCTTGGGCGCGTACGGGCGCCCTTTCAGGTAGGCGAAGGTTTTCTCGTCGGGGTTGATGTAGCCGCAGCGCGCGGCGCCCTCTATGGCCAGGTTGCAGATGGTCAGGCGCCCGTCCATCTCCATGTCGCGGATGGCGGAGCCGCCGAATTCATACGCATAGCCCAGGCCGCCGTTGGCCCCCAGCTTGCCGATGATGTGCAGCGCCACGTCCTTGGCGGTCACGCCGGGGCGCAGTGTCCCCTCCACGCGGATGCTGCGCACCTTCAGCGGGCTCATGGCCACGGTCTGCGTTGCCAGCACGTCGCGCACCTGCGTGGTGCCTATACCCATGGCAATGCTGCCCACGGCACCGTGCGTGGCGGTGTGGGAATCTCCGCACACTATCGTCATGCCCGGCTGGGTGATGCCCAGCTCCGGCCCCACCATGTGTACGATGCCCTGCTGCCCGCTCGGCAGGTCGAAAAGGCGGATGTTGTTCTCCCGGCAGTTGCGGCGCAGCTCGTTGAGCATGGTCGCCGCACGCGGATCCGCATAGGGCTCGCTCTGGTCGTCCGTGGGGATAATGTGGTCCGGCACCGCAAACAGACGCTCCGGGTGCAGCACGGGCAGCCCCAGCTCACGCAGCATGGCGAATGCCTGGGGAGAGGTCACCTCGTGGAGGTACATCGTGTCTATAAAGAGCTGCGTGCGCCCGTCCGGCAGGATGCCCACGCTGTGCTCGTCCCATACTTTCCTGTAGAGAGTCTTGCCCATGGTGTGTTGATTCAAGCACTATACCACCCCGCCGCCCTTGCGTCAATTTCCCATTTCGCCACCACGTGTCATACCCACCACCCCGGAGTTTCGACGGGGTGGTGCCCCGAAGGCCTTGGCGGAAGCCTTGGCGGAGACGGGCTGCATGCGCCGCATTGCCATCCCGGCACGACCCCGCCACCGCGCTTCCAAGTGCAGAATATCATCGTGGCCACCCAAAGGGGCGGTGAGTCCCTCTTCTCCCGCCTGGACGCCGAATCCCTGGAGAATGAGGCGGATTGTGGGGATAGGGGAATAAAAAATTAGGGATTAGGATTTGGAGGAAAAATCCGCGGCCTGCGGGCGCGCAAATTTTCCACTTCTCACCTCGTCCTTCGTACCTCCCGTACAAACAAACGTGCCGCGCTGGGTGGCAGCGCGGCACGGGGGAAGCAAATGTTTTTTTGCGGCTTAGGCCAGGTGGGCCACATCGGCCTTCTCAGCCAGCAGCTCGGCGCAGGAGGCGTCGATCTTCTCACGGGAGAAGGCGTCGATTTCCAGACCTTCCACGATGCTGTAGGTGCCGTCGGCATTGGTGCGGGTGGGCTGGGAGCAGATGATGCCCTCCGGCAGGCCGTACTTGGTGCCGTCGGTGTAGGAGCACACGGAGTACCAGTCTCCCTCTGCGGTGGGGGTGACCAGGTTCTTGACGGTCATGAGGGCGGCATTGGCGGCGGAGGCGGCGGAGGAAGCGCCGCGGGCGGCGATGATGGCGGCGCCGCGCTGCTGCACGGTCTTGATGAATTCACCCTGCAGCCACTCGGTGTCGGTGATGACCTCCGTCACGGGCTTGCCGTTGATTTTGGCGTGGATGAAATCCGGGTACTGGGTGGAGGAGTGGTTGCCCCAGATGGTCATGTTGGTGACGGCGGAGACGGGCACGCCGGCCTTCTCAGCCAGCTGGCTCTTGGCGCGGTACTCGTCGAGCATGGTCATGGCGAAGAAGTTCTTCTTGTCCATGCCGGTGGCGTTGAGTGCGGCGATGAGGCAGTTGGTGTTGCAGGGGTTGCCGACCACGAAGACGCGGCAGTCCGGGGCGGCGTTCTCTGCGATGGCCTTGCCCTGGCCCACGAACACCTTGCCGTTGATGCCCAGCAGGTCCTTGCGCTCCATGCCCTGCTTGCGGGGCACGGAACCGACGAGCATGCACCAGTTGGCATCCTTGAAAGCGACGGCGGGGTCATCCGTGGCCACAATCTCCTGCACCAGCGGGAAGGCGCAGTCCTGCAGCTCCATCACCACGCCCTTCAGCTTGTCCAGGCAGGGGGTGATTTCCAGGAGCTTGAGGATAACGGGCTGGTCCGCGCCCAGCATCTCGCCGGCGGCGATGCGGAACAGCAGGGAGTAGGAAATGTTGCCGGCAGCGCCGGTCACGGTAACGGTTACAGGTGTCTTCATAACGCCGCCTATTGTAGGGCGCGGGGCGGCGTTCGTCAACCCTAAAAAATGCGTGCCGTGCGCTTGTACGCGCGCGAATAAAAAAACATGCCCCTGCATGAGATTGTGCTTGCCAAGCGGCGGTGAAACGGGTAAAATCCCGCACCGCTTTCCGTTCGGTGGCATACAGGCGCCCGCTAACCACCGATTGACGGGCCTTTGAGGAAGGCGCAAACATTAACTAAACCAACATATTATGAGTAATTCTGAACTGGAAGCCTTGATTGATTCCAAGCTTCCGTCTTTCCGCAAGGGTGACATCGTCAACGGTACCATCCTTGAAATCCGCCCCCAGGTCGTTCTTGTTGACATCGGCTACAAGTCCGAGGGTGTCATTCCCGTCTCCGAGTTCGAGGACGAGGAAATCGAGGTGGGCGATCAGATCGAGGTGCTCCTGGAGAGCCTCGAAAACGACGAGGGACTCGTCGTCCTTTCCAAGGAGAAGGCTGCCCACAAGCAGAACTGGGACAAGATTGTGGCCGTGTACAAGGACGGCGGTCTGGTGAAGGGCAAGGTGAAGAGCGTGGTCAAGGGGGGCCTGACCGTGAACGTGGGCGTGGAGGCATTCCTGCCCGGTTCCCAGGTGGACATCATCCCGCCGAAGGACCTCAACGAGTTCGTCGGCCAGGTGTATGAGTTCAAGATTGTCAAGGTCAACGACGACCGCAAGAACATCGTGCTTTCCCGCCGCGAGGTCATCGAGGCCGAGCGCAGCGAGCAACGCCAGCGCTTCCTGGAGACGGTGCAGGTGGGCGACAAGGTGAAGGGCCTGGTGAAGAACATCACCGACTTCGGCGCCTTTGTGGACCTGTCCGGCATGGACGGCCTGCTGCACATCACCGACATGAGCTGGGGCCGCGTGAACCACCCCTCCGAGGTGCTGCACATCGGTCAGGAGTTGGAGGTGCTTATCCTGGACGTGGACCGCGACAAGGAGCGCGTTTCCCTGGGTCTCAAGCAGCTGTCCGACAACCCCTGGGCAGACATCGAGCAGAAGTACCCGATCGGCGCCCGTGTCAAGGGCCGCGTGACCAAGCTGCTGGCCTACGGCGCCTTTGTGGAGCTGGAGAAGGGCGTGGAGGGCCTGGTGCACGTTTCCGAGCTTTCCTGGACCAAGCGCATCACCCGCCCGAGCGATGTCCTGTCCCTGGACCAGGAGATCGAGGCCGTGGTGCTCAACATCTCCGTGGAGGAGCAGAAGATTTCCCTGGGCATCCGCCAGCTGGACGAGAACCCGTGGGAGCTCATCGAGACCCGCTTCCCCATCGGCACCATCATCTCCGGTGCTGTGCGCAACCTTACCCCCTACGGCGCCTTCGTGGCCCTGGAGGAGGGCATCGACGGCATGATCCACGTGTCCGACATGAGCTGGACCCGCAAGATCAACCACCCCTCCGAGGTGCTCAAGAAGGGCGACAACGTGGAGGCCCGCGTGCTGAACATCGACAAGGAGAACCAGCGCGTTTCCCTTGGCATCAAGCAGCTTGACACCGACCCGTGGGAGTCCATCGACGAGCGCTTCAAGGTGGGCGACCTCGTGGAGGGCACCGTGGCCAAGATTGCCTCCTTCGGTGCCTTCGTGAACCTGGACGGCGACATCGATGGCCTCATCCACATCTCCCAGCTTTCCGAGGAGCACGTGGAGCGCGTGAAGGACGTCATCAAGGTGGGCGACCAGATCAAGGCCCGCGTCATCAAGGTGGACAAGGTGGAGCGCCGCATCGGCCTTTCCATCAAGGCTGTGAACTACGATCCGGAGCAGCTGCGCCGCGAGACGGCCGCCTTCGAGACCGTGCGTGCCGGCGACATGGTGGGCCTGGAGCAGGCCTTCAACCTGGCCACCCTCAAGTCCGAGGAGTGGAGCCCCTCCGAGAACTAAAGATTCCCCAAGGGAACAATAC
>JAUNQN010000007.1 GCA_030536145.1 Akkermansia sp.
AGCAGGGCGTGACGTCAGTATACACGAACGCAGCCCGAACGTCAAGCTCATTTTTGAAAAAATTGCAGAAAAAATGAGAGAATAAACCAGAACCCCTTGCATAATCAAGGGTTTACAACGCAAAGAAATTTCCGTCCCCAGGCGGAAACATGAGCTGTAAGGGAGGCGCCGAGCCCTGCAGCGCGCACCGCACGCGTGCATAGGAAAAGGAGCCAGAGATACCGATTACCCGCATAATAGCAACTACTTGCAGGAAATCAAGCAGAAAATTCCAGCAAGGCGTACGAAAACACACGAGCGTGTCCCAAAGATTGAAAAAAACGGGGCTGGTTGAAATAACCAGCCCCGGCAAGAAAAAAGGTAAGCATTCAACGAGTGCCCTGCAGGCATTCGGTGGACAGATGACGGGCAGGCACGTCAAATTTGCGCGGTCTTGACCTCCTCCTCCGCTTTCGGCATGGCGGCGGGCATCAGCTCCTCCATGTCACCCCGGTAGCCCGGCAGCTTGCCCAGCACCCAGGTCAGCCATGCAAGGCCGTCCACCTTGCAGCGCTTGCACTCCTCCATCATCGTGTACAGGATGGCAGAGCGCTGCCCCGCCTCCGGCGCGCCGATGAACAGGCAGTTCTTGCGGCCCACGGTCACGGGCCGCACGGCGCGCTCCGCCGTGTTGCAGTCTATGGGGATATCGGGGTTGTCCAGCCAGCTTTTCAGTATTTCCCGCCATTATACGGCACCCGTCTACAAGGGCGTTGGTTGAATGCTTACTCAAGGCTACCAACCAAGCCGTTTTCAAAGCCAAGCCCCCGCCCGGCTGGAACCGGGCGGGGGCAAGCTGTTTCGGAAGGCGGAGGCAGCCTCAGCGCTTCAGGAAGCGCTCGGCGGCGTCTTTCCACTCGGCGGGAATCTGGGAGGGGTCGAAGGGGAGGTTGGAGGGATCGAACCCGCCGCGGCGGCCGTTGCCGTCCTCGGCGGGGGTATCGGGGGTGTCGTCGGCATCGGCGGAATCCTCCGCCTCTTCCTTGGCGGCTTTCTTGCCCTTCTTGGCGGCCTTGTCCTTCTTCTTGGAGTCCTTGTCGGCCTTCTTGTCCTTCTTGGCGCCCTTCTTGCCCTTGGAGGCGGACACGCCTTCCTTCTTCACCAAGTCCTCGATGGCGGCGCGGGCGGCCTTCTCCTCTGCGGCGGAATCCTTGGCGGTAAAGGCGGTTATGCGGGTCTGCACGTTCTTGCGCAGGTTCTCATAGAAGAACAGGGGGTCATACGAGTGGTAGACGCCGGGGCCGAAGGAACCGCCGGCATTGGAGGGCGCGGGGTGCTCCTTGGAGAAGATGGGGGTGATGGTGCCGCGCTTGGTGTTGATTTCTGCGCCGCAGTATTTGGGCGTGCTCTTGGCACCGCCGAAACCGAAGCCGCCGCCCACGCGGGCGCCCAGGTTCAGGCTGGCCGGGGCGGGCGTGCCGTCCGTCTTCCAGTTCAGGGGGTTGATGGTGTGGCCTTTCATACCGGCGCGCACCAAGGCGGAATTGGTCACGTCCTTGGCCTCCGTGTTCCAGGAGACGAAGACGCCGGTATCCTTCTCACCCTTGGCGGGCTTGAGCTGCGGGTTGCCGCGCAGGTCCATGTCCGTGACACACCAGCCGATGAGGTAGGCGGCCACCAGGCGCTTGGCAATCTTGGGCTCCGCCAGCACGTCCTTGATGAGGTGCAGGGCATGCTCACTGCCCTGGCTGAACCCGGCGATGATGAAGGGGCGTCCGTCGTTCTCGTTGGCCAGGTAGTACAGGAAGGCGTCGCGCACATCGCCATAGGAGGTCTTGGCGGCGGCGGGGTCGCCATAGCTGGCCATGGTCTTCTGGCGGTAGTAGGGGGCAAAGAAGCGGGCCTTGTCGGAGTAGATTTCCTTCTCCTGGTTCACACCGCCCTTGAAGGCGGCGCGCTGGCCGCTGTTGTTCACATCCATGGTGCCACCCCCGGTCATGGTCACCGTGGGGCACAGGAAAAACACGTCCGCAGGCTTGGCGGACTTGCTCTCCCCGCTCTCGTATGATACCCACATTTCCTTGTCGCTGTAGTCCACAGCCCACGCCAGCGTGGCAAACACCAGCGCGGCCAACAGTGCAGTCCAATTCTTCATGCGGTCATGCTAACAGTTTGCTTGTGCATTGACAAGCAAAATATTAGAAAAAACCGCCGCACGGGAGGCCGTGCGGCGGGGGAAAGGGTGCTGCTGCGGGCAAATCAGGACTTGTCCGCCTCGGCGTTCTTCTTAATCAGCTTCTCCAGGTAGGCCTTGGGGTCCTTGAACTCCTTCAGGGCATCCTCAATCTCCTCCGGGGTGTTGGTGGGGTCCAGCTCCATGCTCTTGCGGCTGTACTTCTCAATCTCCTTCACGTCCTCCACGGTCTTGGCGCACTGCTCAAGCATGGTAAGGTGCCAGCGGTAGATTTCCTCTGCATTCTGGGGCATGACCACCGGGGCGTACTTGGAGGTGACAGCCAGGAACTCCTTGGCATCCTTGGCGGGGCGCACGTCCTCGTAGTACTGCTTCATCTGCTCCTCCGCCTTCAGCTCGTCCACCATGGCGGTCTCATGCTTGGTGTCCAGCTTGATGATTTCCTGCTTCATCTCCTGGAAATTGCCGCGGAGCTCCATGGGGATGTTCTGCCAGACGGCGCAGAGGTACTTGGCGCGGTCCACGCCGGTGGCCTTGGCAGACTTGCGGTACTTCTTGCCGGCTTTCCAGGCCAGGTCCAGGCGGTACTTCATCTTGGCCATATTGGAGACGCTGCCCAGGAAACCGCCGACGATCTGCTCATCCGGGGCGGCCACCACGATGGTGGGGTACACGCGCACCTCATACTTCTCTGCCAGGTAGCCGTTCTGCTTCTGCAGCTTTTCCGGCTGGGGCGTGGTGTGGGGCATATCCACCTCCAGGCACACGAACTTCTCCTTGGCGTAGGCGTCAAACTCCGGGGTGTCCAGAATCTTCTTGCGCATAATCTTGCAGGAGGTACACCAGTCTGACCCGGTGAAATCCATGAGGATGAGCTTCTTTTCCGCCTTGGCCTTGGCCTTGGCTGCTTCCAGATCCGTCATCCATTCCACGCCGAAGGCGGTGGATACCATGGCCGCCACGGCCAGCAGGGGGAAAAAGCGTTTGAACATGAGCGAGGTATAGCAAATCACGCCCGCCTCTGCAAGCAAAAAGCGCGGGCGCGCACCAGAATTTGCGGCTTGCGCCGGGCGGCACTCAATGCTACAATGGTTTCATGCTCAATTTCATCTATTGCAACAAGACCCAATACGTATACGGAGAGGGAGAACACAGGAACACGGGTGCCCTGCTGGCCCCCTTCACCAGCCGCGTGCTGCTGCACTACGGCGGCGGCAGCGTAAAGCGCACCGGGCTGTACGATGCCGTCACGGATTCCCTGCGCACCGCCGGAATCTCCTTTGTGGAGCTGGGCGGGGTAAAGCCCAATCCCTCCATTGAGCTGGTGCGCCGCGGCGTGCAGCTCTGCAAGGAGGAGGGCATCTCCTTTGTGCTGGCCGTGGGCGGCGGCAGCGTCATTGATTCCGCCAAGGCCATTGCCACCGGTGCCACGTATGAGGGAGACGTGTGGGACATCTACACCCGCGCGGCCAAGCCCACCGCAGCCCCCCTGCCCGTGGCCACCGTGCTCACCCTGCCCGCCGCCGGCAGTGAGAACAGCCCGAACACCGTAATCACCAACGAGGCCACCGGCCGCAAGCTGGGCTACGGCAACGAGGCGCTGCGCCCGGTGCTCAGCATAGTGGACCCCACCCTGTTCCCCACCCTGCCCCCGGCGCAGATGGCCTACGGCGCGTGCGACATGCTCAGCCACATCTTTGAGCGCTATTTCACCAACACGGCAGATACTGACTTGTCCGACGAGCTGGCGGAGGGCACCATGCGCACCATCATGAAGCAGGCGCGCATCCTGCGCCGTGAGCCGCAGAACGTGAAGGCCTGGGGCCAGCTGGCCCTGTGCGGCACCGTGGCGCACAACAACCTGCTGGGCGTGGGCCGCGCCCAGAGCTGGGCCTGCCACGCCCTGGAGCATGAGCTGAGCGCCGTGTATGATGTGCCGCACGGCGGCGGCCTGGCCGTGGTCACCCCGCCGTACATGGAGCTGGTGTACCGCTACAATCCCGGCATCTTTGCCCAGTGGGCCACCAAGGTGATGGGCGTGGCGCCGGACCGAGACACGGATGCCGTGATTATGGAGGGCATACGCCGCCTGCGCGCCTGGTACCGGGAGATAGGCCTGCCGCAGACCATGGGTGAACTGGGCATACCCGCCGGTGCGGATTTTACCGCCATGGCCCACGCCGCCTGCACCGTGCACGGCGGCACCACCCTGCCCGGCGTGCATCCCATCAACGAGGAGGAGGCGGCTGCAATCTACCGCGCCGCCGCCGAGTAGGAACGCAAGCCACCAACCGCAAGGGCCTGCCCGGCAACATGCCGGGCAGGCCCTTGGAAATTCATGCAGCGGGGGTAGATTACTCCTTGCCGGTGCCCCATTTGCGGTGCAGCCAGCGCTCCACGGGGGAGAAGATAATCTTGTCCGCCAGCAGGCCGATGGCAATGATGATGAACATGATGCCGATGACCTGGTACATGCGCTGGAGCTCACGGCCATAGTGCAGGTACTGGCCGATGCCGAAGCCGGAGACAACGGAGACGTATATTTCCGCCGCCATGAGTGAGCGCCAGGCGAAGGCCCAACCCTGTTTCATGCCGGAGACGACAAAGGGCGCGGAGGCCGGCAGGGTGACATGCACCAGCGTGTACAGCTTTCCGGCACCCATGGTGCGCGCGGCGCGGGCATAGATGGGCGGCACGTTCTTCATACCGTTCTCCGTGGAGAGCAGCACGCTCCACAGCGTGCCCATGATGACCACGAAAAGCAGGGCCGCCTCCGTTTGCCCGAACCAGATGCAGGCCAGCGGCACCCAGCACACGCTGGGCAGCGCCTGCAAGCCCAGGGCCAGCATGCCCAGGGTATCGTTCACCGGCTTGAACCGCGCGGCCAGCATGCCCAGCGGTATGCCCAGCAGCAGACCTACAATGTAGCCGATGACCAGGCGGCGCAGGGTGATGAGCATGGAGAGGGGAATCTTGCCGTTGGCGGTGTTCTCCCACAGGTAGGTTCCCACCGTACTGGGCGGCGGCAGCACAAAGGGGGACCACAGGCTTTCCTCCAGCCCCAGGAAGGCCAAATCCCCGGTGAGGGCGGCCCACACCAGGACAAGCACGGCAAAGAAGGCGGCGGTGACGGCAAGGCGTTTCATGGCGGCGGTTCGTTCAATCTGTTTCCTCTGCGGCATATCCCTTGAGAGCGCTGGTGATGAGCCTGGCGTTGTCCGCCAGGTCATGGCTGTTGATATTGCGGGGGCGCGGCAGGTCTATCATGTACTCCTCCCGCACGCGCCCGGGGTGCGGGGAGAAAAGGATGACGCGGGTGCCGAGACAGACGGCCTCGCGCACGTTGTGGGTGACGAAGATGATGGTCTTGCGGCGCTTGTGCCAAATGTCCTGGATATCCCCGTAAAGCTGCTCGCGGGTCATGGCGTCCAGCGCGGAGAACGGCTCGTCCATCAGCAGGATCTTGGGGTTGGGGGCCAGGGAGCGCGCCAGGGCCACGCGCTGGCGCATGCCGCCGGAAAGCTCATGGATATTCGCCTTGGCAAACTTGTCCATCTTCACCAGGTACAGGTAGTACTTGGCCACCTCCAGGCGCTCCTTGTCGTTCAGGTTGGGCTTCTGCTTCAGGCCGAACATCACGTTGCCGATGACATCCAGCCAGGGGAAGAGCGCGTGCTCCTGGAACATCATCATGCGGTCCCGCCCCGGGCCCTTGATGGGGGTTCCATCGATGAGCGCGGTGCCCTCGTCCGGGGTTTCCAGCCCGGCGATGATGTTGAGCATGGTGGACTTGCCGCAACCGCTGGGGCCCACAAAGCAGACAAATTCGCCCTCGTTGATGGTGAGGGAGACATCCTCCAGCGCGGTGACGCGGCCACGGCTGCTGTCAAAGTACTTGCAGACGTGCTCCACGCTGAGCTTGGCGGTGGGGAACTCGTGGATTTCCTGGTGGTTGAACTGCGGGTTCATGGCTTGGGTTCGTCTTGGTAAATCATCTTGCCGACATCCGGCACAAAATCCAGCAGGCCGCAGGAATGGGCATCCTGCACAAACTGCTCCAGGCCGGGCAGGTCAATTTCGTCCGTGAGCTTGAGCCGCTTCCAGGCGGTGGCCACCAGGGCGGGGTCCATGGGGGCCTGGGTAAGCTCCGTCAGCTCCTCCACCACGCGGCGCTGCGCCTCCTCCGGGTGGTCTATGATCCACTGCGTGAGCTCACGGTGGGCCTGGATAACCAGGCGTGCCTGCTCCGGGTGGTGGCGCAGCCAGCCCGTGCGGGCGGCCAGCACGGTGGTCACCACATCCGGCTCCTGCACCAGCAGGGTTGCCCCGGCGTTCTTCTCCAGGCGGGAAACCCAGGGTTCCACCGTCCAGCAGGCGTCTATGTCCCCCTGCTTCATGAGCTGGAGCTGCATGGCATTCGGCGTGGGGGCCACGCGGCAGGCGCCGGCGCCCTCCAGCGTGGTGGGCAGGCCGTTCCGGGCCAGCCAGGCGCGGCAGGAGACATCCTGCGTGTTGCCGAGCTGGGGGGTGGCAATGGTGCGGCCGCGGAAATCCGCAGGCTTGGAGATACCGCTGCCGGGAGCCACCAGCAGGGCGGCGCCGCCGTTCACGGCCCCGGCCAGCAGGCGCACCTCTCGCCCGCCGGAGATGGCAAAGGCGTTGATGGCGGGGCTGGGGCCCACGTAGGTGAGGTCGGCAGTCTTGCCGAAGAGGGCCTCCATGGCGGTGGGGCCGGCATTGTAGGTGTACCACTCCAGGGAGTAGCCCGGCAGGTAGCGCTCAAACCAGCCCTGGCCGTGGCGGCTCATATTCCGCGCCACCAGGGCCTGCACATGGGTCACGTTCGGGAAACAGCCTATGCGCACCACCCTGCTGTCCGGGTCCTCCCGGCTGCAGGAGCAAAGCACCACCAGCGCGGCGGCAAGCAGGAACAGGGCTGTCAGTTTCCTCATCATCAGGTGGACAGCATACCAGAGCCACGCCCGCGCGGTCAAGGAGATAACGCACCATCACGCGGATTTTTCCGCATTCCTACGCAGTGCAGGAGCAGGTACGCAAACCGGCAACGAATCGCCCAAGGGAGAAAAACCCCACCCGCCATGGCGGATGGGGCTCTGCAACTCTTGCGGGCACAAGCGCTTCTGCCTTATTTCCTCCGGCGGCGACCACACAGGCCGGCCAAGGCCAGGAGCGCCAGCGTACCGGTAGCAGGCTCCGGCACGGCACCGGCTTTCATGATAGCCACGGTGCCTGCGCCGGCCGCGCCGCTGTACACAATACGGACCCCGGACAAAGCATCCGCTCCAAACGCCGCCGGAATGTTAAAGTAGTCGGAGGCCTCCACACCTTGCTCATAGGTGATGGCCTCGGTACTCCGGCTGATACCGTCGGCAGACAGGGTAATGGCATCCACCCCGCTGAAGAGCAGCAGATAGCCGTCGTCTTCAAGCGTTTCCACCATGTCATTGTCCAATGTGATGCCGGAGCCCACGGTAAGCGTAGAGCCCATGTTGAGTCCACCGGATGCAAGGCTCAGGGAAGAGTTGTCCGCCATGATGAGGTTGGCGTTCAACAGCGACCCCGAACCGGCCTTGAGCGTCTCGGTCACCGTGATAGTCGCCTCGGTATCAGGAGCAGAATAGACGCCTATAACGGTGGATTCCCCCAGGTCCAGGTTTTCCCAAGTGAGAGCCCCGGTAGAGCTGATGAAGTTCAACTGGGAATCGCCGGAGACGAAAACATCGCTGGCTCCACCGGTACCGGAAAGGGTGACGGCAGAGGCATCCGTGACGCTGATGGAATCGAAATTGGCAAAAGTGGCGTCCGCAAAGGAGGCCTGCACATTGCTGATGACGAGTTCGCGCGTGCCGTTGACATTGGAGCCGCCGCTGAAGGTACCGCTGTAGTGGGTGATATCATTCTGACTGCGGGAGGCATTGGCATCAATGTTCGCAAGCTTGAGCTGGGAATCTCCGGCAACGACGGTATTCCCCTTGGAACCAGCGCTGATTATGCTGCCCTTCACGATAACATCGGTATCAGTAATGGCAACCGAACTGTTCCCGCCAACAGAGAAATTCTTTTCATTGCCGCCGTACACATCCCCATCCACTTCAGTCATGGCGCCCGTCTGCTTGTCTGCAATACCGAGCTCCACGGAGGCATTACCGCCGACGTTGCCAGCGTTGCTGCCACCAAACACGCTGCCTTTTACAGTACCGCCGAGGATCCTGACAGTGGAGTTTCCTCGCTGGGAAGAATTGGTAGTGCCGCAGCCACCGGCTACCTCACCGGTGACGGTACCGCCCGTCATCACCACGGAGGTATTGCCGCCTATGACATCTCCGCTGTTGGCGCTCAGGTTTCCACCGAAGAGATTGGCTGCCTGTCCCCCACTCATGAGGATGGAAGTATCCCCGGTAACGGTACCGCCCATGCCGCCGCCAAACACGCTGGCGACGCGTCCGCCGGTAATCTGGACCTGGGAATTGGTGACGGTGCCACCGGAACCGGCACCGGCAATATATCCGGAGACCACGGTGGAATCACCGCCTACCAGCACACTGGATATACCGGAAACCGTGCCGCCGCTGCCGCCGCCGTATATGCGGCCGGCATAGCTGCCGGAAAGGACGGAAACCTTGGAATCCCCCGTAACCGTACCGCCGGAGCCACCACCATAGACCGTGCCGGAAACCGTACCGCCCGCAAGGGAGACCGTGCTATCCCCCTCCACGCTGCCGCCGGTACCGCCGCCGTATACAGAACCGTTCACCGTGCCACCGCTAAGCATGACTGAGGTGCCGGACTTGACCGTTCCCTCACGGCCGGCACCATAGATGGATCCTTGTGCCGTACCTCCATTAAAATGGATTTGCGTACCACCTGCAATGGTATAGCCGGCCCCCGTATGGATACCGCCGTAAATATCTGCGGTGAAAGTACCGGCATTTGCCACCAAGGTGAGACTTCCGTCTACATTCGCCTTGTAGACACCGGCGAAGGAGGCCTGTTGCCCTGCGGTGCCTGTAAAGGAAGAGAACGAGGCGCTCTCCGCGGAGATTTCCACATAAACATTCCCGGTGACCTTTGCTGCATTTACCGCGCCGAAAACGGTACTGCCGCTGGAGACGGTATCCGTGAGCTTGAGATAGGCGCTGCCGTTCAGGGTGCCGGAACCGCCATGCGCACCATACCAGGCCGAGGCGGATCCGGAAGTGATATTTACCCACACGTCACCGGAATAATCCCCACTGTTGGCGTATACCTGCCCGCTTCCTGCTGACAAGGTAGCTTCCACGGCTGCGTCTCCGCTGCTGAAGGAGGCTACTCTGCGCAAGTTGATAGAATCTGCGGCGGCGGGGGCCACCGTTGCGGACTGTGGTACGTCCTTGGCCCAGTCCTGAATGGTGCCGGGCCCCAGGGGGACCTCACCGCGCATGGGTGCCTGATAGTGGGATTCCGCATTGTACAGGCCCTGGGTTACAGGGGCGTAAGCAGCGGTACTATCCAGCGCCACACTGCCCAACAAGGCGCTGCCGGTACCGGAGTAGGAGAAAATCACCCCGTTGTTGGCGGTGTCGGCAGTATATCCCAGCCCCTCGCCCACCAACATGTCTCCCAGCCACACATAGTAGCCGGAAAGCAAGTTGTCCGTGCCGTTGCCGTATATGTAGGAGATACGGAGGCTGTCCGTATTCTGGGACATGTCGGCGGAGTACAGGATGGAATCTCCCCACTTGATATAGGCCTCGCTAATATTCAACGTACCGGAGAACGCTCCGTTACCCACGGTCACGCTGAAGTTGTCGGTGGTATTCCAGCCATCCTGCTGTCCGTTACCGAGGCTCAGGCTGAAATCCACGGTGAACCCTTTGTCTGCGGCGGGGTCTATATTCCATGAATAGGACAGGGTGGAAGCGCCGGATGAGGAGAAGTCCAGCTTGCCGTTGTTATCCACCACCCCCGTGGCGGTAAAGCCGGCAGACGTATACTGGGCCACGGTGGTGCAGCTTCCTGCCGCCACGGTTGCAAAGCTTGTAGCAGCCACGCGCTCCTTGCCGGCGGTTCTGCCTCCGTAGCCCAGGGCACGGGCCATGTTCCCGGCAATAATCAGGTCTCCCTGGGCCGTGGGGTGCAAGCCATCCCCGGAGTTCATAGTGGCGGGTACGGCGTTCAGGGCTTTGGATGAAGTCACATCCGTGATTCCCTGATTCACGTCCACCAATGTTACGCCCTTCTTATCCTTGGCCCACTCCGTCAGGAGCTGGTTGTATTCCTGCACGGCGGCATGTACATTGTCTGCAGAGGAAGTGCCGGTCTGGCAGTATGCCGGAATGAGGGAAACTACCACAGTGGCATCGGAATTGGCCGTCATCATGCTCTGGTACGTGGCCTCCACATCCGCAAGCAGGTTCTTGAATATTGCTTCCTTGTTGGCAACAAGAGAGGATCCTTTGTTCGTGTCGGAAAGCAGGTCGTTCGTACCAATCATCAGGAAGAACATATCCGGAGTCTGTTCACCGGTGAAAGTGGCCCCCGTATAGGCGGCATTGTTGTTGTTGACCGTGCTCTGGCCAAGCCAGTTCATGATATTGCTTCCGTTGTAGCGGGTTCCGCCGGATTTCTTCCATGAGGAAGAAGCATCATAAGAGGCATTGCCGGAAAGTTCCCACGCACGCGCACTGGCCTGGGAGCTGTGCAGGTTGGCAAAGGCTGTGCCGCCATACAGGGTCCCGGCAGTCACGCCTCCGGAATAATTGCCGGTCGATATACCTTCCTCATTATATGAAATTCCATTGTCCACCAATATCTTATGCATCGCCCAGCGGTATGAGCCACTGGCCACGCCGTGCGTAATGGAATCACCCACATACATGACATTTCCCAGAGAGTAATCCGATGCAGAACTAGTGGCAGCTATCGCGCAGCAGGTAAGCACCAGCAGTGCAAGCAAGAACTTGGGCAGGCGTAATTTCATTTTACCTTGAGAATGGTTAGCGGATTGATTTGCAAGCGGCACCAGGTGTTTCGGCACAGCGGTGCATAACAGGGGGGAATTATGGCACGGCGCACATGGAGAGTCAACACAAATCCTTGAACGACTTGAAACAAAGCGGGGTACGGCGCAGGTCACTCCTGCACCACGGCGGCGTGGGGCTTTTTGTCCTGCCGGGCCTGCTGGAGCATATCCCGGTAGGGGGCGGAATCATAGGGGCATTCCATGCTGCCGAACCAGGTATCAAACTTGGCACCCAGGGCCACCAGCCCGGCCATGGCCCCCACGTCCCCGGACTTGGCCTCCGCAGCCAGGTAGTCCACCAGCTCCTTCACCGCGGCATCCGCGGGTTTTCCAGCGGCCTCCTGCACGCGGCACAGGGAGGAGTATGCAGCAAACAGCAGGGAGCAGCGCGCGCCGCCCCAGGCGCCGCGGTCCTCGAACTTGTCCGTATCAAACACGGTGCCGAACCAGTTCCACTTGCGCTCCTTGGCCAGTTTCACGGCTTCCCGCAGCAGGGGCTCCGCCTTGGCGGCATCCGCCGCCAGGTCCTTCTTGCTGCCCCTGCCCTGGCCGGAAGCCAGCTCACAGGCGGCGGCATCACCAAACTTGGCGGCCATCTCCACCCAGGCGCGCCCTGCGGCGGTCAAGCGGCCGTTGGCATCCTGCAGGGTGCGGCCGTACTCCCGCATGGCGGGCACAAACCCGGCATTGGCAGCCTTCCCCAGCAGCTCCTGCTTCTTGGAATCCTGGAGCATGGCGGCCAGGTACAGGCCTATGGGGCTTTCCTTTTCCGCAGCACGCTCCGCCCAGGCCAGGCAGCGCTTGGGGGCATCCGCAGGGTTTTCCGCACTCACATAGGCCCACAGGCCGTACCAGGCCATGCCGTTGCCGTCGTCGTAGTCGGCAGCCTTCTTGTACAGGTCGCCCGCCTTGTTCAGGGCATCCTGCCCCAGCTCGTCATGCTGCATGTAGTAGTGGCCCAGCAGGATAAGGGATTCCGGGTCCCCGGCATCCGCCAGCTTCTGCAGGGCATCCAGCTTGTCCTCCGGCACGTCCGTGGCGGGAATGCGGGAGAGCTTGGAGGGGTCCTTGGCAAACTGCTTCTGCAGGGCGGCCACCTGTTTCTTGGCCAGGGCATCCATCTTGGCGGGGCTGGCGTTCTTCTTCTTGCGCTCCTTGTCCATCTTCTCTCGCAGCTTGGCATCCTTCTTGGATTCTGCGGAGGCGGCATCATCCCCCTTGGGGGATTTCTTGGCAGCGTGGGCCTGCGGTGCCAGGCCGGTGAACAGGGCGGCGGAAAGCGCGCAGAGCACTGCCGCGCGGCGTATGGTCATGAAAGGGGATTTCATACTGTAAATGGGGGAAAGGGGGTCAACCTGCGGGGTAAAAGCGCTCCACCAGCGGCTCCTGCACGGCAAAGAGCGCCGCGCGGTCCTCCGGCTCGTAGTCCAGGTAGCCGTGCAGGTGGGTCAGCCCGTGCACCATGTAGCGGAACAGCTCCTGCTCCCGCACCAGCCCGTGCTCCTGCGCATAGCGCTCCGCCGTATCGCAGCTCACCAGGATTTCACCGTGGTGGAAGGTGATGGCATCCGTGGGCGAGGGGTCGTCCAGGAACTCCGCATGCACTGCGGCTATCGTCTCGTCGTCCACAATGGAAATCTCCACCGCAGGCAGGGTGGAAAGCACGTGGTCCGGCCCCTGCGGGGCCTGCAACAGCTCCGGCACCAGGCGCTGCAGCGCAGCCTGGAAACGCCCGGCCAGCCCATCGGTCACCCAGGGGCGCTCCGCATTCACATATACCTCAATCTCCGGCTGCATCATCAGTATTCTCCGGTTGAAGCTCCTGGAGCAAGGCAGCGGCGCGGGCCTCCAGCTTGCGCTGCTTGGCCACGGCGCGCGCGGCGCGGAAAAAGGCCTGGAACTGCTCCAGGCACTGCGGACCCAGCACACCGGGCACCACCTCGCACTTGTGGTTCAGGGGCGGATTGGAATCCAGCAGGTTGATCCAGCCGCCACAGGCGCCGCCCTTGGGATCCGGTATGCCGAACACCACGCGCTGCGGGCGGCAGTGTACCAGCGCCCCGGCACACATGGGGCACGGCTCCTTGGTCACGTAAACGGTGCAGCCGTCCAGCCGCCAGTCTCCCACGGCGGCCTGGGCTGCGGTCAGTGCCAGCATTTCTGCGTGCGCGGTGGCATCCTTCAGGGCTTCCACCTGGTTCCAGCCGCGGGCAATCACGCGGTTGTCCTTCACAATCACGCAGCCGCAAGGCACCTCGTTGGCCGCGCGGGCCTTTTCGGCCTCGCGCATGGCCAACTGCATGAATTGTTCATCCTCCGTCACTATGGGGAGACAGGGGGGAGGAGGTTTGTTTCAGGATGGCGGGGCGGCCATGCGCCCCGCCGCGGCCCTTACTTCAGGGTCACGCGGGGATCGTTGTCCAGCACGTCCTGCAGCTCGGGCCAGCCCTCCGGGGTCTGGTTCTGGAACATGTGCAGGTACACGGAGGCGGCACCGGCGGGGTGCTTCTCGAACAGCTCGTCCACGGCACCCTTCAGCTGCTCTGCGTCCAGCTTCTCCGGCAGCACGTCCACCACGCCGTGGCCGTTGTGCTCAATACCCAGCTTCTCAATGAAGGACACCAGCATGGGCTCATGCTTGCGGATCAGCCACACCTGCAGCAGGTGGTCGGCGATGGTCTCGGCGGGCATCCAGCACAGCATCTTGCGCAGCCAGGCAAACTGCTCCGCAACGGGCTTCTGCTGCATGTACTGCGGGCGCAGCTTCTTCAGGGCGCCAAGCTCACGCAGGGCGGCATGGTACACGCCGCGCTCCTGGTTGCGCATCCACGTCAGGAATTCGGTTACCGTTGCATCATCGGACTTCTGGAAGATGGTGTAGGACTTCATATCTGTTTGAAAAAGGTTGGGGATAGTTAACCATACCCGCCCCGCGTTGTCGAGAAGAAAGAGAGACAGCATGACGCTTTTCTACGCGCAGGGTGCGGAACAGTACCATGTACGCGCGCATGCTGACACAGATTGACACGGCGGGAACTGGAAATGCACGGCGGACGGGTGTATACTGCCCGCCAGTGAAAAAATGCCAGATATGCGGCCGGAGGGCCACGATGTTCCTAACGCAGATAGTCAACGGCGAGATGTCCGAGTTGGCCCTGTGCGAGGCTTGCGCCAAGGCGCGCGGGTTGTTCGACCCGCAGTCTCTCACCTTTGCGGAGAAATTCTTCCCGGAGGAATTCAAGAAGCAGGTGGACAAGATAGTGCGGGAACTGGTGGCGCAGGGAGACGACAAGAAACAGCACGCCCCCGGGAACGGGTGCGATGTCATTTCCGCCTGCCCGGTCTGCCATTTCACGCTGGAGGACTACCGCCGCACCAACCGCCTGGGCTGCCCGGACTGCTACACCTTCCTGGCGCATGAGCTGCACCAGGGAGAGGAGGAGGACACCCCCGCCGCACCCGGCAAGCCCGCCCCGCGCAAGGCCAAGTCCCCCGCTGCAGCCAAGGCTGAGCTGGAGGCCGAGCTGCAGGCCGCCGTGGAGCGGGAGGACTACGAGCGCGCCGCCACGCTGCGCGACCGCATCAAGCAACTCACCGACAAGGAGGGAGGCCAGGCGGAATGAAGCTTTCCACCCTGCTGAAGGAGCAACCGGAGCACCTGATGGAGCCCGGCGACTGCCAGGACACGGTCATCGGCGTGATGGCGCGCCTGGTGCGCAACCTGAAAGGCCACCGTTTCCCGGGCTGGAGCACGGCGGAGAGCCGCGCCGCCGTGGCGGAACAGCTGCTGCCGGGGCTGCTCTCCCTGCCGGATTTCTCCAAGGGGTTCCATGCGGAAATGCCGGAGCTGGGGTTCGACGACCGCCGCATCATGATGGTGAACAGCATGCTCTCCCCCGCCCAGGCCGCGCGCCAGGACGGCTGCCACGTGCTGGTTTCCCACAAGCGCAACGTGGTGGCGTTCGTGAACGAGGAGGAGCACCTGGTGCTGCACATGTTCCGCCAGGGCTACAAGTGCCCCCCCAAGGGCGACACCATGCGCACCGGCCACATGCTGAACGACCTGCAAAAAATGCGCGACAAGCTGGACGGCATGTTCGACTTTGCCCACAACGCGCAGGACGGCTACCTGACCAGCATGCCCGGAGAGAGCGGGGACGGTATCCAGCTCTTTGTCATGCTGCACCTGCCCGCGCTCACCTTCTCCAACATGATGGGCCAGGTGACCAAGGCCATGGAAAAGCTGCACGTGAGCATCTCCCCGTTCTATTCCGACGGGCAGGACGACACGGGCAGCCGCTACATGCTGTACTCCCTGCCGGGGCCGGAGGGCTCCCTGGGGGAGGTGAAGGGCTACTTTTTCGAGGTGGCGCAGCGCGTGGTGGAGCGTGAGCTTTCCGTGCGCCTGCGCCTGCTGGAGGAGCCCGGCATGCGCCTGTTCGACCACATCGGCCGCGCCTACGGCCTGCTCAAATACGCCCGGCGCCTCAGCATCAAGGAAATGCGGGATGCCTTCTCCAGCCTGCGCCTGGCCACCGTGCTGGGCATCATCAAGTGGGACGTGGGCCCCTACCCCATCATCCGCGGGATAAACCGCGTATCCCGCCTCATTGTGCAAGAGGCCATCACCCACCACGGAGACGAGCAGACGCCGCTCTTTGTGGCCACCGCCTGCCGCGCCTTCCTGGAGAGCCAGCCGCATGAATTCCTCACCCACGCGGACATTCCCCCTTACCCTGAAAACTACTGAGACCACATGAAAAACTTTACCCCCAGAGTGCAACAGGTGATGAACCTGGCCCGCCGGGAGGCGGACCGCTTCCACCACAACTACATAGGCGCAGAGCACGTGCTGCTGGGCCTGCTCAAGCTTGGCCAGGGCGTGGCCGTGAGCGTGATGGAAAACTCCGGCATCAACATCAACCAGCTGGCAGAGAAGATTGAACAGGCCATGCTGCCCGGCAACGCAGCCGCCACGGATGGCGAACTGCCCATCACCCCCCGTGTGCGCCGCCTGCTCACCACCGCCGGAGAGGAGGCCAAGTCGCTCCGCCACACCTACATCGGCACAGAGCATATCCTGCTGGCCATCCTGCGGGATTCCGACGGACTGGCCTGGCAGTCCCTTAATTCCTCCGGCCTGAGCTATGAGAACGCGCGCAAGGGCGTGATGGAGGAAATCAACCCCAAGTTCGACTTCGACAGGATTCAGGACAACTCCGATTCCCTGCCCGGCGACGGCGACGACATGCCCCCGAACGACGAGGAAGAGGATGCCAACGCCTTCCTGCACCGCGGGGAGCGCAGCCGCCGTGATTCCGGGCGAGATACCGGGGAGCGCAGCCGCACCCCTGCCCTGCAAGCCTTCGGGCGGGATATGACGGCCCGCGCCGCCAAGGGCGAGCTGGACCCCGTCATCGGCCGCAGGAACGAAATAGAGCGCGTCATCCAAATCCTGTGCCGCCGCACCAAGAACAACCCGGTGCTGCTGGGAGAGGCCGGCGTGGGCAAAACTGCCATCGTGGAAGGACTGGCGCAGATGATTGTGGCCGGGGACGTGCCGGAATTCCTGCTGGGCAAGCGCATCATCTCCCTGGACCTGGCGCTCATGGTGGCCGGCACCAAGTACCGCGGCCAGTTCGAGGAACGCCTGAAGGCCGTGATGGACGAAATCCGCACGGAGAAGAACGTCATCCTCTTCATCGACGAAATCCACACCCTCATCGGCGCCGGCTCTGCAGAGGGCACCATGGATGCCTCCAACATCATCAAGCCCGCCCTCTCACGCGGTGAGATGCAGGCCATCGGCGCCACCACGCTGAACGAGTACCGCAAGCATGTGGAAAAGGACGCCGCCTTTGAGCGCCGCTTCCAGCAGGTGCAGGTCGGTGAGCCCTCCATGCCGGATACCATCGCCATCCTCCGCGGCATTGCCCCCCGGTATGAGGAGCACCACCACGTACACTACACCGCCAAGGCCCTGGAGGCCGCCGCCTACCTCTCCAAGCGCTATATCACAGGCCGTTTCCTGCCGGACAAGGCCATCGACATCATGGACGAGGCCGGCTCCCGCCTGCGCGTGGCACGCATGACCCGCCCCGCCGCCATCAAGGAGATGGAGCAGGAATGCGCCAGCCTGGAGGAGCGCAAGAAGGAATCCGCCAAGAACCAGGACTTTGAGCGCGCCGCCCGCCTGCGCGACCAGGAGCAGGAGATGCGCGCCAAGCTCCGCGACACCATCGACGCCTGGAAGCAGGACATGGACAAATCCGTGCTGGACGTGACGGAGGACGACATCATGGCCGTCATCTCCAAGTGGACGGGGATTCCCCTGGCCCGCATGGAGCAGAAAGAGACGGAGCGCCTGCTGCAGATGGAGAACGAGCTGAAGAGCAAGGTCATCGGCCAGGACATAGCCTGCGCCGCCATCTCCCGCGCCCTGCGCCGCAGCCGCGCGGATGTGAAGGACCCCCGCCGCCCCATCGGATCCTTCCTCTTCATGGGCCCCACGGGCGTGGGCAAGACCTACCTGGCCCGCAACCTGGCGGAAATCATGTTCGGCACTGCGGATGCACTCATCCAGGTGGACATGAGCGAATACATGGAGAAGTACAGCACCAGCCGCCTGATCGGCTCTCCCCCCGGGTACGTGGGGCATGACGAGGGCGGCCAGCTCACGGAGAAGGTGCGCCGCCGCCCGTACGCGGTCATCCTGTTCGACGAGGTGGAGAAAGCCCACCCGGACGTGATGAACCTGCTGCTGCAGGTGCTGGAGGAAGGCGTGATGACAGATTCCCTGGGCCGCAAGGTCAGCTTCAGCAACACCATCATCATCCTCACCTCCAACGTGGGAGCCAGCCTGGGCAGCACCCGCGGCCGCATGGGATTTGCCACCGCAGAGAACTCCGAGGCGGACTACGATTTGCTCAAGGACAAGATCACGGAAGCCGCCAAGAAGCACTTCCGCCCGGAATTCATCAACCGCTTTGATGAACTGATTGTCTTCCGCATGCTGGACCGCAAGGACCTGGCGGAAATCGTGCAGCTGGAGGCCAAGAAACTCATCAACCGACTGGCGGAGAAAAACATCGGCCTGCGCCTGGCGCCGGAGGTGGTGGGCCTGCTGGTGGACAAGGGCTACAACCCGGAATACGGCGCCCGCCCCATGCGCCGCGCCATAGAGCGCCTGCTGGAGGACCCCATTGCAGAGGCAATCCTGCGCGGCGACCTGGCCGCCGGACACCGCTCCGTGGCCGTGCGGCAGGAAGGCACGGGAGACATCGTGTTTCAAGAGGAACAGCCCGAACCCGCCCCTGAGCCGGAGCCCGTGAAACCCGCCAAGCCCGCCCGCAAGCCCAAGGCACCGGCCAAGGAGAAGCCGGCCCCCAAGGCCCCGAAAAAGCCGGCCAAGGCACCCAAGCCCGCCGCAGAGTCCAAGAAGCCGCGCAAGGGCGGCAAGAAAAAAGAAGACTGATTCCCAACGGCAAGGCATCACGCCACTCATCAAAAGCACCGGCGCAAGTCGGTGCTTTTCTTGTAACCAAGGGATTTGCAACAACCCATCGGGCAGCTGCTACCCCATATCAATCTTCCCGGCTGCATCCTGGCGGCCGCCTTGTGTTTCCATGCATTTGGAGATGAGCCCGATGCTGGTGGAGCCTGTCGCCTGCACGGAAAGCGAGCACCTCTTCTTTTCCCTCATGTCCATATCCCTTACGGCGTGGCATTGGAAGAAAGTTCCGTTTTCCTACGTTTTTCCTAAGATCTTCCAGGACTTTCGCCTTGACACCCCCTTGACAACATGCTAGAGTGCCCTCAAGAAATCACAACTCATGAAGCCCCGTCTCCCTTCTCTCCTCGTCGCCGCTATCGTCGCTCTGCAGGCGGCAAATCCGCTGTTAGCGAGCGCCACGCTCGTCTCTGGCAAGGCTTACGATGTAGGCAAGGTCTCGTATAGCTCTGATGACAACAAGGTATACCCCGCAGGGGTCAAAGATACCGATTGGTGTTGGGCTGCTAGCGCTTCCAACATGATAGAGTATTGGCAAGACACATATTCCACGTACGCCGATAGCACGCCCATTAGCGGATACCGAGAAGGAACCCCCGAATATTCAAAGCCGGAAGGAACAGATTATTTGAACGTATACCATAATGCGTTGAGCCAAGCCAAGCTGGACACAACCGGAGATGCCCATGACTTTATCGATTGGTGGATGAAGGGAACGGCTATAACCGAACAAACCAGCACAGTCTTACCTCAAAACGGGAGCGGCCATTACGGGACTGTTTTTAACGGAGTCTCCGAGTGCTGGATAGAAAGCGACTATTGCCTGCCTGATAATGATTATACTCTTAAAAGGATGGCGGATGAACTTGCCGAGGCCTTTTCTGTACAAGGCCAAGCCGTACAGGTGACAATCCAAGGTGCCGCAGGGCATTCGATAACGTGCTGGGGATACGAAACTGATTCTGCAGGCAATTTATCGGCACTGATTCTTTCTGACTCCGATGATGGATACTTCGGAACGTTCCGCATGGAGGTGAGTCTAGATGAAGATTATTCGTATCTCTGGTATGGGATTCGAACCGAACCCACGAGAGCATTTACTCTCGAAACTGATGATACCTTCGGCTATTACGGGCACGTGGGCAGTCCTGCGTCCATACTTCAGTATTCATGGATTAATACCAAGGCTGCAACTAACGAAGAGTCCCAGAGCATTGCAGTAGACGCAAAAGAGGCCGCATCTGAGCTTCCTGATGACAAAGTTATCAAAACAAACACAAAGCTGACCAACGAATCGAGTGTCACAGAAGTTAATGGTGACGGTGTCGTCGTTGGAAACGAAACTGACGTTATTGTACTGACAGGCGAAACCGGGCATAAACTTTCCTTGAATGGCAAGATTGTCGATTCAGGTTCCAATTCGAAAAGTACTGGCCTTATGGTTAAGTCTGGAGCTATGGTTTCCTTGGACAGTCTGTCAATCAGCAACTATGATGGAGGCGCAATGCTGTTGGAAAGCAAAACGTACATTCACGGCGGGCAACTTAACATCAAAGACAATAGCTCATCCGGAGATGGCGGTGGGGCAAAGAATGAGAGTTACCTAGAGATAAAGGGATGCTCAAATGCCGGAGAGTCCTCTTCCGTCTCATTCTGCAACAATGTGGCTGCAGGCAAGGGCGGTGCAATATACAATAACGGGACCAAATCTGACGTTAACAGAACAATCCAAATTGACGATAAAGGGACCAGCCTGAAGCTGCCGACACTTGTCACAACCTCTATACGAGGCAATGGCAATGTAGTTTTTAAGGACAACTCTGCAGGTATTGACGGCAACGACATATACAACGAAGAGGGTGGCGTTGTCATTGTAGCAGATAACTCAAGTGTCTCGTTTGAATCGAATTGCGGCAACAAGGCCTCTGTAACCAATAATGGAACCCTTTATCTTGCTGCCCAAGAAAACCAAAACATCACCTTTGCCGGAACAAAATTGAACGGCAAAGGCACGACTTACATAGGAACAGATAACTGGGCTGAGGACTACAAAGGAGCTGTTGATTTTACGAACGGTTCCAATAGCCTGAGCATCACCGGCACCCAGAGGGTAGGCGAAGTCGAAGTATGGGATCCCAATAAAGGGAACTGGGGAGAATACGTGACCAAAGAGGGCGATGTCTGGCATGCTGCGGAGTTGAAGAATGCGACCGTGAGTGCGGAGGAGATTACGGGTGCAAAAGATAATCTTGGTTCCAATGTGAGTTATCTCACAAACTCGAGCATTACGGTAGCCGGGGCACTCACTATGCGCAATGTTACGCTGGATAACACGGATGTCATCACAGTAACAGGCACTAACAGCATGGTCACGCTCGACGATGTTGCCATTACGCTGAACAGCGGCGTAGCGAAGACCAACTCCGGAGCCTATGATATCAGCGGCATGTTCTCCGGCAAATTCACGATTAATTCCCTGTATTTCGATTCGGAAGAGCTCAAGAACAGCGACACGATTTACTTGGGTACAAACCTCACCGAAGGTGACGCAGCAGCCAACCTTTGGATTGGAGAAGGCCAGTACTACATCGGCTCCTATAATTCAGCAACCGGCATTGTAACGTTCAGCGATGAAATTGGTTCTGTACCCGAGCCGACGACAGGCACGCTGAGCCTGCTGGCGCTTGCCGGGCTGTGCGCACGGCGTCGCCGCCGCTAACAAGCGGAGTCCGACAGAGAGTTGTACCAATCCCGCAGGTGGCACAGGCTGCCTGCGGGATTGCTGCGTACAGGGGTACCAGACAACAGAGGGGGCGGGTACGATTCCGCTATACGCCCCCTTTCCCGGCAAGTTGTGACCGTTTTCCCGGCAGCGTTATGGACGGCTGTGCGCGCGGCAGGAGCGGGATTTTCCCCGATTGCAAGTTCCCTTATACTCCAGGTGCCGCACGGGCAAGCAAATACCGCCGTTCCCGGAAAGGGGAACGGCGGTAGGTTATCTCTCAGGTTGTGAGAGAAAGGCGTTCTTTACTTGAACTTGGCGATGAGAATCTGACGCTGGGCCTCCAGCTCGGCGGGCAGCTTGTCGCCCACGTTGCCGAAGAGCTCGGTCTGGGACTCAAGCTCAGCCTGCCACTCGGAGTCGCTGAGGGTCATGTTCACGTTGAACTGCTCCTCGGTGTAGTCGGTCAGGCCATCGGTGTCGAGCTCGCCGTAAGCGGGGGAGATACCCAGCTTGGTCTCCACACCTTCCACCTCGCCACGGCAGCGGCGAAGCACCCAGTCGATGACGCGCATGTTGTCGCCATAGCCCGGCCAGATGAAGTGACCCTCGGCATCCTTGCGGAACCAGTTCACGTTGAAGATCTTGGGCAGCTTGCAAGCGCAAGTCTTGGTGCCCATGTCCAGCCAGTGCTGCCAGTAGTCGCCCACGTTGTAGCCGATGAAGGGCTTCATGGCCATCGGGTCGCGGCGGACCTGACCAATCTTGCCGAAGGCGGCGGCGGTCATCTCAGAGCCCATGGTGGCGCCCACGTACACGCCGTGGTTCCAATCGCGGGACTGGAAGACGAGCGGCATGGTGGTGGCGCGGCGGCCGCCGAAGAGGAACGCGGAGATGGAAACACCCTCCGGGTTGTAGTACTCCGGATCCAGGGTGGGGCACTGGGCGGCGGGAGCGGTGAAACGGCTGTTGGGGTGGGCGCACTTGGCGCCAGTCTCCTTGGCGATTTCAGGGGTCCAGTCGTTGCCCTGCCAGTCGATGGCGTGGGCGGGAGCCTCACCGTCCATACCTTCCCACCACACGTCGCCGTCGTCGGTCAGACCCACGTTGGTGAAGATAACGTTCTCCTTGATGGTGTCCATGGCGATGGGGTTGGTCTTGTAGGAGGTGCCGGGAGCCACGCCGAAGTAGCCGTTCTCGGGGTTGATGGCGTGGAAGGTGCCGTCCTCGTGGGGCCAGATCCAGGCGATATCGTCGCCGATGATGCTGGTCTTCCAGCCCTTCTCACGGAGGGGAGCCGGGGGAACAAGCATGGCAAGGTTGGTCTTGCCGCAGGCGGAGGGGAATGCGCCGGTGATGTAGGACTTGCGGCCCTGGGGATCCGTGACGCCGAGGATGAGCATGTGCTCAGCCATCCAGCCGTTGTCGCGGGCCTTGGTGGTGGCGATACGGAGGGCAAGGCACTTCTTGCCGAGGAGGGCGTTGCCACCGTAACCGGAACCGTAGGAGATGATTTCACCGGTCTCGGGGAAGTGGCAGATGTACTTCTCCTCGTTGTTGCAGGGCCAGGCCACGTCCTGCTGGCCGGGCTCCAGGGGAGCGCCGACGGTGTGAAGGCAGGGAACGAAGTCGCCGTAGCCGTCACGCTTGGGATTGCCGCCGCCCTGGGTCTCGTCCTCGAGGCGCTTGAGCACCTTCTCACCCATGATGGTCATGATGCGCATGTTGGTCACCACGTAGGCGGAGTCCGTGATCTCGATGCCGATCTTGGCAAGGGGGGAATCAAGCGGACCCATGCAGAAAGGAATCACGTACATGGTACGGCCCTTCATGCAGCCATCAAGGAACGGGTTGAGAATAGCGCGCATCTCGGCCGGGGACTTCCAGTTGTTGGTGAAGCCGGCGTCCTCCTGCTTCTCGGAGCAGATGAAGGTACGCTCCTCCACACGGGCAACATCGGAAGGAGTGGAACGGGCCAGGAAGCAGTTCGGGCGCTTCTCCGGGTTCAAGCGGATGTAGGTGCCTTTTTCGACCAGCATGTCGCACAGCTGGGTGTTTTCTTCCTCGGAACCGTCGCACCAGTAGACGGATTCGGGTTTGCAGAGCTGGCGGATCTGCTCCACCCACTCGGCAGCCTTCTTATGAGTAGTACCAGTGATTTTCATGGTGGTCACAGGATAGCACGCTGGCTGCAATCTTGCAACACTAAAAAACGCGCCCGGTGCAAAAAAACGCACGCTGTGCATGCGTGCGGGGCGAGATTTGCGTTTGCGGTGCAGCGGGGATTGTGTTAGAATGCGCTGCAGATGAGTACCGCCGATACAGAGATGAGCCACGCGGAGCAGCGGCTGTGCAGCCGGCTGGGGCTGGCCGGGGAGGATGCGCTGCACCTGGTGCAGGCCATGCGGCGCGGGGAATCCTCCCGCAGCGCGGTGGTGCTTGCACCGCTGGCCCCGGCGGGGTATGAGCCGCCGTTTCCCTGTGCGGCGGAGCGGCCTGCGTGGCTTCCGCCGGGCGTGTACCTGCCGGAGCCGGGGGTGCGCCCCGGGCAGCATGCGGACTACGCGGCGGGGTACTATTACATACTGGATGCCTCCTCCTGCTGGGAATCCGCCGCGCTGGAGCTGGTGCCGGGCCCGGCACACACGCTGGACCTGTGCGCGGCCCCGGGCGGCAAGAGCATGCTGATGGGCGCGCGGTACGGTTTTCCCCGGGGCACGCACACGGCAAACGAGGTGAATTCCGCCCGCCGCGGGGTGCTGCGGCAGAACCTGCAGCAGTGCGGCTGGCAGGGGGTGGAGGTAACAGGCCTGCGCCCGGACCAGTGGGCGGCAAGCGGGCAGCAGTTCGACCTGCTGCTGGTGGATGCCCCGTGCAGCGGGCAATCCCTGCTGGCCAAGGGAATCAAGAACCCGGGCTGCCTGGGCAGCGGCATGGTGAACGGCAATGCCAAGCGCCAGCGCGGCATTATGCTGGCCGCCGTGGCCTGCACCGCGCCGCAGGGGCATATCCTGTACAGCACCTGCACGTATGACCCGGAGGAGGACGAGAAGGTGGCAGCCTATATCCTGAAGCGCCACCCCGGCTGGGAGGCGGTGGAAATACCCGCCCTGGCGGAATACCGCTCCACGCTGTACCCCTTCCCCGCGTACCGCCTGCTGCCGCGCCACGGTTTTGGCGCCGGCGGCTTCTGCTGCCTGCTGAAGAACAACAACCAAGGCTGATTTTTCCCTTTCCACCGCCATGATACGCCCATGCCACCTTTTGACCACCGCCGCCGCGGCCCTGTGCCTGGCGGCCCCTGCCCCGGCCCTGGAGCTGGGGGATATCCTGAACGCCGTGACCGGAGCCGCCCAAAAGGTGGCCAAGTACCAGGCTGCGCCGCTGCCCAAGGAGAAGGCGGATGCGGCCATGGTGTTTGTGGGCGGCATGGCAGACGAGTACACGGGCATTGTGCACGGCCTGGCCTGCAACTGCCCCTGGCTGCCCATCACCGGGGACCAGACCCGCGCGTACTACCACTGGCACATGGGGGATATGGGCTCCTTTGACCTGGCGCCGGACAAGCTGGCGGCGGAGCTCCAGGAGTTCCGCACGCTGAATCCCGCCGCCCCGGTGGTGCTCATCGGCCACAGCTTGGGGGCCTCCACCGCGCTGCAGGCGGCAGCCCGGCTGCAGGGCAAGCCCGGCGGCAGCATCTACCTGCTCACGCTGGACCCCGTGAACCGCCTGGTCACCCCCAAGCGCCCGGACAACCTGGCCTGGTGGGGTAACAGCTACATCGTGAACTCACAGGACTCCCGGGATTTCATACCCGTCATCGGCGGCCGCTGGAACGAGTGCAAGGAGGCGGACTACAACATCCGCATGGATGGCCTGGCGAAGGACGACTACGGCTATTTCTACCAGCACGGCGGCGCCATGAGCCAGCTGTTCTGCAAGGGCGATGAGCAGGAGAGCCTGTTCACCCGCCTGTGCAGGGAGATTAAAAAGGCGCGCTGATCACGCCGTACAAGCGCAGGACCCACAGGGTGAGCGCCAGCAGGGCCAGGGCGTACCACAGGATGACCCGTGCAGGGCTCACCTGGCGGCGGGTGGTGTTCACCGGCCGCCCCTGGCTCTGGATTACCTTCTCCGTTTGCCGTTTCAGCACCACATCCTGATTGGGGTCCATCTCCTCTCTCATTGCCCCGCCAGCATACCAGAGCCACCCCGCCTTGGCAAGGCAGAACTGCCGCGGCAAGCATGCAGCATGGTGCAGCGGCGCATTGACAAACGGCGCACAAAATGGTAGAAGATGGGGCGTGACGAGCCACATTTGCACAGAACTGCCCTGCCCCGTGCAGGAGCTGACCCATGAATGGTACGGCAGGGAAATCCTGCCGCACGTGGAATACTCCTTCTCCATACAGGGGGAGAACCTGGTATACTGCGCGCGCCAGGGGAAAGGCGTGAGCATCCACCCCGGCGCGCAGCCCGGTGCCTTTACGGAGGAGCTGTGGCGGTATGATACGGCGGAGTTCTTTATCTCCAACGCAGAGGGAACGCGCTACCTGGAGTTCAACCTGTGCCCGAACGGCGCGTGGTGGGCCTGCGTGTTCACCGGCCCGCGCTGCAAGGACGAGACCGCGCCGCAGCTCACCGCCGCTGCCACGCAGGGCCGCTGTACCCCGCAGGGCTGGGAGTGCCGGGCGGAGATACCCCTGGCCTACCTGGCCTCCATCGGCATTACCCCGCAGGATTGCCGGCTGGCGGCTGCCGCCATCCAGAACTCGCCGGACTACCTGTACCTCACCACGGCGGAGGACCTTTCCGGGGAGCCGGATTTCCACCGCCCCTGGGCCTGGCCGAAAGCCCGCATCATCTGATATACCGCCGCCATGCCGCGTATCCTCCAGGAATGCGTAGACCGCATCAAGGGCTCCATCGACATCGTGGAGCTGGTGGGCAAGTATGTGCAGCTGCGGCGCGCGGGCAACTCATGGAAGGCGTGCTGCCCGTTCCACGGGGAAAAGACGCCCTCCTTCCACGTGAACCCGGCGCGCCAGGCCTTCAAGTGCTTCGGCTGCGGCGTGGGCGGTGATGGCGTGAAGTTCGTGATGATGTTCGAGAACCTGGACTACCCGTCCGCCCTGCGCCGCATAGCGGATGCGAACGGAATCCCGGTCATCGAGGAGGAGGAGAACCCGGAGGCCGCCCGCCAGCGGCAGCTGCGCGCCCGCGTGGTGCAGCTGAATGCCCTGGCGGCAGACTATTTCCACCGCAAGCTCTGCCGTGACCGCAATGCGGACCACGTGCGCGCCTACCTGAAGCAGCGTGAATTCAACATAGAGGTAGCCAAGGCCTGGAACCTGGGCTGGGCGCCGCCGGACTACCGGGAGTTTGCCGCCCTGGCCGCCAGCCGGCGCATGGACAACCGCCTTCAGGTGGAGGCCTACCTGCTGGGCTCCGGCAGGAGCGGGCAGTACCCCGTGTTCAGGGACAGGCTCATGTTCCCCATCCAGAACGTGCGCGGGGAGGTGGTGGGGTTCTCCGGCCGTATCATGCAGGAGGGGCAGGACCCCCGCAAGTATGTGAACACGGCGGAAACCGTGGCCTTCCGCAAGGGTGAGCTGCTCTTCGGCCTGTTCAAGGCCACAGGCCCCATAGCCAAGGCGGGCATGTGCGTGGTGGTGTGCGAGGGGCAGCTGGATGTCATCGCCTGCCATGAGAAGGCGGACATACGCAACGCCGTGGCCGGCCTGGGCACCGCCTTTACGGAGGAGCACGCCAGGATGCTCCACAAGTACGCCAAGAAAGCCATCCTGTGCTACGACGGCGACAACGCCGGCATCAAGGCCAGCGAGAAGACCTTCCGCAAGCTGGCCCAAGTGGGCATGGACGTGTACCAGGCCACCCTGCCCCCGGGGGAGGACCCGGATTCCCTCATCCGCACGCAGGGGGCGGAGGCCCTGCGCCAGGCCATAGGGGATGCCCGTCCTTACCTGGAGGTGCGCGCTGGGGTGGAGCTGGCCAATATCAAGGATTCCAACGACCGCGCCTCCCTCATTCCCCGCATGGCGGACCTGGCGGCGGACCTGGCGGACCCCACCCGGCGTGATGTGGCTGTGGCAGACCTGGCCACCCGCCTGAACACCGGACTGGATACCTTCCGCGATACCGTCAACGGCATCATCCGCGCCCGCAAGGACGCCCCGCAGGACTACGCCCGCCGTGAGCCGGAGCCGGATTACGGGGAGTACGGCGAGTATGGGGACACCGCGCCCCTGGAGGACGCAGCCGCCCTGCCGGAAGAGCCGCAGGCCCCCGTGGTGCCCATCCGCATCCACCCCACGCTGCTGGATATCATCCGCCTGGCGGCGCAGAACAAGCAGATGCAGGATATGTTCGTGGACCGCATCATGGACCTGCAAATCCCCATCGGCAAGCTGCCGGGCGGCGCCGTGCTGCAGGGCCTGCTGGAGCAGCTGCCCGCACCGGGGGATGCGGATGCCTGGCAGGCGTTCCTGGCCACCCTGCGCCCGGAGCAGGCCGCGGGGCTGCGCGGGGTATCCAATGCCGAGGTGCGCATCGACGATGCCCCGGACACCTATGTGAACCAGGCTTGCGATGCCGCCACCCGCGCCGCCATCATGGCGGATATCGATACGCTGCAAGCCCAGATCCGCTCCGGCGGGCTCTCCCCGGAGCAGTACATGGAGCTGCATGAGCGCTGCGTGGAGCTGCGGAGCCTGCTGGGCCAATAGGAAAAACCTTTCGTCCCGCCATGAAACGCGCGCTCAAACCCATCCTTCTCCTGCTCCCCGTGCTGGCGCTTCTGCTGGTGTCGGGCTGCACCATGCTCTCCCTGAAAGAAGCCCCGGCGGATGCCCCCGCACCGCCCCCTGCCCTGGCGGCAGAGCTGCGCCGCGGGGTGGAGACGCTCTGCGCGCACCCGCGCTACGGTGCCACGCTCTCCCGCGCGCAGGAATACATTGCCGCAGAGCTGGCCGCCGCCGGGTACGCCGTGCGCTACCAGGAGTTCACCAATGCGGAAGGCACGTTCCGCAACATTATTGCAGAGCGCACCGGCACCCAACCGGGCCGCTACGTGGTGGGCGCGCACTACGATGCCTGCGAGCCCGCCGACCCGCAGGACAGCAACCCTGGCGCGGATGACAACGCCAGCGCCGTGGCGGCCCTGCTGGCCCTGGCCCGCCGCCTGCCCGCCCACCCGCGCCACACGGTGGAGCTGGTGTTCTACGCCTGCGAGGAGCCGCCCTGGTTCGGCACGGAGGGCATGGGCAGCCACGCCCACGCCCAGCTCTGCAACCCGCAGGATACCCTGGGCATGGTCTGCCTGGAGATGCTGGGCTGCTTTTCAGATGCGCCCGGCTCCCAGCCCGCGCTCTTTCCCGGCCACAGCCTGCTGCTGCCCACGCAGGGCAATTTCATAGCCGTGGTGGGCAACCTGGATTCCGTCTCCCTGGGCCGCAGCGCCCAGCGCCACCTGCGCCGCCACATCCGCACCCTGCGCGTCAACGTGCCCTTTGCCGGGGATACCCCGCTCTACTTCAGCGACCACCGCAACTACGCCCCGCGCGGCATTCCCTCCATCATGGTCACGGATACCGCCATGCTCCGCAACCACCGCTACCATGAGCGGCAGGACACGCCGGACACCCTGGACTACACCCGCATGGCGGCTGTCACCCAGGGCGTGCTCTCCCTTGTCCGGGAGCTGGCCTACTGAGCGGTCTTGCGGGCTTTCAAACGGCTTGCCAACAGGTAGGAGAGGCCGATGAGCAGCGTGACCAGCCCGAAAACGCCCCCGACCAGGCATCCGAAGTAGTTGTCCGGCAGGTTGTCGGGATATGATTCCTGCGGGTCGGCGGGGTTGTAGAGTACCGTCAGCTTCTCACCCTTGGCGTAGGAGGGCGGGCTGCTGAACGTCTGCTGCATCCCGGAATACTCCTTGCCCCCCGCCTCAATTCCAGGCATGTTACACGGCGCACACCTCATCATCATGCAAGCGGATGATTTGGACGCGGGGCGGGAAATCCGCCGGGACCAGGGGCAGCTCTGCACCGGGCAGAATGATGATGCGGCGGGCACCCGTAGCGCGGAGCAAGGCGGGGTCCTGCACGGGCTGCAGGGGGTGCTTCCCCAGGATAACGGTATCCGCATGCAGCTCCTCCGGCGGCAGGGAAAGCAGGGTGTCTGCCGGGGCATCCCCCACATACAACACGCGGCGCCCGCCCTGCTGCCAGATGACCACGGGGGCGGAATCCCGCGCCCCCGGCGCAGCTGGATACACGGAGAAGACCCCGCCGGGGGTGGTGAGGCGCAGCCCGCCCTGCGGCAGGGAATCATGGTGCATCACCCGCAGCCCGGGGAGCTGGCGGCACATGTACTCCGCGCCGCCGCCCAGGGAGGCTCGCTTGCCCGTGACCAGAAGGGCGGCAGGGGAAAAGCCGGAATAGAACAGCCAGGGGCGCACATGGAAGGAGGCGGTGCGCTCATTCCCGCAATTGACGAGCAGGCCGGGATTCCCCAGCACGCACACGCTGCCGCCGTACCGCTGCGTGTACACCGCGGCGGCATCCACCGGCATGGGGGTATGCACGGGCAGGTAGGACCCCGGCAGGCTGCCGAAGGCTCCCACCACCGCCAGCAGCCAGCCGCTGCATTTCAGCGCGCAGAAATCCAGCGCTCCCCCCAGCAGCGGTACCCAGCCCAGCAGCAGGGTCATGATACCGCAGAACATCAGCGGCAGCAGCAGCGCCGCCACCGCCATGTTGGCCACGGCGGACCAGGGCGTGACCGCATGGAAGCAGCACAGGGTGACGGGCAGCGAGACCAGCCAGGCACTCACGGACACCACCGCACAGGCGCGCAGGTCGGAATCCCGGTTGCTCAAGAAGCGCTGCATGGGGCTCCACAGGCGCTTGGGCAGGTAGTCGTCCGGCGCATACAGGGGGCGGTCATGCCGGCACAGGAACACGCCCGCGCAGATTCCGGCGTACACGGTGAAGGAGAGCAGGAACCCCGCATCATGGATGCGGAAGGGCTCCAAGAGCAGCACCAGCAGGGCGGCAAAGCTCCAGGTATTGGCCATGCCCACGCGGCGGCGCAGCATGTAGCCGAACAGCACCACCGCCAGCATGAGCAGCGCGCGGAAAGCCGGCAGGGCGCAGCCCGTGCACACCACATACGCCCCCACCAGCAGCAGCACCACCGGGCGCGCCACCGCCGGACGCAAGCGGCAGAACAGCAGCAGTTTCCAGAATATGCCGAACACCAGCGCCACATGCAGCCCGCTCACAGCAAACACATGCAGGCAGCCGCCGCGGCGGAATCCCTCCATGGTATCCTCAGCGGCGGCAGCCTTGTCCCCCAGCACCATGGCGCAGAGCACCTGGCGGCGCGGGTCCGCCTCCGTACCGGGCGGCATCAGCTGTTTCTCCAGCATGCGGCGGATATCCAGCCCGGCACGCCGCAAATCCACCAGGGAAAGCGCATGCCCGGTGGCGCGCCCCTCCGTATAGTCCAGGGAAAGGGCTATCCCCTGGCCGCGCCGCCAGGCGGCGGCATCAAACATGCCGGGTACCGGGGGCGGAGCCTGCTCCACGGGAATCCCGCGTGCCTCCACATCATCCCCTAGGGAAAAGGGCATCCCGCCGCGCTCCCCGCGCAGCACCACGGATGGCCCGGCAGATGTTTCCAGCACGCAACCGCGCTCCAGGTCCCGCACCACCCTGCCCTGTACCGCCAGGCAGCCCTGCTGCTCGGCGGCATCCCGCAGCAGGCGCCCCTGCTGCTCCAAATCCAGCCCGTGCAGGTAGGCCACCGCCGCGCAAAGCACGGCACACATGCCGATGCGCCACAGGCGGTACGCGGCGCAGGGTACCAACAGCGCCGCCACGGCGGCAAACCACAGAGTGTTCCCGTACAGGGCCATCAAGGAACCCAGCACCGCCAGTAGCGGCAGCAGCAGGGGAGCCCCCAGCAGGAAGCGCCGCAAACCGCCGTACCGCACATAATCCCACGCCCGCACCGCATACCCCCACAAAGCGGCAAACAGGGCGCACAGCAGGCGCACCATCCCTGCCCAAAGCGGGGATGAAGCTGCACCGTGCTGTGGCGTGGCGTATTCCATGGGTATCTCCTGTGTGCTGCTACAGGAAAACTATCCCACAAAATACGCATAATTGCAATCTTGCCCACAAAAACGCGCTCACAATATACTTATGCCGAACAACTTGCAAACATACGTCATACAATGGAGCATGGGTGAAAAAGCACATGGCTTTTTCACCCATGAAAATACGTTGCCTGCTTACAACAAACAAGTTACCCCTAACCCAGGGCACTGCGGCGCAGGCGCAGGGAGGACAGCACCACAAAGAGGCTGCTGGCGCACATGGCGGCGGCGCACGCGCCGGGGGCCACCACGGAATCCATGAGGGGGAAGAGCGCACCGCCCGCCACGGGAATGGCCACCAGGTTGTACAGGTAGGCCCAGAGCAGGTTGCGCTTGATGATATGCACCGCATCCCTGCTCTGCCAGATGGCGCGGGAGGCATCCTGCAAGTTGCTGCGGGTCAGGATGATACCGGCGCTGTTCTGAGCCACGTCCGTACCCATGCCCATGGCCATGGACACATCGGCAGCGGCCAGCGCGGGGGCATCGTTGATGCCGTCGCCAACCATAAGCACGCGGTACCCGGCGGCGCGCAGCTGTTTCACCAGCTCCACCTTGTCCTGCGGGCGCTGCTCCGCGCGGAAGTTGTCGATACCCGCCTGCAGGGCCATGGCCTCAGCGGTGCGCCGGTTGTCGCCCGTCACCATCATCACCCCCATGCCCAGGTTGAGCAGGGAGTTCACGGCCTCGGAGCTGCCGGGGCGCAGGCTGTCTGCCACGGCCACCATACCAGCCAGGGTACCGCCGCGGGCAATATAGAGGGGTGCCGCCACGGTGGGCACGGCAAGCGTGTTCACGGAAGAGGTATCCACGCCCAGCTCCTGCATGAAGAGGGCGTTTCCGGCGGCACAGGGCACGCCATCCACACTGGCCTGCACACCGCGCCCGGGGGTGTGGGAAAACCCGGTGGCGCGCACGGGGGTATCCGGCGCGGCCAGGAAGATGGCGCGGGCATAGGGATGGTTGCTGCGGCTCTCCAGCGCGGCGGCCAGCTCCAGCAGCCCCTGCTCCGTCATGCCGGGGGCGGCGGGCTCCACCTTGCACACGGAGGGCTTGCCGGAGGTCAGCGTCCCGGTCTTGTCCAGCACGGCAATGGTACACTTGCCCAGGTTCTCCAGGTCCTCCCCGTGGCGGAACACCACACCTGCCCTGGCGGCGCGGCCCGTGGCCACCATCACGGCCACCGGCGTGGCCAGGCCCAGCGCGCAGGGGCAGGAGACCACCAGCACGGATATGGCGCGGCCCAGCGCAAAGGCGGGGGTCATGCCCAGCCAGTACCACACGCCGCCCGCCACACAGGCCAGCAGGATGACCAGCGGCACCAGCACGGATGCCACGCGGTCCGCCGTGCGGGAAATCGGGGGCTTCACCGCCGCGGCATCATCCAGCATGTGCAGCAGGCCGCTCAGACCGGAATCCGCGGGGGCGGCATCGGCCTTCACGGTCAGTGCATTGCTGCCGTTGATAGTTCCGGCGAACACCTTGCTGCCGGGAGACTTCTCCACGGGCAGGCTTTCCCCGGTGAAGGCGGACTCGTCAATCTCCGACACGCCCTCCACCACGGTGGCATCAGCCGGCACACGCGCACCGGGGCGCACCAGCAGGGAATCCCCGGGCATCACCTGGCGGGCGGGAATCTCCTGCTGCGTACCGTCCTGCTGCAGCAGGGTGGCCTGCTGCGGCAGCAGCCGCCGCAGGGAATCCAGGGCATCCCCGGCATGGCCGGTCACGCGGGCCTCCAGCCACTTGCCGAAGGTAACAATGGTAAGCACCATGGCGGCGCACTCCGCATGGCCGGAACCGGTGTGCAGCCAGAAAACATCCGCCAAGCTGTACGCCACGGCGGCCCCGGCACCCAGGGCCACCAGCGTATCCATGTTGGGAGCCAGGTGCAGCGCAGCCTTGGCTCCGCGCACAAAATAGCCGCCGTTCAGCGCCAGCACCGGGGCCAGCAGCACCAGCTCATACAGGGCGGTGCCCTCCCTCCCCCAGCCGTGGCGCACATACAGCAGCGCCGCCAGGAACAGGGCACTCATGATAAAGCAGAACAGCTGCCCCGCACCCGTATCATGCACGGGCGCGGCAGCATCGTCCTTCAGGGGCTCCGCGCCGTAGCCGGCCTTCTTCACGGCGGCGGCTATTTCTTCTGCGGAGACCGCAGCGGCATCATGCGCCACGCGCATGCGGCAGGAAACCAGGTTCACATCCACCTGGGAAACGCCGTCCATGCGGCGCACCGCGGACTCCACGCGTCCGGCGCATGCGGCACAGTGCAGGCCGCTAAGCATAAAAAGGTTGACCTGGGGGCGGGGTTCCTGTTCCATATCAGTTGGCGGGTTCCAGGAGTTGCTCCACGTCGTCATTCGCCGCCAGGGAGGCGGCATCACGCCCCTCCTGGTTCTGCAGGGCGGGATTGGCCCCGCGCTTGAGCAGCAGTTTCACCATGGGCACATTGCCGTTCAGCGCGGCATGCATCAGCGCCGTGTTGCCCTCCGCATCGGCGGCATCCACCTTGGCTCCGCGCCCCAACAGATAGTCGGCCGTATCCACGTGGTCGCCCAGCACCGCCGCATGCAGCAGCAGCTGGCCGTCACACTCCGTATCTGCGGGCACGCCGTGGTCCAGCAGCAGCTCCAGCCCGGCGCGCCGACCCGCCCCGGCGGCAGCCAGCGCGGCGCGGCACAGCTCCTCCCGGTTCTCCGCAGCCTGCGGCAGGGCCAGGATTTCCTGCACCAGGGCCACGCCGCGTCCGCCGGAGGCAGCGGCCATGGCCAGCAGGCTCACGCCCTCGTCATTGCGGGCAAAGGGGGATATTTTCCCGCTGCGCCAAGACTCCTCCATACGCGCCACCTGCTGCTGTTCCTCGCGGGCATCCTCGTCCAGCTCCGTGGCAAACACCCAGGCGCAGCTGCCCAGCACCAGGTAAATGCAGCTCCAAATGCCGAGCACCAGCACCCCGGGGCGGTGGGATACCGCCCGCGCCAGCGCCAGTGCGCCGTTCACCAGCAGCCCGGTCAAGCACAGCGCCAGCGTCCAGGCCGTCACCATGCCGGCAGAGCCGCCCAGTTCCGCACCACCGACGGCATGCTGCACCAGCAAGGCTATGATAATCAAGAGCAAAATAGGATTAGCAAAGGCTTTCATGCATACCAATATACCACATTGCCCCGCGCATGCAAGCGCGGAACGTGCCACCGGGCAAAACAGCTACGCAGCCTAGCGGGATTATGACACAGCGCCCGCTTGCGGAAAAGGCGGGGCGTGGTATCATGGGGGGCGATGAACGACTTTTCCCACAGCGCAAACATGACGGAGGCCTGGAGCTGGCGACGCCCGTAACGCTAGGGGAAGCACCATGGCGCGCCGTGCGGGCGCGCAACCGCAGTTTTCTGTAAACGCCTTGGCTTCCCGATGAAGCAAGGCGTTTTTCCATGCCACCACACAACCTTTAAACCACACAAGCCGATTTTATGAAACAGTTAGACAACCTTTCCCGCCCCGGGTACTTCGGGGAGTTCGGCGGCCGCTATGTGCCGGAAATCCTGCTGCCCCCGCTCACGGAGCTGGAGGAAGCCATAGAACGCATCATGCCCGGCGAGGAATACCAGGCCGCCCTGCATGACCTGCTGGAGAACTACTGCGGGCGCGAGACCCCCGTGACCTACTGTGAGAACCTCTCCAAGGAGCTGGGATTCAACCTGTACCTGAAGCGCGAGGACCTGCTGCACACGGGCGCGCACAAGATCAACAACGCCATAGGCCAGGCCCTGCTGGCCAAGATGATGGGCAAGACCCACGTAATAGCGGAGACCGGCGCCGGGCAGCACGGCGTGGCCACGGCCACGGCTGCGGCCAAGTTCGGCCTGCGCTGCACCGTGTTCATGGGTGCCAAGGACGTGGAGCGCCAGGCTCCCAACGTGCAGCGCATGAAGCTGATGGGCGCCACGGTGGTGCCCGTGCAGAACGGCTCCTGCACGCTGAAGGACGCCATCAACGAGGCGCTGCGCTACTGGATTTCCCACCAGCACGACACGCTGTACGTCTTCGGCACGGCGGCGGGGCCGCACCCCTTCCCCACGCTGGTGCGCAACCTGCAGAAGGTCATCGGCACAGAGGCCCGCGCGCAGATGCTGGCCAAGACCGGACGCCTGCCGGACTACGTGGTGGCCGCCGTGGGCGGCGGCTCGAACGCCATCGGCATGCTCTACCCCTTTGTGCCGGACGAGGGCGTGAAACTCATCGGCGTGGAGGCCGGCGGCACAGGAGAGCCCGGCTGCGAGAACTCCGCCGCCATCAACCTGGGCAAGCCCGGAATCCTGCACGGGGAGCGCACCATGCTGCTGCAGGATGCCCACGGGCAGATTGAGGAATCATCCTCCATCTCCGCCGGGCTGGACTACCCCGGCGTGGGCCCGGAGCACGTGTACCTGCACAGTATAGGCCGCGCGCACTACGGCATTGCCTACGACCAAGAGGCGCTGGACGCCTTCAAGCGCCTCTCCCGCGCAGAGGGCATCATCCCCGCGCTGGAATCCAGCCACGCGCTGGCCTGGGTCTTCTCCCACGCAGCGGAGATTCCCGCCGGCAGCAACGTGCTTGTCAACCTCTCCGGCCGCGGAGACAAGGACCTCGCCCACGCGCTCAACCACATCACCCTCGACTGATTTTCCCCCCATGAAAGACACCATCCTGAAAGCCCACGCCGCGGGCCGCTACGCCCTCATCCCCTACATCACCTCCGGCTACCCCTCCCCCGCCAAGTTCTGGGATACCCTGGCAGAGGTGGATGCCGCCGGGGCAGACATCATTGAGCTGGGCATACCCTTCTCCGATCCCGTGGCAGACGGCCCCGTCATCGAGGCTGCCAGCCGCCAGGCCCTGGCGGACGGCGTGACCCTGGCGGACACCATCCGCGGGCTGCGCGAACGCAAGGGGCAGTTCAAGGCAAAAATCGTGCTCATGGGCTATGCCAACCCCTTCGTGCAGTACGGGCTGGACAAGCTGGCCGCCGACTGCGCGGAGGCAGGCGTGTGCGGTTTCGTCATCCCGGACCTGCCCCTGGAGGAAACGGCGGAGTTCCGCGAGGCGTTCGATGCGCACGGGCTCTCCCTCATCACCCTGGTGGGGCAGAACACCACGTATGAGCGCATGCTGGAGTACGCCCCCTACACGCGGGAGTACGTGTACGTGGTCTCCGTGCTGGGGACCACCGGCAGCGTGAACGACCACATGGAAATCATCGCAGACACCATGCGCCGCGCCCGCAAGGCATTCCCGGATGTGGCCCTGGCCGTGGGGTTCGGCCTGCACCACCCGGACCAGCTCAATGCCCTGCCGGAGGACGCCCGCCCGGATGCCGCCATCTTCGGCACCGCCCTGCTCCGCCACATAGCCGCAGGACACCCCGTGGCAGACTTCTTCCACCCCTGGCTGGGAGAGTGATGCCACCCTTGCGCGCATATTAGTGCGCCGCTGCCTGTCTTTCCGCTTGAAGCACCGCCGCACGCGTGCTATAATACGCGCGTGAAAGTTATCGTGATAACAGGCGGCATCGCGTCCGGCAAGTCTACTGTCGTGGAAATCATCAAGGAAATTGGCGGCGAAGGCGTGGAGTGTTTCGACTGCGACGCAGCCGTGGCAGAACTGGCTCAGACCGGCCGCTTGTCCCGTGACCTCGTATCCGCGTTCGGTCCCCATGCCCTGGACGACGAGGGCAGCGTGAACAAGGAATACATACGCCACCTGATTTCCCATGACCCGGAGGCCCGCCGCCTGGTGAACGAAATCGTGCACCCCAAGATTGCCAAGATGTTCCGCGAGGCCCAGGCAGAGGCCCGCGAGCGCGGCGACGTGTACACCTTCCTGCTGGATATTCCCCTGTACTATGAAAGCCCCACCACATACGGCCCCAACTATTCCGTATGCGTGTGCGCGGTGACGGAGGAGACCCAGATCCAGCGCGTGATGGAGCGCGACGGCTGCGGCCGCGAGGATGCGGAAGCCATCGTGCGTGCCCAGATTCCCACCCAGGAGAAGATAGACCGCTGCGACGTGGTGTTCTGGAACGAGGGCGACCGCGAGCTGCTCAAGCGGCAGGTACAGCTTTTCTTTGACACGGAGCTGCATGCAGATGCCAACGCCATGCACGCCCGCAACATCGTCATCAACCTCAACGAGCTGCGGCTCAAGCCCCTGGGCGAGCTGCAAACCCTGGCCCTGGCCAAGGCCCGCCACGGCGCGGAAAGCCGCCCCCGCACGGATATTGCCGCAGAGATTGCCCGCGCCTACCTGGGCGAGGGCAGCCAAGTCATCGTCTCCGGCGTGCTGGAAATGCCGCGCGACTCCGCGCCCATGCTGCGCGACCCCGCCCGCAGTTTCCGCCCCGGTGCGGATGACCCCACCATCCCCATGCAGCTGGTGCAGCAGTACCGCCTGCGCCCCGGCAATGCGCTGAAAGTGAGCCTGCGCCGCCCCCAGGGCAAGGCAGACAAGGTGCTCACCGCAGAAACCGTGCTGGAGATTGAGGGCAAGCCCGCAGAGGAATATGCGCAGCCGAAGGAGTTCGACCACCTGACCCCCCTTATCCCCACCAAGCGCCTGCTGCTGGAGAACCCGGATATCAAGTCCCCCGCCATGCGCGTGCTGGACCTGATTACCCCGCTGGGCATGGGCCAGCGCGCCCTGGTGGTGGCACCGCCGCGCGGCGGCAAGACCGTGCTGCTCAAGACCATGGCACGCTCCCTGAGCGCCAACTACCCGGATGCCACCCTGCTGATCCTGCTGCTGGACGAGCGCCCGGAGGAGGTGACGGATTTCGAGGAATCCGTGAACGCCACCGTGTACGCCTCCACGTTCGACGAGCCGTCCCGCCGCCACGCCCAGCTGAGCGACTTGGTGCTGGAGCGCGCACGCCGCCTGGTGGAACAGGGCAAGGATGTCATCATCATGCTGGATTCCCTCACCCGCCTCTCCCGCGGCTACAACGCCAACCAGGTGGGCGGCCGTACCATGAGCGGAGGCCTGGGCTCCGGCGCGCTGGAGAAGCCCCGCAAGTTCTTCGGCGCCGCGCGCAGCCTGGAGGAAGGCGGCAGCCTCACCATCATCGCCACCTGCCTGGTGGATACGGAATCCCGCATGGATGAAATCATCTTCGAGGAGTTCAAGGGCACCGGCAACATGGAAATCCGCCTGGACCGCGAGCTTTCCGAGCGCCGCATCTACCCCGCCATCTCCATCCCCCAGAGCGGCACCAGGAACGACGACCGCCTCTACCACCCGGACGAGATGAGCCGTATCCTGCAAGTGCGCCGCCAGCTGGCATCCCTGCCCGGCTGGGAGGGCCTGGAGACCCTGCTCCGCAACATCGCCAAGACCCAGAACAACGTGGAGCTCCTTATCAAGGGGCTGACCATCTCCAGCCGCTGATACGCGGTCGCCTGTCGGCAATTGTCAAAAAAGCTGCGCCTCCCGGTGGGAAGCGCAGCTTTTTCATACCCGGCGCGGCAGGCGTGCCGCGGGTTCAGGCATGCATCAGTTGGCGGTAGCCAGCGTGTAGAGCACGGCTTTCTGGGCATGCAGGCGGTTCTCCGCCTCCGTGAAAATCGTGTCGGCGTGGTGCTCCAGCACCTCGTCCGTAATCTCATAGCCGCGGTAGGCGGGCAGGCAGTGCAGCACGCTGTGGCCGGGGGCGGCCAGCTGCAGCAGTTTGGCGTTTACCTGGTAGGGGAAGAAAGCCTTCTCCTTGGTGCCCTTCTCTGCCTCCTGGCCCATGGAAATCCACGTGTCGGTGTTGATGATATGGCAGCCGCGCACGCCCTCCTCCGGGTCCGTGGTGCAGATGACATTCGGGCTGTCGATGGCGGCCAGGGTGGAGGCAGAGGGCAGCGCATGCTCCGGCCCGCACAGCACCAGCGTGAAGCCCAGGTGCTTGGCGGCCCACATCCAGGAGCGGCCCATGTTGTTGTCCACATCACCCATAAAGGAAATCTTCATGTCCTTCCAGGCACCCGTGCCGTACTTCTCCTCGATGGTGAGCAGGTCCGCCAGGATCTGGCAGGGGTGCTCCTGGTCCGTCAGGGCGTTGATGGTGGGCAGGTTGGAATAGCGGGCCATGTCCACCACCTCCTGCTGCGCATAGGTGCGGATGACCATGCCGTGAATCATGCGGCCCAGCACGCGGGCGGTGTCCTTCACCGGCTCGCCGCGGCCCAGCTGGATATCACGCGTGGAGAGGAACATGGGGCGCCCGCCCAGCTCACTGATGCCCACCTCAAACGACACGCGGGTACGCGTGGAGGACTTGGAAAAGATGAGTGCCCACGTTTGCCCGGCCAGCGGCAGCTTGGCATGGTGGCCTCGCTCAGCTTTCAGCTGATGCCCCAGGGCAAGCAACTCTTTCATTTGCCCACCCGTCAACTCTTCTATGGAAAGCAGGTTTTTCATGGTCTTTGTCGTTTCCCTCCTGCGGGAAAGGTCACTTAATACATCAGCTTACGCAATTTGTAAAGTACGGAATACGTCACCCCCGTTTTTTGAGCGGATGATATGGCCGGCGCTCACTTTTTCTTCTGCGGTTCCGGCTTGGGGAGCACGGTGGCGGCGGTCTGCTCTATGGCCTTGCGGTAGGGAGAGGTGCGGGTCTGCTCCAGCACGCGGTTCATCAGCTCTGCGGCCAGTTTCTTCTCCCCGCGCAGGTATTCCACGGATATCTGCATCAGGATGCAGCGTGTCCAATCCTTGGGGGACTTGGCCGCCTGCACCGCCATGCGGAAATACTCCGCCGCCTTGTCCAGCTTGCCGTGCTCCGCGCAGTACCAGGCAAAGGACTCCATGAAGAAGAGCCCCTGCGGGGTGCGCAGGCGGGAGACCACCTGGCTCTCCAGGGTCTTCACGTTCCCTGCGGCGGCCAGGCACATGCCGCGCCACTCCGCATACGGATTGCCGGAGGGCACGCGGCCGGAGTTCAGCCCGGCAAAGGGGCGGTAAAGCGGGTCGCCCAGCACCACGCCCTGCCAGGATACCTGCGGGGTGGCCATCAGGGATGCCTCTGCCACCGTGCAGCCTTTCAGCAGGCGGGCAAAGAAGATTTCCGGGTTGATACAGCCGCCCAAGTAGGGCTCTGCCACGTTGCCGGCGGTCACGCTGGCCCCGCGCTTGAGCAGGGCTCCCACCCAGCGAGTGGCGTCCTTCACGGAAGTTCCGCTGAAGGAATGCAGGTGGTGTGCCACCGCGCCCTTGGCAAAGCGGAAATCCCCCGCCCCGGGGCGGAACGGCCCGTTTGCCGGGTCAGCATACCAGCCCCAGTACACGGCCACGCCATCCATGAGCGGGTAGGCCTCCGCCAGGGTCTGGCGGGATGTCTCGTAGAACAGGGGGAAGCCCTGCACCTTCGCCAAATCCGCCGCCGCCTTGAACCAGGCATCGCCCTCCTTGTAGGGGCCGCCCTCGTCCACCACGGCCCAGCCCCACAGGCCACCGGATTTCTCCACCGCCGCGGGGTCGTTCACCATGCGGTTCACGCAGTCGGCATCCGGGCCGTCTATGCGGCACACGGCCATCACCGCCGGCTTGTCCTTGCTGATGTCGATATCCTTCTTGAACGCCGGATTCACCAGCCCACCCTGCAGCGGATAGCGCGCGCCCAGCAGGGCCAGTTCAGAATCCAGGCTTGCGCCGCTCTTGTCGCGCCCGGCCTCCGCACCCACGCGCAGCGGCATATCCGGCATGAGCACCATGGCGCAAATGCGCTTGCGCCCGCGCATACCGGGATTGGCCGGGTAGGTCCAGGATTGCGCCGTGGCCTCTGCCATGAGCGGCAGCTGCACCAGGCGCTCAAAATCACCGCGGCTGATATCCGCAGCCTTGATTCCGTGCAGCCCCACGCAATTCTCCTTCGGCACGCCGCGCTTGGCGGCGTATTCCTGCGCGGTGCGGGTGCTGAAATCAGAACCCGCATTGTACACCACCAGCAGCTCCTGCGCCGTAAGGGCGGCAGCGCGCCCGCCGGGCAGCACGGTAGCCAGGCTCAGCGCACACAGGGCAGTACGGACCAGGGGGGATTTCATGGCCTGCGGCAGGGTGAAAGGATAATCAGCGGCGCTTGCGGAACAGCCCGGCAAAGGCACCCAGTCCACCGGGAGCGGCGGGGCGCTTGGCATTGGCCGCCATATCCGCCAGGGCGGAAAGGTCCGGCATCTGGCTCATATCCGGCATGCCCTGCCCGTTCATCAGGGCAGACATGTCGGGCATGCCCTCGCCGCCCTTCATCATGGCGGAAACATCCGGCATACCGGCGGGCATGCCGGGCATGCCCTTGCCGCCGCCCAGCATGTGCTTCATCAGCCCGCCCATCTTGCCCTTGCCGCCCATCATCTCCTTCATATCCTTGAAGTTCTTGATGAAGCGGTTCACCTCAATCTCCGTGCAGCCGCAGCCCTTGGCAATACGGCGGCGGCGGCTGGGTATGAGCAGCTTGTAGTTCTCACGCTCCGCCTTGGTCATGGAAAGCACAATGGCCTCCATACGCTTCATGCGCTTGGGGTCCAGCGCGCCTTCCGGTATCATCTTGCGGATCTTGCCGAAACCGGGCAGCAGGCCCAGCAGGCCCTCCAGCGGTCCCAGGTTCTGCATCATGCGCATCTGGTTCAGGAAATCGTTGAAATTGAATTCGCCGCTCATCATGCGGTTCATGGAGTGCATGGCGGATTCCTGGTCAATCTTCTCCGCAGCCTTCTCCACCAGGCCCACTATATCACCCATGCCCAAAATGCGGTCTGCCATGCGCAGCGGCACAAAGGGGCCGAACATGTCCAGCTTCTCGCCCTCGCCCATGTACTTGATGGGCTTGCCCGTCACGGCGCGCATGGAGAGAGCGGCACCGCCGCGGGCATCGCCGTCCAGCTTGGTCAGGATAATGCCGGTCAGGCCCACCGCCTTGTCAAAGGTGGTGGCCACGCGCACGGCCTGCTGGCCCGTGGCGGCATCCGCCACCAGCAGCGCCTCCTGCGGCTCCAGGTACTTGGCCAGCTTGCGCAGCTCGTTCACCAGGTCCTCGTCCACCTCCTGGCGGCCTGCCGTATCAAAGATAACCACATCATGCTCCTGCCCCTCTGCCCAGCGCAGGGCATCCTTCGCCACGCGTATCACATCCTTCTCCGCAGCATCCGGGGTGTACACGGGCACCTCCACCTGGCGGGCCAGCGTGGCCAGCTGGTCGATAGCCGCAGGGCGTATCAAGTCGCACGCCACCAGCAGGGGCTTGCGGCCCTCCTTCTTGAGCCGCAGCGCCAGCTTGGCGCTTGTGGTGGTCTTGCCGGCGCCGTTCAGGCCCACCACCAAGATACGCGCGGGCGGCTCCAGGTTCAGCTCCGCCGCATCACCACCCAGCAGTTCAGCCAGCTCATCGCGGAAAATCTTCACAATCTGCTCGCCCGGCTTCACGGACTTGAGCACCTTCTCACCCATAGCCTGCTCTTTCACATGGGCTATGAACTCACGCGCCACGCCGTATTCCACATCGGCATCCAGCAACGCCATGCGGATTTCCCGCAGCGCTTCCTTGATGTTGGACTCGGAAATCTTGCTCAGCCCGCGCAGCTTGCGGAAGGCATCATCAAGTTTATCGGAAAGAAGGGAGAACATGCCCCTAAATTACTGGAATTCCTGCCACCTGTCAAGCCTCCGCCACGCCATAACCCCTGACTAAAAAAGCCGCCGCAGTCCCCGGTCCGGGACTGCGGCGGCGCAAAAGCCATCCCCGCTAGCCTCAGTAGAGAAAGCGTGGACGCGGTATGGACTACAGGGGGAGGCGGAAGAAGTTTTTGGCGTTGCGGGTGGTAAGGGCTGCCACCTCCTCTGCTGAGATGCCGCGGAGAGCGGCTATCTTTTCCACCACGTAGCGGGTGCGGCCGGGGAAGTTCAGCTGGCCGCGGAAGGGATCCGGGGAGAGGTAGGGGGAGTCTGTCTCCACCATGAAACGGTCCTCCGGGCACCAGGCTGCTATATCCTGCACGGCCTCCGTCTTCTTGAAGGTGAGGATACCGGTGAAGGACACCATGCCGTCCAGCTGGGAAAAAACCGCCTCTGCCTGGGCGCGGGAGCCGATGAAGCAGTGGAACACGGGGCGCACGCCGGGGAAGTTGCGGGCGATGGCGAAGGCGTCGTCGAAACAGGCGGTGCCCTTGCCCACCTTGTCGCGCGTGTGCATGGAGATGTTCAGCCCCAGCTCCTGTGCCAGGGCAAAGTGGCGCTCCAGGAAATGGTGCTGGCGGGCGCGGTAGTCTGCATCTGCCCAGCCCTCCGGGGCATCCCAGTAGTAGTCCAGGCCGACCTCGCCTATGGCGGCCTGGGGGTGCAGGCGGCAGAGCTCCGCCATGCGGTCGAAGTCCTCATCCGTCACCTCCGTGCAATCCAGCGGGTGGATGGCCAGGCAGGAGCTGATATACTGCGGATACGCGGCGGCCAGCTCCAGAGTGCGCTCCCAGTCGCGGGGGTGCGTGCCCTGGGTGATAGAGTGGAGCACGCCGAGCTTGGCGCTTTCCTCACAGGTGCGGGCAATGTCGGGGTACTTTTCCCCGGCCAGGTGGCAGTGCGTATCAATAATCATCATGGTATTCAGGCGGGTGTGATTTCCACCCAGGGCATGCGGGCGGAGGGCTCTGCGCAGACAAGCTGCGTGTGGTGCAGGCCGAGCTCCTGCAGGGTGGCCTGCATGGCGGCATGGGCCAGGGCCGGGGTGTTGCACTCCCGGCTCAGGTGGGCCAGGGTGATATGGCGCAGGCCGGGGCGGGCTATACTGCGCACAAAATCACAGGCCTGGGTGTTGGAAAGGTGGCCGTTCGGGCAGGCTATGCGCGCTATCAGGCGCTTGGGGCGGCCGGAGGAGCGCAGCATCTCCTCATCATAGTTGGACTCCAGGTACAGGGCATCCACCCCGGCCAGCAGCTCCGGCATGCCGCGCGTAATGCGCCCCGTGTCCGTGACATAGCCCAGGCGCACGCCGCCGCTCTCAAAGAGGAAGCCGAAGGGGTCCGCCACGTCATGGCTCACGCTGAAGGGGGTGACGGTCAAATCCCCCACCTGCACGGGGGAGCCGGGTTCCATGTAGGTGAAATCCGCCCCCGGGGCAAGCCGCTGCAGGTCCGGGGCCACATAGCGGCTGCAGTACAGGTGCAGCGGGGCCTTCTTGGCAAAGGTGGCCAGGCCCTGGATGTGGTCGCCGTGCTCATGGGTGACAAACAGGCCGGAAAGCATGCCGGGGGTGAGCCCGCATTCCTTCAGGCGCTGGCAGAGGCAGCGGCAGGACACCCCGGCATCCACCAGCACGCTGGTGGTGCCGGTGGATACCACGGTGGCATTTCCGCCGCTGCTGCTGGCAAGTACGGAGAAGCGGATCATGCGGTTCTTACTTGGCAGCCTGGGCGGGGGAGGTCAGGTCGTCCGTTGCGGGCGGGGCCACGTCCCCGGGGGTCAGGCGGTCCAGCGGAATACCGTTGAGCTTGCCGGTCTGGGCCTTCAGGAATGCGGTAATCTGCTCCACATCTGCGGCAGAGGGGTCCATGGCGTTCTCCGTCATGCACATGATGCGCACGGCATCCTCCAGGCGGGAGACGGTACCGGTGTGGAAATAGGGGCCGGTAAGGGCCACGTTGCGCAGGGTGGGCACGCGGAAGAGGTCCTTGTGCTCCGGGTTCTTGGTGAAGTCCATGCGGCCAAAGGCGCCTTCCTTGTACTCTGCCTGTTCGGCCACGGGAACGGCATCGCCATGGCAGCCCTTGCAGGTGCCGTCCACAGCGCGGCCCTGGTGGGAACCGGGAATGCCCTTGGTGGCCAGCTCGCGCAGGTCGGCATGGGTGTTGATGTGCTCAAAGCTGATACCGCCGAGGGCGGGGCCCGCATGGCAGGTGGCACAGCCGTAGTTCACAAACTTCATCATGCCCTTCTTCTGCTCGGCAGTCAGGGCCGTGGTGTCGCCGTTCAGGTAGCGGTCAAAGTCGGAACCGGGGGTCACCAGGGTCTTCTCATACGCGGCGATGGCATCCGTGATGGTGTCGCCGTTGATTTCCTTGTTGCCGTATGCCAGCAGGAACAGGGCCACCAGGCGGTCGTCCTTCTTGAGCTTCTCTGCAATGGCCTGCCAGTCCTCCGGGAACTCGTAGCCCATCTCGACGGGGTTCAGGGGAGGGCCGCCGGCCTGCTCCTTGAGGTCTGCGGCGCGGCCATCCCAGAACTGGCAGATGTGGCCGGCAGCATTGAACACGGTGGGGGCGTTCACGCCGCCCAGCTGGGGCTTGCCGTCGGCACCGGGCACACCCTCGGACTTGGGCTTGTTGTCCGTGCCGCCCTTGGTCAGGTCATGGCAAGAGGCGCAGGCCACGCCGTTCGTGGTGGAAAGGCGGGTGTCGTTGTACAGCAGCTGGCCCAGCAGCACCTTGGCGCGGTCCGCCTGGCTCACGGGCTTTGCGGCGGGGGCAATGGGCTGGAACATGCGGGCCTGGGCGCCATCCTCCGTATAGCGGTGGCGCAGCACGGCCACGTCCTTCATGGTAAGGGCGGAACCCAGGTGTACGGCGGTGTAGGATGCCGGGGGCATGCGGCGGGTGCTCAGCACGCGGTCCATCTTCAGGTAGTCGATGGCGCCGGAGCGCAGCGTGCGGTCCGGCTTGAGCAGGAAGGCGCGCTTGGCGTTGTCCACATGGCGCTGCATCAAGCCCAGGGAGAGGGCGTTGAGCAGGCTGTTCGGCTTGGCGTCATTGGCATGGCAGGCGGCGCACTTGTATTCCAACAGGGCGGCAGCCATCTTGTCGGCCTCGGCCTTGTCGGCGGGCACGGGCATCTTGCTGTCCTGCATGCCGCTGTGCACGCCCATGGAGACGGCGATGACAGCAGAACCCAGGGCGGCCGTGCCCAGGAATGCCAGGGAGAATTTGGCGATATGGGATTTCATGGTATAGGAAGTATCTTGGTTAGGAAAGGAATGTTATCAGCGGGCGGAGCGGAGATTGGAGAGCAGGTTCTTCCCCTGCTCCAGCAGGAGCTTGCGGTACATCACGCCCGTGGTCCAGTTGTCGAACGGGCGGCGCAGTGCGTTCGGGATGGCGTTCTCCCCGCGCGCCACGCGGTAGCGGGAATTGCCGCGCTTGAAATAGTCGTACTCCTCATCGGAGCCGTAGTAGGTCATATCCGTGTACTCGCGGTGGTCCAGCACGTTGTACATGCCGGGGGTAAGCAGCTCCGCACGGGAAACGGTCTGCGTGGGCCAGAGCGCGCAGGAACTCATCAGGCAGCTAAAAGCCAAGAGGGAAACCAGCTTTTTCATACGGCGGGTATTCTAACACGTTTCCCGCCGCCTGGCAAGGAGCATATTTGGAAAAGTTCTTGCCATTTCCCCAAAAAACACGGCACCTGCCCCACGCGGGAACAGGTACCGGGTATAGGAATTGTCAGGCAGACGCCCTTAGCGGGGATACTTGCGCAGCTCGTTGGCCTTGCGGTTCTCGTCCGTCAGCAGCTGGCCGTGGCCCCACTGGTAGTCCTTGTTGTCATAGAGCTCCGGGGCAGCCATCTTCACGAACTCGTGCTCCTTCTTCTCGGCGGCGATGTCCTTCTGCACATCGGCGTTCATCTGGCGCACCAGCTCGCGGTGCTTGCGCTCCACGTCGGAAATCTTGTTGGACTTCTTCACGGGGGCTACGTATACCACCTGCTGGGGGGCGGCCACGGGATACTCCGTGACGGCGGTGGAGCTGGAGGAAGTGCAGGACGGCAGCACGAGAGCAGCTGCGGCAAGCAGGACGCTGTATTGAAGTGTGGCTTTCATGGTAATAAATCTTTTGATACCTGACTGGGTTGCTTCCCACTCTAGCAGAACGCTCCCCGCGCGTCAAGGGGATTTTTCACCTAATATACACTTTTCTTAAAAAACTCCCTTACTTGCGCTTTACGGTCACGCTGCGGACCTCGTATGAGGCGCTTCCCTGCACCTTGGAGGAATCCACGCCGACCCGGACAATGGAGCCGGAGGACGACAGCGTGGCGGGCAGTTCCATGCTGCCCACCTCCGGGCTTACCAGCAGGGTGCATTCCATAGCCTCCGTCCTGCCCACATCACGCTTGGCGTTGGAGTCGTATGCCTCGTAGTACAGGATGAACCCCACTTGCAGGGTGCCGGAATTGAACGTGGGCGTCGGGGTGTACCCCTCCTGGGTCACCACGCTGAGGGCGGGCGTGTCCTTGTCCACAGCCGGGTAGGACTCCCCCTGCTGCGGGAGGAGGATATCCCCGAGGGCGCTCTCCGCAACCGCGCCGGACTGGACGTGGAAGGTGAAGCAGGCCTCCTTGCCGCTGCCGGCCTGGGCAGCATGCACGGTGAGCTCCAGGCCGTCCAGCTTGGCAATCTCGTTCTCCGGATTTTTCCCACCGCCACCGCCGCCACCGCAAGCGGTGAGGGCCAGCGCACAGGCAGCCATACAGGCAATTCCCTTGAGAAGTTTCATAACAGTCTTTCAGTTGAGGTTACAGGAAAAGGTCCACCACGTACTCGTCCTTGAAATTGGTGCCGGTGATACGCACCCAGTACACGCCCACGTTCATACCATCCTTCTTGGTGAACTGGGAGTAGTCCGGCTCAAAGACAATGCTGTTCGCCACGGGATAGCCGCCGTTGTTGGGGTGCACGAACACCTTCTGCACGTTCACCTTGGGGGCGGAGGCCAGCTCCTTGGCGCTGGGCGCGGCCTTCAGGCTGCGGGGCATGCGCCACATTTCCACCTTGGCGTTCTGGGGCACGGAGACCCCCTGGGCGGGGTAGTAGCTCCAACCGTTGCCCTTCAGGTAGTTGGCGGGGAAGAAGCCGCGGCCGGGGTAGCTGCGCGCCTTCTTCTGGGGCTGGCCGGAGAGGTCGCTGGTGCGCATGGCGTGGAAACCGCCGCTCACGCCGAAGGCGGTCTTGCGGGACTGGGGGAAGAGAATCCAGGCGCGGTGGCCGCGCTTCTCGCGGTTGTTGTCGCCGGCATCCTCCACGTAGCCGATGACGGAGGCGGCTGCAGGAATAATCTGGGAGCCCATGTGCAGGTTGCACTTGTCCGTGGAATGGCCCAGGCCGTGGGAGATGGTGCCGGCCTTCTTGCAGGCGTCGGAGGCATCCTGGGCATCACGCTTGTAGCCGGAATCAAAGGTCATGAAGGTTTCCACGTTGCAGAGGAAGCGGTACACGTTCACCATGTTCACGGCATCCTGCTGGGTGGAGTCCGCGCCGTGTGCGGGGCGGGTGGCCAGCAGCTCCTTCACCTTCTTCTCCATGTCCTTCTTGCCCACGGGGTAGAGCTGGCGGCTCACGCCGCCGGCGGTGGGATTGGTGATATTCTTGATTTCCGTGGCACTCTTCTTGGCACCCAGGTCTGCAAAGGTGTTGCGCAGGTCCGCCATCATGGAAAGGGCCTCGTCGTCGCTCACCTTGTGCTTGGTAAGCCCGTCGGCAAAGGCCTTGGCAGGCACCTTCTTGTCCGTGACAAGCCACTTCAGGAAATCCGGCTCCTTCTTGATGACCTCGTCGGAGGCGCCTTCCTTGCTGCCTGCCGCGTAGTCGATGCACTTGTAGATAGCCATGGCCTGCTTGGCCAGGGAGCCTTTCACGGCGGTCTTGTCAGGCTTGCCGTCCTCACCGAAGGAGGCGGGGAAAGCCTCGGTCAGCAGGCGCTTCAGCTCGTCCTGCAGGCCCTTGTAGTCGTCGGCATCCGCCTTCTCCTTCACCAGCTTGCGGAGCATCTTGGCCATAGCCTTGTCCTTGGCGGCCTCAGCGGTCAGGGAGAGTTCCTTCTTCTTGGCGGCGGCCTCCTGGCCCTCGCCGCCCTCTTCCGCAGCGGCGTCATCGGCGGCGGGTTCCTCATCGGCGGCATCCTGGCCGGCTACGAAGTCGAAACGGGGCTGGGCATCATCTGCACAGACGCTACCGGCCACCCAGGCACCGATGGAGAGGGTGGCACACAGTGAAAGCATTACATGGCGTGTTTTCATGGAATTACAACGGAGTACGCCCCGAATTTACAATACACCCCCCGCTGCGTCAAGCCGAAAGCGCAGCGGAGGGCGTGAAAGTGGCAAAAAGGGGCGGGCTGCTACTCGCGGAAATCCTGCGCGTTCTTGCGCATGATATCCACCTGCAGGCGGGTCAGCTCCTCATCAAAGAGGATGGGGCTGAGCGGCTCCCAGTCGCTCCCGGAGCGCAGGCGGCCCAGCACCAGCTCCACCGGTTCCGCCAGGGTGGAGCTCATATCCAGCAGGGGAGAGATGAGCACGGCGGCACCTTTCATGTATTCCCGGCTCTCCCCGTGGCGGCGGGGGCCTGCCACGGCCATGTTGTCGAAGCGGAACTCCATCTCCATCATGTACGTGTGCTCCAGGGAGAACGGCAGCGCGGCGATGCGCTCCACATCCATGTAGAAGCACACGCGGCAGAGCTGCTTGAGCAGGCCGCAGATGACTGCGGCAGAAAGCAGGCGGCCGTTGGAAACCATCATGTCCAGCGGCTCGCCCTGAATGCGCTCGTTGGCCAGGTACCAGGTACCCTCGTCCTCCAGCAGCTCCAGGGGAGAAGCCACGTGGGGGTTCATGACGCGGGCCTTGGTGCGGGCGCTTTCAATGAAAAAGTGGACCTTGCGCGGGTCTTTCACTACCGAGGGGCGCAGGGCCTCCACCAGCACATCACGGCGCACGTCCTTCTGCATGGCGGCGTAGGTCACGGTGGTGGCTGTCTCCTGCACGATGGAGGAGAGGATGTACTGCTCCCCGATGACGCGCGGCAGGTTGTAGATCAGCGCGGAATCCATGGAATCAGGGGTTGAAGCTGAGCTTGAGCACGGGCAGGCCCTCCACGGCCTTCTCCCAGGCGGCGGCGGGCACGGAGAACTCCATGTAGGCCTTGGGCTCGTCCTGCCCCGGCTCCTCCACGCGCCGCATCTGCACCTTGCACTCCGGCTGGCCCAGGATGGAGGGGGCCACGTTCTCAATCTGCGTGGCGGGTATGCGCAGCACGTAGTCCTGCTTCTGCGCGGCGGGCAGGAACACGTACATGTCCTCCCGCACCATGCTGGCGCCCACGCCCTCCGGGAAATCCACATCCAGCACGCCTCGGCTCTCGTAGATGGACTCGGAGTTCACCTTCATCCAGTCGCCCACGCGGCGGAAGACCTTCACCAGCGCGGCCGGTATGGAGCCGTCTGCGCGCGGGCCCACGTTCAGCAGGAAATTGCCGCCCTTGGCAGCGCATTCCTCCAGCTTGGAGATGACCTCCTGCGGGCTCTTGAACTTCAGGTCCACGGAGCAGAAGCCCCACTTGTCACCCACGGTCATGCAGGCCTCCCAGTCCACGCCGGGGTAGCCCTTGGCGGGAATGCGCTTCTCCGGGGAGGTGTAGTCGCCGTGCCTGCGGGGCAGCACCTCGCCGTCCTTGGAGGCATCAAACCCGGAGAGGTTGTAGAGGCGGTTGTTCATGATGATGCCGGGCTGCAAGCTGTGGGCCATGGTCATGAGCTCCGTGGCCTTCCACCCGCGGTCGCCCTCTGCCGCGCCCTGGGAGTAGTCCCACCACAGGATGCTGATGTCGCCGTACTTGGTGAGCAGCTCTCGCACCTGGCCGTGCAGGTATTTCAGGTAGGACTCGTGGTTGCGGGGTATGCCCTTCTTCTTGAGCATGGCCTCCTGGTCCTCCGGGTAGCACAGGTCCGGACAGATGGTATTGTCGTAATCCTGGTGGTGCCAGTCGATAACGCTGTGGTACAGGCCGATGCGGATACCGCGCTTGCGGAAGGAATCCGTGTATTCCTTCACAATGTCGCGCCCCACGGCCTTGCCGGCGCAGTAGTCCGTGCTGTCGGTGTCGAACAGGGCAAATCCCTCATGGTGCTTGGTGGTGAGCACGGCATAGCGGCAGCCGGCGTAGGCGGCCAGGTCTGCCCAGGCCTCCGTGCAGCCGGGGGCGGGCTTGAAACGCGGCAGGGCCTCTGCGGCGTAGGTTTCCGTATCCAGCTTCATGTTGCGCTGAATCCACTCGCCGCCGCCGAACTCGCCCTTGAAAAAGCCGCCCAGGCCGGAATACAGGCCGTAATGGATGAACATGCCGAACTTGGCATCACGCCACCACTGCATGCGGGCATCGCGCTGCTCGTCCGTTTCCTCCCAGGGCAGGATGACCTTGCCGCCTGCGGGTGCGGCGCTTGCCGCCTGCGGGGCGGGCGCGGGTGCGGCGGGCGCATCCTGAGCCATGGTGCAGAGTCCGGTGCCCAGCAGGGCCATCAATGTAAGGCTTTTCCTAATCATGCGGCTACTCTACCACCCCCGCCCCCGCGTGTCAATCAAATGTTTAACATTGAATTTTCCGAAAAGCCGTGCTATCATGCGCGCGACACCATGAAATACCAAGGCCTTTACACAGCAATCGTCACCCCTTTCAAGGACAACCAAGTGGATTACGACGCCTTCCGCAAGCTCATCGAAGCCCAGGTGGCAGCGGGCGTGACCGGCATTGTGCCCGTGGGCACCACCGGAGAATCCCCCACCCTTTCCCATGTGGAGCACATGGAAGTTATCCGCAAGGCCGTGGAGTTTGCCGCAGGCCGCTGCCAGGTGATTGCCGGCACCGGCTCCAACTCCACCGCAGAGGCCATCCTGATGACCAAGGAGGCCGAGGCCATGGGTGCCGACGGCACGCTGCAGGTCTGCCCCTACTACAACAAGCCCAGCCAGGAGGGCGTGTACCGCCACTTCAAGGCCGTGGCGGAGTGCTCCTCCCTGCCCGTCATCCTGTACAGCATCCCCGGCCGCAGCGGCATTGAGATTGCCGTGGATACCGTGGTGCGCCTGGCCAAGGACTGCCCCACCATCGTGGCCATCAAGGAGGCCGGCGGCAGCGTGGAGCGCGTGAACCAGCTGGTGCAGGCCCTGCCGGAGGATTTTGCCGTGCTCAGCGGCGACGACGGCCTGACGGTCCCCTTCATCTCCTGCGGCGCCTGCGGCCTGGTTTCCGTGACATCCAACGTGGCCCCCGCGCTCATGAAGGAGCTGGTGGATGCCGCGCTCTCCGGCGACGGCAAGCTGGCCACGCAGCTGCAGAAGAAGTACTACCCGCTCATGAAGGGCCTGATGAGCCTGGACACCAACCCGGTGCCCGTCAAGGCGGCGCTGGCCCTGCGCGGCGACATTTCCTGGGAGCTGCGCCTGCCGCTGGCCCCGCTGGCGGAAGAGAAGCACGCCACCCTGCTCAACCTGCTCCGCAACTTCAACCTTGCCTAAGCCATGATGCAGATACTCGTCACCGGAATCTCCGGCCGCATGGGCCAGGCCGTGAAGGCCGCCGTGGAAGCCAACCCGCAGGCGGAGCTGGCCGCCACGCATGATGTGGGCCAGGACATCGCCGCCGCCATGCAGAAGGCGGATATAGCCATTGATTTCTCCTTCCACGGCTTCACGCCGGAGCTGCTGGCCACCGCCGTGGCCCAGGGCAAGCCCCTGGTCATCGGCACCACCGGCCACACGGCAGAGGAGCGCGCCGCCATCGCGGATGCCGCCAGGCAGATTCCCGTCGTCTTCGCCTCCAACTACTCCGTGGGCGTGAACACGCTCTTCTGGCTCACCCGCAAGGCAACCCGTATCCTGAAGGACTACGACATCGAGATAGTGGAGATGCACCACCACCACAAGCTGGATGCCCCCAGCGGCACCGCCCGCACCCTGGCAGAGGTGGTGTGCGGGGAAACCGGCCTGGACTATGAGAAGGACGTGATGCACGGCCGCGAGGGCCTGGTGGGCGCGCGCCCGCAGAGGCAGATCGGCATGCACTCCCTGCGCGGCGGCGACGTGGTGGGCGACCACACCGTGATGTACGCCACGGACGGCGAGCGCGTGGAGCTCACCCACAAGGCATCCAGCCGCATGACCTTTGCCAACGGCGCCGTGCGCGCCGCGCTCTGGCTGGCCGGCAAGCCCGCGGGCCTGTACAACATGCAGGACGTGCTGGGATTCCAAGACTGATACGCCATGCCCGATCCCGCTGCCATGCGGCGCGCCGGATTCTCCCTGGGTTCCAACCTGGGGGACCGGCTCGCCAACCTGGAACAAGCCTGCGACTACCTGTCAGACGTCTTCGGCTCCCTGCGCCTCTCCCAGGTGTATGAGACGGAGCCGGTGGGCTGCCCGCCCGGCTCCCCCGCCTACCTGAACGCCTGCGTGGAGGTGGAAACCGCCATGCCCGCGCAGGAAATCATGGAGCTGTGCCTGAAGATAGAGCAGGAGCTGGGCCGTACCCGCACCGGGGTGTACGGAGAGGCCCGCACCTGCGATATCGACCTCATCTACTGCGGACAGGAGAGCTGCGCCACCCCGCAGCTCACCCTGCCCCACCCCCGCGCCCATGAGCGCGCCTTTGTGCTGCGCCCCCTGTGCGACATAGACCCCGCCCTTACCCTGCCCGGCCAGTCCAAGACCGTGGCCGCCCTGCTGGCGGAGCTGCCGGAAGGCCCCTCCGTCACCCCTTTCCCTCTCTGATTTCCCATACTTACATACCAATGGACAAGATTGAACGCATCCGCGCGCTGCGCGGGCAACGCCCCATAACGGAACTCACCGCCTACGACTACCCCACCGCGCGCCTGCTGGACGAGGCAGGAATCGACATGATCCTGGTGGGAGACTCCGTGGGCATGGTGGTCATGGGGTACGAGGACACCACCGAGGTGACCCTGGCGGACATGCTGCACCACGGCCGCCTGGCGGCACGCGGGGCCAAGGATGCCGTGGTGATCCTGGATATGCCCATCCACACCTACGACACCCCGGAGCAGGCAGTGGAAACCGCCCGCAAGCTCATGGAAACGGGCGTGGACGCCGTGAAACTGGAGGGAGGTGCGGCCAAGGAAGCCCACATCCGCGCCATTGTGCAGGCGGGCATTCCCGTGCAGGCCCACATCGGCCTGCTGCCCCAGAAGGTGCGGGAGGAAGGCGGCTACCGCATGAAGGGCAAGACGGACGAGGAGGCCGCCGCGCTCATGGAGGACATACAGGCCGTGGCACGCGCCGGAGCCTTCTCCGTGGTCATTGAATGCACCAAGAAGGACGTGGCAGCCGCCATCACCGCCGCCAGCCCCATCCCCACCATCGGCATCGGCGCCGGGCACGGCACCTGTGATGGAGAGGTGAGCGTGATCCATGACCTGGTGGGCGGATTCCCCTGGTTCACCCCCTCCTTCATCACCCCGCGCGCTGCCGTGGGGGCAGAGATTTCCCGCGCCGCCAAGGAATGGGCGGCAGACCTGCTGGTTCCCGCCAAGGACTGACCCGCCGCCATGGACCTGGATGAACGCATGGCCGCAGAGCTGGCCGCACTGGAGCAGGCGGGGAACCTGCGCTCCCTGAACACCCTGCTCACCGACGGTGCCTACCTGCACCGCGGCACGGAGCGGTTCCTGAACCTGTCATCCAACGACTACCTGGGCCTGGGCTGCACGCCGTATGCGGAGGTGAACCTGGCGCAGTACTGGGCCACGCGTTTCCCGGACTGCCCGCGCAGCCCCCATACCGGCGGCAACCCGGCCTCACGGCTCATGACCGGGAACTCCCCGGAGTATGATGCGGTGGAGGCGGAGCTGGCCGCCCTGTTCCCCGGCAAGGCTGCCCTGGTGCTGGGCTGCGGATTCATGGCAAACAGCGGACTCATGCCCGCACTGGCGCAGAAGGGGGACCTGGTGCTGGCGGACAAGCTGGTGCATGCCAGCATCATCGAGGGACTGATGCACACGGATGCCGCCTTCCGCCGCTTCCCGCACAACGACACCGCCGCCCTGGAGCGCCTGCTGGCCGCCGCCGCAGGCAAGCACGGGAACACCTGGGTCATCATCGAATCCCTGTACAGCATGGACGGCGACCTGGCCCCCATGCAGCAAATCCTGGAGCTGAAGGACAAGTACGGCTTCCGCCTGTATGTGGACGAGGCCCACTCCTTCGGCACGCGCGGCCCCGCCGGGGCCGGCTACTGCGCAGAGCTGGGCGTGGCGGACCGGGTGGACCTCATGGTCGTCACCTTCGGCAAGGCGCTCTCCGGCGCCGGGGCCGCGGTCATCTGCCCGCCGCTCATGCGGCGCTACCTGGTGAACCGCATGCGCCCGCTCATCTTCTCCACCGCGCTGCCGCCGCACACGCTCATGTGGGTGGGCATGGTGCTGCATGAAATGCGCACGGACAGCCTGCACGCGGAAAACCCCGCCCTGTACCCCGGCATGCACACCCTGCGCGCCCGCCTCTCGGAGCTGGTGCAGTGGTTCAGCAGGGAGAGCGGCATCCCCGCCCAGTCCCAAATCATCCCCCTGCCCTGCGGCAGCAATGAGCGCGCCCTGGCCGTGGCCGCGCAGGGGCGGCAGGAAGCCCTGTGGCTCACCGCCATCCGCCACCCCACGGTTCCCGTGGGCACCGCCCGTATCCGCCTGTCCCTCCACGCCGCGCTCACCCCGCGGCAGCTTGCCCCCCTGGTTGAACTATGCAGGAAACTTGGCTGATCCGGGATACGGGGAACGCGGACCTGGTGCTTTTCATGCTGGGCTGGGCCGCCACGCCGAACGATGTGCGCCACATCACCCCGCCGGGGTGTGACGTGCTGGCCGTGTGTGACTACCGGGAGATGGCGCCGCTGCAGCCGGAGCGCCTGGCGCGCTACCGCCGCATCTACCTCTTTGCCTGGTCCTTCGGCGTGTGGGCGGCGGAGCAGTGCTGCCGCGCCCTGCCCCTGTACCGCGCCGTGGCGCTGAACGGCACTCCCTTCCCCGTGCACGCCGCCCATGGCATGCACCCGCGCATGGTCAGGCTCACCGTGCAGGGGCTCTCCCGCGTGGGCATGGAGCCCTTCAACACCAAGACATACGGCACCCCGCAGCCGCCCGCAGGCCCCGCCGCCCCCCGCAGCGTGCAGGAGAACGCCGCAGAGCTGCAGCTGCTGGCGGAGCGCAGCCAGGCGGATTCCGCCGCGCATATCAAATGGCATGCCGCCTACATAGCGCAGGGGGACGAGATTTTCCCGCCCGCCGCCCAGCGCGCCTACTGGGAATCCGCAGGGCTGGGCACGCCGCTCCCCGGCGGGCACTACCCCTTTGCAGACCCGCAGGTGGTGCTGCGGCACATAGACGGCGCGGGCATAGACAAGCACCGCGTGGGTGCCAGCTTTGCCCGCCATTACAGCCAGTACGACCACGCCGCCGTGGTGCAGCGCGCCATGGCCGCTCGCCTGCATGCAGCCCTGCACGCCCACACCCCGCAGCAGCCCGTGCAGCGCGCGCTGGAGATAGGCATAGGCACCGGGTTCCTCACCCGCCTGCTTGCGCAGGATTTCCCTGCCGCAGAGTGGTGGTTCAACGACCTGGCCCCGGAGGCCATGCAGTGGATTCCGCAGGGGCTGGCCGCCGCCCACCCCCTGCCGGGGGATGCAGAGGAACTGCCCCTGCCGCAGCAGCTGGACCTGCTGGCCAGCTCCGCCGCCCTGCAGTGGTTCAACCGCCCGGCGGATTTCATGGCAAAGGCCCGCGGCAGCCTGCGCCCCGGCGGCATACTGGCCCTCACCACCTTTGCCCACGGCCATTTCCATGAGCTGTCCGCCACCACCGGCAGCTCCCTGCAGTACCCCACCCCGCAGGAGCTTTCCGCCATGGCCGCAGCCGCCGGATTCACCCTGCTGCATGCAGAGGACTGGCAGACCACCCTCTCCTTCCCCTCCGTGCGTGAACTGCTTGACCACCTGCGCCAAACCGGGGTGAACGGCACCGCCACCCGCCGCTTCTCCACCCCCGCCGCCCTCCGCGCCTTCGGTGAGGCATACGCCCGCACCAATCCCACCGCCGGCGGCACCCTGCCCCTCACCTACCACGCCGCCCTGATTATTGCGCGGGCATAACCCCGCGCGTTCCGGCAGACAGCAAGACAGCCGCTGCCGGGGTACGGCAGCGGCTGCTGGGTCGGCACTTTTGCCGGGGAATCAGCGGTAGGATTCCGTGTAGATCTTGATGCAGTCCTCGCGGCTCAGCGGAGCCGGGTCATTGGCAAAGAGGAAGCCCATGGCAGAAACGGCGTTGTCCGCCATGGCGGGGAACTCGTCCGGCGTAATGCCGTAGTCGCTCATCTTCAGCTCATCCACGCCGCAGGCCTTCAGCACGTCCGCCAGGGCGGTCAGGAAATCCTCCGCACAGGCGGCATCCGCCTTGCCCAGGGCCTTCGCCATGCGCACAAAGCGCTCCGGGCAGCAGCCGGCCTGCACAAAGTGGCGGTAGTAGGCCATGGAAATCATAATAAGGCCGGCACCGTGGGGCAGCTCCTGGTGGTAGGCGGAAAGCGCATGCTCCAGGGAATGCTCGCTGGTGCAGCCGTTGAACTCCATCTGCAGGCCGGAAAGCCAGTTGGCATAGGCCACATGCTCGCGCGCCTCCATGTTCTTGCCGTCGTTCACCGCCACGGGCAGGTAGCGGCCTATGTTCTCTATGGCTCCCAGAGCCACCAGGTCGCTCATGTAGTTGGCGGTCTTGGACATGTAGCCCTCCGTGCTGTGGAACAGGGCATCAAAGCCCTGGTAGGCGGTGAATGCGGGCGGCACGCTCACCATGAGCTCCGGATCCACTATGGCCAGCACGGGCATCAGCCGGTGGCCGTCGAACACGGCGGTCTTCTCATGCGTGTCCGGGTTGGTGATCACGCCGCCGCTGTCCGTCTCAGACCCGGTGCCGGCGGTGGTGGTAATGGCCACCAGGGGCAGCGGGGCGTTCTCCGCGGGCTTCCTGCCGCCCGTGCCGAACATCACGTAATCCCACAGGTCGCCGGGGTTGGTGGCCATCATGGCCATGGCCTTGGCGGCATCCATCACGCTGCCGCCGCCCAGTGCCACAATGAAATCCGCCTCGCAGTCGCGCGCAGCCTCCGCGCCCTCCATCACGGTATCCTTCAGCGGGTTGGGCTGCACCTTGTCAAACACGGACACCTGCACCCCGGCATGCTCCAGCTCCGCAATCGTGCGGTCCAGGTAGCCGTTGGCACGCGTGGACTTGCCGCAGGATATCACCACCAGCGCCTTGCGGCCCGGCAGCTTCTGCTCATGCAGCTTGGACAGGCTCCCGCACCCAAAGACGGTATGGGTGGGGATATTGAAATCGTATCGGGCTATACTCGGTATCATACTCTTCCAGTATGCACCCCGTCCCCGCCCGAGTCAAGCACAAACCGGGTATCCAAAGCCAACTGCACCTTCCGCGCATGGCATGCCCTGCGGCGGGAAAACTTTTGTATTGCCACGGGGGGATTTTTTGGTAGGATAGGCGCGTTATCATGAAACCTCTCCGCAACATAGCACTCTTTGTCATGGCCGCCGGCGTGGCGGCCGCCGCAGTGGAGTACCCGGGCAAGCAGCCGGGCGCAGCCCAGGCCACCGTATCGGAATCCACTGCCACGCTGGGCAACAAGCTCTTTACCGCCACGTTCAGCAAGTCCGCCAAGGGCGTGACCTTCGGCGGCCTGAAACTGGCCGACGGCAAGGAAATAGCCGCTGCCGGCACGGATATCTTCACCATCAACCTGCAGGGCGGCAAGACGCTGGGCTCCGCCGACATGAAGATGGGCAAGCTGGCCGTGAAGGACCTGAAGGCAGACCCCAAGAACCCGCAGCTTGCCCGCCGGTTCCCCGGCAAGGAGGTGACCGCCACCTTCACCGCGCCGGATGATGCCTTTACCGTGAAATGGCACGCCGTGCTGCGCGACGGCTCCCACTACCTGCGCCAGGAGTTCGATATCAAGGCCAAGAAGGATACCGCCTTCGTCTCCCTGGTGCCGCTGCAGTACCAGGTGCAGGAGAGCGGCAAGCTCTCCATCTCCGGCAACACCACCCGCGGCAACGTGGTGATGGATGATGCCGTGTTCCTGGGGCTGGAGACCCCCATGTCCATCATGACCATCGGTGACCAGGGCGCGGCAGAGTCCACCACCTGGACCCCGGAGGCCTGGCAGACGGAATCCTTCGGCAGCGCGTTCAACCTGCCGGAGAGTTTCAAGAAGGCATACGGGGACCAGTACAGCGCCATGGAGGGACCCACGCTCAAGCACCTGAGCATTGCAGAGGGCCCCGCCTCCTTCAAGTCCGCCGGTGATTGCAAGCTCACCTTCCAGTTCACGGGCGGCACGCACAAGCTGAACCTGGTGGGTGTGCAGCTGCTCAACGCCGCAGGCGGCGTGGTGAGCGAGGACGTGCACGCCGGCCAGACCGGCGACAAGTCCACCGCCAACGAATACAGCATCAAGGTGCCCAAGGCTGGGGACTACACCCTGCGCTACTGGGTGGAGACCAAGACGGAGAGCATCGCCAGCAAGGGCAAGGTCACCTTCTCCATGCCCGTGGCAGCCGGCTCCGCCAAGAAATCCGCCAAGACCCCGGACAACCTGGTGCGCGGCACCTGGAGCCGCAAGACCACCCTGCCTGCCGGGCAGACCTGGAACGTGTCCTCCGTCATCGGCCTCTTTGCCCCGGAGCAGCAGCGCCGCTCCTTCCTGGCATACAGCGAGAGGGAAAGGGCTGCCGCCTACCGCACCTTCATCCACTACAACGACTGGTATGAAATCGGCATCCGCCTGCATGACAACAAGGACCCCCTGAAGCGTACCTCCGAGGCCATGTGGCTGGAGGTGCTGGACACCTGGAACCGCGAGCTCTTCACCAAGCGCAAGACCAGCATCGACGCCTTCGTCATCGACGACGGCTGGGACGAGTTCAACAGCCTGTGGGATTTCCACAAGGGATTCCCCAACGGCTTCACCAAGATGAACCAGAAAGCCACCGCCATGAAAGCGGGCATGGGTGCCTGGCTGGGCCCCGTGGGCGGCTACGGGTTCTCCAAGAGCCAGCGTATCAACTACTGGAACCAGACCCACCCGAACAACAAGATCGGCAACTTCCAGCTCTCCAACAAGGAGTACTTCGACGCCTTCACCGGGCGCTGCAAATACATGATTGAGAACTATGACATGCGCTACTTCAAGTTCGACGGCATCTCCACCCAGTTCCACGCCAAGGGTCCGGGCAACGAGGAGGATGCCGAGGGCATCATCGCCGTGGAGCAGGAGCTGCGCAAGGCCCGCCCGGACGTGTACCTGAACACCACCGTGGGCACCTGGGCCAGCCCCTTCTGGCTGCGCTATGCAGATTCCATCTGGCGCCAGGAGAACGACTTCGGCCAGGCCGGCAACGTGGGCGACGACCGAGACAAGTGGATTACCTACCGTGACCGACTGGTGCATGAGGTGTACGTGACCGGTGCCCCGCTCTGCCCCATCAACTCCATCATGACCCACGGCATCATCATCACCAAGAACGGCCCGCCCCGCGTGATGAGCAAGGACCCGGAAAACTGCATCAAGGAGATGCGCTGCGCCTTCGGCTGCGGCTCCTCCCTGCTGGAGGCCTACTTGGACCAGGACCTCATGAACCAGAAGGACGGCATGCTCTGGGACGAGCTGGCTGCCTGCATCCAGTGGATGCGCCGCAATGCCGACGTGCTGGACGATGTGCACTGGGTGGGCGGCAACCCCTGGGACGGCAAGGACGGCGACATATACGGCTGGGCCGCCTGGAACAAGAGCAAGTGCACCCTCACGCTCCGCAACTCCTCCGCCAAGGAGAAGACCCTGCGCACCACCCTGCGCAAGGTGCTGGACGTGCCCCCCGGCGTGAAAGGCGCTATCACCCTGCGGAACTCCTTCAAGGACCAGCGCGAGCTGCCCGGCCTGACCGGCACCGCCGTGGACCTGGACCAGGAGATTGACATCACCCTCAAGCCCTTCGAGGTCTTTGTGATGGAAGGCAAGTGAGCCGCCCTGCCCCGACCTATTCCCCCAACCGGCCCGGCGCACCCCGCCGGGCCGGTTCTTTTTCCCTTGCGGCAGGCGGGTGAATCAGGTATAATGCGCGGCATGAAAAGGTGGAAACTCCGCAGTGCAGTCATCATAGGCCTGGGCATGCTTGGCATGCTGGCGCTGGCCATGCGCCCTGCCCTGGTGCCGGATTCCGTGGTGTGCGATACGGACCAGCCGCTCGGCCTGGTGCTGCGCCCGGCGTACCAGGAGGACCAGGCCGCCATGCAGACGGAATACACCTGGGATTTCAAGGACAGCCCCACGGGCACCGTGTTCCTGCACCGGGACGGGGTGGATGCCTTTGCCGCGCTCACCGGGAACCCGGCCTGGAAAATCACTATCACGGCCGCAGACGGCGTGGCCAGGCTGGATTCAACCCTGCCGGAGATGAAGGTGGATTCCCGGCTCTGCCAGGTGAACGCCCATTTCTACCTGGACCAGGACTCCGTGAGCCTGCTGGATACCCCTGCGGGCAGCCTGCATGTGCAGCGCCACCTGCTGCTCTGCTGTGAGCTGCGCATCACCCCGTCCTTCTGGGGAAAGGAGCTGCACAGCCTGGCCGTGCAGGAGCTGGTGGCGGATTTCTATGACGGAGCCATAGACCTGGTGCAGCCCACGCTGCTGCCCGCCGCGGCGGAGGGCATGGTGCGGCAGGATATCATCTCCATGCGCCCCAGCGGCCTGCCGGAGCGTTTCTGCGGCACCGTGTGCGAGCGTGAGCACACGCGCCTGGCCTACATGCTGGCCGCCATCAACAGCGATGTCCGCGCACGGATCATGCTGCCGCAGCTCATGGCCAAGGCAGAGGACCTGGCGGACTGCGCCGAGTTCCCGGAGCAGAAGTGGCCGGACTGCTGGGGGGAGGCATCACGGACCGTGCAGGACAACGCCCGCCGCATCATCCCCCTGATGCAGAAGTTCAAGGACAACCACTGCTACGGCTCCCGCGAGCTGGCTGATTTCCTGAACGGCCCCGTGTTCGCCAAGCTCTTTGGCGAGCCCTTCATGGACCTCTCCGCAGAACCGGAACAGGAATCCCCCGCCCCGGCGAAAACAGAGGCCCGTCCGTAAAAAAACGCGCATGCTGTCTGCCTTTCTGCTGGCGCTCCGGGCAGTGTGCGTGGTAGGATAGGGTACAGAGACATTTTTCCTACTTATGAAAACGCGTGTATTGACAACCCTTGCGGCGGCAGCACTGTGCATGGCCGCGGCACCCCTGGCGGCGCAGGAACCGGAGCAGCCCGCAGCCGCGCTGATGATGCCGGACGACGAGAGTGACGAGGATGCCAAGATGGATTTGCAGAAGGAGGCCCTGACAGCCTACCGCGCCGTGGCAGAGACCCTGCTGGGCGTGCAGGATGCCGCCACGGCCGCAGCCGCAGCAGACCGGGTGCGGGACCTGCTGGCGGAGCTGGACTACATGAGCACCATCCAGGACACCAAGGTTCACCGCGACGAGCAGCTGCTGGAGGCGGAGACGGAGACCCTGAACATGATCCTGGTGGAATACAACCGCCTGCAGCATGAGCATTTCTACGGCAATGCCCCCCTGCGCAACGCCCTGTACTTCTGCACGGATTTCCTGCACAAGCCCCAGGCCACGGAGCTGACCGCGGAGGAAAAGGCCGCACTGGCACCGCTCACCGCCGTGCTGGATGAAACGGTGGCAGCCCTGCGCCAGGTGACGGATACGGAAAGCGCCCTGGAGCAAACGCCCGTGGTGGCCCGCCTGATCCGTGACCTGGATGCGCTGCTGGGGGCGGACCATGCCCGCGTGCGCAATACGCTCTGGAGCCACATGGAGTCCATTGAGCCGCAGCGCAAGGCCATGATAGACGAGCTGGCACGGCTGGTACCCGTCATAGGGCGGGAGCGTGACAAGGACCAATCCCTGATATACACCCTGCTGGGGCGCCCCAACAGCCTGATGGACCTGGTTACGGATACGGATTCGGCAGTACACCTGCTCTCCCTGTGCTGCCGGAGCAACGGCTCCCATGCGGAAGTACAGGCCCTGGCCGCCATGCACCGCGCAGAGGCTGCGCAGCGCCACGCGGCCTACCTGGCAGACCATGCAGACACCTGCGCCGGGGGAGACGGCTCCACCCCGGAACAGGCCGTGGAGATGCTGCAGTTCACCGGCGGCAAGCTGAACATCTATTACGATTCCATGCAGCTGCGGGCCCAGCTCCGCGCGTACCTGCGCGCCGTGTACCCGCAGTTCTCCCGCATATACAGTGAGCAGCTGCGCAGTGCAGACGGCACCCGCTATGTGGCCTGCACCTTGTTCCCCGGCCAAACCGTGACCGATATGCAGGGCATATCGCACATGGTGGTGTTCAAGGTCTGGTTCAAGATTGCCAACGCCCCGCAGGAATAGCAACCGGGCGGAAATGGCAGCTTGATTTGCGCGGAAAACATGTTATCATACCCCCATGCGTGCTAGGATATTTGCCCGGTTGGCGTTGGCTTTGGCAGTGGTGTCGGCATCCCTTCCCCCGGCGGGGTGGGCCATGGACCGCACGGTATACGCCCAGGCGGACACGGAGGAAAAGGCCGTCATCGCCAAGCTGGAAAAGCTGCCGGCAGAGGTGCGCCTGTGCATGCTGGCGGAGCTGTACTCCGTGATGCCCACGGATGAGAAAAACTACGCCAAATCCCCGGGCAAGGTTGCCCTGCCCGGCGGCAGGCAGGTGGAGTTTGCCAAGGTGGTGGACGGCGCGCGCGACAAGTACAAGTGGTCCGACCTTTGGCACAGCGTGTATGACAAGCACGTGATGATTGTGGGCCGCGTCTATGCGGACGACATCGCCAAGCTCCGCAAGGCGAACCCCTCCATGGCCAAGCACGCTCAGGATGTGCTGGCCAAGTTCAAGAAGGTGGACGTGCGCGCCCTGGATGCCTTTTTCACGGAAATGTACTCCTGGTCTGAGCGCGTGGGCAACGGCACCAACCAGGAATGCAAGATTTACGGCAGCGACCACCGCCAGTACCGCTGGGGAGACCTCTTCAAGCGCTGCGAGAGTGCCACCTGGGAATCCCTGAAACCCCTGTGGCGCGGCAACAAGGGCCTGCTGGAAATGGAGTTCGGCACCCAGATTTCCAAGCTGAAACAGTACAACGGCAAGGAAGTGGCCAAGCGTGAGAAGGCGGCGGACAAGAAGGCCAAGGCTGATGGCAAGAAAGAGGAAAAGCCTGCCACCTCCCTCTCCCCCAAGGCCTTTTCCAGCGCCGTGAACAGCGTGCAAAACGGCCTGAAATCCCTGCCGGATTCCGCCCGCACCGCTTTCCTGGCCGCCCTGGCGGCAGATGTTCAGGCAGATTCCCTGCCGGATGCCTCCTACACGGATGCCAAGGGGCGCCTGCGCTATGTGTATGACGAGCTGCAAGCCGCCAACGCCGTTCCCACCGCCCTGGAACTGGCCGCCAAGGCCAAGGCGGATGCCGCCGTGTGTGCTGCGGTGCTGGACAGGAACGCCAAGGCCCTGAAAGGCCGGGAGAAGGGCGCGGAGCTGCGGGAAAACCGCAAGCAGGCCATGCAGAAAGCCTTTGATGCCAAGATGGCCGCGCATGAGGCGGAGCAGCTGGACCATGCCGGGGCGGAGGACCTGCAGTACATCCTGGAGACGGACCAGGATCTGGTGAAAAGGGTGCAGGACCCGCTCTGCCGAGAGGTGCTTATGCGCGCCGCAGCCCGCAAGTACACCGTGGACGACCTGTTCACCAAGGCGGTGTACGATGACCAGGGCCGCGCCCGCAACTGCTACGACGTGCTGAAGGAAGCCGACCAGGCGGACACCGCCGTTATCCTGATGCTGGATGCCCAGTGCTACCCCAAGCTGCAGGAGGAAGCAGCCAAGCTCATGGGTGACCTGGATGCCGCCCGCGAGAAGCAGAAACAGAAGCGCGCCGCCCGCGTCAAGGCCGCCCTGAAAGCCTACGAGGCGGAAGAAGCCCGCCGCGCCTTGGAAAAGGCGGAGAAGAAGTGACGGGGGCCAGATTTCCCTACATACCCGTGCTCACTAGTATTAAGTAGTCCCCGGCAAATAAACTTATTTGCCGGGGACGCTCAATTACGGATACGTCTTAATCTCCTTTATTGTCTCAATCAAGCAGCTGTATTGATGATTAAAATGTGACGGATGAAAAAGCACGACAATTTTGACCACTTATATTGTATTTATCTCTCAATCCTACTAGCAAAGCTAAATAATTTTGAATGCAAGATAATACCCGAATATTCATTCAATCTTTTGCTTCTCTCTCCTGTATAGCTTGATCTATAAGAAGCATTGCCATAGAACGCTCAAACCGCGATGCTGTGTCTCTTGCCAACTGAAACAGTAGCCAGTTCTTTACAACTTTCAATTGCTTCAAGTCAAATTTTTTGTACAAATTTCTTGTACGTTCTTCTCGCCAGGGATCCACTTCATCAGTTGCTACCTCACTCGCGCAAAAAAGGTATGTATAATGGTCCTCCGTAAGTCCTGTATCATACGTTGTATCATTCTGAGCATATATTTTTCTTACTTCCTCCATGTAAGTAAACCTCATGATAGAAGGGAGGTAATAAGCCATAGCTTCTACTGTAAGTAAACAAGATGAATCAAAATTTTCGTACCAATGCTCCACGTCAATATCTATCCAGCGTCGATTCAGTAAAGGTTCGGCATGTTCCAATGCTTCATCGTATTCGCAATTGTCTGCGAGTCTGCGGATATCCTTTGTCGGAAAACCATCAACCTCCTGTGGAAAAAAGATTTCTATTTCACGGATGCGAGACAAATACTTCTTTAATAAACGTTTTCTCATTTTCTATTCAACTTCCTAATATAATCTTCATAGAAGGGTGACGGTGCCGTTCTCCGTCACTTTCTTGGTAGCCCGGCGGCCCAGGTAGCCGTAGGTACATTCCACGCTCACGCTGTTGTCCTCCTTGGTGTAAAGGACAGGGCGGTTCTTGGCGTTATAGGTCACGTTCCTGATACCAGTGCTTGTCTTGACGCGCGTCTGGTTTCCGTCTACATCGTAGGTCGGGGTGAAGGTGCCTTCTGCGTCCTCGATGGCGGTGTACCGGTTGAGCCGGTTGGGGGATAGTTGCCGCCTGCTTGCCACGCCGGAGCTGCTTGCAGCGGCGGCGAGGTCATAGTCCCAGCCGTTTAGGCCGGTGCCGTCCACTACGTCTCCTATAAGCTCGCTGCGGTTGTTGTAGGTGTAGGCATAGGTGCGCGGGGCTACGAGGGTATCGCCGCGGTGGTAGTCCATGGCAAAGCGTCGCCCTCCCCCTCCGGCGGGAGGGGCAAGTAGGCGGTGCTGTGGCGGCGTGCTTCATGCGCGGTCTTCATGTACTTATAACACGCCCGCACGGGGGATGCACAGAAAAAAACGAATTGCTGTTCGGTTGCCTCTCTCATCGAGCGATTTATTATAACAGAGACAAGTTATATGTCAAGGTCAATACCCCTCGGAGTCAAACACTTCGAGCTTGTCTAAATACCCTTCAAGCTTTCGGTGCCGTGGCAGCCCCCCATTCGGAAACATAGTGTCCACGCAAGTAGTATTTTCAGCAGTCGATTTTGCCTTGAGAGTTGGTGGCAACGGAGGTTTCTAGAAACCTAAGAAGTGCTGTCGCAGCTGAAGCCAAGTACCCAAGCGAAAGATTTGAGGTGAACTTCTGTAGGTGAGTTCATCTTTTTGTCGTTCGAAGGAAATTCCCCTATACACACCATCCTCCACATATATCATGGAGTCTGTGTACTTTCCACATGCTCCCGTACAAGGATCGACCCAGTAGCCCAGCTTCCTCCACGAAAAGCTTTTTTGGTCTATGGGAAAGAAATACCGATCGTCAACTACGATGCATATGTACCTAGAATTGTCCAATTTGTACTGATTACGCAGCAAAGCGAAAGCTTCTTCCGGGGTATAACGGGGTGCAGGAGCCTTTTGAGAGAAAGGAAGCGCGCCCGTTGTTACCTCACCACATGAAACCATGAAAAGCAACATAATGAATACCAATATTCGTTTCATAATCAATAAAAATATGACCTAACTTTTGTGATATAGGAGGTAGCCTCTGTACAGGAATCGCTGATGCAGCGTTACACTACCATTGACTGTCACCTTCTTGGCGGCCCGGCGGCCCAGGTAGCCGTAGGTACATTCCACGCTCACGCTGTTGTCCTCCTTGGTGTAAAGGACAGGGCGGTTCTTGGCGTTATAGGTCACGTTCCTGATACCAGTGCTTGTCTTGACGCGCGTCTGGTTTCCGTCTGCATCGTAGGTCGGGGTGAAGGTGCCTTCTGCGTCCTCGATGGCGGTGTACTGGTTGAGCCGGTTGGGGGATAGTTGCCGCTTGCTTGCCACGCCGGAGCGGCTTGCAGCGGCGGCGAGGTCATAGTCCCATCCGTTTAGGCCGGTGCCGTCCACTACGTCTCCTATCAGCTCGCTGCGGTTGTTGTAGGTGTAGGCATAGGTGCGCCGGGCTACGAGAGTATCGCCGCGGTGGTAGTCCATGGCGAAGCGCCGCCCTCCCCTCCGGCGGGAGGGGCAAGTAGGCGGTGCTGTGGCGGCGTGCTTCATGCGCGGTCTTCATGTACATATAACACGCCCGCACGCGGGATGCACAGGAAAAAATGAAAAAAGTGCGTTTTTTATTTCGGGTTCACCGCATTGCCCGCCCGTTATGGCGCAAAGGCGGCTTGACCCGGCGCGGTCTGTGCGTAGAATAGGGGGCAACAGTTTTACCAAGACTACACAGACTATGGAAAAGAATACACACCAGTTCCAGACGGAAGTCCGCCAGCTGCTCGATATCGTCATCCACGCCTTCTACAGCGACCGCGAGGTATTTGTGCGCGAGCTGGTCTCCAACGCATCCGACGCCCTGGAGAAACTGCGCCTGCGCCAGCTCACGGAATCCGCCGTGCATGAGCCGGAGCGTGACCTGCGCATCAGCATCACCACGGATGAGGAGGCCCACACCCTCTGCATACAGGATGCCGGCATCGGCATGACGCAGGACGAGGTGGTGGAGTACCTGGGCACCATCGCCCACTCCGGCACCAAGAAGTTCCTGGAGGCCATGAAGGAGAGCCAGGGCGGGGCCCAGGATCTCATCGGCCAGTTCGGCGTGGGTTTCTACAGCGTGTTCATGGCAGCGGACAAGGTGGAGGTGACCACCCGCTCCTGGCAGCCGGAGGCCAAGGCCGTGAAGTGGACCAGCGACGGCCAGGAGGGCTACGAGCTGGAGGAGGCCCCCGCGGACACCCCGCGCGGCACCAGCATCCTCATCCACCTGAAAGAGGACGCGCAGATTTTCTCCCGCGCGGAGCATGTGCGCTACGTGCTCAACAAGTACAGCAACTTTGTGGGCTTCCCCATTGATTTCAACGGCGAGCACCTGAACACCGTGCAGGCCATCTGGATGAAGAACAAGAAGGACGTGACCGCCGAGGAGTACGAGGGCTTCTTCAAGTTCATCAGCCATTCCGAGGAGGCGCCGCTCACGCACATGCATTTCAGCGCGGATGCCCCCATTGTGCTCAACGCCCTGCTCTACGTGCCCACGGAGAACCCGGAGGCCATGGGGTTCGGCCGCTGTGAGCCGGAGGTTTCCCTGTACTGCCGCAAGGTGCTCATCGACAGCAAGCCGGAGAAGCTGCTGCCGGAATGGCTGCGTTTCCTGGTGGGCGTGGTGGACAGCGAGGACCTGCCGCTCAACATCTCCCGCGAGATGCTGCAGGACAACTCCCTGCTCCGCAAGATTTCCGGCATTATCACCAACCGCTTCATCAAGCACCTGGAAGGCCTGGCCAAGACGGAGCCGGAGAGCTACGAGAAGTTCTGGGCCACCTTCAGCCGCTATATCAAGGAAGGCGTGGTCACCAGCTGGGAGCACAAGGCCCAGCTCGGCAAGCTCCTGCGCTTCCAGTCCACCTTCACGGAGGAAGGCAAGCTCACCTCCCTGGCGGACTATGTGGGCCGCATGAAGGAGAACCAGAAGGACATCTACGTGCTGTACGGGCCCAACCGCAGCCAGCTGGAGCACTCCCCCTACCTGGATGCCCTGAAGGCCCGCGGGTTCGAGGTGCTGTTCCTGATGGACGGCGGCGACCAGTTTGTGATGGACGCGCTCATGAAGTTCGACGACAAGGACATCAAGTCCATCGACCGCGCGGACCTGGAGCTGCCGGAGGTGGCGGATGCCACGCCGGACGCCCCCTGCCTGGAGGCCGCCGAGGCCGAGGGCCTGGCCACCTGGGTGGGCGATACCTTCAAGGACCGTTTCAGCAAGGTCAGCACCAGCGACCGCGTGACCAGCGCCCCCGCCATTGCCCTGCAGGGCGCCGGCGACGTGGCCCCGGAGGTGCGCGCCTACCTGAAGGCCATGGGCCAGGAGGTGCCGGAAAGCCACCCGGAGATTGCCTTCAACCCGCGCAACCCCGTGGTCATGAAACTGGCGGAGCTGCGCAAGACGGACACGGAGCTGGCCACCCTGCTGGCAGACCAGCTGGTGAACACCGCCCTGCTGCGCGCAGGCATGCTGGAGGACCCCTCCACCCTGGCAGAGAACTCCCAGCAGCTGCTGGAGAAACTGCTGGCCCGCTGACGCCGGCCGCACCATCCCCCCCCTGTCACGGCACCCCTTGGCGGCAGTTCCGCCAAGGGGTGTTCAACTTTTCTTAACAATTCACGGCAAACACGCATCTTCCAGCTTGACACGCCCCGTTGGAAAAGATAGGATTCCGGCATGAATCCGAGAACACTGCCGTTCATTATCACAGGTGCCGCCCTGGCGGCTCCTATCTGTTATGCTGCGCCGGCCCCGGCCAAGGTGGGCACCCTGCCCGCCCCGGTGGCGGAAGCCGTGGTGAAGGGTGACTACGCCGCCGCAGAGAAGGCCCTCATCAATGCCCTGAGCGGCATGGACGTGACCCCCGACAACCGCGAGGCCCTGAAAATGGCCATGCTGCTGGATGTCATCCGCACCACGGATGCGAACGTGCTCACGGGCATGTGCGCAGACAAGGACGTGAAGAAGTTCCTGCAGCAGTTTGCCGCAGACTACCAGTGGCAGGAGCTGTACCTGGGCTGCGGCCTGGTGCCCTACCACAAGGAGACGGGCATACGCGTGATGTACGACATCTGGAAGGCGGAGAAGGCCGCCGTGCGAGACAAGCGCCTGGCGGTGGCCCTGGCCTCCTGCTGGGGCGGCGGTGAGACCGCGCCGGACCCGGACGTGGCCAAGAAGGACCCAGCACGCTTCAACCCCGTGCGCCGCTACAAGTTCTTCTGCAAGCAGGCGGCGGAGGGCAAGCTGCACCCGGATTTCCCGCGCCTGCGCCCCTGGGAGCTGCGCTTTGTGGTCAGCATCACCGGCCAGGACTGGGACGACGCCTCCTACGAGTACCTGGCCAAGCGCGTGAACGTGCCGTACGACCAGTACGGAGAGGCCTACGGCGTGATGAACTACGTGGGGCGCTCCAAGTTCGGTGATTCCGTGCACAACGGCACCTTCTTCTACCAGCCTTTCCCGGATATGAGCATAGCGGAGGTAACGGTGAAGACCGGCGGCGTGTGCGGCTCCCAGAGCCACCTGGGCGCCATTGCCGCCATGGCCCACGGCATTCCCGGCTACACCTGCGGCCAGCCCGGCCACTGCGCGTACGGCGTGCGCCCCGGCCGCAAGAACTGGATGGACGGCATTGCAGACTACGACACGCACGAGCCCAACGGCGTGATGCACAACTACATCTTCAGCAACCAGGCCCCCACCTCCACCCACCTCATGGAGACCGTCTTTGGCAACGACGCCACCATCGACAAGGCCTACCGCGAGGCGTTCTGCGCCCGCGCGCTGGATGCCTGCGGCAAGTATGAGGAGGCCAGGAAGATGTGGGAGCAGGCGCTTACCACCTCCCCCTTCCACGCCTTCTTCCGCCGTGACTACCACAAGATGCGCATGGCCCACGGCATGACCCCGCAGGAGTGCTACGACTACCTGTGCAAGGCCATCCCCCAGTACGTGACCCACGGTTTTGCCGCGGCGGACATGACGGAGGACCTGTGGCCGCTCATCACCAAGATGGACGACAAGCAAAAACTGCACATCTGCGACCTGCTGCACACCATGATGTCCGGCAGCAAGTTCCATGACGCCGTGCGGTGCGACGGCGTGCTGGCCAAACAGGACTCCCTGTTCACCACGGACGAGATGCACGGCAAGCTGCTGGAGATGGTGTACACCCGCCACCTGAGCAAGGGCGACGGCTACGCCTTCGGCCAGTTCCTGGAGTACGGCGTGACCAACTACCTGAACAAGGGCAAGGAGAAGCTGTTCAGCGATGCCTTCGACGCCGCCGTGGCGCACGCCACCAAGAACGCGGACCTGAAGGGCACCCCCACCAAGCCCCTGCGCAAGGCCTACACCAAGTCCATCCTCTCCGTGGAGAAATCCCACTCCATCAAGGCGTTCCAGGCCATCTGCGCCTCTGCCACCAAGGCCATGGGCAAGCCCAAGCCCATTGCGCTCAAGAGCACCATGCCCGGCAAGCCCGTCACCGGGGAATGCCTCATCGAGACCAGCAAGAGCGGCTACTATGACGAGCCCTGGCGCCACATCGGCATGACCACGCCGGAGGGCGGCGGCTGCTTTATCGAGGGCGACAAGCGCCCCTACGTCATCGTGGAGCTGGACGGCGGCAAGGAGCTCACCGGCTGCATTGTCCGCAAGTCCGGCAACGGAAACGACATGAAGAAGGCCATCCTCTCCGTGGGTACCGACGGCAAGAACTACACCACCGTGGGCACCACCGACAACATGCCGGAGGAATGGGCCGTGACCTTCCCCAAGGGCACGCGCGCCAAGTTCGTCCGCATCGAGTTCGACAACGCCGAGGCCGCCCGCTCCGCCCACCTTTCCCACTTCCTCGTATTCAAGAAATAAATCATGAACAAGACCGCTTCTATCCTGATGGCGCTCAGCCTGTGTGCCATAACCACCGCCGCCACCACCGCACGCGCCGCGCTCTCCCTGCCGGAAACCAAGGAGGCCCAGGAGCAGGGCAAGCAGGCAGGCAAGCCCGTTGTCATCCTGTGGTACGGCTCCGACTGGATGGGCAGGGAAGCCGCCTCCCTGTGCAGTGAATGGGAGAAACTGGCCGCCGCCGGGAATCTCCCCGTGGTGCTGGGCCAGTTCGACGACAAGCTCAACCAGCCGCGGGACAAGCGCTGCAAGACCGGCATGCCCACGCAGTACAACCTGCCCGCCGCCGTGGTGCTGCTGCCGGACGGCACCTACTACACCGCCCTGACCGGCAAGAAGGTGAAGACCGCCAAGGCCATGCAGAAGGCCCTGCAGGAGATGATGCCCAAGCTGCAGAAATTCCGCGCCGTGGCAGAGAAGGCCCGCAGCACCAAGGGCGAGGAGGCCGCCAAGGCCGCCGGCGAGGCCCTGCGCATGCTGCCTTTCGAGGATGCCCGCAAGTGCAACGCCCTGCTGGACGTGCTGCGCAGCCAGGACCCCCAGAACAAGACCGGCAACAAGGAGGTGTTCCTGCAGGGGCACGAGGCCACATGGAAAGAGCTCAACTCCATCCTGGAAGCCGGAGGCAAGGGCGGCAAGAACCGCGACTTTGCCGGCGCAGAGGGCGCCGCGCGCAAGGTGCTGGCCCGCACGGACCTGACCAAGGAAGCCCGCCAGCGCTGGCTGGGCGGCCTGGCCTTTGTGCAGCGTGAGAAATTCAACGCCGAGGGCGACAACAACTGGAAGGATTTCCTGGCCACCTGCAAGGAGATTGTGAAGGTGGACTCCAAGAGCGACTACGCGGAGGGTGCCCGCTTCTTCCTGGACTACTACAACACGGAAAAGCCCTTCATCATCACCTCATACTTCTATGACAGCCGCGTGATGCCCCGCTTCTTCGACAAGCCGTGGAAGGTGGACGTGACCTCCAGCATGGAGGGCGCGGGCGACTACTCCTTTGTCCTGCACCCGGCGGAGCGCAGCAGCAACAAGCTGGAAACGCGTGATTTCGAGCTCCTGGTGAACGGCAAGCCCGTATCCGGCGTAGAGGGCAAGGTGGAGTACGGCAAGCCCGTGGTCTTCCACGGCGTGCCCGCCATTCCGGCCAAGGCCAAGGTGGAGGTGCGCTGCATCGTGCGCTGCAATGACGGCGGCCTGGGCTGCCAGGGCAGGATTGAGATGAAAAAATCCCTGGCGCACTGATTCCCCACCCCGTTTTCCCGCACAGGCGGCAGGGCCACCCCCGGCCCTGCCGCCTTTTATGCCCGTATCCGGGCTTGCAGGGCGCGCCGTTTGCGGTAAAATACCCCCATGACCACGCTATTCCTGGAATACCCCAAGTGCAGCACCTGCCAAAAAGCCCGCAAATGGCTGGAGGAACAGGGAACTGCCTTTACCGCCCGCCACATCGTGGAGCAGAACCCCACCGCCGCAGAGCTGCGGGAGTGGTGGCAGCGCAGCGGCCTGCCCCTGCGCCGCTTTTTCAACACCAGCGGCATGAAATACCGTGAGCTCCAGCTCTCCGCCAAGCTGCCGGAGATGACAGAGGAGGAGCAGCTGGCCCTGCTGGCAAGCGACGGCATGCTGGTGAAGCGCCCCCTGCTCATCACAGCCAAGGGCGTGCAGCCCGGCTTCAAGGCAGAGGCCTGGTCCGCCCTGCTCTCCTGATTTTCCCCCATACCCCCCCGCACCGCCATGTTCTCCATACCCGCCATGGTCACCCTCAGCTGCACGGACCCGCACGGCAAAATGAAACTCTTTGCCGCGCTGCAGCTCATGCAGGACTGCTCGGAAATGTCAAAGGACTACGACACCCCCTACCGCGACTGGCTGGAATCCGCCGGGGCGGTGCAGCTGCTCAACAGCCGCCAGGTGGATGTGCTGCGCGTGCCGGGATTGTATGAGAAGCTGACCTGCCGCACGCGAGTGTACGGCATACAGGGCTCCTTCGGCTACCGCAACACCTATATCCTGGATGAGCAAGGGCTTCCCTGCTACATGAGCTGGAGCATAGGCGCCTTTGTGAACCCGGCCACGGGCCGGCTGTGCAAGATGCCGGAATCCGTGGCCGCCGCGCTCAAACTGCGCGCCCCGCAAATGGAGATGGAATACCGCAGCCGCAAGATTACCCCGCCGGATGCGCCGGAGAACACCCTGCCGGACATCCCCGTGCAGCGCAACGATATAGACTACAACCGCCACGTGAACAACGCGCAGTACATCCGCATGGGCCTGGAGCTGCTGCCGGAGGACTTTCCGCAGCCCACGGGCCTGCGGGTGGACTACCGCAAGCCCGTGCTGCCAGGTACGGTTCTCACCCCCACCCTGAGCGTGGCCGGCGGCACGGCCTGCATACGCCTGAAAGTGCAGGACTCCCTGCACTGCACCATGGAATTCACCGCCTGAACCGGCGGGCACAGCGTTTGCTCACTCATCCAGCGCGGCCAGGATATCCGCCTCCAGCGGAGCTTGTCCGGCGGCGCGGGCGCACTGCTCCAGCTGGGCCACATGGCGCGCGCCGATGAGCACGCTGGTCATGCCCGGCTGTGCCAGCACCCAGCGCAGCGCCAGCTCTGCCGGGGGCATGCCCGCCTGCGCCGCCACCTGCACCACACGGCGCACGCGCGTCTCGTCCTGCACGGCGCGCTCCGGGGTCAGGAACACGGAATTGTCACGCGCCGCGCGGGAATCCTCCGGCAGCGCGCGGTCCAGGTACTTGCCCGTAAGCACGCCCTGCGCCAGGGGGGAAAAGGCAATGGCGCCCGTGTGCTGCTGCGCCGCAGCCTGTAGCATGGCGGTGCCGGGCTCACGGTGGATCAGGTTCAGGCGGAACTGGTGCAGCAGGCAGGGCACGTGCGCCTCTGCCAGCATGGCACAGGCGCGGGCAAAAAGCTCCGGCGGGTACTTGGAAAGCCCCACGTACAGGGCCTTGCCGCTGCGTACAATGTCGATGAGCGCCTGCACGGTCTCCTCCAGCGGGGTATCCGGGTCCGGGCGGTGGTGGTAGAACACATCCACATAATCCAGCCGCATGCGGCGCAGGCTCTGGTTCAGACTGGCCACCAGGTGCTTGCGTGAGCCCCAGTCGCCGTACGGCCCCTCCCACATCAGGTGCCCCGCCTTGGTGGCAATGAACATCTCATCCCGCCGGGCGGCAAAATCCCGCGCCATCAGGTGGCCGAAACGCGCCTCCGCCGCGCCCGGGGGCGGGCCGTAGTTGTTCGCCAGGTCCAGGTGGCAAATCCCCAGGTCCAGCGCACGCGCCAGCAGCGCGCGCCCCTCCTGCGGGTCGTCCCCCTGCCCGAAATTGTGCCAAAGCCCCAGTGAAACCTCCGGCAGCAGCACCCCGCTGCGGCCGCATCTGCGGTAAGTCATGCTCATGCTCCCCATTGTGGCACCCCCGCCAGCGCATGTCAAGCCCGCCGTGACCGGATTTGCCCGCATTTTTGCGGCACGGGCGGCTGTTTGGGCTTGCGGGCGGCGGGGGGATTGTGGTATAGTGTTCGGCAGCATGAAAGTTATCACGATTTACGGCAGCAAGAGCGACCTTCCTTTCATGGAGCCGGCTCGCGTGTATTTTGCAGAGAACAATGTGGAGCATGAGGAGGTGGTGTATTCCGCCCACCGTGACCTGCCGGCACTCATCGAGTACCTGAAGGGGCTGGAGAGCGCCGGAACGAAGGCCGTGCTGCTGTGCGTGGCCGGGCTTTCCGCCGCCCTGCCGGGCGTGGTGGTCATGAACACGGAGCTGCCGGTCATCGGCGTGCCGGTGCCCTGCGGCCCGCTGAACGGCGTGGATGCGCTGCTGGCCATCTCCCAGTTGCCGGGCGGCGTGCCCGCCACCACGGTGGGCCTGCACAAGAAGACCCCGCTGAACGCCGCCATGGCCGCCCACCGCATCATCAAGCTGGCACAGGCCTGATTCCACCACCTTTTTCCCCACGCAAGGACATGAGCAAGATAGACTCAGCGGCCATCAACCGGGCCATTGGCGAGTGGGCGGCGCACATAGCCGGCAGCGCGGCTGCCGGTTCTGCGCCGCTGGCTGTCATCGGGCTCATCAGCCACGGAGACCTGCTGGCGCGCCGCCTGGTGCGCCTGCTGGAGGAGCGCGGCGTGCAGGCGCAGTACGGCGCGCTGGATATCTCCCTGTACCGGGACGATTTCGACATGAAATCCAGTAAGCCGGCGCTGCGTTCCTCATACCTGCCGTTCTCCACGGATGGCCTGCGGGTCATCCTGGTGGATGACGTGGTGTACACGGGGCGCACGGCCCGCGCGGCGCTGAACGCGCTGTTCGAGTACGGGCGCCCGGCGCACGTGGAGCTGCACACGCTGGCGGACCGCGGCGGCAGGGAGCTGCCCATCACCCCAGACTACAGCTGCTTTGTCATCAATGCCCCCACGGGCGACGTGGCCGTACACCTGCAGGAGACGGACGGCTGCGACGAGATCACCTGCTAACCCCTTTCCGTTATGAATCCCCGCAAAGACTTGATTACCATCGGCTCCCTGACGGACCAGGAGATCAACACCATCCTGGACAGCGCCACAGCCATGAAGGACATCTTCACCAAGAGCGTGAAGAAGGTTCCCGCGCTCAAGGGCAAGTCCGTGCTCACCCTCTTCTATGAGCCGAGCACGCGCACCCGCTCCTCCTTTGAGGTGGCGGCCCACCGCCTTTCCGCAGATGTCACCACCTTCACCGTGGGCACCTCCTCCGTGGTGAAGGGAGAGAGCGTGCACGACACCATCGATACGCTCATGAGCATGAAGATGGACTACATCATCGTGCGCCACAAGAACAGCGGCATCCCGGATGTCATCGCCCGCCACTGCAAGGCCGCCGTCATCAACGCCGGAGACGGCGCCCACGCCCACCCCAGCCAGGCCTTCCTGGATGCCTTCACCATCCGTGAGAAATACGGCACGGTGGCCGGCAGGCGCGTGGTCATCATCGGTGATATCCTGCACAGCCGCGTGGCACGCTCCACCAGCACCATCCTGCAGCGCCTGGGCGCACAGGTGGCCTACATGGGCCCCGGCCCGCTGGTGCCGCTGCAGCAGCACACGGGCATTCCCCGCTTCACCAACTGGGACGACGTGTTCGAGTGGAAGCCGGATGTCATCTACCTGCTGCGCGTGCAGAACGAGCGCATCGACACCCCCTTCTTCCCCGCCGGGGACTACCACCAGGCATTCGGCGTGACAGAGGAGCGCCTGAAGGTCATCGACGACCTGGACCTCTCCATCATGCACCCCGGCCCGGTGAACCGCGGCGTGGAGCTGTGCGATGCCGCCATGGACTACCGCAACTGCCTGGTGTGCAACCAGGTGGAGAACGGCATCGCCGCCCGCATGAGCATCCTTTACCACCTTACCCCCCAGACGCAGAACAATGACTAAGACCATCATCAAGAACGCCACCTGGGCGCTCTCCGGAGCGAAGTACGACCTTTCCCTGAGCAACGGCGAGGGCGGCACGCCCCCCGTGCTGGACGGCATCACCCTCACCGGGGTGGAGAGCATCTCCCCCGCCGGGGAAATGGCGGTGCCGGAAGGCGCACAGGTCATCCAGGCAGAGGGCAAGCTGCTGCTGCCGGCGCTGTTTGACATGCACGCCAAAGTGGAAATCAGCGGCAAGAGCAAGCGTGAATCCGTGAACCGTGCCGGGCAGGCCGCCACAAACGGCGGCGTGTGGGGCATGCTGGTCATGCCCACCCCCGCCTTCCGTTTCGACAACTCCCCGAACCTGGACAGCTTCCATGATGCGGTGAACCAGCGCTCCTCTGCGGAGATGTTTGCCGCAGGCTGCATCACCGTGGGTATGGAGGGTGAGCAGCAGGCCCCGTACAACACCCTGGCCGCGCGCGGCGTGCGCATCCTGAGTGATGCGGAGCATGTGCCGGGCAACCTGCTCATGCTGCACCGCGCCATGAAATACGCGGCGGAGCTGGGGCTGGTGTTCGCCATCCGCGGGGATGTACCCGCCATCACCCGCAACACCTACATGCACCCCGGCACCACCTCATACGCCCTGGGCCTGCACGGCACCCCCGCCTGTGCAGAGGAGATAGGCATAGAGACCGTGCTGCGCCTGGCCGCAGATGCCGGTGCCGCCGTGCACGTGCAGACCGTGAGCACTGCGGAGGGCGTGGAAATCATCCGCCGCGCCAAGGCCGCCGGCCGGAAGGTGACTGCCGAGGTGGCCCTGCACCACCTGCTCTTCACGCATGAGGACGTGGGCAACTACGACACCACCTACAAGACCCTGCCCCCGCTGCGCGACCGCAGCGACTGCGAGGCCCTGCTGGCGGGCGTGAAGGACGGCACCATCGACTGCATCGTGAGCGACCACACCCCCTGCATCCCCTTTGCCAAGAAGCAGGATTTCATCACCGCGCCGCAGGGCATGGCCGTGCTGGACAGCTACCTGCCCGCCCTGTACACGCACCTGGTGAAACCCGGCAAGCTGAGCTGGGCGGAGCTGGTGCGCGCCTGCAGCACCGCCCCCTGCGCCATTGTGCAGCCGGCGGATGAGGACGACGAGCCGAAGACGGCCCCGCTCATGCTGTTCGACCCCGCAGCCGTGCACACCGTGCTGGCGGAAACGCTGGCATGCGGCACGGCAAACACGCCCTTCCTGGGCACGGAGCTGTGCGGCAGCGTGACCCTGCCCCTGCAATAACCCCCGCCCCCGGCACCGCATGGTTATCTATATTGTCAGCGACGGCAAGAAAGGCCACCTCTCCCAGACACGGGGGCTGGCCAATGCCCTGCTGGAGCGCGCCCGCCTGCGCCGGCCGCAGGCGAAGCACTCCTGCCATGAGGTGGACGTGAGCACCAAGGGCTTCTTTGCCAAGCTGTTCTACAAGGGCAAGGACCTGGACCTGCCGCAGCCGGACCTGGTGCTGTGCGCCGGGCACGGCACGCATGCCGCCGCACTGGGCCTGGCGCGCCACAAGCGCTGCCTGTGCATGGTGTGCATGAAACCCAGCCTGCCCCTCTCCGCGTTCGACCTGTGCATCATGCCGCGGCACGACATGCCGGAGAACGGCAAGGTGCCGCCCAACGTGTTCTGCACCAACGGCGCCATCAACAGCATACGCCCGCGGCCGGACGTGCCCAAGGCGCACACCCTCATCCTGGTGGGCGGCCCCAGCAAGGGGTTCTCCTGGGATGCGGAGCTGGTGCTCACCCAGCTGGCCACCATCACGCGGTACAACACCATCCCCATGGTCCTCACCACCTCCCGCCGCACCCCGGCGGACTTTGTGCAGGACATAGCCCGTTCCTGCCCCGGCATACGCGTGGTGCCCGTGGAGGAAACCGGCCCGGACTGGGTGCCGGACCACCTGGCCCGCGCCCGTGAGGTGTGGGTAACCCAGGACAGCGTGTCCATGGTGTACGAGGCCCTCTCCAGCGGTGCGCCCGTGGGCATCATCACCATGGCGCAGGCCACCCAGCACGGCAAGCGCCGCGGCCCCTCCCGCGTGGAGCGCGGCATCCACATGCTCATGGAGGAAGGCACCGTGCACTCCTTCACGGAATGGGCAAAGACCCACAGCCTGCCCACGCAGGCAGAGGTGATATGCGAGGCGGCACGCGCCGCAGACTACATACTGGAACGCTTCCCCGACCTGCTGCCATGAAAGTGATGCACCTGCTGCCCTCCCTGTCCTCCGGCGGGGTGGAACAAGTTGTCCTGGAGCTCTGCCAGGGGCTTTGCCCGCTGGGGGTGGAGAACATCGTGGTCTCCGCCGGCGGAGCCATGACAGAGGGCATCACCGCCGCAGGCGCGCGCCACATTACCCTGCCCGTGGGCCGCAAGAGCCTGAAAACCTTCATGATGGTACCGCGCATTGCCCGCCTGATCAAGGCGGAGCGGCCGGATATCCTGCACCTGCACTCCCGCGTGCCCGCCTGGGTGGGCTACCTGGCAGCCAAGCGCGTGAAACGGAATATCCGCCCCGCCGTGGTCACCACCTTCCACGGGTTCCACTCCGTGAACTTCTACTCCGGCATCATGGCCAAGGGAGACCGCGTCATCGCCGTCTCCCGCTGCATGAAACAGCATATCCTGGAGAACTACCCCTCCACCCCGGAGGAGAAGATAACGGTCATCCCCAACTCCGTGGATACCACCCAGAACTTCCCGGAATACGCCCCCACCGCAGAATGGCGCGCCGCCTGGCAGCAGCAGTTCCCGGAGCTGCAGGGTAAGTTCACCCTTTGCCTGCCCGGCCGCATCACCCGCATCAAGGGTGCCGCCCACCTCATCCCCGTCATCTCCGCCCTGCGCGCACGCGGCATCCCCGCGCACGCCGTCATTGTGGGGGAGACCAAGAAGGGCAAGGAGGCCTTCCGCGACGAGGTGAAAGCCGCCTTTGCCGCCGCCGGGCTGCAGGATGCCGTAACATGGACCGGCCACCGCCGCGACCTGCGGGACGTGCTCTGCGCGTGCGATGTCACGCTCTCCCTCACCCTCATCCCGGAATCCTTCGGCAAAACCACGCTGGATGCCCTGGCCCTGGGCCGCCCCGTGGCGGGCTATGAGCACGGCGGCGTGGGCGAACAGCTGGATATCTTCCTGCCCCAGGGCAAGGTGCCCGTGGGAGACACCGCCGCCATGGCAGACCTGCTGGCCGCCTGGCACACCAACCCGCCCAAGCCCCACGCCCCCGTACCCGCACCCTACCGCCGCCAGGATATGATAGGCGCCCACATGGAGCTGTACAGGGAGCTGGCCGCGCAGGAATAACACCGGCTGCGGCCAGGTTTCAGCCGATGCTGCCAATCAGATTTTGATGAACACCCGGCGCCTGTAGAGGAAAAAGACCACCAGCCAGGCCAGGAGCAGGGCCGTGGCGGCATAGGCCGCGGGGAGGTACTCCGCCGGCAGCCCCTGCCAGATGCCGCAGGAAAGGCGGCGTGCCACATCCTGCACGGGCACCAGCGCCACCAGCAGGTACAGGAACAGCGCATTGCTGCCCGCCACCTGCAGGGGATAGGCCCACTTGCGCCAGGGCAGCACATCCAGCAGGATGTGGAACAGGGCCAGCAGCAGCGTGCAGGCTCCCGCCGCCGCCAGCACAAAGCCGGGGGTCCAGATATTCTTGATACAGGGCAGCGGCAGGGATGCGGCTATGCAGGCTGCGGCGGCACCGGCCATCCACAGCAGGCGCGGAGCCAGCGGCAGTGAAAGCAGCCGCCCCGCCGCATAGCCCGCCAGGCACAGCGCCGTGGCAGAGAGGATGCAGAACGGGCCCTCCGGGTCAAACCAGGGGCGGTACAGGCGGCCAGGGCAGAGCAACTGGTCCACCTGCGCGTTGAAACTCCCCTGCATGGTGAAATCCCCGCCCATGAACTGGCACAGTCCCACCGCCAGCAGAATGCACCCGGCAGCCGCGGCACAGGCGGCGGCGCTGCGCCGCAGGGCCATGCTGAGCGTGCCCGCCAGCGCGCCGGAAATGCCGATGAGCCCCAGCACGGAGGCATAGCGCATCCCCCCGTCCAGCGTCACGGCCCCGTTCACGGCCCAGCCCAGCACCACCAGGATGGCGGCACGGCTCCACATCTTCCACAAGTTGCGCAGCGCACCCGTGCCCGCCCTGGCCCGGCGCTCATGGGAGAGCCGCATGGACACGCCCGCCAGGAACACAAAGAGCGGGAACACCAGGTCATACGCCACCAGCCCCTCCCAGTCCACATGGGTCATCTGCTCCCGCAGGCCCTGCACCGCGCCGTTCCCCGGGGCGGCATGGGCCAAACTGTACACCAGGGTATCCACCCCGGCAATGATGAGCATATCCAGCCCGCGCAGGGCATCCAGGCTCAGGAGACGGGAGGGCTTGTCGGCAGGAGTGGCGGTGGCGGTCATGGCGTAATCTGGGGCAAGATACCATGCCGCGCGGGGGTAGTAAAGGAAAAAGCGGGCAGGCCTGCACTTTTTGCTTTCTTTCACCGCCTGTTTTTGCTATAAGGCAGCACGGAATATGATTAGGACATCCCTTACATCACTGTGCATGGCCCTGGCAGGGCTGGCCTTTGCCGCCGAAACGGGCGACATTTGCCAATCCGCCGAGAAAGTCATCAAGCGCTTTGCCGGCAAGGACGCCGCCGTGGAGCTGAAGGCCGCTCCCGCCAAGGATGGCGACCACGACAGCTACTCCACCGAGGTGAAGGACGGCAAGCTCATCATCACCGGCAACTCCCCCGTTGCCCTGTGCCACGGCTATTACGCCGCCCTGAAAGCCCAGCAGAAGGGCATTTGCAGCTGGAGCGGCAACCGCGTGGGCTCCGAGGCCTGGAACAGCAAGGCCCAGGTGAAGGGCAGCACCCCCTTCGACTACCGCTACTATTTCAACGTGGTCACCTACGGCTACACCCTGCCCTACTGGGACTGGAAACGCTGGGAGCAGGAGATTGACTACATGGCCCTGCACGGCATCAACGCCCCGCTGGCACTGGTGGCGCAGGAGGCCATCACCAAGCGTGTGTTCAAGCGCCTGGGGCTCACGGACCAGGAGATTGACAACTACTTTGTGGGCCCGGCCCACCTGCCGTGGATGCGCATGGGCAACATCAGCGGGGTGGACGGCCCCATGCCGGATGCCTGGCATGAGAACCAGATTGCCCTGCAGCACAAGATTCTCAAGCGCATGCGCTCCCTGGGCATGAAACCCATCTGCCCCGGCTTTGCCGGCTTTGTGCCGCAGGCGCTCAAGCGCGTGGAACCGGGCGTGAACATTGTGCAGACCTCCTGGTGCGGCGGCCGTTTCCACAACTGGATGGTCACGCCGGACCAGCCCATCTTCCAGAAAATCGGCACCATGTTCATCGAGGAATGGGAGAAGGAATTCGGCAAGTGCGACCACTACCTCATCGACAGCTTCAACGAGATGGAAGTGCCCTTCCCCCCGCACAACACGCCGGAGCGCTACAGCCTGATGTCCCAGTACGGAGAGGCCGTATACAACTCCATCAAGGCCGCCAACCCGGATGCCATCTGGGTGATGCAGGGCTGGATGTTCGGCTATCAGCGCAACATCTGGGACCAGAAGACCCTGACCGCCCTCATTGAGAAGGTGCCGGACGACAAGATGCTGCTGCTGGACGAGGCCGTGGACTACAACAAGCACTTCTGGCACAAGCAGGTGAACTGGGAGTTCCACAAGGGATTCTACAACAAGCCCTGGATCTACAGCGTCATCCCCAACATGGGCGGCAAGTGCGGCCTTACCGGCGTGCTGGACTTCTATGCCAACGGCCACCTGGAGGCGCTCAACTCCGCCAACAAGGGCCGCCTGGTGGGCCACGGCATGGCCCCGGAAGGTATTGAGAACAACCAGGTGGTGTACGAGCTGATGGCCGATGCTGCCTGGTCCACGGAGCACATCGACACCGCCAAGTGGCTGGACAACTACACCGCCGCCCGCTACGGCACCACCTGCCCGGAAATCACCAAGTTCTGGGAGCTGATGTGCAAGTCCGTGTACGGCTCCTTCACGGACCACCCGCGCTACAACTGGCAGAGCGGCCCCGGCGGCCCCGGCAAGGGCTCCATCAACACCAAGCCGGAGTTCTACCAGGGTATCGAATCCTTTGCCGCCGCCGCTCCCAAGTACAAGGACAATGCCCTGTACCAGGCAGACCTCATCGAGTTCACCGCCGCCTACGTGGGTGCCCGCGTGGAGCAGCTCATCTGCGCCAGTGAGCGCGCCATGAACGAGGGCGACAACGAGACCGCCGCCGAATACGAGAAGGGCGTGACCGAGCTGATGCTGGCCATGGACAAGCTGCTGGAATCCCACCCCGTGTTCCGCATGGGCCGCTGGATTGAGTTCGCCCGCAACTGCGGCACCACCCCGGAGCTCAAGGACTACTACGAGCGCAACGCACGCCGTATCGTCACCATCTGGGGCCCGCCCGTGAACGACTACGCCGCACGTATCTGGTCCGGCCTTATACGTGATTTCTACCTGCCCCGCCGCCAGCTCCATGTGGAGAACAAGCTGAAGGGTGCCAAGAACAACATCGGCCAGTGGGAGAACCAGTGGGTGGAGAAAAAGCGCGGCCTTTCCGAGGTGAAGCCCTACAAGGACCCGAACGCCGCCGCCGTGAAGCTCATCAAGCGCGCCAAGGAACTGGCCGCCGATACCGATTCCGGCAACGTGGAGGGCAAGCCCGTGGGCTCCTGGGACAAGGGCATGATTTCCAACGACTGGAAGGAGCTCTCCTTCCCCGTCGCCCCCGCAGACCTGAAGTCCAACGGCTCCATCCGCCTGCGCTTCACCCGCGGTTCAGAGCGCCTGCTCTTCAAGTCCATCAAGATTGAAATGGACGGCCAGGTGGTGGCAGAATCCAAGAAGGAAGGCTTTGCCGGCAATCCCTCCAAGGAGAACGTCTTCAAGTACAGCATCCCGGATTCCGCCCAGGGCAACAACAGCTGCCGAATCATCGTGACCGCCCGCGCGGACAAGAGCCATGATTCCAACGGCGTGGTGGAGCTCCTGCCCGCTAAGAAGAAGAAGAAGTAACGCCCCGCGTTACTATTCCCCCCCCCTCCGCGGGCAGCCCACACCGGGCTGCCCGCCTTGCTTTTACCCCTGCCCCCATGTGCAGCGTGGTGTGAATCCATCACGGCGGCAAATGTGGTTTCAGACAGCGGGCCGCGTCAGTCGCCGTGATTCCCGGCAGGGTAATATCACCGTGGTCCCCCACAGGTCGACACGACCCGTGGGTGAGGCGGGTGGCACTGCCGGTTCGGGAATCACGGCGACCTTGGCGGTCTTCTTTCTGGAATTTCCCCTGCCGCCGTGATGGGTCCACAACACCCCAGCAAACCAACCCGCTTTGTCCACACCCTCACAGGAGCAGCGCACTGGCTCCCCCCAACAGCAAAAACGCCCTGCCGGGGAGGCAGGGCGTTTGAAAAAGAGCTGTGGCTGGCTCCTTACGGGGTAGCCACCCAGATGGGGGAGTCCTGGTTGAACACGGGGAACTCCATCTTGCCCATGCTGCAGCCTTCCGCGCTGATCAGCTTCTCAATCTCGGCAGCCGTGGGGCAGGAGAAGTTGGTGCGGAACAGGTCGAACTTGTTGTTGTCGTAACCGTTCGGACCCTTCTGCTGGGTGAGCAGCACGAAGCCGAAGGCACCACCGGGGATTTCAGAAATCATAATCTCGATGGGATAGGTCTTGCCTTCCTCCACCTTGATTTCCTTGCCGGCAGCCAGGCCGCCGAGCGTGTTGCTCCAGGTGGGCATCTCCGGGCGGGTGATGTACTCATAGCCCTTCAGCTGGGAAACCTGGCCGCTGGTCACACTCTGGCGCCAGGCCGGATTGGAACCGCCGGCGTGCACGTTGGTGGAAGGAATGGTCCAGCCGGATTCCAGCACCGTGTTGCCGTTGAAGCGCACGCAGAGGGTATCGTCACCCGTGCCGCAGAAGCGCATGGTGCCGGTGAAGGGAGCCTTCACCTTGCCGCGGTACACGGCCACCCAGTGGGCGGGCTGCACCTTGTCCTTGCACTGGTAGGCAATGGGGGCGTACTCGGCCTTGCAGTTCGGCAGGCAGAAGTTGGAGGCGTACAGCTTGGTGGGGGACTGGTAGTACTTGGAGA